>JAIVJI010000047.1 GCA_020200135.1 Acidobacteriota bacterium | reverse complement strand
AAATATAGCACAGCGCGCGGAAGCCCAACAATCTCCACGCGCGTGGACGCCGCATCGTTAGACGAGCCGCGCGTGAGGCCGGCCGATTTTTTTCTGACGCGCGCGAAAAACAGAACCCGTGCGGCAGCCTTGCTGCCGCACGGGTTCTGTTTTTGGGGGCGGCTCTCGCCACCCGTCTACCCTGCCCTAGACGTTACTGCGACTTCAGGTCCTCGTCCGCGGTCTCTTCGTCGCCCTCCGCCTTGCCGGGCGTGCGGCCGGGGTCGCCCGTCGGGCGCTCCTTGTTGCCGCCGGGCGCGGTCGTCGAGTCGTGGCCTATCAACTGGTCGTCGTTCTCCGTCTCTTCCGCCATCCGCGTCTCCTTCCCGCTCAGTCGGCCTTCACTTCCCCGCCGTGGCGCCGCGGCCCGTCGTTGAGCCGCCGGCGTTCGCCGTCCCCATCGACTCCATAAGCTGCTTGAAGCGTTCGAGGTCTTCCTCGATCTGCTGCTCGGGGTTCTCGCCGAAGAAGCCCGCGACGTACGAGCCGAGCTTGCCGCCCGGCGGGTCGTACTTGAGCGAGACGCGGACGAGCGTCGCGCCGCCGCCCCCCGCCTCCTCGAAGCGCACGCTGCCCGCGTGCGCGACGGTCGAGCCTTCGAGCGTGCGCCACGCGATCAGCTCGCCCGGCTTCTCGTTGTAGACCTCGGCGTCCCACGAGACGCTCGTCCCGGCGGGCGCCTTCGCCACCCAGTGCGTGCGGTTCGGGCCCGCGGCGCTGACCGACTCGAGGTGGTTCATGAACTGCGGCAGGTTCTCGAAGTTGCGCCAGAAGGCGTACAGCTCCGAGGCCGGCCGGTTGATGGTGACGCTCTTCTCGACCTTAGTGCCGCGCTCGCCCGCGACCGAGACGTTCTCGCTGTTGCGCAGGCCCTCGGCCGTGCTGAAGTTCATCGCCTCGTACAGGTTGCAATGCCCCGACACGCCGCGCTGCACCAGCGCGCCGCCCACGAGCGCCAGCGCGATGCCGCCCAGACTCCCGCGCGACAACCCGTAGAGCGCCAGCGCGCCGCCGCCGATGGCCGACACCCAGCGCTCGACCTCGCCGATGTTCGTCGTCTCCGCAGACCTGGGCGACTCCCCGCCGGTCAGCTCCGAGATATCCGCGCCGGCGGCCGTTAATCTCTCTTCAATTGTTGCCATCTCGACTTCTCCTCTTGAACTCGAAAACGTTTTCAGGACACTCCGACCGCCGGACAGACGCCGGCCTGTCCGAAAACGGCCCGTCATAATTTGTCTCCTAGGTATGTCAACAAAAACCGTGCCAGTTGCGGGCGTGTTCGGCGCGGCTCAAACCGCGACGGGCTTTGGCTCGACTAGAAGCGCGTGCCAATCGGGGGCGTATGCCTGCTCCCATTTCGCGGCCCGGCCGTCCTCGAAAGCCTCTTTGTAGCGGCGCGGGCCGAGACGGTCTTCGCGCGCGCCGGTCTCGACGAGGGCGCGCTCCTCGGCCCAGTCGGGCGGGAACTCAAGCCCCATCTCCTCGCGCAAAGCCGACTCGGCCCCGATGAGCCGCGCGGCTGAGTGCCAGTCGCCCGTCTTCGCCGCGACCAGCGCGAAGCCGAGGAGCGTGCGGATAATGCCGAGCTTGTCGTTGCGCTCGCGGAAGATTTTGTAACTCTCGCGGAAGTGTTCGCGCGCCGCGTCGAGGTCGAGATGGTCGGCGTCGAGCCGCCCCTGAAAGTGCAGGTACCAGCGGAAGTAGTCGCGGCCGCGCAGAACATTCGCCGCGTCGTTCATGTACTTGCGCGCGCCCTCTTCGTCGCCGAGCTTGTGACAGACGAACGCCAAGTTAACGTACATCGTCCCCGCCTGCTGGCCATCGCCCGCGCCCGACCGTTCGAGCAGCTCAAGCCCCTTGCGGTACTCGTCGCCCGCAAGCGCCAACTGGCCGTCGTCGCGCGCCGCGTCCCCGAGGTCGAACTTGACCCACGCGAGCTGCGTCGTATCGTCGAGCGACAGAAACTTCTCGTAGCTCTGCCCGAGCGCCTCGCGCGCGCCGTCGTAGTCGCGCCTGAAGAAGCGCGACCGGCCGAGCCTGTGCAGCGCCCTCGCCTCGTACCGCCGGTCGCCGGCGCTGGCGCTAAGCGAGAGCAGCTCGCGCGCGTAACGCTCGGCGCGCTCGCAGTCGGCCTGCTTGACGGCGAGCAGCGCCGCGCAGTCGAGCGCGCGGAGCCTCACGTCTACGGGCACGTCGCCCGCGGCCCCGAGCGGGATGGCGTCGTCGAGCGCCTTGCGCGCCTGGGGCCGATGCCCGCGCGCGTCCCAGTAGAAGCTGAGCGCGAGCGCCAGCCTGAAGGCCGCCGCGGCGTCGGCCCCGCGCGCCCAGTCGAACGCGCCCCGCAGGTTATCCTGCTCGCGCTCGACCGCGTCGAGCGCGGCCCTGCGGCCGGGCTCGTCCTTCGCCCCGTTCAGGCGCGACACCTCGCGCTCGGCCAGCCGCAGGAAGAACTCCGCGTGCCTGCGCCGCGTCGCCTCCAGCTCGCCGCTCGCGCTAAGAATTTCGAGCGCGCACTCGCGCGTCATCCAAACCATGCTGTAACGCAGCTCGCCGTCCGACGCGTCCGCCTTCACGTCGAGCAGCCCCTCGTCAATCAGCGCGTCGAGCCGCTCCTTAAAAGCCGCGCCCATCGCGCCGCGCCCGTCGGCCGTGACGACCACCTCGGCCGCCGACGCCGGGACGCCGCCTTGAAAGACCGCGAGGCGGCGAAAGACGCGCTGCTCCTCGGGCCGCAGCAGCCCGTAGCTCCACGCCGTCAGCGCGCGCGGGTCTTTGTGGCGCGCGGCCGCGTCGAGCTGCGGGTTGTTGAAGAGGTCGAGCCTGATGTAGCCCTCCTCGTCGAAGAGCGCGTCGCAGAGCTTCCGCGCGCTGCCGCCGTAGTGCTTGATCTTGGCCGCGGCTATCTCGACGGTGTAGGGGAGCCCTTCGAGCTTCGCGCAGATGAGCGCGACGGGGCGCGCGTTCTCGTCGGTGAGCCGGAAGTCTTTCAGACGCTTGCGCGCTCGCTCGACAAACAGCCGCACGGCCCCGTAGGAGGTCAGCTCGCGCGCCTCTTCGAGGTACCGGACGGCGGGGTACGAGAGGCGGCCGAGCGGGTAGTCCTGCTCGTGGCCGGGACTTAAGGGGCGGTGGCTCGACACCAGCACGCGCAGCCCCTTGCACCTCGACAGGAGGTATTTAACGTCGGCCGTCGCGCCGCCGACGTGCTCGAAGTTGTCGAGGTAGAGCAGCAGCCGCTCGTCGCGCAGGTGTCTGACGAGCGAGTCGAGCCAGGGGCGCGTGACTTCGGCGGGCGGGTCGCAACCGGGCGCGACCGCGCGGGCGGCCCCCGCGTGTCCTTCTTCCGGCCCGAGGTCGAAGGTCTGCGCGACGCGCACCGCGACCAGCTCGTGCCCGCCCGCCGGGATGGGCGCGAGGTCAACCCAGTAGGCGCGCCCCCCGAAGCGGCGCTTGAGCTGGCGCGCGGCGTGCAGACACAGGTGCGTCTTGCCGACGCCGCCCATCCCGGTCACCGTGACGAGCCGCTCGCCCGCGCCGGTCAAAAGCTCGCAGAGCCCCTTCAGTTCCTCCCCGCGCCCGATGAGCGCGCCGTCGGGCTCAGGGAGGTTCGACGGCGGGAGCGTCCAGACGGCGCGGCCGCCCTCTTCACCCGAAGCGGCGTGCGCGGTCGTCAGCCGCGCCGCCTCGGATGAAGAGGGCGGCCCGTCCCAATTCCGCGCGCGCTCCCTCCAGCGCTGGCTCCCGCGGGCCAGCCCCACCCTGACGAGCTTATAGAAGCGTGCGAGCGCGTCCTCCGCCTCGCGGCCGTAGAGCCCGCCCAGCTGGGCCTCAAGAAGCTCGCGGAACAGCGCCACTTCCTTCGCCATCGGCTCCATCTTCGCCTCTATCTCCGACGCCTGCTCCCGGAATTCCGCGTCGCGCACCACGCTCGTGAAGGCGGCGCGCAGCCGCTTGTTGCCGGGGCCGACGTTAGCCGCCGCGCGCAGGTAGATGCGCCGCCATTCGCGCTCGGCGTCCCTGTACCACCAGAGGAAGCCGCCGGCGGCGGCGGTGACGACGCCGAGGAGAAGTGCCAGGGTGTCTGCGTTCATAGGAACAGCCCGCGATGCGAAAGATGAGGTGAAGGCGTGAGGCGCGCGACGCCGTCCGCCGGAGAGAATTTACTCGACGGGCACGCCCGCCGGAACCGGCTCGCCGAAGTCGGGCGTGCCGTCTTCGTGCCAGCGGAACCTCTGTGCGCGCACGTCCCTTTCCCACCCGGCCCCGCTGTGGCGTGCCGCGTGGTAGACAATCCAGTCCCCGCCGTCTTCGACCGACTTGACGAAACAGGCGTGGCCGGGGCCGAAGACCTCCCGCGTCTTCTTAAAGACCGGGACGGGCTTCTTCACCCACGACTCGGGGCGGCACAGGCCGCCGCCCGTGTAGGAGAGTTGGCCGAGGCAGTAGTCGTCCGTCCAGCTACCGCTCGCCGAGTAGATGATGAAGAGTCGGCCGCCGCGGCGGAGCACCTGCGGCCCCTCGTTGACGAGAGGCTCGCCGACACGCTCCCAGGCGTGCCCGGGCGTCGAGATGCACATCCTCTCGCCGGCGATTTCGAGCGGGCCGCGCATCGGCGCGATGTAGAGGTTCTGTCTCACGTTCTCCGCGCCCTCCCAGCCCGACCAGACGAAGTAGAGCGAGCCGTTATCCTCCGAGAGTACCGTCCCGTCTATCGCCCAACGGTCGGAAGGGTCTAAGACCTTGCCTCGAAACTCGAAGCGCGCCAGCGGGTCGTTTGACGTTCCTTCGAGCACGTACATGCGGTGCGCGGCGTTGTGGCCGTCGTCGGCCGCGAAGTAGATGTACCAGCGCCCGCCGAGCCGGTGTAGCTCGGGAGCCCAGACGTGCTCCGAGTAGGGCGTGCCGCCGGGCGACTCCCAGACGACCGAGGGCTCCGCCACGCCGATGTCCTGTAGCCTGCTCGCGCGGCTGACGGTGATGCGGTTGCCGTCCGAGACGCGGCAGTAATAGTACTGGTCGCGCCAGGTGATGACCCACGGGTCGGCGCCCGACCTGACGATGGGATTGACAAACGGCGTGGGCACGGGCGGTGCGGAAAAGGGGTCGCGGGAAGAGGGGGGCGGAGTGTAGGCGGGCACGTTGACGCGCCGGCCTCAGCCCCACCAAAAGAGTTCGTGAAACGCGCGGGCATTCTATTTGTCGCGCTGGCGCGTGTCAAACCAACCCCCACGATGTCATCATAGCCGCCGCGCGAGCTTGCGAAGCCGACGGGTTTCGACCCTCAGGGCCGCGCCCCGCGGCCCCTCAAAGAAGTGATAAGGATAAACTGCCGTGGGCGCGTGGGTTCCTCGCGGCGGCGCGCGTCTTAGGGTTTGAGAGCGATGTTAGAGCCTTCGGAGATTAAGCGCGCCGAGGAGTCGAAAGAGGGGGCGCACGAGGAAGTCTTCCTCGCGCGCTACGGGCCTCTGCGCGCCTGGGCGATGCGTCTGACGGGGGGCGACGCGGCGCGCGCCGAAGACCTCGTCCACGACGCCTACGTCCACTTCTCGCTCGCGCGCCCCGACCTCGCGCGCATTCAGAACCTTGACGGCTACCTTTACCAGATGTTGCGCAACCTCAACACGTCGCAGATGAGGCGCGCCGCGCGCAGGCACGAGGACGCGCACGCGGTCGTCGAGTACGACTCAATCGAGTTCGCGCTCCGCGCCGCAGACCCGCGCGACCTCATCCGCGTGCAGGACGACCTGCGCCAGGTCTGCCACTACGCCTGCCTCCGCAAGGAGTCTTCGAAGGCGGGCAGCGTCCTCATCCTGCGCTTCATGCACGGCTACTACCCCGGCGAGATTGCGCGGTTTACGCGCGCGTCGCGCGAGGCCGTCGAGGAGCGTCTGCGCGTCGCGCGGAGCGAGGCGAAGCAATACCTGAAAGACCCGGAGAGCCTGCGCTTCATCAACCGGGAGAAGGCGCGCGGCGGGGCGCGCGCGGCCGACACCGGCTACGCGCAGACGCCCGACGGGCTGCTGCGCGACCTGAGACGGCGCGTCTTCGAGTCGCGGCGCGGCGAGTGCCTCGAAGAGTCGGGCCTCGCCGAACACTACGAAGGCTCGGCGGCCGGCGCGCCCGACTGCGCGACGCTGGCTCATCTCGTGAGCTGCCCCGTCTGCATCGACGAGGTCAACCGCCTGCGCGGCCTGCCGCCGCTCGCCGAACGTTTCCCCACCGACACGCTCGGCAACGAGCCGCGACGCGGGGGGCGCGGGGGCGGCGGCGGGGACGACGGCGGCGAAGGCGGCGGGACGACGGGTCAGGCTTCGGGCGAGGAGGCCGTGCGTTGCAGGCGCCGCGCGCGCGAAGTGTTCGAGCACAGGCCGCGAGAGCTTAGCGTCTCGGTCAACGGGCGCGTGCTTGCGGCGCAGAAGGTCGGCGCGGCGGTCAGCGAGCAGAAGCTCAACGTCGGCGGCGGCGAGGCCGTGGACTTCGTCGAGGTCTTTAGCGAGCAACGTGTGCGGCTGCTCTACCTAGACCCGACGCTATGGCCCGCGGACGTGGACGGCGGCCGCACGGTGAGCGTGGGCTTGAGCGACCGCCGCGTGCTCGAAGCGCGGCTCACCTACGTCGACTCCGCGCCGACGGTGCAGGTCGTCTACCGCGACCCGCTCATGGCCGACGCGACGGCCGCGCTGGGCGAAGCCGACGCGGAGGGCGCGGGTCGTGTCGCGGGTTCGGTCGATGAAAATGCCGCTGACGAAAGTGGCGCCGGAAGCGCGGGCGGGCGTCGCGCCGGAGTGCCGGGCGCGGCCGCGTGGCGCTGGCTGCGGAGGCTCCTGGGTCGCCTGGCGTCGCCGTTCACTTCCTTCCGCCCAGGCTTCCGGCCGGGCGCGGTGGCGGCGGCGCTGGCGTTGCTGGCCGTCGCGGCGCTGCTGTTCACGCGGCTCTACACGCCGCCGGTCTCTGCCGCCGAGCTGCTGCGGCGCGCGGCCGCCGCGGAGGAGTCGGCCACGGGCGCGGACTTCGTGCTGCACCGCACGGTCTACGTCGAGGAGGCGCGCGCCGACGGGCGCGGCCGCGTCACGCGACGCAGGGTCGAGACGTGGCAGGGCGGCGCGAGCCGCATACGCCTGCGCCGTCTCTACGACGAGCAGGGGCTACTCGTCGCGGGCGAGTGGACGAAGTCCGACGGCACGGTCGCCGTCTACCGTCGCGGCCGGCCGCCCGTCGAGTCGGGCGCGGCGGACAGTGTCGGCGCCGTCGCGCTGCTCGAAGCGGGCGACGCGTGGCGGGTCGAGCCCTCGGCCGTCACCTTCGACGCGCTCGGCGCGGGCGAAGAGTTGAAGGTGGAAGACAAGTTGGGCGCCTACGTCATCGGGCGCGGGGCGTCGGCGGGCGGCGACGGCCTGCGGGGCGCGACGCTGTGGCTCAACAAGTCCGACCTGCGCGCCTTCAGGATGTCGCTCGTCGTCGGGCGCGGCGGCGAGTCGTTCGAGTACCGCTTCATCGAAGCCGGCTTCGAGCGCCGCCGCGCGAGCGAAGTGCCGCCCACGGTCTACCAGCTCGAGCCCGAGCTGCTCGGCGCGGCGAAGGGGGCGAAGGGCGCCGGCGCCGGCGCCGCGACTTCACAGGGCGATGAGGGGGCGCGGCCGAACCCGAACGCGGACGACCCGCCGGCGGTCGCCTCCGCCGAGCTTGAGGTGGAGGTCGCCTACCTCCTCAACCAGATCAAGGCGAATCTCGGCGAGCAGGTCAGCATGGGGCGCACCACAGGAGGAGCCCTGCGCGTCGAAGCGCTCGTCGAGTCCGAGGCGCGCAAGGAGGCCATCCTGCGCGCCCTCGGCCCAGTCATGGGCAACCCCGCGGTCACGGTCGAAGTCTCGACGGTCGCCGAGGAGCTTGCGCGGCGCGAGCGCGCCGAGGGCCGCACGACGACCGAGCGCGAGGTCGTCGTCGGGGCCGGGCGCATCCCGGCCGACGCCGAGCTGCGCGCGCACTTCGGGGCGCGGCTCGCCGACGGCGCGCGCGTCGACGCGGAGATAAAGCGGTTCGCCGCGCGCGCCATGAACCACTCACGGCAGGCGCTGCTCCACGCCTCCGCGCTCAGGCGTCTGGTCGGGAGGTTCACGCCCGAGGAGGCGCGCGCGCTCCGGCCGGAAGCGCGCGCCAAGTGGCTCTCGATGGTGCGCGAGCACGCGGGCGCGTACCGGCGCGAGGTCGCGGCGCTGCGCGCGCAGCTCACGCCCGTCTTCGGCACGCACGGCGCGGGCGCGCAAACCCCCGCGGGGGAGAGTCTGGCGCGCGCCGCCGAGCGGCTGTTACAGTTGAGCTACGCGCAGGACGACGCGGTGCGCACGGCCTTCACCATCTCGGAGTCGGGCGGGAGCGCCGCCGCCATCAGCTCCGCACAGTTCCGGCGCACGCTCGCCGCCTCCGAACGGCTCGCGGCCTCCGTGCAGGAGGCTTACGAACGCTAAAAGCCGACACGAACAGTTTCAAACGGCGGCGGCTTCCGCATCTGAAACGGATTGGATGAAGGTTAAGTCGAACAGGCGGGTCAATGGTGCGGCGCGCCGGCTCCTGCTGGCGGCGACGCTGCTCGTGGGGGCGTCGGCGGCGCGCGCACAGTCGCCGTCGGCGACGCTGGGCGGGACGGTGCTGGACGAGAACGGCGCGGTCGTGCCGGCGGTCGAGATAACCGTCCTCAGCCTGTCCACGGCCGTGCAGCGGCACGCGACGACCGGCGGCGAGGGCGCGTTCGTCGTCCCGCTCTTGCCGCCGGGGCGCTACACGCTGACGGCGCAGCGCGACGGCTTCGCCACGCTCGAAGTCCGCAACATCGTGCTCAACGTCGGCGACCGGCAGGCGCTCCGCATCCGTCTCCAGGTCGGCGAGGTCGGCGACGAACGGCGTCACGGCGGCCGCGACGACCGGTCGCGCCTTCCAGATCAAGGTCACCGCCGACGCGGAGCCGCGCCACCCGCTCTTTACGAACCTCTCGCTCTACGCGCAGGACTCGACGCGCTCGAAGAGTTCCGCCTGCTCACCTCTTCCTACGCGCCCGAGTTCGGGCGCACGCCCGGCGCGCAGGTCGCCATCGCCACGCGCGCCGGCTCGAACGAGCTGCACGGCTCGGCCTTCGAGTATTTTCGCGGCGGGGGCCTCGACGCCAACGACTGGTTCGCCAACAGCCGTGGGCTGACGCGCCCCGCCATACGCCAGCACGACTTCGGCGCGACGCTCGGCGGCCCTGTCCGAACCAACCGCGTCTTCTTCTTCGCCTCGTACGAGGGGATGCGCCTGCGCCAGCCGCAGTTCGCGCTGACCGAGGTGCCTTCGCACGCCGCGCGCGTCACGGCCAACCCGCAGGTGCGCCCGCTCCTCGCGGCCTTCCCCGTCCCGAACGGCGCCGACCTCGGCAACGGCTTCGCGGAGTTCGCCGCCGCCTACTCCGACCCCTCGCGCTTCGACGCGGCGAGCGCGCGCTTCGACCTCGTCGCCGACGACACGCTCACGCTCTTCGCGCGCTACGCCAACGCGCCTTCGCGCACCACGCAGCGCGGCGGCCTCAGCTCGCCCGGGCAGACCGGCCAGAGCCTCAACACCGTCAACCGCACCGCGCTCGACACGGAGACGCTGACGGCCGGCGTGACCTGGGCGCCGGGGCCGCGCCTGACCGCCGACCTGCGGTTCAACTGGAGCCGCGCGCGGGGCCGTACCGAGCTTGTGCTCGACGACTTCGGCGGCGCGGTCGTGCCCGACCCGCGGACGCTCTTCCCGCCCTTCGCCGGGCCGGACTCTTCGGGCTTTCAGGTGACTCTGCGCGGCGGGCTCAACACGGGCTTCGGGACGGGAAAGAGTGTCAACAACTTTCAGCGCCAGCTCAACCTCGTCGGCAACCTCTACGAACGGCGTCACGGCGGCCGCGACGACCGGTCGCGCCTTCCAGATCAAGGTCACCGCCGACGCGGAGCCGCGCCACCCGCTCTTTACGAACCTCTCGCTCTACGCGCAGGACTCGACGCGCGTCACGCAGCGCCTGACGGTCGTCTACGGCCTGCGCTGGGAGCTGAACCCCGCGCCGACCGAGCGCGGCGGCAACCACCCGGCCGGCTTCCGCGGCTTCGACCCGGGCCCCGGCTTCGCACTCGGGAGCTTCCCAATCCCTGTGAGCGTCGTCACGCTCGCGCCGCGCGGCACCCCGCTGTGGGAGACGACGTGGCTCAACTTCGCGCCGCGCGCGGGCGTCGCCTATCAGCTCTCGCCCGAGCGCGGGACGACTCTGCGCGGCGGGCTCGGCGTCTTCTACGACCTCGGCACGGGGCAGGCGGCGCAGGCGTTCGGCAGCGTCTTCCCCTACGCGCGCGAGAAGCTGCTCTCGAACGTCCCCTTCCCGCTCGACCCCGCGGCCGCCGAGCCGCCGCCGCTCAACCTCGACCCGCCCTACGGCACGGTCTACGCCTTCGCGCCTTCCCTGCGGCTGCCCTTCACGCTCCAGTGGAGCGCGTCGGTCGAGCAGCCGCTCGGGCGTCGCGAGTCGCTCTCGCTCTCCTACGTCGGCGCGGCCGGGCGGCGGCTGCTCAGGCAGACGGCACTGCTCAGACCCAACGCCAACTTTAACGTCGTGCGGCTGACGACCAACGGCAGCGCCTCCGACTACCACGCGCTCCAGGCCGTCTACGCGCGGCGTCTGTCGAAGGGTTTCCAGGCGCACGCCTCCTACACCTGGTCGCACTCGATCGACGACGACTCGGACGACTCTTCGAGCGGGCTGGTCTTCGTCGGCTCGCTCGACCGCGCGGCCGAGCGCGGCCCCTCGACCTTCGACGTGCGCCACTCGCTGAGCGCCGCAGTCTCTTACGACCTGCCCGGCCCGGGCCCGCGCGCGCGCGGCCGGGCGCTGCTGCGCGGCTGGTCGCTCGACTCAATCTTACGCGCGCGCACGGCCGCGCCCGTCAACGTGATTCAGACCACGGGCGTCTTCATCGGCGACCTCGTCGAGGCGCGCCGCCCCGACCTCGTCGGCGGCGTCCCCGTCTACCTCGACGACCCGCTCGCGCCGGGCGGCCGGCGCTTCAACCCGGCGGCGTTCCGCGCGGTCACGAGCCGGCAGGGCACGCTCGGCAGAAACGCCCTGCGCGGCTTCCCCCTCACGCAGCTCGACCTCGCGGTGCGCCGCCAGTTCTCGCTCTCCGAGCGCGCGCGCCTGCAACTGCGCGCCGAAGTATTCAACGTCCTCAACCACCCGAACTTCGGCGACCCCGTGGGCGACCTCCAGAGCCGCCTCTTCGGCCTGAGCACGCAGACGCTCGCGCGCAGCCTCGGGAGCGGCGGCGTCAACGGGGGGCTGAGCCCGCTCTACCAGGTCGGCGGCCCGCGCTCCGTCCAGCTCGCGCTCCGCCTCGGCTTCTGACTATTTCTTCTTCACCAACAGCGTCGCGACGTAACTCTTCGGGTCAATCTTCTCGCCCTCCCGCGGGCGCGGTGCCAGGCCCAGCAGACTGACCTCGTATTGCATGTAGGACTGCCGTCTCGGTTCGACGTCCGAGTTAAGCTCCACCGACGCAGGCTTGCCCCCTGCCCCGCTCAGTTCGGCGGCGATTCTGGCGTTGCCCGACCAGATGCAGTCCACCCCCTCGGGGCAGCGCGAGTCTTCGAGGACCGCGCCGAACCTGACCTTCAGCCCCCCCGGCCTGACGAGTGCCTCGTGCCCGACCTTCAGCGTGAACTTCCTGTTCAGCACAACGCCTCTCCTCCCGCCCGTCTGGGTCGCGGTCGTAAAGAGCAGCAACAAAGAGAGCATGACATATCTCATCGGACGTGCCTCCGGTGTCTCACGCGCACGATTGAAACAGCCCCACGGCCGGGAGTCAACGTTTGTTCCGGCGACGTGCCGCGGCCTCCCGCGCGGCAAGCCCGTTCGAACTTTCAAATTTTTATTGACAGGTTTGGAAAAAAGGGATAGTGTCCGCGCCGCACTTCGGTTGTCGAAATCTAACGCCCCGCCTTTTCGGGGGGCCGCCTACCGCCTCGAACCTTTTCGCAGAGTCCGTTCAGCCTACACGTAAGTGCCGGGGAGAGGGCGGGTAACAAACGACGGGTCTACGAGCCCGCCTGTTCATCCGGTTGTACTTCGCCCGGCCCAACCTAAAGCCCCGGGTTGGGCCCTTCCGCACCGTCAGTAACCAAGCTTCTCCAAGCGGTTAATTTAACCCTCACCTTGCAGGAGCACGTCCCGCGGTCTGGCCCCGTTCTGTGCGGCCGGGCGCGGCCGTTGAACCGCGTCGCATACGCCATCCCAAGAATGACGAAGAGAACGACGGCGTCGCGGGGGTCTGCCCCCCTGTCAACCGACTGTCCGTCCGCCGTGCGCCGGGAATGTCTCCCCTGTCCGGACGTTCCGAAGGCGCGTCTGTGGTGAACCAAAACGAAGAGGAACCCCTATCATGAAGAAACGCCCGACGCACAAGCTGTTCCCCCGGCTCAGGCTCAGGAACTGGCTGACCACCTTTGCAATCTCCCTTATCGCGCTCTCGCTGGCGCTGAACCTGGCGGCCGGGGCGGCCGGCTTCGGGCCGCCGCGCCAGCCCGGCCAGGAGTCCGCGCCGCCGCCCGAGGAGGAGGCCGGCCCGAAGAATTACGACGTCCGCACCAGCATGGACAAGGCGGCGCAGGTCAAGCGGGAGCGCCTCCGGCAGAAGACGGGCGCGGAGCGCCGGCAGGAGAGGGCTAACCGCGGCCAGGCGATGAAGGCCGCGCGCGCGCGCCTCGCCGAGCAGGCCGGCGGCCTGCGCTACGAGGAGAACGAACACCTGGGCGCGCCCGAAATCGTCGGAGCGAAGGGCGGGCGCAAGCTGACGGGACGCTCGGACGAGGCGCACGAGCGCATCGTGCGCCGCTTCCTCTCGTCGAACGAAGGGCTCTACGGCCTGTCGGCCAGACAGATCGGCCGCCTTAAGAAGCGCGCCGAGTACACCAACCCGGCCGGCAACCTCTCCTGGGTCTCTCTCGAACAGAGCTTCAACGACCTGCCGGTTTTTCAGGGCGAGCTGACGGCCGCCCTCACGCCCGACGGCGAGCTGGTGCAGACGACCGGCGCGCTCGTCCCCGACGTGAACGAGAAGGAGCTGAGCACGACGGCCGACATCTCGGCGGCCGAGGCCGTGGCGCGGGCCGCCGCGACCATCGGCGTCGCGGTCAACCCGAACGAGCTGTCGGTGGCGGAGTCCGACGGCAAGTCTTACGTCCTCACGGGCGGCCCGTTCAACGAGACGAAGGTCGAGCTGGTCTACTTCCCGCTCGACTCGGGCACGCTCGCGCTGGCGTGGTCGATGGGCCTGGTTCGAGACGATTCCGGCTTCTACGTCCTCGTCGACGCCGAGGACGGCGAGCTGCTCTTCCGCAAGAACGCCGTCAACGACCAGACGCAGGCGGCCACCTACGTCGTCTACGGCAGCGACGGCCCGGCCCCGCTCTCGCCGCTCCCGAACTCGCAGAACCTGACCGCCGCCGTCCCGACCATCCAGGGCGCGGCCGTCGGGCGTGACACCTTCACGCTCATCACCCAGATGCCTTCGCCGCACCCGCCCGACCCGTGGCTCAACGACGGCGACAACACGACCATCGGCAACAACGTTGACGCCGGCCTCGACCTCGTCGCCCCCGACGGCATCGAGCCCGCGACGCGCCCCGCCGGCGCGCCCTTCCGCGTCTTCGACTTCCCCTACAACCCCGGCCCCGGCATCCCGCCGCCCGGAGACTCGCCGACGCTCG
Source organism: Acidobacteriota bacterium (assembly GCA_020200135.1). Taxonomy (GTDB): domain Bacteria; phylum Acidobacteriota; class Blastocatellia; order Pyrinomonadales; family Pyrinomonadaceae; genus QHXN01. Next base: position 9,323 of record JAIVJI010000047.1, on the reverse strand, counting down.
CCAACTACCGCTTCGGCGAGGTCGTCAACATGTTCTACTGGACGAACCGCTACCACGACATCACCTACGAGCTCGGCTTCACCGAGGCGGCGCGCAACTTCCAGCAGAACAACTTCGGCCGCAACCCCGGTGGCGGCACGGCCGCCGCCATCGCCGGCAACGACCGCATCCTCGCGCAGGGGCAGGACAGCTCCGGCACCAACAACGCCAACATGCTGACGCTGCCCGACGGCACGTCGGGCCGCATGCAGATGTTCATCTTCACCGGGCCGACGCCCGACCGCTCGTCGGGCATCGACCAGGAGATTCTCATCCACGAGCTGACGCACGGCCTCTCGAACCGCCTGCACGGCAACGCCTCGGGGCTCAACTTCGCGCAGGGCGGCGGCATGGGCGAGGGCTGGTCCGACTTCTACGCCCGCGCCATCCTCTCCGACGCGACCGAGGACGTCGGCGGCATCTACGGCGCGGGCGGCTACTCGACGCAGCTCATCACCGCCGGCTACCAGACGAACTACTACTACGGCATCCGCCGCTTCCCCTACGCTCTCAAGACGACGCTCGGCGCGAACGGCAGGCCGCACAACCCGCTCACCTTCGCCGACGTCGACGCCTCGAAGATTAACCTGACCGACGGCGCCTTCCCGCGCGGCCCCATCGGCTCGAACACGGCGCACCAGGTGCACGCCGTCGGCGAGGTCTGGTGTATGACCTTGCTCGAAGTGCGCGCCAAGCTCATCGCTCTGCACGGCTTCGCCGCCGGCAACCAGCGCATGCTGCAAATCACCACGGACGGCATGAAGCTCGACCCGGCCATCTGGGAGGGCTTCGCCTCGCGCGGCATGGGCTTCGGCGCGACGGTCTCGGCCGCAAACAGCGCGCCCATCACCGTCACCGAGTCGTTCGACATCCCGAACCTCCAGCTCGGCACCGTCAGCGTCGAGAACGACTCGTGCGACCTGGGCGGCTTCGCCGACCCCGGCGAGACCGTCGACCTCGCCGTGCAGTTGACCAACCCGCTCAGCGCGCCCGCGACGGGCGTGACGGCTTCCATCGTCGGCGGCGGCTCGGCCAGCTACCCCGACATCGCGGGCGGCGGCAGCGACACGCAGAACCTGAGCTACACCGTCCCGTCGTCGGCCGCCTGCGGCGACACCATCACGCTCACCATCAACATCAACAGCAGCTTCGGCCCGGTGACGAAGACCTACGTGCTGCAAGTCGGAGCCCCGACGAGCGTCGGCGCGCCGGCCGGCTTCGCCACCGGCAACGTCGCCATCCCGCTGCCCGACGTGACGACCACCGAAATCCCCATCGTCGTCGCTGACACGGGCGTCGTCGGCGACGTGAACGTCAGCTTCCGCCTCAACCACACCTTCGACGGCGACCTCGAAATCCGCCTCGTCTCGCCCGACGGAACCACCGTCATGCTCTCCGACAACCGCGGCGGCTCGGGCGATAACTTCGGCACCGGAGCCAACGACTGTTCCGGCGTCCGGACCGTCTTCGACGACTCGGCGGCCACCGCCATCACCGCGGGCGTCGCCCCGTTCGCCAACACGTTCCGGCCCGAGGGCCTGCTCTCCGCTTTCAACGGCAAGCAGATGAACGGCACCTGGAAGCTGAGAATCACCGACACGGGCGCGGCCGACGTGGGCACGCTCGGCTGCGCGAGCGTCTCCATCACGAAGCAGCTCTTCTACTGCTGCGGCGTGGCCGGCGGCACGCCCATCATCAACGCGGCCCCGCCCGCCGCGACGGTCGCCGAGAGCGTCAGCCCGGCGAACAACGCGCCCGACCCGGACGAGACCGTGACGATGAGCTTCCCGCTCAAGAACGTCGGCACGGCCCTGACGGCGAACCTCGTCGCCACGCTTGTGCCCGGCGGCGGCGTCGCCGCCCCGAGCGGCCCGCAGGATTACGGCGCGCTGAGCCCCATCGGCCCGCCGGCGGCACGCGACTTCACCTTCGTCGCGCAGGGCAACTGCGGCGACACGATCACCGCGACCTTCCAGTTGCAGGACGGGCCGCTCGACCTCGGCACCGTCTCGTTCCCGATTCAGCTCGGCGCGACGGTCGTCGGCAACACGGCCGGGGCGAACGCGGGCCCCATCGCCATCCCGGCGACCGGAACCGGCGCTTCGACCGGCTCGCCCGCAAACCCCTACCCGTCGAGCATCAACATCTCCGGCGTCGTCGGCACGGTGACGAAGGTGACGGCGCGGCTCAACGGCTTCAGCCACACCTTCCCCAGCGACGTTGACGTGCTGCTCGTCGGCCCAGCCGGGCAGAAGATCATCCTGATGTCGGACGTGGGCGGCGGAACCGACGCCGTCAACGCCAACATCACCTTCGACGACGCCGCGCCGGCCATCGGCACGACCGTCGTCTCCGGCACATTCCGGCCGACCAACTCCGGGACGGTCGACGCGTTCCCGGCCCCGGCCCCGGCCGCGCCTTACGGCTCGACGCTCTCGTCCTTCAACGGCCCCGCCGCCAACGCGAACGGCCAGTGGAGACTGTTCGTGGTTGACGACGTCGGCACGGACGTGGGCAGCATCTCGGGCGGCTGGTCGCTCAACATCACGACGGCCGACCCGGCCTGCAACTTCCAGGCGTGCACGCTCTCGCCGCCCAACCTCGTTCAGCCGAACGACCCGGGCGCGTGCGGCGCGTTCGTCACTTACCCGGCGGTGACGGTCGTCGGCTCCTGCGGCGTCCTGTCCTACGCGCCGCCCTCGGGCTCGTTCTTCCCCGTCGGCACGAGCACCGCCGTCCTGACCGGCACGCGGCAGGATAGCAGCACGACGACCGCCAGCTTCAACGTGACGGTCAACGACACGGAGAAGCCGACCATCAGCGGCGCGTCCGTGGACCAGCCGGAGCTCTGGCAGCCGAACCACAAGATGGTGGACGTCAACGTCGGCTACACCGTCGCCGACAACTGCACCGCGGCGGGCGCCATCACGCGCTCGCTCAGCGTGGCCAGCCCGTAGGCTGGCCTTTCCTCTTTGACAGTGGAAGTCGGGGCGAGAGGATTCGAACCTCCGACCTCTCGGTCCCGAACCGAGCGCTCTACCAGGCTGAGCCACGCCCCGTCGAAGATTGCCGAATCATTCTATGTGTCGCGGCGGACAGTGTCAAACCCTCACGTCGCCGGCCTCTTCCCGCAGCCGCGCCTTCTTCTTCTCGCGCCGCGACTTGAGGTACTCGTAGACGGGCGGAAGGAGCGAGAGGAAAACGACGACGACGACCACCTTCTCGATGTGGTCCTGGAGCCGTATGCCGAAGGACTCTTCGAGCGTCTTGCCGAGGAAGTAGCCGGCGAGGATCATGCTGAAGACCCACGCGAAGCCGCCGATGACGTTGTAGGCGAAGAACTGCCGGTAGGACATCTGCGCCGCGCCCGCGACGATGGGCGCGAACGTGCGGACGACGGGCACGAAGCGCGCGATGATGATGGTCTTCCCGCCGTACTTCTCGTAGAACTCGTGCGCCTTCTGGAGGTGGCTCGGGCGGAAGAGGAGCGACTTCTTCCGCGTGAAGAGACGCGGCCCGAGCTTGAGCCCGGTGTAGTAGCCGACGGCGTCGCCGACGACCGCCGCTACGAAGAGCGTGCCGAGCAGGATGACGACGTTGAGCCGGTCGGGGTGCTCGTAGGCGATGAGCCCCGCGACGACGAGCAGCGAGTCGCCCGGCAGGAAGAACCCGACGGCGAGCCCCGTCTCCGCGAAGACGATGACGATCAGCCCGACGTAGGTCAGCAGGAGACCCTTCGTCGTCAGAAAGTCGATGATGTTCTTCGGGTTGAGAAGTTCCCTGAGATAGTTAAAGAGTTCGTAAATCGATTCCATGATGTTCCCAGAGGCCGGGGCTCGTGACTGGGGTTAGTTAGCAGGCGGCTCTTAACTAATCCCTGTCTCTGCCCCGCGGCCCCTATGTCGCGTTTGACCAGCCGTAGCGGCCGATGAGCGGGACGAAGGCGCACGCGCCGTGCTCCTCGTGTTTGTACCCGTCCTCACCGCGGACGACGCGGACGAGCCGCTGCGAGTCGCGCGAGGCGCCGACGGGGATGACGAGGCGGCCGCCGACCTTGAGCTGCGCGAGCAAAGGCTCGGGCACCTCGGGGCCGCCCGCCGCGACGAGGACGCCGTCGTAGGGCGCGTGCGCGCTCCAGCCCATCGTGCCGTCGAAGCACTTGACGGTGGCGTTGTAGACGCCCAAGGAACGTATGCGCGCCTGCGCCTGCCGCGCCAGCTCGGGGATGCGCTCGATGGCGTAGACCTGCCCGGCGGCGCGCGCGAGCACCGCCGTCTGGTAGCCGGAGCCGGCGCCGATCTCGAGCACGCGGCTCGAACGGTCGCACTCCAGCAGCTCGGTCATGCGCGCGACGATGTAGGGCTGCGAGATGGTCTGGTTGGCGTCGATGGGCAGAGCGTGGTCGCCGTAGGCGCGCCCCTGGAGTGCCTCGGGGACGAAGAGGTGGCGCGGCACGTCTGACATCGCGGCCAGCACGCGCTCGTCGCGGATGCGGTAGTGCTGGCGCAGTCGCTCGACCATGCGCTGGCGCGGGATGCGGAAGCTCGAAGACTGCGCGGCCGACCAGTTTGAAGACGAAGAACTCAAGAGCCCACTTCCCCCGGACACCCTCCGGCTCAGCCCAGCCCCGCCGGCTGGTCCTCCGCGTCGCGCTCAACGTCCTCCGCGCGCAGGCGGTTCCAGAGGTCGAGCGCGTCGAGCGCGCTGTGGTTTGTCATGTCGCTGCGCATCGGCGTCACCGAGACGCACCCCGCCTCGATGGCCGCGTAGTCCGTGCCGTCCTCGGCGCTGGAGCCGTAGTACTCCTCGCCGATCCAGTAGTAAGCCTTGCCGCGGGGGTCGATGTGCTCGGTGATGATGGGGCGCGCGTTCTTGATGCCCTGGCGCGTGACGCGCACGCCGCGAATCTCGCCCGGCGGGACGTTGACGTTGAGGAGCGTCCCCTCGGGCAGCCCCTCGGTCAGCACCTTGCGCGCGGCCGTGACGGCGAAGCGCGCGGCGTGCGTGAAGTCGAAGTTCTCGCGCGCGACGAGGCTGAAGGCGAGGCCCGGCACGCCGAGGATGGTGGCTTCGAGCGCGCCGGCCACGGTGCCCGAGTAGGTCGCGTCGTCGCCGAGGTTGCCGCCGTGGTTGATGCCGGAGCAGCAGAGGTCGGGGCGGTCGTCGGGGCCGAGAATCTGGTTGAGCGCGAGCGTGACGCAGTCGGTCGGCGTGCCGTCCACAGACCAGTGGCGCTCGTCGATGCGGCGGATGCGCAGCGGGCGCGAGAGCGTCAGGCTGTGCGAGGCGCCGCTCATCTCGGAGGCGGGCGCGACGACGTAAACGTCGCCGACCTCGCGCAGAGCCTCCTCCAACGTCGTGAGGCCGTCGGAATGTATGCCGTCGTCGTTTGTCAGAAGAATCCGAACCATATGATTAAACCGCCAGACATTACACCCCAGCGGCCCGATTTATTCAAGCGTGCGCGCCGAAGGGAAAGCCCCGCCGACTTGAGCGCCGGCGGGGCTTTCCGGTTACGGGAATTTGACGTGGCTTATTAGGCGTTCGTCGTCTCGGTCTTCTTGCGCGAGAGGCCCTTGATCTGGACGGGCGTGTTCTTCTCGACGTCCGAGCCGAGCTTCTTCTTGAGCACCATCTCCTGGTAGAGCTTGCGCATCGCCGCCGCCTCTTCGGCCGCCGTCTTCGGCCCCTCCATCTGGGGCTTGTTCGGGCGCTGCAGGTCCGTCTCGTTCAGGACGAGGCTGACCGGCACTTCGGCGAGCTCGACGCTCTTGTTCTTGGCGAAGATCTCGTGGCGGCCGTGCTCCTTGTACCACTGCGCGACGGTCGCGTTCTGGTGCATCTGCTCGATGATGTTGCGCCAGCCGATGCCCGTGTTGTAGGCGCAGAAACTAATCTCGCCCTCCTGCGTGCCGTACGGGATGATGCACATCTCGGTGCGGCGGAAGTCGTAATTGAAGAGGTCCTGGAACCACATGCCCGCGATGAAGAGGAAGTTCCAGCGGTCGGCGCGGCGCGCCTCGATGTCCTCCTTCGAGCGGCGGCCGTCGACGCGGCCGTAGGTGCGACCCGTGAGGCCGAACGACTTGTCGAACTTTTTGAACAGCTCGTAGAGCGAGAACTGGCTGGGCGCCTTGTACGGGTTGTAGTGCTTGAGGAGCGTCAGCCCCATCAGCATGTTCGAGACCCACTTGCCGCGCCCCGCGTCGGTGATGCGCTTCATGTCGTGGACGAGGCCGGGGATGTTCAGGAACTCGGGGACGGGAGCCATCTCCTTCGTCTCCTTGTCGATCATCACGGCCGTGCCCACGCCGCAGTTGGGGTGGCAGCCGCAGGAGACCTGGCCCCACTCGGCGTCGGGCCCGTGCGCGAGGTCGGCGAAGTCGGCGAAGGCGCCCATCAGCGAGAGCGGGAACCAGTCGCGGGTCGGCTCGGTGATGCCGACCTGGTTCTTCACGTCGTGCGCGAGGTGCGAGAGCGTGTAGCGCTGCTGCATCCGGCGCTCGTCCGTGATCTCCTCGTCGCGCCCCGTGAACGAGACGGGCTGGAACGAGAGGAAGGCGATCTTCCTCGGGTTGTCGAGCGCGAAGCGGATGACCGACCCGACCTGGTCGTTGTTGATGCCGTTGACCAGCGTGATGACGAGCACGATCTCGACGCCCGCCTCGTGCAGGTTGTCGATGGCGCGCAGCTTCACGTCGAAGAGGTTGCCGACCTGGCGGTGCGAGTTGGCGTCGTTGCCGATGCCGTCGAACTGGAGGTAGGCGTAGCGGAGGCCCGCCTCGGCGGCCTCCTTACAGAACTGCTTGCTCTTGGCGAACTCGATGCCGTTGGTCGCGCACTGGACCGAGTTGTAGCCGACCTTGCGCGAGTAGCGGATGGCGTCGATGAAGTGCGGCGAGATGGACGGCTCGCCGCCTGAGAACTGCACGGACATCTGGCGGCGCGGCTTGATCGAGATGGCCTTGTCGAGGATGTCCTTCACCTCGTCGAAGGAAAGCTCGTGGACGAAGCCGACCTGGTTGGCGTCCATGAAGCACGGGTCGCACATCATGTTGCAGCGGTTCGTCAGGTCGATGGTCAGCACCGAGCCGCGGCCGAACTTGATCGAGCTGGAGCCGTGGTCGTGCAGCCCCTCGTCGTTGTGCGCCTGGATGTCGCGGCCGGGGAACATCGACTCGATGTGCTTGAGGAAGGTCGAGTCGATGGCCATGATGTCCTCGAAGTGGCCGTGGACGGGGCAGTCCTTGACCATCCAGATCTGGCCGTCGCGCTCGATGATCTGCGCCTTGATCTCGCCCACCTTCTCGTTGACGAGCGACGACGGGTCGATGGTCGGCGCGCTCAGAATCTTGTTGCGCGCCTCGATGACGCACTTCGGGCAGAGGCTGTCGGTGGTGCGCGGGAAGCCGAGCGGCGGCTTCGACTTCTGCCAGGACTTGAGCAGAGGCTTGTCAGACCACTTGGGCGTGAACGACTCGTTCGGCCGGTACTGGTTGAAAAACTGAATTGTGTTGTAGAGGCCGCCCGCCACGGTCGCCAGCGCCTTCTCCGCGTGCTTAATCGGTTTCATCCTTCGTCCCTTCGTCAACATATGCGACCCGCCTCGCGCGGCAGACCGCGGTTTAAAATTTCTATAGGCGCCGGGTTTCGAGAGGCCTGAGAAGCTTCGACCCGGCGCCTCGCGGAAAGCCAAAACCCACTCCTGTGTATCTTACCGCCGGCCAGACGAGGGCCGGCAACATGACGCTAGCAATGACCATGCCAGTAAAGCACGTTCCCCCTAAATGAGGAAATAGCTGGGGAAACTATCTTCCGGGTGCATCCCCCTCGGTTTGACAATCTTCTCGGCTGAGTCAGAGATACCCAGACCGCCCCGACCGGCGAGCAGTGTAGACTAATGACACACATATCGCAAGTATGAGGGGACGGGTCGGGTTTTTTGACTCGCGGGGGCGGGAATTTTTAGGCGGACTGTCTGTTTTCCTCAACAATTCGCATCACTTCCCCAAAAAGGGCGCCGTTGGTGGCGACGCCGTGGCCCGAATGAATCGAGCGTCGCCCCTGCCAGTCGGTGAACGTCCCCCCGGCCTCCTCCAGAATCGGCATGAGCGCCGCGCAGTCCCAGACGTTCAGAGCGGGGTCGAGCATCACGTCGGCGCGCCCCGTGGCGACCAGCGCGTAGCCGTAACAGTCGCCCCACGTCCGGCGCATCGCCGCGCGGCGCTGCAACTCTTCGGCGGCCGCGCCGAAGCCGTGGCGCGCGCACGAGCCGAAGTCGGTCGAGAGCAGCAGGGCGTCCTCAAGCCTCTCGGTGCGGGAGACGCGCGCCCGCGCGCCGTTCCAGAAACAGCCCAGACCCCGCGCGGCGTAGACGATCTCGCCGAGCGCCGGGAGGTTGATGACGCCGACCGCCGGGTCGCCGTCCACCTCGACGCCGAGGAGGACGCCGTAGAACGGCACCCCGTGGACGAAGGAGTAAGTGCCGTCGATGGGGTCGAGAATCCAGCGGCGGCCGGAGGAGCCGGCGGTCTCGCCGCCCTCCTCGCCGACGATGGCGTCTTCGGGGTAGCGCCCGGCAATCCGCCGCCGCAGGAACTCCTCCGCCTCGAGGTCCGCCTGTGTGACGAAGTTGTCCTTGCCCTTCAGGCGCGTCCGGAACTCCTTTTTGAAGTAGCGCAGTGTGATCTCGCCCGCCTCGCGCGCCGCCGAGACGCCGAAGTCCAGCAGCTCCTTCAGCTCACTTTCGCTCATTCATTCCCCTCCCCCGCGCGCCTGCCGGCAAGCTCGGCCGCGAGCGCTTCGAGCGGCAGCCCCCGCTCGACCAGGAGGACGAGGAGGTGGTAGACGAGGTCGGCCGTCTCGGCCGTCAGGGCCGCACGGTCTTCGTCCTTCGCCGCGATGATGGTCTCGGCGGCCTCCTCGCCGACCTTCTTCAGAATCTTGTTGAGCCCCTTCTCAAAGAGGTACGTCGTGTAAGACCCCTCGGGCATCTCCCGCCGTCTTCCCCGGATGACCTCGTAAAGCTCTTCGAGCACGACGCCGATGCCTGCCGCCCCGGCTGAACCGCCGAAGCAGGAGACGGCGCCGGTGTGGCAGGCGGGGCCGCGCGGCTCGACGAGGACGACGAGCGCGTCCGCGTCGCAGTCGAGCCGCACTCCGACGACGCGCTGCGTGTTGCCGGAGGTCGCGCCCTTGTGCCACAGCTCCGCGCGCGAGCGCGACCAGAACCAGGTCTGCCCTTCGGCGAGCGTGCGCCGGAGACTCTCCTCGTTCATGTAGGC
>JAIVJI010000114.1 GCA_020200135.1 Acidobacteriota bacterium | reverse complement strand
CCTTCGGGGCCGGGCGGCGACCCCGGCGCGGGCGAGCCTCCGGCCATCTGAGCCGCCGCCGCGCGCGCTTGAGACTTTCCTTGGCGGGGAATGGGTGAAGGGGAAGGGGCGGAGAGGTGAACGCCCTTTCCCCTTTCGCCTTCGCCCGTTCCCCGGTTTTGTTGGAGGTTCCCCATGTTGAATGCTCCGGACATCCTGGTCCCCGTCGACTTCTCGCAGACTTCTATCAACGCCGTGCGCGTGGCGCTCGGCATCGCGGCGCCGGGCGGCGACCTGACCCTGCTCCACGTCATCGACAAGGACTTCGTCGAGGACGCGGTCGCGGCCGGGATGGGCTCGACCGACGACATCACGGCGCGTATGCGCGCGCAGGCCGAGCTGAGCTTCACGGCCTCGCTCGAAGGGATTGAAGCGGGCGACGTGGACATCGAGCGGATGATAGTCGTGGGCAGCCCCTTCGTCGAGATTCTCAAGATAGCGCGCGACCTCGACCTGCCGATGATAGTGATGGGCGTGCGCGGCCGCTCGACGGGGCCGGAGGAGCTGCTCTTCGGCTCGACGGCCGAGAAGGTCCTGCGCGGCGCGCGCGTGCCCGTGCTCTGCGTGCCTTTCTGAGGGGGCGATAACCGTAGGATGACAATCACAGTGAAGAGAGTCGCGGTCGTGCCGGGCGACGGCATCGGGCCGGAGGTCACGGAGGAAGCCGTCGGGGTGCTCGAACGCGTCGGCGAGACGCACGGCGTCCGGCTTGAGCTGAAGCACTTCGACTGGGGCGCGGACAAGTTTCTGAGCGAGGGCGTCACTCTGCCCGAGGGCGCGCTCGAAATGCTCTCGACCGAGTTCGACGCCGTGCTCTCGGGCGCGTTCGGCGACCCGCGCGTGCCGTCGAACCAGCACGCCGAGGACATCCTGCTCGGGATGCGGCGCGGCCTGGACCTCTACATCAACCTGCGCCCCGTCCGCCTGCTCCACGAGCGCCTCACCCCCCTGCGCGGCCGCGCGGTCGGGGACATTAACTTCGTCGTCTTCCGCGAGAACACCGAGGGCGCGTACTGCGGCGCGGGCGGCTTCCTCAAGCGCGGCACGCCCGACGAGGTCGCCACACAGGAGGAGTTCAACACGCGCAAGGGCGTCGAGCGCATCGTCGTCGCGGCCTTCGAGTATGCGCGCGGGAGCGGCCGCCGCCGGGTGACGATGTGCGACAAGTCGAACGTCCAGCGCTTCGGCGGCGACCTCTGGCAGAGGGTCTTCAAAGAGGTCGCGGCGCGCTACCCGGAGATTGAGGCGAACCACCAGTACGCCGACGCGACCGCGATGTTCATGGTCTTGAACCCCGCGCAGTTCGACGTGCTGGTCACGAACAACCTCTTCGGCGACATCCTGACCGACCTCGGCGCGGCGCTCCAGGGCGGGCTGGGGCTGGCCTCCTCGGGCAACATCCACCCGGGTCGCGTCTCGCTCTTCGAGCCCGTCCACGGCAGCGCGCCGCCGCTCGCGGGGAAGCGCCAGGCCAACCCGGCAGGGGCTATCCTCAGTGCCGGGCTGATGCTAGAATACCTCGGCCACGCGGAGGCGGCCGGGGCGGTCGAGCGCGCGGTGCGCGAGTGCGTCGCAGCCGGCGAGACGACGCGCGACCTCGGCGGCGCGCTCTCCACGCCGGAGGCCGGCGAGAGGGTCAGGGCAAGAATTAGAGGGTGATGAGTGATGAGTGATGGGTGATAAGATACGGCGGCGCGGCCGGTTTTTCCTTATCACTCATCACTCATCACTCATCACTTATCACTTATGACGAAGGGGCAGGAAACGGCGCAGAGGCTGATCGCCATCGTCGTCATCATGGCGATGCTGGGGGTGGTGGGCATCCCCCTGAGCGTCATCCTCTTCTTCGCGACGGTGGTCTACTTCGTCTGGCGCGCCGTCCAGCGCTCCGAGCAGCAGGACGTCAAGAACATCTTCGACTTCTACGTCTCGGCCAACGAAATCCTCCGCGACGACGAGAAGCGCTGGTTCGGGTTCGAGGTCACGCAGGTCATCGGCGAGGGCGAGCGCGTGCTCCACATGATGGCCGACCCGCCGCCGCTCGTCTACTTCGCGCTCGGCGCGCTCTACCACCGGGTCGGCGAACACGAGGCGGCGGCCGAGAGCCTGGCCTGCCTCGTCGAGGACGAGGCGGGCGACGAGTACTCGCGCACGCACCCCTCGCCCGAGCTGCGCCGCTACGTCGAGGTGCTGCGCCGCATCGAGCGCGAGCCGGCCGAGGCGCCGCAGACGACCGCCGCCATCCGCGGGCTCGAGCGAGCGCGCCGGGCTCGCGCCGCCGCCATGCTCGAAGAGAGCCGCGCGCGCGTCGGCACCGCGCGTCAGCCCGCGATACCGCCGGCCCCCGCCCACGCGGGCCGGGACGAGAACCCGCTCCACGCGCTCGCGGGCAAGCGACCCGCGACGGCGCACGCGCCGACCCCGGTCGTCCCACCCCCGATCGCCGACGTCCTGCGCGACCTCTACGAGGAAGAGAAGAAGACTGCCTGAGCGATAGGGTGACCCGAAGGAGCGCGGCGGCCTCGCGGGAAGGCCGCCGCGCTCCGGCGTTTATTCACTTCGGCGGGGCGCGGGCGCTTCTTGAATGTCAACGGCCCCCGTTTCTGCTATAACAAAACCAAAGCCTTTTGATTTCGCTCCTCGCCCGTATAGTGACCCGGCCGGTTCGATGGAGTCCGGAAAGAAAGTCGGCAGCTACGTCATCGAGGAGCCCGTCGGTCGCGGCGGGATGGGTGTCGTCTACCGTGGGCGCCACGAGAAGCTGCCGCGCGTCGTCGCCATCAAGTCGATCAACCCGCGCGGCTCTCACGACCTCAGACGCCTCCGCCACCGCTTCGAGCGCGAGGCATACGTCCAGGCGCAGCTCGACCACCCGGGCGTCGTCAAAATCTACGACTACATCGTCTCCGAGCAGACCTACTTCATCGTCATGGAGTACGTCGAGGGGCGCTCGCTCGGGCAGTTGATAGCCGAACACGCGGGCGGGCTGGGGGCCGAGCGCGCGCTCGACCTCTTCGAGCAGATACTCGAAGCCGTCTCCTACGCGCACACCTTCGTCTACCGCGACGAGGGCGGCACGACGCACACGGGGATAGTCCACCGCGACCTCAAGCCGCCGAACATCATGGTCACCGACGGCGACCGCATCAAGGTCACCGACTTCGGCATCGTCAAGCTGGTCGGCGCCGAGGCGACCGACACGTCGAAGATCGCCTACGGCTCGCCGCGCTACGTCTCGCCCGAGCAGGCGGCGGGCGAGCACCTCGACCAGCGGTCCGACATCTACAGCCTGGGCGTCATCCTCTACGAGATGCTGACGGGCGAGCCGCCCTTCGGCGGCCGCGCAGGCTCGAAGGACGCGTGGTCGCGCACCGAAATCCTCCGCGCGCACCGCGAGCGGCAGCCGCGCCCGCCGTCGGAGCTGAGTCCGGACGTCCCGGCGTCGGTCGAGCACGTCGTCATGCGCGCGCTCGAAAAAAAGCCCGAGCGCCGCTTCAACACGGCCGAGGACTTCCTGCGCGCCGTGCGCAAGGCGCGGGGGCGTGTCCACACGTCCCTGTCGCCCGAGCACGCGGGCGCCGCGCCCGCCGCCGCGCCGAAGGGGACGGGCGTGCTCGGCGAGGCGACGGGCGAGATGTCCGGCGACCCTTACCACACGCAGCCCATCGCCGCCGAGGCGTCGGAGGACTCGGAGGTCTGCCGTGTGTGCGGCTCGGGCGTCGGCGAGGGCGAGACCGTCTGCGGCGTCTGCGGGCACGACCTGACCGCGTCGCCGGCGACCGCCGAGCTGGCGCGGCAGGAGGCGACGACGCGCGCGGGCGGGCAGGGCCTGAGACTCTTCGCCGTCTCGGTCGCGCTGTTGGGACTGCTCGCGGCGCTCGTCTACCTCGTCGGCAGCTTCGCCCCCGCCGGCACGCGCGAGGAGCCGACGCCCACGCCGACGCCGACGCCCGCCGCGCGCGCCGAGCCGACGCCGCACGCGGGGGCCGTCGTCGCTCTCAAGCCCGTGGTGAGGGTCGATTCGTCGTACGACAGCTACAACGCGCGGCCGCTCACAGACGGCGTGACCGACGTGCGCGAGATAGCCGCCAAGCGCTACAACCTCGGCAACTGGGTCTCGGCCGAAAGCCCCCCGCAGAACCGCCCCTTCGTCATGTGGGTGCGCGAGGTGCAGGCGTTCGGCGCGCGCGATTAACGCGTCCGGCGGAAACACCGCGGCCTTCGGCGTCGTAAACTCTGCGAGGGCTTCAAGAACCTTTACGGAGGGCCTTTCAATGTCAGAGTTCATCGCGGTCATGGGCTCGTCCGGCAACGAGATGACGGTCTGCGAGCATACGACCGGCCGCGTCCTGACGGGCGAGCCGGAGTCCGTGCGCGGCCGCCTCGTCTACGCGCTCGAAAGCCTCGGCTACACAGTCGTCAGCGACAACCCCATCCAGGCGCGCCGCGCGCGGCGGAGGAACATCTTTAGCGCCGACTTCCTAGACCACCCGCGCCGTCTGGCCGTCGGGCTGCGGCAGGTCGGCGCGGCCGCCACGCAGGCCACTTTCGACTTCGCGGTCACGCACGGCGGCTGCGCGACGAACGGCGACGTGCTGACGCTCGAACGCGAGGCCGACGCGCTCGTGGCGCTGGCGGCCGCGCCGCCCGCGACCGGGGTCTGCCTCTCGTGCGGGACGGAGAACGGCGGCGAGGCGCGCTTCTGCCGCCTGTGCGGCGCGCCGAACGCTTCGGGCGCGCCGGCGGAGGTGGAGGTCATGCGGCTGACCGCCGGCTCGCGCGCGGGGTTGCAGGAGATAGTCTGCGGCGTCTTCATCGCGGTGCTCTCCGTCACCGCCATGCTGCCGCTGATACTCGGGAGCAAGCCCAAGGCGGTCAACGCCGGCCTCATCCTCTTCGTCATCGGCGAGATCATCGGGTGGGCGATGGCGCTCTACGGTATGCTGCGCATATACCACATGCTCAGGGCGAAGCCCGAGGGTCGGACGCCCCAGGTCCTCCCGGCCTTCAACGCGGACGCGGCGGGCGAGACGGCGCGCCTGCCGCACGCCGCGGCGTCGGCTCTCCCGCCGGGCCGCTTTTCCGTGACGGACGGGACGACCGAACTGCTCACGCCGGCGGCGCGGGAGGCCGAGCGCGTTCCCCTGCGCCGCAAGGAGCGGAGCGACACCAGCCCGTTCGCCTGAGCCACGAGTCGGCCCGAGCCGCGGAGTTGACGTTGCGCGCGGTGCCCCGTTCCTTCATCATTCAACGCACATGCTAACCGCAGAGATCGTCGCCGTCGGCTCCGAGCTGCTGACGCCCTTCCGCACCGACACCAACAGCCTCTGGCTGACCGACCGCCTGAACTCGGCCGGCGTCGAGGTCAAGCTCAAGACCATCGTCGGCGACGACGACGCGCGGCTCGAAGAGACCATCCGCGACGCGCTCAAGCGCTCGGGCGTCGTCATCCTCACCGGCGGCTTAGGCCCCACCGAAGACGACATCACGCGCAAGATAGCCGCGCGCGCGCTCGGCCGCCGCCTCCTGCTCGACGAGAGCGTCCTGGAGGACATCAAGGCCAAGTTCCTCCGCTGGGGGCGCAAGATGCCCGAGATAAACGCGCGGCAGGCGATGGTCATGGAGGGCGCGGAGGTGTTGCCGAACCCGAACGGCTCGGCGCCGGGCATGTACCTCGAGCACGAGGGGCGCGTCGTCGTGCTGTTGCCGGGCCCGCCGCGCGAGATGAAGCCGATGTTCGACGAGCGCGTCTTCGCGCGACTCGTCGGGCGCGCGGGCGGCCTGCGCGTCGCGCGCCGCGTGATGCGCGTGGCGGGCCTCGGCGAGTCGGCCGTGGACGAGCGCATCGCGCCCGTCTACACGCAGTACAAGAACCCGCAGACGACCATCCTCTTCAACAGCTCCGAGATAGAGATTCACCTGACGGCGCAGGGGAAGTCCGAGGCCGAGGCCGAGCTGCTGCTCGACGGGCTGGCCGGGCAGATAGAGGAGCGGCTGGGCGACTCGATCTTCGCCTTCCGCGGCGAGAAGATGGAGGAGGTCGTGGGGCTTCGTCTCGCCGTCGCCGGCTTCACGCTCGCCACGGCCGAGAGCTGCACGGGCGGCCTCGTCGCGCACCGGCTGACCGAGGTGCCCGGCTCCTCGAGCTACTTCATGGAGGGCGTCGTCACCTACTCGAACGAGTCGAAGACGCGCCTGCTCGGCGTGCCGGCCGGGCTGATTGAGAGCCGCGGCGCGGTGAGCGCCGAAGTGGCCGAGGCGATGGCCGAGGGCGTGAAGCGGCGCGCCGAGACAGACTTCGGCCTCGCCGTGACGGGCGTGGCCGGCCCGGGCGGCGGCACAGATGAGAAGCCGGTCGGGCTCGTCTACGTCGCGCTCTCGGACGACGCGCACACCGAGCACAAGCGCCTGATGCTGCCCGGCGACCGTCACCTCATACGCTGGCGCGCCTCGCAGTTCGCGCTCGACCTTTTGCGCCGGCGTCTGATCTGAGACAGGGAAGGAGGCCGTGACCGTGAACAGACAAGCGGGCGCGGCTTTCAATCGAAAAGCCGCGCCCGCTTGTCTGTACCGGTCGGTTGTCTTTTCAGCTTCTGACAGAAGCCGTGAGGATGAGCTCGGCGGCCTGCTCGACGGCGGGCGAGATGATGTCTTCGCCGGCCGACTTGGCCTTCGACTTGAACTGCTTCGCGGCGGCCGGGGCGTCGGCGCCCGGCGCCTGCACTTTGACCTCGAGCGTCAGCTCGTCCTTCTGCTTGACGTTCGCCGAGACGGTGCCCGCGCTGATGACGGCCGTGGTCGCCGTCGAAGCGGCGATGTTGCCGGCGGTGCTGCCCGTGTGACCGTAGCCGGCCTGTCCGATCGCCGGCGCCACGACCTTGCCGAACATCCCGCCGAAGCCCCCGCCCCCGCCCTTCTTGTGCGAGACCGTGGCGTACACGACGAAGTCGCACTCCTTCTGCCGCGCCTCGGCTTCGACCTGTGACGGCAGCTTCGCCTCAAGCTGGACGAGCTCGACCGCGGGGCTCTTCAGGTACTCGGCCAGCGTGTTCCTGACGGCGGCCGCGAGGTCGGCCGCGCTCAGTCCCTCGCCGACCGCGCCGGTCTTGACCGCCGCGAGCCCGAGCCTGACGACGCCCGGCTTCTTCGCGCCGACCTCGGCCGGGGCGTGCTGCGACTGCGAGCCGGCGAGGCTCTTCACGCTCGCGCCGATGCCGGAGTTAGACGACGGCTGGCCGGAGCCGGCGCCGCCGGTGTTCATGTCGTCCGAGCCGGCCGACGCCATCACGGCCGCCGCGCTGAAGTCTTTGACCTCGCGGTAGTCGGCGGGCGGCTCGAAGAGAGACGCGTCGAGCGTGGCCTGCGAAAGCTCGACGACCTCGTTGACCATCGAGAAGCTCTCGCGGCCGTCCTTCTCGAACATCCGTATCTTCTCGTAGACCGGGTAGCCGCGCCTGGCGGAGCCGACCGTCTTCATCTGGTAGCGGTCGCGGCAGCCGCCCGCCTGCTGTCGGTTCTGGTAGCCGGCCGCGCGCTCAAGGTCGCAGTCGAGCGCGAACGCGGCGTCGATGTACCAGCCGTCGGTCTCCATCCTGTTGTCGATGGGGGTGCAGGCGTCGGGCGCCGACTTGGTCTCGATGGTGGTGATGATGCGGCGCGCGGTGTAGCCGAACATGGCTTTGCGCTCGCCGGTGTCGCGGGTCGTGACGGTCGAGGTGACGAGCCCGCCCTTCGTCTGCTCGACGGTCTGGAGCGCCGCCGCGGCCGGGGCGTTCGCGGCGGCGCTCGCGTCGCCGTAGGGGTTGACGGTGTAGGCGCGCATCGCGGGCATGATCTGGATGTCGCGGCGCAGGTCGCACTGCTGGATGGTGACCGACTGGCCGCCCATGCTCTCGGTGCGCTGGCGCTTGCCCTTGATGTAGGTGGCGTTCTCGTAAGACTGCCCCTGCATGGTCTGGCGCGACTTGATCTTGACGTCGGCGCGCGCCTCGGCGGCGGCCGCGGCGGCGCAGAGCAGCAAAAGCGCGAGGCAGCCGGCTCGTAGAATCTGACGCATGAATGAGTCCCTCCCGGTGACGTGTTTGAAAGAGTTCGCGAGCCGCGGCGGCCCTCACCCGTCTAACGCGCAAACGCCGCCGGAATGGGATCAGGGTTTATACTTCGGGGTCTTCAAAGGAGGCCGTGTGACGTGGAGGGAACGCGCTTGTCGAAGAAACTCGGGATGAGTTGTAGTTTGGGGCGGGCCTGTCTCGCCGCATCTGTTCTTTTGTCCTTCATTCCTTCGCCGGCGCTCGCGCGGGACGCGGGGCCGCACCTGCGCGTCAACCAGCTCGGTTACCGAGTGCGGGACGCGAAGGTGGCGGTCGCGTTCTCGGGGGCGGCGCTGCCCGCGAGGTTCGCGTTGGTCGCGGCGGACACGGGGCGCGTGGTCTTCGAGGGCGAAGTGAGGGGCGTGCCGGGCGGCTGGGGGCGTTTCGGCAAACACGCCGAGCTGGACTTCTCGGCGTTCGAGACGCCGGGCCGGTATTTTTTGAGGCTTGGGCTCGCGGAGTCGCGGCGCTTCGAGGTGGGCGCGGCCGTCTACGCAAGGCTGCCGGACGAACTGCTTGAGTTCATGCGCCAGCAGCGTTGCGGCTACAACCCTTTCCTCGACGCGGCCTGCCACACGTTCGACGGGCGCACGGCCTACGGCCCCGCGCCCGCCGGCACCTACCTCGACGCGACGGGCGGCTGGCACGACGCGGGCGACCAGCTCAAGTATCTCCTGACTTCGAGCAACGCGACCGCGCAGATGCTCCTCGCCTACCAGCTCGCCGCCGGCCCGCGTCAGGGAAGGTCGGCGCGCGCGAATTTCAAAGACGACTTCGACGCGTGGGGGCGGAAGCGCGCGAACGGCACGCCCGACCTGCTCGACGAGGCGCGCTGGGGGCTCGGATGGATGTTGAAACTGCACCCCGAACCCGGACACCTCTACCATCAGGTCGCCGACGACCGCGACCACATCGGCTGGCGGCTCCCGCAGAACGAGACGGCCGACTACGGCTGGGGCAAGGGCTCATACCGCGTCGTCTACTTCGCCGACGGCGCGCCGCAGGGGCTTAAGGCTTTTAAGAGCGAGTCGGACGGCGTGGCGAACCTCGCGGGCCGCTACGCGGCGGCGATGGCGCTCGGCTATCAAGTCTGGAGGGACGACCCGCGAGACAGCGCCTACGCGCAGAGCCTGCTGCGCGCGGGCGTCGAGGTCTACGCGCTGGGGCGCGCGAAGGAGGGCGTGCAGCAGGGGAACTCTTACGGCGCGCCGTACCGCTACGCGGAGACGACGTGGGCCGACGACATGGAGTGGGGCGCGGCCGAGCTGTACCGCGCGACGGGCGAGCGCCGCTACCTCGCGGACGCCGCGCGTTACGCGCGGCGCGCGGCCGCCGAGTCGTGGATGGGGCGCGCGGAGGCGGGTCATTACCAGTTCTACCCGTTCATGAACGTCGGTCACTTCCGCCTGTACGAAGTCGCCGACCGCGGGCTGCGCGGTGAGCTGGCCGGCTTCTACCGCGAGGGCATCGAGCGCTGCGTGAAGGCGGGCGCGGCGAACCCTTACCAGCTCGGCGTGCCGTTCATCTGGTGCTCGAACAACCTCGTGGCGGCGCTCGCGACGCAGGTCCTGCTCTACGAGCGGATGACGGGCGACCGGCGTTACCGGCGTTTCGCGGCGGCGCAGGGCGACTGGCTGCTCGGTCGCAACCCGTGGGGCGTCTCGATGTTCACGGGGCTTCCGGACGGCGGCGTCTGGCCGCGAGACCCGCACATCTTCACCAACCAGCTCCTCAAGCGCGAGGTGCGCGGCGGGCTGGTCGACGGCCCCGTCTACATGAAAATCTTCCAGAGTCTCAAGGGCGTCGGCATCACCGAGCCCGACCCGCTCGCGCCCTTTCATGACGACCGCGCCGTCTACCACGACGACATCAAAGACTACTCCACCAACGAGCCGACGATGGACGGCACGGCCTCCGCGATTCTGCTGTGGGCGCTGTTGGGAGAGTAGACAGTAGACAGTAGACAGTAGAAAGACAGGCAGCGTGCCCAGTTTCATAACTGCGACACGCCGCCTTTGTTTTCACTACTGACTACTGGCTACTGACTACTGCCTTTCCGGCCGCAGGACGGGCGGCGTCGGCGTCGTCGGGCGTTTGGGCGGGTCGCGTCGTAGCTCTTCGAGGAGGTATTGGACGGCGGCTTCGAGCGTCGGGTCTTCGCCGCGCGCGAGCGCGTCGGGGCGGTCAACGACCAGAACGTCCGGGTCAACGCCCGTGCCCTCGACGACCCAGCGGCCTTCGAGGTCGAAGAAGCGGAAGGAGGGCGTCGTCAGGTTGCCGCCGTCGGCGAGTCGCGGGTTGCCCGACAGCCCGATGAGGCCGCCCCACGTCGTCGTCCCGAAGATGCGCCCGAGAGAGCGCGCGCGGAAGTAGTAGGGCAGGGCGTCTCCGCCCGAGCCGGCGTAGCCGTTGGTCAGCATCGCCTTCGGGCCGATGTGCGCGAAGACGGGCGTCGAGTTGGGCTCGATGCCGCGCCGCGCCCAGTAGCTCAGGGGGCGTCGCTCCAGAAGCTCTATCATGCGGTCGGGGATGAAGCCGCCGCCGTTGTAGCGGTCGTCGATGACGAGCGCGTCCTTGTTCGCCTGCGGGTAGAAGCCCTTGAACAGCTCGCGGTTGCCCTCGACCGCGGTGTTGGGCGCGTGGATGTAGCCGACGCGCCCGCCCGAGAGCCGCTCGACCAGCCCGCGGCGCGACTGAATCCAGTCGAGGTAGCGCAGGTTCGACTCGCTCCTCACGGGGCGCACGCGCTCCTCGCGCGAGCCCGTGGTGTCGGGGCGTCCGTTCAGCGTGAGCGTGACGACGCGCGCGGCCTTTCCTTCCAGCAGCTCGTAGAAGTTCTTCACGCCGCGCGTCGTGCGGCCGTCGACGGCGAGAATCAAGTCGCCGGCCTTCGCCCTCACGCCCGGCTCGGTGAGCGGCGAGCGGAAGGACTCCTGCCAGTTCTCGCCGGGGAAGATTTTGGCGATGCGGAAGTAGCCCGACGCGTCGGGCACTATCTCGGCGCCGAGCAGCCCGCCCTCGGCGCGCGTGACGCGCGGGGGGTCGTCGCCGCGCTCGGCGTAGACGTGCCCGGCCATCAGCTCGCTCCCCAGCTCGGAGAGCAGGAAGGTGAAGTCCTCGCGGTTGGCGACGTGCGGGATCATCACGCCGTACTTGTCGCGCATCGCGCGCCAGTCCACGCCGTGCAGGTTCGGGTCGTAGAACCAGTCGCGCATCGTGCGCCAGGCGTCGTTGTACATCTCGGCCCACTCGGCCTTCGGGTCGAGCTTCATCGTCATGCCTTCGAGCCTGAGCAGGCCGGCGTCGGGCTTCTGACCCGGCGCGAGCGGCGCGACGCCGTACTGGTCGCGCGCCTGGAAGACGATGTGCTTCATGCCGGCGGCGAGGTCGTAATCCTGTATGCCCTCGATGATGGGCTGCTCGGCCTTGGCGTCGAGGTTGTAGAGCATGAGGCGGCCGGGGCCAGACAGGTAGAGCACGCCCGCGTCCGTCGCCGACAGCCGCCGGTAATCGCTGTTCGGGCCGGGGATGGCGCGGACGCGGTTCTCAAAGCCCGCGAAGTCGATCTTCACGCTGACGCCGCCCGGGGCCTGCGCCGTCTTCGGCTCCTCGCCCCGCCCCGCCCCGGTCTGCGCGGCCGGAGTCGGGCTCGCCTGAGCGGCCGGCGCGTCCGTCTGCGGCGTCGGCTGTTGGGCGGGCGCGTCCTGCGGCGGCGTTTGCGGCCTCCCGCCCTGCGAGGGCGGCTGCTGCGCGGGGTTGGGCGGCTGTGTGAGCGGGCGCTCGGCGGTCTTGGCGCGCTCCTCGTCGCTCGTCGGGAGGAAGAGCGCGGGGCCGTCCGAGGCGAGCAGCCCGACGTAGACGCGCGTCGGGTTGGTGTAGAGGTAGGTGAACTCGAAGCCGCTGAAGGTGAGGTTGAAGTCGCGGTTCGAGAGGAAGTAGAGGTAGCGCCCCTTCGGGTCGAAGACCGGCTCGGTGTCGCTCGTCATCCCGCCCGTCAGCCGCTCGGCCTTGTTCGACGCGAGCGAGTAGACCCAAATCTCCGACATCTGGTTCGAGCCCAGCTTCGAGTAGGCTATCCAGCGCGAGTCGGGCGCCCAGTTGTAGCTCGTGATGTCGTTGCGCGTGCCGCGGTCGACGTCGGTCGTCCTGCCCGTCGCCGCGTCAACGATGCGGAGCCGCTGCTTCTTGTCGCCGTAGGCGAGCATGCGGCTGTCGGGCGACCAGATGGGCGCGTAGCGCCACACGTCGCCGTCGGTCGTCACGCGCCGCTCCGCGCCCGTGCCGTCCGAGGGGCGCACGAAAATCTCGTACTCGCCCGTGCGGTCTGAGAGGTACGCGACCCAGCGGCCGTCGGGCGACCAGGCGGGCGACGTCTCGCGCACGCCCTGCGTGTCGGTGAGGTTGCGCACCTCGCCCTCCTTCGCGGGCGCGGTGTAGATGTCGCCGCGCGCGTCGAACAACGCGCGCGCGCCCGAGGGCGAGATGAAGAAGTTCTGCACGAACTCCTTGACGTTGACGAAGTAGGGCACGGTCTCGGGGAAGTCGCCGTAGACTTTGATGGGGACGCGCTCCTCGCGCCCCGAGCGCGCGTCGAGCCGGTAGACGTAGCCGCCCGCCTCGTAGACGAGCGAGTCGCCGTTGCCCGAGGGCCAGAGCACGTCGTAGTCGGTGCGGTTCGTCACCTTCCGCGTCCGCTTCGTCCGCGTGTCGTAGGCGAAGAGGTTCATCGTCCAGTCGCGGTCGGAGAGGTAGTAGACGGTGTCGCCGAGCCAGACGGGCAGCATATCCTGCGCGCGCGTGTCTGTTATCTGCTCGGCGGTGTTGGCCTTCAGGTCGTAAATCCACACGTCCGGCGACTGGCCGCCGCGGTAGTGCTTCCACCCGCGGAACTCGTTCGAGATGGGCGTGAAGGCCACCCGGCCGCCGTCGGGCGAGTAGCTGACGCCGCCCGACTCCGTGATGGCGAGCGGCTGCTCCGTGCCGCCCTCGACGGGGACGAGGTAGGGGCGCCCCAGGCGGTCGCTCATCGCGACGCGGTTGGCGCGGAAGACGACGTTGCGGCCGTCGGGCGTCCAGCCCATGACGCGGTTGTCGTAGCCGGCGCGCGGCGGGAGGCTGGCGATGTCGTTGTAGAAGGTGAGCTGGCGCGGCTCGCCGCCCTCGGCCGAGATGACGTAGACCTGACGCGTCCCCGCGTACTGGCCCGTGAAGGCTATCCAGCGGCCGTCGGGCGAGAACTTCGGGAACAGCTCGAGCCCCGGGTGCGAGGTGAGCCGGCGCGCGGTGCCGCCGGCGGCCGGCACGGTCCACACGTCGCCCGCGTAGACGAAGGCGATCTGGTC
>JAIVJI010000113.1 GCA_020200135.1 Acidobacteriota bacterium | reverse complement strand
GGGCAGCCTTACGACTGCCCCTATCTTCGTCTCTACAGGCTTGTGTGCCAATAGTGTGCCAACTTCAGTGTGGCACTCATTTCAATACTCTCGTTGATCGGGCTTGCCCAAGTGAGAGGAACAATAGCCCTGGATGGAGATTGCTTCGATTCCACAAAAGAACCTTTCCGTGGAATTAACCGTACTAGAACAACACCTAGCGTTCCTACACATCCGGTGCAGGGCGGAGTGACGAAGCGTAGCGCGCCGTGTGCATTTATTCAATCGCTCGCATATGGGGGAAGGGTGAAACACAACGTTACGTTAACCATCGCGTCTCTGCTCTCGATCCTCTTCACGTCGTTTCACCATGCGGACGACGTCGTCCGCGGGATGGCCCCGGGACGGTTCTCGAACCTCATTCCGGTGTTCTTCCTGCTCGTCTGGCTGTACGCAACGCTGGTGCTCGCCGGACGGCGATCGGGGTACATCATCATCCTCGCCGTGTCGTTCATGGCGTCGGGTCTCCCCCTCGTCCACATGAGGGGGGCGGGACTTGTCGGCGGCGAGATCGCCAAATCCAGCGGAGCCTTCTTCTTCGTCTGGACGCTCATCGCGCTCAGCGTGACCGCGCTCTTCTCCGTCATCCTCTCGGCGCACGGACTGTGGAGCCTGCGACGGGGTAAGTCCCGGGAGTCCGACAGCCCGGACATGGAAAGGCCCGGCGCAACCGTGTAGGTGATCGGCGCGGGATCGGGTTCTGCCGGCGAGTTCGCCCCCGGTACTTTTGATTTTTTGGGCCTCACTGCGGCGGCGGGGTGGGGCTGGCGACCTGGAAGACGACGCGCCAGGCGCCGTTTCGGTGCCGCCAGACGCGCGCGTAGTTGCCGCGCTCGGCGGGCTGCGTGCTCGTCGCTTTCACCTCGTAAGCCCCGTAGGCGTACCCCAGGTCGCCGGAGCCGGCCACGTCACCCTCCAAACGGTTCCAACCGACGTACTCCGAATCGACTTTGAGCGCGCGCGCGACCGCGTCGCGGCCGACGACCGGGTACGTCCCCTGCCTGTACATCCTCAGCGTCTCGTCGGCGCGGGCGAGCAGCGCCGAGCGCGCGCCCTTCTTCAGAGAGTCTTCGGAGAATTCGCGCTCGGCTTCGAGCAGGGACTTTCGCGCCTCCACGGTGTCGGGGAAGGCGGGGGCCGTCTGTGTGCCCTTCTTCAGCCACGCCGGGTATCGGAGCGCGGTCTCGGGCGTCGCGGGCGCGGGGTGGCGTATGCCGAGGTCGAGCACGAACTTCCAAGAGCCGTCCGGCTGCCTGCGCCAGACGGTGAAGAAGTGGCCCGTGTCGGAGGGCTTCGCGTCCTCGGGCTTCTCGCGGAACTCGTAGGGGCCGGTCGTCCAGCCCATGTCGCCCGCGTTTGAGACGTCGGCGTAGACCGGCCACCAGGTCAGCAGACCCGCCGGCGCGGGGTCGCGCCGCGCCCACGTCTCGATGGCGTTGACCGGCCCATTCCCGTAGATGATGACGCCGTCGGGAGCGGCGTAGCGCAGAAAAGCGGGCTTCATCCCCCGTTCGATAGAGAGCTGCGCGAAGGCGTGCTCGGCCTCGACCACCGGCGCGAGCGCGCGCGGGAAATTCTTCTCGCCGACGGGGAGCGGCGGGAGCGTCTGGTGCGGCGGCCGCCGCGGAGTCTGCCGGCTCGCCACACTACCCGCGCTGTAAGTAGTCGCGAGGAGAATAGCGGCGGCGAACGCCGCCGCTATTCTCCTCGGGAAAATCTTCGACCTCGTCACCCTCGGCCCCAAAAAAATCTTAGAACTCATGACCTCGACCTCTCTACCCTTCCGCCTGCTACTCCAGGCCGTTCGCCTTCGGCGCCTGGGCGCCGCGCGCGAGCAACCCCGTCAGCAGCATGTCCACCACGCGAGTCGCCTCGGCCTCCAACTCGGCTCGGCCGCCCAGCTCGCGTGCGCTGAGGCTATAGGGCAAGAGGGCGTTCGTCGCCGTCAGGAGCGTGCGCGCGGCGGCGCGCGCCTCGCGGTAGCTGAAGTCGCCGCCGCGACGCCCCTCGCGCAGGACTTCCGCGAGCACCTCCGACTCCTCGTCGAAGTGGCGCCGCCGCCGCGCGAGCAGCCCGGGCCGGAGCGCCGCCAGCAGGTCGTTCAGGCTCTCCGTGTAGTGCTGCACGCTGTCGAAGCGGTACATCACGCGCGCGACGAGCATCCGCCGCAGGCGCGCCTCGGGCGTGCCGCCGCCGCCGGCTATCTTGAGAAGCTCGCCCTTGAGACGTTCGACGATGCGGTCGACGTGCGAGAGGACGACCTCCTCCTTGCTCGGGAAGTGGAGGTAGATGGTTCCCTTGCCGATGCCGACCTCCTGCGCGAGGTCGTCCATCGTCATCTTCTTGTAGCCGTAGCGCGCGAGGAGGCGGTCGGCGGCGTCCAGTATCAGCTCGCGTATTTCATCGCGCGTGGCGGTGGCTCTCATCGGGGTTGGTTGGTTGACGCGTGACCGGAATCTGATTCCGGTCTCAAGTATCGCCACGCGGCCGGCGGGCTGTCAACGAAAAGGTTGCGGGACTTTAGCGACGGTTGCGCTCGCCGAGGTCGAAGTGTTCGACGTAGCCGGGGAGCGGCGTCGCTTCGGGCAGGCGCGGGTCGGGCTCGGGCTCGCCCGGCTCGACGCTTAAGGGGAGGACGCCGGCCCAGACCGGGAGCGCGTAGTCCTCCTCGTCGTCGATGGGCGGCCCCGTCCGAACCTTCGCGGAGGCTTCGGCGAGTGGCAGCGCGACGACGGTGGTGGCGGCCAGCTCTTCGGGGGTGGGCCAGCGCACGTCGGCCCAGCGGCCGCGACAGACGTGCTCGGTGAAGGCTTCGAGCGCCGCGTTCTTCTCGCCCTCGGACTCGACCACGCGCGCGCGTCCGAAGACGACGACCGAGCGGTAGTTGATCGAGTGGTGGAAGGCCGAGCGCGCGAGCACGAGGCCGTCGACGAGCGTGACCGTGACGCAGACCTCGCCGCCGGCGGCCAACGCCTTGAGCATCCGGCTCGCCTTCGCGCCGTGGAGGTAGAGCGTGTCGCCCACGCGGCCGTAGGCGGTGGGGATGACGAAGGGCTGTCCGTCGGCGACGAAGCCGACGTGGCAGACGAAGCCCTCGTCGAGGATGCCGTTGACCGTCTCGCGCTCGAACGAGCCGCGCCTGGGCAGACGCCTCAGGGTCGTCCGCTCGGTGGGGGAGAAGTCGCCGGCCTTGTCCGGGGCCGCGTCCGTCCGTTCGCTCATCCTTCTTCGTCGCCTCCCGAAGTCCTCTTCCAGAGCCCCTGCGAGGGGATGCGCAGCGCGCGGTTGAACTTGCTCGAAGCGTTCTCCCACGCGACCGTCTCGGTCAGCTCGACTATCTGGTCGTCCGTGTAGAACTCGCGCAGCCGCGCGAACTGCTCGTCCGAAACTTCGAGCCCCGTCACGGTCATCGCGTCGGCGTAGTAGAGCGCCGCGCGCTCGGCCTCGGTGTAGAGCGGGCTCATGTGATAGTCCGCGAGCGCCTCAATCTTCTCGTCCGCGACGCCCAGCTCGCTGCCGACCGCAGCGTTGATGTCCTGTCAGAACTCGCAGCCGTTGATGGCGGCCACGCGGCGGTTGACGAGCGCCACGAGCGCCGGGTCGATGAGCCCGGAGCCGTCGAGCCCCTGCCACATGGCGCGCGCGCCGCGGAAGATGGTCGGACGCCGCGCGTAGACGAGGTGGTTGGCGAGCGGCGCGCCCCACTTGCGGGTCTGCGCCTCGAAGACGCGGCGGGCGTAGTCGTCCGCCTCCTCGGGTCTGACGCCTTTGATCCTCACGTCGGCGACTCCTTGACCTGGCCGGCCCCGGTTCCTACAATCAGTCGAACAAGTTCCCCGCACAGCCCCCCGGTCTGTACGATTCTAATTTTAAGGGGTGAAGTATGTCCGCACAAAAGAGTGACAACAGCCAGGGCGACACAGGGACTCGTGACATCACGTACGACCTCGTGAGCGTCATCTACCACGCGCTCCAGGGCGCCGAGACCACCGCGCTCTACATCGCCGACGCCGAGCAGGAGGGTAACCAGGAGCTGGTCGCCTTCTTCACCGAGGCCAAGGACGAGTACCAGCGGCGCGGCGACCGCGCCAAGCAACTGCTCGCCACGCACCTCGGCAGCCAGCAGGGTCGCGGCGCGGCCGGCGGCGGGGGCCAGTCGTAACGTGGAGTAGTAGTCAGTAGAAAACGACGGCGGGCGTTGCGGGTAAACACCTGACGCCCGCCGTTGTCGTCTTTCCTACTGGCTACTGACTACCGCCGTTAGTACTTCGGGATGCTGGGGTCTACGTCGTTCGACCAGGCGGTGATGCCGCCCTTGAGGTTGACGAGCTTGCCCTTGAAGCCCGAGCCCTTGAGCGCCTCGATGGCGCGCGCGCTGCGGACGCCGCCCTTGCAGTGGACGACCGTCTCGCGCCCCTCGTCAATCTCGCCCACGCGCTGCGTGACCTGCGCGAGCGGGATGAGCGCCGCGCCGGGGATGCGCGCGACTTCGTACTCGTTAGGCTCGCGCACGTCGATGATTTGCAGGTCGTCGCCACGGTCGAGGCGCTCCTTCAGTTCGGTCGCGGATATCTCTTCCATCTGCTCTCCCCCCGTCACAGTCGTGGTTTCGGCCGGCGGCCTCAGGCCGCAGAACTCTTCGTAATCAATCAGCCCCTTCACGGTCGGGTTCTCGCCGCACACGGGGCACCCGGGGTCCTTCCTCAGCTTCAGCTCTCGGAAGCGCAGCTTCCAGGCGTCGAAGAGGAGCAGCCGGTTTATCAAAGGCTCGCCGCCGCCGAGGACGAGCTTGATAGCCTCGTTGGCCTGGATGGCGCCGATGATGCCGGGCAGCACGCCCAGCACGCCGCCCTCCGCGCAGGAGGGGACGAGGCCGGGCGGCGGCGGCTCCGGGTAGAGGCAGCGGTAGCACGCGCCGCGCCGCGCCCAGAAGACCGAAGCCTGCCCCTCGAAGCGGAAGATGGAGCCGTAGACGTTCGGCTTGCCCGTCAGCACGCACGCGTCGTTGACGAGGTAGCGCGTCGGGAAGTTGTCCGTGCCGTCAACGACCATGTCGTACTCGCGGAACAGCTCGAGCGCATTCTCGCTCGTCAGACGCGTCTCGTAGGCCTCTATCTTGACGTGCGGGTTGATGTCGTTGAGGCGGTCGCGCGCCGACTCTATCTTCGGCCGCCCCACGTCCTTCGTGCCGTGGACGATCTGGCGCTGGAGGTTCGAGGCGTCGACCACGTCGAAGTCAACGATGCCGAGCGTGCCGACGCCCGCCGCCGCGAGGTACATCCCCGTCGGGGCGCCCAGGCCGCCGGTGCCTATCATCAGCACACGCGCAGCTTTCAGCCGTCGCTGACCCTCGACGCCGACCTCGGGCATGATGAGGTGGCGGCTGTAGCGCGCTATCTCTTCGTTCGAGAGCGTCGGGAGCGCGCCAGCCCCGGCGGCGGCGCCGGCCCCGGCCTCGGTCGCCGCGCCGCCCGCGATGGCCGGGATGATGGAGACGGTGTCGCCGTCCCTGACCCTTGCACATTGAACTGCAAACCGCCGCGCCCCCGCGTGGAAGGCGCGCCGCCTCACCCCGGCCGCGTCACTCGCCCGGCGCCGAGTAGAAGCTGACGTTCCACCTCTTGTTGGGCTTCGGCTTCGGCGGCTCCGCGCCGCGCGGGACGACCCACAGCTCGATGCTCGGGTTCGGCGTCTTGCCGCCATCGACCAGGATGATGTCGTCACGCTTCAGCCCCAACTGCTCGCCCATCTTCCCGACGGCGCGCGCCACGATTGCCAGCACGGTCTCCCGGTCGGCGTTCTTCACGCCATAGTAGTAGACGAGGCACGCGCGCGAGTCGGGCTCGGCCCCGAGCGCCGCGGCGAATCTCTCGACGTTCCACCAGAGCTTAACCCTAACGTCGCCCACCACCGGCTCTTCCGCCTCTTCGGCTGCCGCCGGCTCGGCCTGCCCGGCCGTCTTTTCGCCGTCGGCCGGCCTGACAGCCGCCGCTTCACTCGCCACCGCCTCGGGCCGGTCGAAGGCCCCGTCCTCCTCCTCAATCACGCCGCGACGCTCGATGGCTATCTCATACTTTTCTGTCTCCCTGCGCAGCTCGGCCTCCTCGGCGCTCTCGGCTTCGGGATGTTCCTCAGCCGCGGCTTCCGCCTCGCCCTCGGCGTCGCCCTCCCCTTCCCCGGGGTCCTCGTCGGCGGCCTCGCCCTCGTCCTCGACCTTGTAGTTGAACTCGACCTCGATAATCTTATCGTCCCACTGGTAAGCCTTCGTCCGGTCGTGCTTGACCTCGACGGTGTCGGAAGGCTCGGGCGCGGGGTCCTCGGCCGCGACCACCCAAAGCTCGGTCGTCCGCTGCTCGCGGTAGCCGCCGAAGACGGTCTTCACGCGCTCAGGGTCGAGGCCGCGCGTCTCGACCAGGTAGCCGGCGGCGCGTTTGAGGAGGCCCTCCTTCCAGGCGGGCATGTCGTTGCGGCCCATGTAGACGAGCAGATACGCCTTCGTGCCCTGCTCGTTCTGTAGCTCCATGGCGAAGTTGTCAAGGCGGGCGGTCTCGTCGCAGTGGCCGATCTTGCCGTAATCGTCGAGCTTACGCGTTTTGCCCGACAGCGGGTCGCCCGCGCCCGCCGAAGGCCACGACTCCTGCGCGCGCGCCGCGCCGCCGTTCGCGGCCGCGGCCAGCAGACACGCGAGCGCGGACAGCAGCAGACGGCCGCACGCCGTCGCGGGACTTCTCTTCATGGCTCCACCTCCGTCAGGATCTCTTCCTCCTCGAAGCGCGAGCGGTCGGCCTCAAGCTCCCAGGAGCGAAGCTCGACCGCCTTGCCCCCGCGCACCGAGACGACGACGTAGGACATCGTCGGCCACGGGGCGAGGTGTTCGAGGTCGTATTGCGAGGGCACGGCCGGGTGTTCGGGGTGCGAGTGGTAGTTGCCCACGACGCCGAGCCCCTCGGCCGCGTGGAGCCGCTCGGCGCGCGCGTATTCGAGCGGCTCGATGGCCATGCGGTGGTGCCGCTCGGCCTCCTCCGAGAAGATGTTCGCCACCGGGTAAGCCGCGTGGACTTCGCGCGTGCGGCCTTCGTCCGTGATGCGCCCGACGAGCAGGCCGCAGCACTCGCGCGGGTACTCGCGCTCCGCGTGCCGCTCTATCTCTTCGCGCAAGGCCGCGCCGAGTCTTATCACACGCCCTCCCCCCAGAACTCTTCGCTCAGGTAGCGCCCGCCGCCGTCGCACAGGACGGTGACGACGACCGAGCCGCGGGGAAGCCCTTCCCCGTATCGGAGCGCGGCCGCGACGTTCGCGCCCGAGCTGACGCCGACGAACAGCCCCTCTTCGAGCGCGAGACGGCGCGCCACGGCCTGCGCCTCCTCGGTCGAGACTTCGACGCGCTCGTCGGCGAGCGCAGCGTCGAAGATGCCGGGCAGGATAGAAGTCTCGACGTGGCGCATCCCTTCGAGCCCGTGGAGCGGCGAGTCGGGCTGCATCAGCACCGCCTTCAAACTCGGCTTCAGCTCGCGCAGACGCCGCACCGTCCCCGTGAACGTCCCCGAAGTGCCGACGCCCGAGAGGAAGTGCGTGACGCGCCCGCCGGTCTGCTCCCAGATTTCCGGCGCGGTGGTGTCGTAGTGCGCGCGCCAGTTGGCCGGGTTGTCGTACTGGTTCGGGTAGAAGTACGTTTCGGGCTCCTCCGCGGCCAGACGCTGCGCGAGACGCTGCGGGGCGTCGAAACCGTCGCGCGGGTCTGTCTCAATCAACTCCGCGCCGTAAATTCTGAGCGTGCGCTTGACGTTCGCGTTGGCGGGGAGGCAGAGCCGCACGCGGTAGCCGCGCGCCGCGCCGATCATCGCGTAGGCGATGCCCGTGTTCCCGCTCGTCGCGTCGAGCAGCACTTTGCCCGGCGTGAGCCGCCCAGTGCGCTCGCCGTCGAGAATCATCGCGAGCGCCGCGCGGTCTTTGACCGACCCGCCCGGGTTCAGGTGCTCGGCCTTCGCGTAGACTTCGACGCCGCGCGGCAGCGAGCGCGCGAGACGCGGTAGCTTGAGGAGCGGCGTCCCGCCGACCTTCTCGATCAGCCCCGTGGGTGTGTTGTCGCCGTCAGGCATAACTAAGCATTGGCCCAGCCCACGTCGCCGACCTCTTAAAGACCCTTCACTTGCCCAGCTCACGTTTGGACAGGTACCAGTCGGTGACTTCGTTCTTCGACTGGAATTCGGGCTCCATGCGCTTCGACGCGTCCTCGATGGTCTGCGGCGGCGGGACGACGACCTTGTCGCCCTTCTGCCAGTTGGCCGGCGTGGCGCAGGCGTTCTGGTCGGCGGTCTGCAAGCCGTCGAGCGCGCGCAGGACCTCGTCGATGTTGCGCCCGAGGCTCATCGGGTAGTAGATGAGCGCGCGCACCTTCTGGTCGGGGTCGATGATGAAGACCGCGCGGACGGTCGCCGTCTCGGACGCGCCCGGGTGAATGAGTCCGTACTTCTGCGCGACCTTCGTGTCGAGGTCGGCGACGACGGGGAAGTCGATCTTGACGCCGAAGTGCCCCTCGATGTTCCGAATCCAGGCGATGTGCGCCGGGACGGAATCGACCGAGAGCCCGACGAGCTGAGCGCCGCGCCCCTTGAACTCCTCGGAGCGGCGCGCGAACTCGACGAACTCGGTGGTGCAGACGGGCGTGAAGTCCGCCGGGTGCGAGAAGAGCACGACCCACTTGCCCTTGTAGTCTGAGAGCTTCAGCGGCCCCTGCGTCGACTTGGCCTCGAAATCCGGGGCCGGGTCGTTGATGCGTGGCAGACTGTTGGAGGTCTCCTGCGTCGCTGCGGTGCTCATAAATTAACTCCTCTTTGTAGGGTTTTCTGAATGGGTGAAAACTGCTCTTCGCTCGAAACCGCGCGGGCGGTGGCCGCCTCGCCTTTGATCTCCCGCGCGTGTATGTTGCTTGGCGCAAGCTTACACCAAATCCGCCGCTTTTCAACCGCCCGCGCGCTGATGAAAACTGCTGCGGCGACTTGAAGCACCGCCGCGATATTAACCGCCGCCCCGGCTCACACGATATGGTGCGCTCCGGGCGGCCCGTAACCCAACCCGTCCGAGTGCGGTCTCTGCGCGTCGCTGGCCTTTCGACCCGAAATCAGCTAAATACGGTGCGCTTAACCAAATCTCGCACCGAACTTCCAGTGGCACACACGTTGCTTTTCTGAGAGCGGCGGCCGGACGTGACTGGCAAAAGTCGATACGGCACGCCGATTGAGGAAGGATTTGAAGAAGATGACAAAAACCAGAAGGTTCGCCCAACGCGCGACGGTTCTGCTCGCCTTATCCGCTCTGACGTTCGGCACCCTGGTGCCCGACGCTTCGGCGCAACGCCGCCGGAACACACGGCGCAGGACGACCGCGGCCCGCGCGACGACGCCGCCGGTGCGTTACTACACGGTGCCTGCCGACACGGTCATCCGCGTCCGCATGGACACCGAGCTTAACTCGAAGACGGCGCGCGTCGGCGACCGCTTCTCGACGACGGTGACCGAGCCGGTCTACGGCGGCGGCGGCGGCGTGGACGTGCTGCCCGTGGGCAGCAAGGTCTGGGGCCGCGTCTCTTCGGTGAGGCGCGCGCAGCGGCGCACGCCGGGCAGCATCACGGTCGCCTTTAACCAGGTCGAGCTGCCGAGCGGCGGCCGCCACACCATTAACGGGTCGCTGACGAGCCTCCAGGCCGACGACGTGAACTCCGACAACGAGGGCACGGTCTCGGGGCGCGGTAACCGCAAGCGCGACGCGGTCTTCATCGGCGGCGGCGCGGCGACGGGCGCCATCATCGGCGCCATCGCGGGCGGCGGCAAGGGCGCGGCCATCGGCGCCATCCTCGGCGGCGGGCTCGGCACCGGCGCGAGGGTCTACGAGAGGGAGCAGGAGGCGGACGTCAAGTCGGGCACGGAGTTCGGCGTCATCCTCAACCGCGCCGTCTCGCTGCCCGAGTTCAGGGCCAGGTAAGTTTTTACGAGATCGGCCGCCCCTCGGGGCGGCCGGTACGGAGGAAGCCCGCAAGCGAAGGGGAGAGCGCGGGCGGGCTTCCCACCGACATTCGAGAGCCTCCTGAAAGAGGCAGTCCAAGGTTCGGTCGCCCCTGTCACAACGTAAGTGAGCGACCGCACGAGGAGAGGCCCGCTGCGAAGGGGAGAGCGCAGCGGGCCTCTTCTCTTTTTTTCGGGCCGGCGGCCTTCAGCAGCGGCCGCGGCCTCCGCCGAGACGGTTGTCGAGCGAGAGCGCGCCGGCCCCGTTAAAAAGCAGGAAGAGCGAGCAGAAGAGCATACAGATGGCGAGGCGCGTGGCGTCGAGCGGGGTGTCGAGGTGCGCGATGAGAATCGCCGCGACGAAGTTGATGACCATCACGAGCGCCGCCGGCCTGACGAAGAGCCCGAGCACGTAGAGGATGCCGCAGGCGAACTGCGCGTAGGCGGAGAGGTACGCGGAGAAGAGCGGGTAGGGCACGCGCCGGGCCGCGAGGAAG
This sequence comes from Acidobacteriota bacterium, assembly GCA_020200135.1. Lineage (GTDB taxonomy): Bacteria > Acidobacteriota > Blastocatellia > Pyrinomonadales > Pyrinomonadaceae > QHXN01. Next base: position 32,687 of record JAIVJI010000113.1, on the reverse strand, counting down.
TCGCGGAACTCCGTCATGCGCTCGTGGCTGAAGACGTTGTCCTGCGTGCCGTAGACGAGGATGAAACCGACGACCAGCCTGACGAAGACGGCCCCGTACTCTCGACGCCTCTCGAAGAAACCGAAGCCGGGTGTGTGCGACATTCAGGGGTGCCCCGCCGTGTGGATGAGACTGCCCGGAGTTTTTACAGCGGCGCGCCGCGCGCGCGCGCGCGAAATGTGACAGGGCGGATTTTTACCGGGACGAGCGGGTTTTTGCGTCCCGGCTCAAACAGAGGCGGCCGCCCCCCTGCCCTCGCGCACGTAGACCACACGCCCGCCGACGACCGTCGCGACCGCCGCGCCGCGAAACGTCCAGCCGTCGAAGGGCGTGTTGCGGCTCTTCGAGCGCGAGCGCGCGGCGTCGAACGTCCAGCGTAGCTCGGGGTCGAGGACGGTCACGTCGCCGAAAGCGCCGGGGCGGAGCGTGCCGCGGCCTTCGAGGCGGAAGATGCGCGCGGGGTTAGTCGAGAACAGCTCGACGAGGCGTTCGAGCGTCACCCGACCGCCGTGGACGAGGCGGTCGAGCGCGAGGCCGACCGCCGTCTCAAGCCCCGTGATGCCGAAGGCCGCGTGGTCGAATTCGATGTCTTTCTCGTCGGCGTGGTGTGGGGCGTGGTCGGTCGCGACGGCGTCCACCGTCCCGTCGGCGATGGCTTCGAGTATCGCGTCGAGGTGCCCCCGGCTCCGGAGCGGCGGGTTCATCTTCGTGTCGGTGTCGAACCCCTCGCAGGCCGCGTCGGTGAGCGTGAAGTGGTGCGGCGCGACCTCGCAGGTCACCTCTGCGCCGCGCTCCCTGGCGCGCCGGACGGCCTCGACCGCGCCGCGCGTCGAGACGTGCGCGAGGTGGACGCGCGCGCCCGTCAGCTCCGCCAGCGCGCAGTCGCGCATCGCGTCGGACTCTTCGGCGAGCGCGGGGCGGCCGCGCAGGCCCAGACGCAGGGACCACTCGCCCTCGTGTATCACGCCGCTCGCCGCGAGCGTCCTGTCGTCGCAGTGATCCATCACCGTCAGGTCGAAGCCGCGCGCGTACTCCATCGCGCGCCGCATCAGCCCCGGCGAAGGGACGGGGTGGCCGTCGTCCGTGACGGCGACGATGCCGGCGCGCTTCATCTCGCCCATCTCCGCCAGCTCTTCGCCCTTCGAGCCCTTCGTGATGGCTCCGACGGGGAAGACGTTGGCGAACCCCGCCGCGAGCGCCTGCTCGACGAGGAAGCTCGTCACGGCGGGGTTGTCGTTGACGGGGTCGGTGTTGGGCATCGCGCAGACGCTCGTGAAGCCGCCCGCGACGGCCGCCGCCGCGCCCGACGCGACCGTCTCCTTGTACTCATGCCCCGGCTCGCGCAGGTGCGTGTGCAGGTCTATGAAGCCGGGCGCGACGACCAGCCCGGTCGCGTCGAAGACCTCCGCGCCCTCCGGAGCAGCCTCCCCGCTCTTGAACAGAGCGGCCACGCGCCCGTCCTCTATCAGCACGTCGCGGCCGCCGTTGACGCCCTGCGTCGGGTCGATGACGTAGCCGTTGGCGATAAGCAGTCTCATCTGTCTCCCTGCCGGTGGGTTCACTTCGAGCCTTCGGTGTGGGCGGCGGTCGCGGCGGCGCTGAGCGGCTCGGGCGCGGGCCCGGTGTTCGCCTCGGCCTCAGCCTTCGGCTGTAAGGCCGGCACGCTGGACACGCCCGCGCCGCCGCCGAGCAGGTAGAGCACGGCCATGCGGACGGCGAGTCCGTTGGCGACCTGGTCGAGGATGAGCGAGCTCGCGCCGTCGGCCACGTCCGAAGAGATTTCGATGCCGCGGTTCATCGGGCCGGGGTGCATGACGATGGCGTCGGGCTTGGCCAACGCCAGACGCTTCATGTTCAGACCGTAGTGTACGGCGTACTCGCGCAGGCTGGGCAGGAAAGCCTCGTCCTGCCGCTCGCGCTGGATGCGCAGGACCATCACGACGTCGGCGCCCTCGACGGCCTCCTCGACGCTGCGGGCGACGCTCAGCTTCCCTCCCCCCGCGAGGGCCGCGAACCCACCGAGGCGCGGCAGACGCGCGCGAGCTGGTGCGGCGCGCCCGCCGAGGGGTGGCGGATGACGATGAGGTCGGGCGACATCGCTTCGAGGTTGCGGGCGGTGTCGAGGAGCGTCTCGCCCTTCGTCACCGAAGAGGAGGACGAGCTGATGTTGATGACGTCGGCGGAGAGGCGCTTGCCGGCGATCTCGAACGAGGTGCGGGTGCGGGTCGAGGGCTCGAAGAAGAGGTTGATGACGGTGCGGCCGCGGAGCGTCGGGACTTTCTTTATCTCGCGCTCGGAGACCTCGCGGAACGTCTCGGCCGTGTCGAGGAAGTGTGTGATCTCTTCGGCCGAGAGGCCGCGTATGCCGAGCAGGTGTCTGTTGGTGAGCTGTGCCTTCATCCGGCCGAAAGGTTCGTGACGCCCGAGTCGCGCTAAAGAAAAAGGCGGCCACGGCGGCCGCCTCGTTTAACCCTCCTCCTGCCCCGTGGGTCGCTCGACGATGGCGACGGCTTCCTCGCCGTCGAAGTCTTCGAGCATGACCTTGATGATCTCGCTCTTCTTCGTCGGCACGAACTTCCCGACGAAGTCGGCCTGGATGGGGAGCTCGCGGTGCTCCTTACCGCGGTCGACGAGGACGGCGAGCTGGACGCGGCGCGGCCGGCCGAAGTCGATGAGCTGGTCGAGCGCGGCGCGGATGGTGCGCCCCGTGTAGAGCACGTCGTCGATGAGCAGGACGTTGCGACCTTCGACGTCGATGGGGAGGTCGGTGCGGTTGACGATGGGGTTGGCGCCGACGGTCGAGAGGTCGTCGCGGTAGAGCGTGATGTCGACGACGCCGACGGGCGGCCGCTCGCCCTCGATGTCGGCGATCTTGTCGGCGAGGCGGTGCGCCAGCGGCACCCCGCGCCGCTGGATGCCGATCAGGTAGAGGTGCCCCGCCCCGTGGTTCTCCTCGACTATTTCGGACGCGAGCCGGGCCAGCGCACGGTTGATGCGCATGCCGTCCATGATGCGCGCCTTCTCGACGAATTCCATCGGCGCGGATACTATCACAGCCGCCCCGAAGGATGGAAGGTTAGCGCGCCGGCTGCCGATAGACGGCTCTCGGAACGAGGGAACGTCGTCTTAAGGTGTTGGCCTTGTGCTGGCTTCCATCGGCGGCCGCTCATACTGTCGGTGTTCCAACACTTCGATGGGGACCAATCTGCCCATCTCCGTGTTCGCGGCATCGAACACCCTCACACGGTCGCTCGGGCCCCGTACGAACAGCAGCCTGTCCGGCATGTAGGCTTGTCGGGGCTGATTTTCCAGGTATTCAGGTTCCATGCAGTCCAGCGACAGCCGCGCCGGCGAGACGTCGATCCGGCACCTCTGCCTCACCTTCACAGACCCGCCGGCCTCGTCGTATTCGGCTAAGGCCCCTGCCGCGTAAGGATCCGTCATCCATAACGAGAGGATGGTCCCGTCACGCTTCTTCAGCCTCCAGGAACCCCAGAATATCCTTTCCTCGGACATGGCCGCCTGGTTGTGGTTCGGCCAGCGCGGCGCAGACGGGGCGGCGGAAGCGACCGCATCCGCCGGAGTGCCGGCGGGTGTCGGTGTTGCCGAAGCGGCCGGCGCGTCGGCCATGTAAGTTCTGGTCTCAGCGTTCCGCGACTCGGTGACTTGGGCCTCGCTGTCCGGGTTGACAGGTCCCTTATTCTTGCTGCACGCCCACACCCCCAGTGCGAGGGCGACAGCTGTGACTCCGGTAAGCATCCGCTGCATTGTCCCGCCTCCTTCCAAAAAGATTCCGGTGGCGCGCGCCCTTAATCGCCGCGCATCTTGTCGATGACCGCGTGGCCGAGAAGTAAGACGACCGGGACGAAGAAGTCGAAGAACAGCCCGAGGTTCTGCCAGGAGACGTAGCTCACCCCGACGAGGAAGGTGCCGAGGAAAAGCGCTGCGGCGAACTTCAGGGCGAGGCGGATGTGCAGGCTGAAGACGAGCGCGAGCACGGCGGAGAAGACGAACTCGATGCCCACGGCCACCCCCTCGCGCATCGGCCTGTAGGTGCGCGAATCGAGCAGGGCCTCCGCATAGTTGGCGTGGATGAACGCGCCGTGTATCCGCCCGACGGGGCTCGCGTGGCCGTCTCGCATCGGGCCCCGTTTGAACCCGTACTGGTGCCACGCCCCGCCGACGATGACGATCTTGAAGCCCAACATCTTCCTGAGCTTCTCCACGTCGGCGGGTAGGTCGGGGTTGGCCCCGAGCACCTCACGCGCCGGGTACTGGACGAACTTCTCGGGCGCGATGAACGTCCCGTAGGGCAGCGCGTCCTCCTCCCGCTCCTGCATCTCCTCGAGCGACCGCGCGTCGACGGCGCGCGCGATGGCGGACGCGAACGAGTCGAGGTGCGCGCCCCCCTGCATCTTCAGGTCGAGCGTGACGCGCCTGATGTCGTCGGGCAGCGTGACGTAGCCCGGCTTCACGCCCGCGCCCTCGAAGGGGTAGTTGTCATAGACCGACGGCTCCGCCACGTACTCCCTGTGCGTCGCGTCGGCGTACCTGATCGACTTGGTGAGAACGACCGTCCGCCTCTTCGAGACGGAGTTGACGGCGGCGAGCAGCTTCTGCGTCTCACCCTCGTAGTGCGAGTCTCCGGGCTGCCCCCCCGGCCCCGCGTGCGACCGCAGGTCCACGTCGAGCGCGATGACCTCGGGGTTGGCCGCGTCGATCTTCAGCAGAAGTTCGGCCAACACGTCGCGCTTGAGCGGGGTGCGGTGTTCGAACTTGCCGTTCCAGAAGTCCTGGTCGTCGATCAGCACCAACACGACGCGCTTCGGGTAGGGCTCCCGGAATGAAATGCCTTGTAGGAAGCTCTGGTAGAGGCTGTACCGCAGGTCTATCCACAGGTCGCTCTGGCCGAGCTCGTGCCCCGCGAACATCCCGCCGAAGAGGAGGACGCCCACGACCAGCCAGTGCGAGCGGCTGCGGCTACGAAGCTGGTGGCGCACACCTTCGGCCATGTGTCGGACGCAGTGCTTGAGGTCGCTGGTAAGACTACCCGAGCAACTCATGGCGCCTCCGGAGTAGGGTTCTCAGGGGTCGGTGCAGATCCGTGCTAAAACGGAAGAAAAATGGCTTTATGAGGCCGTTCGATGCGAGGCGGCGCCGAGGCTGATGTCAGGCGCGCGAAACATATTCCGTTTCCACCCCAATGTCAATGACGAATTTCCGCGTTCTATTTCGTCCGCGCCCCGAGCAGGACTCTCTCAGGCCCCTCCAACAGGCCAGATGAGAAAGTGTCACAAGGCGGCCCTCCGGCGGCGCGCGCGGCCTCGACAATGGGGCGCGCGGGCCGGAGAATTTGTGTGTGAGCCCGCGCGGGAATTCATAGGGCGTGGCTCTCGTCGGCAAGGGGTTTATGCGTTCGAACATCAACAGCTATCTTGGGGATTATCTGTCGCGGGGCGACGAGACGGCCTTCGCTTACCGGCGGGGGCTGCGGCTCGTGCGATGGTCGTACGGGCGCGTCGCCCAGAACGCGTTCCGTTTCGCGCGCGAGCTTGAAAGCCGCGGCGTCGGGAAGGGCGAGCGCGTGCTCGTGTGGGCGGCGAACGGGCCGGAGTGGGTCGCGGCCTTCTTCGGCTGCGCGCTCGGCGGCGCGGTGCTCGTCCCGCTCGACGTGGAGAGCGCGCCCGACTTCGTCTCGCGCGTGCTGGCGCAGACGCAGGCGCGGCTCCTGCTCACGAGCGCCGAGACGAAGTGCCGCGCCGCCGCGCTCGGGCTCCACACCATCGCGCTCGAAGACCTGGAAGAGACACTCGCCCGACGCTCGCCCGAGCCCTTCGAGCCGCACGAGGTCGGGCCGGACGACCTGCTGGAGATAATCTACACTTCGGGGACGACGGCCGAGCCGCGCGGCGTGTGCCTAACGCACGGCAACGTGCTCGCCAACCTCGCGCCGCTCGAAAAGGAGATGCAGAAGTACCTGCGCTGGGTGCGGCTCGTGAAGCCCCTCCGCTTCCTCTGCCTGCTCCCGCTCAGCCACGTCTTCGGGCAGTTCATGGGCATCCTCATCCCGCAACTCCTCGGCGGCGAGGTCATCTTTCAGGACGCGCTCAACCCTTCGGAGATAGTGGGCACGGTCAGGCGCCGCCGCGTCTCGGTCCTCGTCACCGTCCCGCGCCTGCTCGACACGCTGCGCGAGCACGTCGAGCGGCGCGAGGAGGCGCGCGGGCGGCTGGAAGGATTGCGCCGCAAGATCGGAGCGGCGGAGGGCGCGCACCCGCTCAAGCGTCTCTGGATGTTCCGGCGGCTCCACGGCTACTTCGGGTGGAAGTGCTGGGCGTTCGTGACGGGCGGCGCGACGCTCGGCGAAGGGACGGAGACGTTCTGGCGGCGGCTCGGGTTCGCGGTCGTCCAGGGGTACGGGATGACCGAGACGGCGTCGCTCGTCACCGTCAACCACCCTTTCAAGACCGGGCGCGGCTCGATCGGGAAGACCCTGCCGGGGCAGGAGCTGAAGCTCGACGAATCGGGCGAGATACTCGTGCGCGGCGCGAACGTCTCGCCGGGCTACTGGCGCGGCGGCGCGCCTCACGTAGATGTGCCGCTGGGCGAGGAGGGCGGCTGGCTGCGCACCGGCGACCTCGGCGCGATGGACGAGGCGGGCAACATCTACTTCCGTGGGCGCAAGAAGGACGTCATCGTCACCGCCGCCGGCCTCAACGTCTACCCCGAGGACATCGAGGCGGCGCTCGAACGACAGCCGGAGGTACGTCTGTCGGCGGTCGTCGGCGCCGAAGGCCCGCGCGGCCCCGAGCCGCTGGCCGTGCTCATCATGCGCGAGGCGGGCGCGAACCCCGCGCCGGCCATCGAGCGCGCCAACCAGACGCTCGCCAGACACCAGCACGTCCGCCGCTGGACGGTCTGGCCCGAGGCCGACTTCCCGCGCACGCCCACGCAGAAGGTTCGCAAGCGCGACATCCTCGAACGGCTCGGCGCCGCGCGGGACGCGAACGGCGGCGGCGCGGACGGCGCGGCGAAGAGGGGCGGCGCCGGAGCTACGAATCTTGAGAGCGCCGCTGTCGGACAACCCGCACCCGGCCCTCAGTCCTCGGTCATGAGTCCACAGCCGTCGGCGGTCATCGCCTCGCTCGCGGCGGACGCGGGCGGCAGCGTTCCGGCGTCGCTCGACTCGTCGGCCAGCCTCTCGACCGATTTGAAGCTCGACTCGCTCGGGCGCGTCGAGCTGCTGAGCGCGCTCGAAGACCGCTTTCAGATCGAGATAGACGAGGCGAGCTTTACGGCCGCCACGACCGTCGGCGAGGTCGAGCGCATCGTCAGCGCGGGCGGCGCGGGCGCGGCCGAGTCCGAGCAGTACCCGTACCCCGCCTGGACTCAGACGGCGCTTGTCCGCTGGTTCCGCGTCGGCTTCTACTACGCGGTCGTGCTCCCCATCACCTCGCTGCTCTGCTGGGCGCGCGTCCGGGGGCGCGAGAACCTGCGGGGGTTGCGCGGGCCCGCGCTCTTCGTCTCGAACCACATCACGTACTTCGACCACGCGCTCATCATGTCGGCGCTGCCCGGCCGCTTCCGCCGCCGCCTCGCCATCGCGCAGGAGGGCGAGCGGCTGCGCTGGTGGCGGCGACCGCCCGCCGGCACGCCCCCGCTCAAGCGTCTGCGCTGGCTCGCGCAGTACTTCGCGGTCGTCGTCGTCTTCAACACCTTCTCGCTGCCGAAGGCGAGCGGCTTCCGCCGCAGCTTCGCCTACGCCGGCGAGTCCGTAGACCGCGGTTACAACCTGCTCGTCTTCCCCGAAGGCATCCGCGCCGACGCGCCGGGGATGAGCCCCTTCCGCAGCGGCATCGGCGTGCTCGCCTCCAGGCTCGACATCCCCGTCGTGCCCGTCCGCATCGACGGCCTGCTGGAGCTGAAGCTCTCGGGCCGGCGCGGCTTCACGTCCCCGCACAACGTCACCGTCCGCCTCGGCGCACCCGTCACCTACGCCGCCGACGAAGACCCCGCGAAAATCGCGGCCGACCTTGAGCGCAGGGTGAAAGAGCTAAAGTAGACAGTAGACTAGTAGTCAGTAGCCAGTAGAAAAACATTCGCAATCGAATCGTCAGCGCCTCAGCGCAAACGTCGACATGGTGGAGCCCTACTGGCTACTGGCTACTGTCTACCGCTTTCTTTTGACACTCTTTCCGCCGCTCTGTTACGCTCGGGTCGCTCTTTTTCGCACTCCCCCGGACACGCGCCTCTTCGATGCTCTATCGCTCGCTGCTGCGACCCCTGCTCTTCAAGTTGCCGCCGGAGACGGCCCACGAGTTCGCACTACACGCGCTCTCGCTCGGCCTCGGCTCGGCGGCCGTGCGCGGCGACGAGACGGAGTTCGCGGGGCTCAGACGCTTCGGCCTGAGCTTCAGGAACCCGGTCGGCGTGGCCGCGGGCTTTGACAAGAACGGGCTGGTCGCGCGGCAGCTCGCGGCGCTCGGCTTCGGCTTCGTCGAGGTCGGGACGGTGACGAGGCTGCCGCAGCCCGGCAACCCGCGCCCGCGGCTCTTCCGCCTCCCCCTCGACCGCGCGCTCGTCAACCGGCAGGGCTTTAACAACGAGGGCGCCGAGGCGCTGGCGCGGAGGCTCACGCGCGCGAGACCCGACTGCGTGCTCGGCGTCAACATCGGCAAGAGCCGCGTCGTCCCCGTCGAAGAGGCCAACGAGGACTACCTCGCCAGCTTCGAGGCGGTCAGGCGCCACGCCGACTACGTCGCCGTCAACGTCAGCTCGCCGAACACGCCCGGCCTGCGCGAGCTACAGCGCGCCGACCTGCTCTCGTCGCTCCTCGGCGCGCTGCAAACGCGCAACCGCGAGACGGCGGCGGCCGAAGGACGCGCTCCGCTGCCGCTGCTCGTCAAGGTCGCGCCGGACCTCGGCGCGGGCGAGCTTGAGCTGATAGTCGAAGCCGCGCTCGGCGCGGGCATCGCCGGCATCATCGCGACCAACACGACCACGGCGCGCGCGGGGCTCCGCACCGAAGCCGCGCGGGTCGCGGCTTGCGGCGAAGGCGGCCTGAGCGGCGCCCCGCTCCGCCGGCGTTCGACCAGCGTGGTCGCCGCGCTGCGGCTCCTGACGCGCGGCGCGCTGGAGATAGTCGGCGTCGGCGGCGTCTTCAGCGCCGAGGACGCGTGGGAGAAGATTTGCGCGGGCGCGGGGCTGGTCCAGCTCTACACCGGCTTCGTCTACGAGGGCCTTGGCGTCGCGCGGCGCATTAACGAGGGGCTGGCGGCGCTCGTCGAACGCCACGGCTTCCGGACGCTCGACGAGGCCGTCGGCTGTCGTGCCCTCGTAGGCCACGGGGCGCGCCTCTTCCTCGACCTCAAGTTCCACGACATCCCGAACACCGTCGCCGCCGCCGCGCGCGAGGCCGTGCGGCTCGGCGTCAGACTCTTCAACGTCCACGCCTCGGGCGGCGGCGAGATGATGCGGCGCGCCGCGGAGGCTTGCGCCGAGGAGGCCGCGCGGCTCGGCGTCGAGCGGCCGAGTCTCATCGCCGTCACCGTCCTGACGAGCATGGGCTCTGACGCCCTGAACGAGACCGGCGTCGGCGCGGGCTCGGTCGAAGAGCAAGTGCGGCGTCTGGCGCAACTCGCCGACGCCTCCGGGCTGGACGGCGTGGTCGCCTCGCCGCACGAGATTCTGCCGGTGCGCGAGGCGGTCGGCCGCGCCGGCTTCCTCGTCGTCACCCCCGGCATCCACCCCGCGGCCTCGGCTTACGCCGACCAGAAGCGCGTCACGTCCCCGGCCGAGGCCGTCGGGCGCGGCGCGGACTTCGTCGTCGTCGGCCGAGCCATCCTGAACGCCCCCGACCCCGCGCGGGCCGCGCGCGCCGTCGTCGAAGTGATGGACGGAGGGGGGAGACAGTAGCCCACTGCCTTCCATGAGCGTCGAGTATCACAAAGTGGGAAGCGGCCCGGCTTTCGTTTACGTCTGCGGCATCGAGGGGTCGGGCAGGCTCTTTTACAAGCAGGCCGCAGACCTCGCGCGCGACCACACGGTCGTCAGCTTCCCACTGCGCGCGCGTGGGCGGTACGCGATGCCGCGCCTGGTCGAAGACCTCGCCTGGGTCATCCGCGAGGCGGGCGGCCGCGCGACCGTGCTGGGCGAGTCTTTCGGCGGGCTGCTGACTTTGGCGACGGCGCTCGAACACCCCGAGCTGTTCGAGCGCATGATACTCGTCAACACCTTCCCGCACTTCGCATCGCGGCTGAAGATTCACGCGGGCTGCCTGCTCTTCCAGACGTTCCACCCGATGCTCAAGGCGCACCGCACGCGCACCGCGCGCCACGTCCTCTTCAGCTCGGACGTTGGGGAGGAGGACAGGCGTCTCTTCCGCGAGCACACGCGCGAGGTCGGGCGCGAGGGCTACGTGTCGCGGATGCGCATCATCCGCGACACGGACCTGCGCCCGCGCCTCGGCGAGATACGGACGCCGGCGCTCGTCGTCGCGGGCACGGCCGACCGCCTGCTCGACAGCGTGCGGGCCGCGCGGCTGATGGCGGAAGGGCTCCCGCACGCGCGGCTCAAGCTGCTCGAAGGCACCGGCCACACGGCGCTCCTCTCGGGGCGCGTGCGCGTGCGCGACTGGCTCGGCGAGTTTGAAAACCTTTGAGGCCGAAAACTTTCGGGCCCTCAGAGGCGGCAACTGCGGAACGCGGGCGCTCGCCGTGCGTGTAAAGGTGGGCGCCCTGCGTTTGTCGCGCGCGGGCGAAATTTGCGAAGATGTCCGTAACCGCCAAGACTTCTCGGGCCGTGAAAAGGGGTGACTGTTTGGGTCGAGGTTCGCGTGTTAGATTTCGGCTGACGGCTGCGCTGGCCGCGCTCTGCCTGTGCGGCGTCGCGTCCGCGCAGCAGGTGCGGACGGACGTCAACGCCTCGCCCTTCTCGCCGGCGCCCTACACCGTCGGCGAGCGGCTGACCTACACGGTCGCCTTCTCGAACTTCCCGACGGCCGCCCACATCGAGATGCAGGTCACCGAGCGCGGCCCGCTCTACGGCCGCGACGGCGTCGAGCTGCGCGCGCGCGCCGAGACCATCGGCGTCGTCTCGGCCGCGCTCTACGCGGTCAACAACACCTACGCCACCTTCGTCGACCCTTCGACCGGGCTCCCCTACCGCGCCCGGCAGTCCATCCGGCAGGGCGGCCGCGTCGCGGACGTGACGCAGGAATACAACAAGCCGCTCGGCGACTCGGCGCTGCCGCCCGGCCGCGAGGTGGCCGTCTCCCCGGGCACTTACGACTTCCTCTCGGCGCTCTACCGCATCCGCGCGCTGCCGCTCGCGCAGGGCGCGGTCTACGCGCTCACGGCCAGAAACGGCGAGACCACCTACGACGCCGAGGTGCGCGTGACCGGGCGCGAGATGTTGAAGACCAACATCGGCTCGTCGAACGCCATCGTCACGCAGGTGCGCGTGCGCGTCAACAAGGAGGCCGACGACTACCGCGTGCGGCTCTACTTCACCGACGACGAGCGGCACGTCCCCCTCCTCATCACCGCCCGCCACCCCGCGGGCGAGATTCGCGTCGAGCTGGCGAGCGCGGAGGTTCAAACCGGCGCGTCCGTCGCGGTCGCCGCCGCGACGCCCGCCCCCGCGCAGCCCGGCGTCGCGCTCCCGCCCGCGCCGCCCGTCGGCACGGCGCCGAGAACGAACCCCGCGAACCCCGGCGCGCAGCCGACGCCCGGCCCTGCGCCCGTCGCGCCGCCCGCCGAGCTTCCGTTCAAGCCGGGCGAGCAGTTGAACTTCAACTTCTTCCTCGGAGCGGCGACGCAGCCCGTGGGCACCGCCTCGTTCCTCGTGCGGCCGCGCGCGCGTTACTTCAACCGCGAGGGGCTTCAGCTCGCGGCCAACCTGCAGACCACGGGCGCCGGGCAGACGCTCTTCCCCGTCAGCGACCAGATCAGCTCCTTCGTCGACGCCGCGACCGTCCTCCCGTTCCGCACCGAGCTGACGCTCGCCGAGGGCAAGCGGCGCGCGCGCTTCGTCGTCTCGGCCGACCAGGGCAGCGGCAGCGCACTCTTCGAGGACGGGACGCGCGTCGAGATGCCCGTCGGCACGCACGACCTGCTCTCGGTCTTCTACGCGCTGCGCTCCTTCGACCTGACGCCGGGCAAGCGCAACGCCGTCTCACTGCTGGTCAACAAGCGCCCGCGCCTGCTCTTCATCACGGCTCTGCGCGCCGCGACGCTCCAGCTCGGCGGACAGCAGATACCGGCGGTCGAGCTCGCGCTCCAGACGGCGCCGCCCCCTCCCCCACCCCGCCCGCGCCGCCCAGATGAAATTGAAATCTATTTTCAATTGGAGTATAGTCCTCTCCGGCGTCGTTGTGATTTTTGAGCGCGGCGCCTTTATCCTGAACCCGTCTTCAGCGGTACACGGCTTATGGGTCTCGCCCACACGGCACTGAATCAGGGGGACGAACTCCCGAAGCGCGCGGAGGGTTTCGCCCCGGCGACCGTCTCGCTCGACAGCCTGGACGCGGGCACGCCCGCGCGCGTGCTCTCGGTGCGCGGCGAGGGCGCGGTGGCGCGCCGCCTGATGGAGATGGGCGTCGTCCCCGGCGCGCCCGTCCGCGTCATCAAGGCCGCGCCGCTCGGCGACCCGCTCGAAGTCCGCGTCCGCAACTACCACCTCGCGCTGCGCCGCAGCGAGGCCCGGACGATCACCGTGGTGGTGTGTGATAAGTGATGAGCGAGGGGACAGTCTTTAACACATCACCCGCCGCCCGCTACGCTTCACTTCCCCGATGAGCACTATCCTCGAATCCCCCCCGCAGACTGATTCGCCCGCGGGTGGCGGCACGGGTCCAGAGGCCAGGCAGCTGGTCGTCGCGCTGGCCGGCAACCCGAACGCAGGCAAGACGAGCATCTTCAACGCGCTGACGGGGCTCCGCCAGAAGGTCGCCAACTACCCCGGCGTCACGGTCGAGCGCAAGGAGGGCGTCTGGCCGCTCGGCGCCGACCTGCCGCCCGCGCGCCTCGTTGACCTCCCCGGCCTCTACAGCCTCGAAGCCGCCTCCATCGACGAGGAGATAGCGCGCGACCTCCTGACCGGCCGCGTCGAGGGCGTGCCCGAGCCCGACGTCATCGTCGCCGTCGTCGACGCCACCAACCTCGAACGCAACCTCTACCTCGTCACGCAGCTTCTCGAAGCGGGCCGTCCCGTCGTCATCGCGCTCTCGATGGTAGACCTCGCCGAGCGCGCCAAGCTCGAGGTAGACCCCGACAGGCTCGGCCTCGCGCTCGGCCTCAAAGTCGTCCCCGTCACGGCGAAGCAGCGCCGGGGACTCGACGAGCTGGCGCGCGCCGTCGTCGAGGCGGTGGACCAGCGCGCGCCCGCGGCGAAGTGGCGTCTCTCGCCGGGCGCGGAGGAGGAGGTCAGGCGGCTCTACGCGGCGGGGGCGGCGAGCCGCGAGGAGGCGCTGCACGACCTCTACTCGGAGACCCTGCCCGAAGACGCCGAGCGGCGCGCGGCGGTCGAGGAGGCGCGCGCGCGGCTTTCGGTCGCCGACCCGCGCTGGTGGCAGGAGCCGCTGACCGCCCGCTACCGCTGGATCGAGCAGGCCACGGAGGGCGCGGTGCGCGGCGCGCGCGGCGAGCGACCCGGCGCGACCGAGCGCATCGACCGCGTCGTCACGCACAAGTTTCTCGGCCCCCTTGTGCTCCTGCTGGTGATGGCCGTCGTCTTCCAGGCCATCTTCTCCTGGGCGGCGCTGCCGATGGAGCTGATTGACCACGGCTTCGGCGCGCTCGGCGAGTCGGTGCGGGCGCAGATGCCGGCGGGGCTTCTGACCGACCTCGTCGTCGACGGCGTCGTCGCGGGCGTCGGCGGCGTGCTGGTCTTCCTGCCGCAGATTCTGCTGCTCTTCTTCTTCGTCGCGCTCCTGGAAGACAGCGGCTACATGTCGCGCGCGGCGTTTCTGATGGACAGGCTGATGCGCGGCGTGGGGCTCCACGGCAAGGCTTTCATGCCGCTCCTGTCGAGCTTCGCCTGCGCGATTCCCGGCATCATGGCGACGCGCACCATCGAGAACCCGAAAGACCGTCTGGCGACGATACTCATCGCGCCCTTCATGTCGTGCTCGGCGCGGCTGCCGGTCTACACGCTGATGATCGCGGCCTTCTTCTCGGACGTGAAGGTCTTCGGCTTCCTCTCGGTCGGCGCGCTGCTCATCCTCTCGATGTACCTGCTCGGCGTCGTCGTCGCCATCGTCGTGGCGTGGATTCTGAAGCACACCATCCTGAAGTCGCCGCCGCCGCCGCTCATCCTTGAGCTGCCGCCCTACCGCGTCCCGAACCTCCTGAACGTCGTGCAGACGATGCGAAACCGCTCGTGGCTCTTCGTGAAGCGCGCGGGGACGGTGATCCTGACCATCTCGATCCTGCTCTGGGCGATGATGACCTTCCCGCGCTCGGCGGAGAAGCCGGTGCCCGACGCCGAGGAGGGCGCGGCCGTGCAGGCGATGCGCGAGACGGGGACGGAGTCGAGGGGCGAGCCGGCGCCCCTGACGGCGAAGGACGCGGGCGAGACGGCCGACGAGGGCGCGCAGTTGCAGCAGAGCTACGCCGGGCGGCTCGGGCGGTTGATCGAGCCGGTCATCGAGCCGCTCGGGTTCGACTGGAAGATGGGCATCGGGCTCGTCGCCTCGTTCGCCGCGCGCGAGGTGCTCGTCTCGACGCTCTCCATCGTCTACAACGTCGGCAAGGACTCGGACGCCGAGTCGCCTTCGCTCATCGAGGCCGTGCGCAACGCCAGGCGGCCCGACGGCCGTCCCGCGTGGACGCCGCTCGTCGCCGTCTCGATGATGGTCTTCTTCGTTCTCGCGTGCCAGTGCATGTCGACGGTCGCCATCGTCCGGCGCGAGACGAACTCGTGGCGCTGGCCGCTCTTCATGGTGGCCTACATGCTCGTCATCGCCTACGCCGCCTCCTTCGTCACGTACCAGGGCGGGCGGCTGCTGGGGCTGGATTAAGACTTTATGAATTTCGACTGGCAGACGGTCGCGGTCGCGCTCATCGTCGCCGGCGCCTTCCTGTACGTCGCGCGCCGCGGCCTGGCCCGCCTGCGCTCGTTCAGGATGAGCAAAGGCGGCGGCTCCTGCGCGACCGGCTGCGGCAAGTGCGGCGACGTGGACGCGCCGGTCCGGCAGACGAACGCGCCCGTTCAAATCGGCGAATCGAGGGCCGCGGGGCGCGGGCGGCACTGAGCCGGCGACGGTGTTGATAAAAAAAGAGGCGCGGGACAAACAGCCCGCGCCTCTCCTTTTTAGAGGGGAAAATTTTTACGTCAGGGCGCGAAGTTGAAGCTGAGATAGCCGCTGACGCGGGCGGGGCGGCCGTCAACTTCGGTGGGATTGAACTTAAAGCGGCGCGCGGCCTCGATGGCCGCCGGCTGTAACTGAACGGGGCCGAGGGCGCGCTGGACGGATTCGACCTCGCCCTTCTCGTTGACAACGAGATAGACCGTGACATTCCCCGTGACGCGGGCGGCGCGCGCGATTTGCGGGTAGGCCGGCGTGACACGCTGTTTGGCCTTGCCCAGCAGCGAGCCGACCGAGACGGGCGTGGCACCTGCGTCCGCCGCGACCCCGCCCGCCGCGGGCGACTGCGCGGCGGGCGCGACGGTCCCGGCCGTCTGTGTGTTCGCGGGGGCGGCGCTCCTCTGCTCGCCGCGCGGCTGCTGCGACGACCTATCCGTCGCCGAAGTCTTCGGGGCCGGGGCGGCGGCGACCGGCGCGGGCGACGGGCGCGCGGCGGGCGGCTGGCTGATGCTGGCGACGCGCATCTCTGAGGAGAAGAGGTGCTGGCGCGCCTCGGACACCTCGGCCTGCCAGCGCGCGCGGTCCTGGTCGTGGCGCGCGATGCGCGTCCGCACGGTCGCCGCGTCTTCGAGCAGCGCCGCCGCGTCCAGCCCCTTCGAGCCTTCGCCCGCGCCCTTCAACTGCTCGGCGTGGAGCGCCTTCGCCTGCCCGACGACGCGGTCGAGGAGCTCGCGGAGCTGTTCGACATCGCCGGCGGCCTCGGGCGGAAGCTCCGACGCGTCCGCGACGTTGACGCCGAAGGCGCGGTAGCGTTCGAGGTGCGTGCGGACGGCGTTGACCATCTGCCCGGCGATGGCGAAGTAGGAGTGCGTCGCGGCGTTGCCGGCCGGTCCCGGCGAGCGCGCGCGGAACGCCTCGTCGAGCAGCGCGGCGGCGCGCGGGTAGTCGGGCATCTCGACGAGGATGGCCATCAGCAGCACCCGCGACACGTCGCGCACCGACTCGTCATTCGAGGTGGTGCGCAGGCTCTCCAGATCGGCGGCCGCCGCCGCGAGCTTGCCGATGGCCGCGAGCGAGCGGGCGCGGGAGAGTCGCTTCTGCGTGGCGTCGGTCTCGGCCGCGGCCGACCCGGCGGCCGGCGCGGCCTGCGCCGAAGCCTGTTCGGGGGGCGGCGTCTGCTGTGTCTGGGAGTGTGCGTCCGACGGCGATGCGAACGCGCAGGAGAGCGCGAGAAGGGTTCCGGCAAAGATGCGAGGGGGAATTAACTGTCGCGCTGAATTCACTATAAAGACTCCGTAAATTCAAAAGCGAGCAATGACGCTCGCCTGAAGACCACACACGTTTGACGCGCCCATTATGCCCCCGGTCGCGCCGACGTTCAACCCGCGGCGCGGCTATTTCGGGAGGGCGGAAGGGACGGACGGCCGTCCCGCGTCCCTTCGTCCCCTTCAGCGGCCGGGGGCCGAGAGGCTGCGCGAGATGCGCTCGCGGATGGCGCGCGCGCGCCGCTTGATGAGCGGCTCGTCGAGCGTGAGCAGGCGGCGGTCGCGCATGACGACGCGCCCCTCGATGACGACCGTGCGCACGTCCGAAGCCTTCGTCGCGTAGACGAGGTGCGAGTAGAGGCTGTAGCGCGGCGTCTGGTGGAGCGCGTCGAGGTCGACGACGACGAGGTCGGCGCGCTTCCCCGCCTCGACGGAGCCGATGTCCTTCTCCATGTGCAGGGCGCGCGCACCGTTGATGGTCGCCAACGCCAGAGCCTCCTCGGCCGTGACGACCTTCGGGTCGCCCGTCGTCAGCTTGTGCAGCTTCGCCGCCAAATCCATCGCCTCCCACATGCCGAGGTCGTTGTTCGACGCCGCGCCGTCGGTGCCGAGGCCCAACAGCACGCCCGCCCTCAACATCTGCGGCACGGGCGCGACGCCCGACGCCAGCTTCATGTTCGACTCGGGGTTGTGAATGGAGCCGACGCCGTGCTGCTTGAGGAGATTGATCTCGCCCTCGGTCAGGTGCACGGTGTGCGCGGCGACGGTGCGGGGCGAGAGGAAGCCGATGCGCGCGAGGTACTCGACCGGGCGCGCGCCGTGATCGCGCGTGACGTCCTCGACCTCCTTGCGCGTCTCGGCGACGTGCGTGACGACGGGCGCGCCCGTGCGGTCGGAGAAGGCGCGCACCTCGCGCAGGTGCGCCTCTGAGACGGTGTAGGGCGCGTGCGGCGCGACGGCGGCCGTGATGAGCCGGTTCCCCTTCCAGCGCGCGACGAAGCGCTCGACGTAGCGCATCGCGTCGGGCCAGGTCTTGTTGTCGGGCACGGGGAAGTCGATGACGGTCTCGCCGAGCACGGCGCGCACCCCGGCGCGCTCGGTCTCCTCGGCGACGGCGTCCTCGAAGTAGTACATGTCGCAGTAGGTGGTCGTCCCGCCGCGAATCATCTCGGCCAGTCCGAGCTGCGTCCCGGCGCGGACGAACTCCTCGGTGACGTTCTTGGCCTCGGCGGGGAAGATGAACTTGGTCAGCCACTCGTTGAGGTCGAGGTCGTCGGCGATGCCTCGGAAGAGCGACATCGGGATGTGCGTGTGCCCGTTGACGAGGCCGGGGATGACGGCGCGGCCGCGCGCGTCGATGACCTCGCGCGCCGCGTAAGCCCTCAGCACGTCCGCGCGCTTCCCCACGGCGACTATCTTCCCGCCCGCGACCGCGACCGCGCCGTCCTCGATGATGCGGCGGCCCGCGTCCATCGTCACGACCGCGCCGCCGCTGACGATCAGGTCAACGCGGCGCGCCCTCTGCCGCGCGGAAGCGGCGGGGGGCAGAACGACTTGCGAAAGGAGTACGAGACAGAGGAAGAGTCGTTTGGTGGTTGCTCTCATGTTCGTCACAAGGGCGCGCTACTTCTGCTCGGCGCCGGTCTCTTCGAGGAAGCCCGCGTCGAAGGGGTGCGGGAGCAGCTCCTTCATCTGGTAGGTCTGGGTGTCGCCGCGCAGGTTGGCGAGCACGACGGGGATGTCGCCGCAGAACTCCCAGATGACCTGGCGGCAGGCGCCGCACGGCGGCGTCAGGCGCTCGGTGTCCACGACGACGCAGAGCCGGCGGAACTTGCGCTGCCCTTCGGAGAGCGCCTTCCAGATGGCGACGCGCTCGGCGCAGATGGTCTGCTCGTAGGCCGCGCTCTCGACGTTGCAGCCGGTGTAGACGCCGCCCTCGGCTTCGAGCGCCGCGCCGACGCAGAAGTTCGAGTAGCGCGCCAGCGCGCACTGCCGCGCGCCGGTCGCACGCGTGATGAGTTCCCTCAGGTCGTCGTTTACGGTGTCCGTGCTCACTTACCCTCCCTGCCGCACCCCGAGCCCGACGGCGACGGCCGGCGCCGACTCGTCGCGCGTCCTGCGCGCGTCGGACAGCCGCTCGCGGATGCGGCCCGAGATGAGGCCGATGCTCACGAGGTTGTGCCCGCCCTCGGGGATGATGACGTCGGCCGCGCGCTTCGAGGGCTCGACGAACTGCATGTGCATCGGGCGGACGGTCGAGAGGTACTGCTCGATGACCGACTCGACGGTGCGCCCGCGCTCGGCCACGTCGCGGCGCAGCCGGCGGATGAAGCGGATGTCGTCGGGCGTGTCCACGTAGACGCGTATGTCCATCTCGTCGAGCAGGCGCTGCTCGGCGAAGATGAGGATGCCCTCGATGATGATGATGGGCTGCGGCTCGACGTGCAAGGTCTCGGCGCGGCGCGAGTGCGTCTTGAAGTCGTAGAGCGGCAGCTCGACCGAGCGGCCGGCTTTGAGCGCGCGGAGGTGCTCGACGAGGAGGTCGTTGTCGATGGCGTCCGGGTGGTCGAAGTTGACGACGTTGCGGATGTCGAGCGGGAGCTGGTCGAGGTCGCGGTAGTATGAGTCCTGCTGGAGGAAGACGACCTCGTCCTGGCTCACCGCCTCCAGAATCCGGTTCGCCACCGTCGTCTTGCCCGACCCCGTCCCGCCGCAGATGCCGATGATCATTCGTCGCTTCGCTCCGAATGACGTGAATGGTGAATGGTAAATCGTGAATGGAAGAATCGGTTTTTAACTATTCACGATTTACCATTCACCATTCACGTCAGCTTTGGTATCACCCGCCGCAGCAGCTCCGCGAAGGTCTCGCGGACGCGCTCGCCGGTCTCGATGACCTCCTCGTGGTTGATGGGCTTGTCGAGGACGCCGGCGGCCATGTTGGTGATGCAGGAGAGCCCGAGCACGCGCAAGGACATCTGCCGCGCGACGATGGCCTCGGGCACGGTGCTCATCCCGACGGCGTCGGCGCCGAGCAGGCGGAGCATCCGTATCTCGGCCGGCGTCTCGTAGCTGGGGCCGGTGAGCGCGGCGTAGATGCCGCGCCTCAGTTCCAGCCCCATCTCGCGCGCCTCGGTGATGGCCGCGTCCTGGTACTCGCGGTCGTAGACCTCGGTCATGTCGGGGAAGCGCGGGCCGAACCGCTCGTCGTTGCGGCCGAGCAGGGGGTTGGTGCCCATCAGGTTCAGGTGGTCGCTGATGAGGACGAGCGAGCCCTGGTCGAAGGAGTTGTTCAACCCCCCGGCCGCGTTCGTCAGCACCAGGCTCTTCGCGCCGAGGAGGCCCAGCACGCGGATGGGGAACGTCACCTCCTCGAGCGTGTAGCCTTCGTAGAAGTGAAAGCGCCCCTGCATCGCGGCCAACGCCACGCCGCCGACCGTGATGCGGTTGGCGATCTTGTGGAGGCTGGCGAGCAGGCTGTGCTCGTCGATGGCGTCCACGTCGATGTGGATGCCCTTGTTGGTGAGCGTGTCGACGAGCTGGTTGACGCGCGAGGGCAGCTTGTCGACGAACTCCTTCAGCTCCAGCACCGTCGAGTAGATGTTTCCGGCCGAGAGGCTCTTCTGGAGCCGCCGCTGCAGGATGACGTCGGCCCAGTTGCGGATGGCGAAGTTGGGGTCGAACTTCGGGTCGAGCGTGTGGACGACCTGGTCGAGGTTCAAGAGCGTCTTGGCGATCATCGTGAACTCGGGCGGGAGGCGGAAGTTGCACTCGCCCGCGATCTGCGTGATGCGCAGGACGACGCGCCCCGAGTCGATGTTCTCCAGCTGCGCGTTCTGGTTCTCCAGCACGAGGTCGGCGACGAGGCGGCGGAACGTCTTCTCGTCGAAGCCGGGCTTGGCCTCGCCGATGCGGATGGTGATGTCGGCCGCGTCGTCGCCCTTCCCCTCGCTGATGGCCAGGAGGAGCTGGATCAGGCTCTCCTGGAAGCGCGGCGTGATGCGCGCGACCATGCCGAGGTCGATGAGCGCCACGCGGCCGTCGTCGGTGAGGAAGACGTTGCCGGGGTGCGGGTCGGCGTGGAAGAAGCCGTCGATGAGTATCTGCTGGAGGTACGCCTGGAAGAGGTGCTCGGCGAGCCGGTAGCCGTCGAGGTCGATCTTGGCAAGCGGCGAGAGCGAAGTTATCTTCCGCCCCGAGATGTAGTCCATCGTCAGCACGCGCGAGGTCGTGAAGTCCTCGACGGGCTGCGGGACGACGATGCGGTCGAAGTCGCGCAGGTTGTTGGCGAAGATGACGAGGTTGCGCGCCTCGAGCCGGTAGTCGAGCTCGCGCAGCAGGTTCTTGCGGAACTCGTCGAGGAAGGGCGTGAACTCGTACTTGCGGCCGGCCTCGGTGTGCGAGTCGAGGAGGGAGGCCATGTCGCCGAGCACGTCCATGTCCTTCGACATCTCCTCGCGGATGCCGGGGCGCTGCACCTTGACGACGACCTCGCGGCCGTCGCGCAGCGCCGCGCGGTGGACCTGTCCGAGCGAGGCGGCCGCGATGGGCTTGGAGTCGAAGCGCGAGAACGCCTTCGAGACGCGGACGCCCAGCTCGGCGGCGACGATCTGCTCGACCTCCGTGAACGGGAAGGGCTCGACCTTGTCCTGGAGCCGCGTGAGCGCGTCGATGTAGGGCTGGGGGAGCAGGTCGGCGCGCGTCGAGAGGAGCTGCGCGAGCTTGATGAAGGTCGGCCCCATCTTCTCGATGTCGGCCGCCAGCTCCTCCATCTTCGCGGGCGAGACCTGAATGTCCTGCGTGCCCTCGATGGCCTCTTCGAGCCCGGCGCTGCGGACGAGGTCGGCGCGCCCGTACCTCATCAGCAGCATCGCCATGTCCTTGTAACGCTTTAGATGTTCGGGCCTGAGCGAGATAGCCATAAGTCAGTAGTCAGTAGTCAGTAGTCAGTCGAAAAACCGGTAGACGGTAGTCAGTCGAAAACCGTTTCATGGGAGATGCTTGTCGCGCGTGACTAATTTACTACTGTCTACTGCCTACTGACTACTGCCTACTTTTCCTTTTGATACGGGATGCCGAGGGCGCGCGGGGCGCGCGAGGTGCCGATGAAGCCGGCGAGGACGACGATGGTCAGCACGTAGGGGATGATCTGGATGAACTGGTTGGGTATCTCCGCGCCGCCGATGGGGACGCCCTGGAGCTGGATGGCGACGGCCTCCGTGAAGCCGAAGAGCAGGCAGGCGAGCATCGTCTGGACGGGGCGCCACTTGCCGAAGATGAGCGCCGCCAGCGCGATGAAGCCGCGCCCCGCGCTCATGTTGCGCGTGAACAGCGACGACTGGCCGATGGAGAGGTAGGCGCCGCCGATGCCGGCCAGAGCGCCCGACAGGAGCACGCCCGTGTAGCGCATCGCGCGGACGCTCACGCCCGCCGCGTCGGCCGCCTCGGGGTTCTCGCCCACCGCGCGCAGCCGCAGCCCGAACGGCGTGTAGTAGAGCGCGTAGTAGGTCAGCGGCACGAGCGCGAACGCGATGAAGATCGGCGTCCAGGCTATCAGGTTCTCCTTCGGAATCTGCGGCGTCGAGCCGGACGAGAGGAAGAACGCGCCGCTCAGGAGCGCGGGCACGCCCGTCAGCAGGATGTTGATGGCCGTGCCCGAGACGACCTGGTCGGCCTTGTAGCGTATGCAGGCCACGGCGTGGATGCCAGCTATCGCGGCGCCCGCCACTATCGCCGAGAGCAGCCCGACCCACGGGCTGCCCGCGTACCACGTGACCGCGGCGGCCGTGAACGCCCCGGCCAGCATCAGCCCTTCGAGCGCGATGTTGATGACGCCCGCGCGCTCGGAGAACATCCCGCCGAGCGCGGCGAGCAGCAGCGGCGTCGCGAGCCTGATGGCCGAGAAGAACAAACCGATGTTGATGATGTCGCCCATAGTGGTAAACGTCCGCGCGCGGCCTAGACCTTCGAGCGCCTGAGCAGGCTGAACCTGTTCGACATCCAGCGGTAGTTGACGCCCGCCGCCACGAAGAGGATGACGAGCCCCTGGAGCACCTCGACCAGGTCCTTCGTCACGTGCTCGGAGAACGCGTCGACAAAGATGCCGCCGCGCAGGAGGATGCCGAAGAGGATGGCGGCGATGAAGACGCCGACCGGGTGATTGCGGCCGAGCAGCGCCACCGCGATGCCGGTGTAGCCGTAGCTCGCCGAGAACTCGTGGTAGTAGAGGTGCCGGTAGCCGAGCACCTCGTTGATGCCGACCATCCCGGCTAAGCCCCCCGAGACGGCCATCGCCACCACAATCTGCTTGCGCACGTTGATGCCGCCGTACTCGGCCGCCGACGGGTTCGCACCGGTCGCGCGTATCTCGTAGCCCCACTTCGTCCGCCACAGGAAGACGTAGACGAGCGCGCACGCGAGGATGGCGAGCAGGAAGGCGACGTTGACGGGGATGCGGCTGGGGAGCCCCGGCACGAAGTCGCCGAGGCGCGGGATGTGCGCCGCCGCGCCGACCGGCACGCTCTGCATGATGGGGTCGCCCGGCGCCTTGTAGTAGTACTGCGTGAAGTAGCTGATGAGCGCGACGGCGATGAAGTTGAGCATGATGGTCGTGATGACCTCGTGCGCGCCGAAGCGCGCCTTGAGCCACCCCGGTATCGCGCCCCACGCCGCGCCGGCCGCGACGGCCGCCAGCACCGCCAGCGGCACGAGGACGACCGCCGGCAGCCCGCCCGGCAGGCCCTCGAAGCCGTAGTTGAGCCAACCGCCAGCCCCGTGAAGATGAGCGGCGTCGCGTAGAAGAGCGTGTAGCCGATGCCGTCGGGCCACGTCAGCGCGCTGCCGAGGAGCAGCCCGTAGACCTCGAACGGGTCGTCGCCGATGACCCACACGATGACGCCGCCGACGACGAACGCCACCACCACGGCGATGACGGGGAAAAGGAGTTCGCGGAGAAGTTTCATGGGATTCGAGTGGTCAGTAGTCAGCAGTCAGTAGTCAGTAGAAGACCCATCAGAGTCGAAACGTCAGGGTGTCAGAGTCAACGACCGCGGCGCGGAGCGCTACTGTCTGCTGACTACTGTTTACTGACTACTGCTTTCTCCCCCTGTCATCAGGAGGCCGATCTCTTCCTGCGTGGCGCGCCTGGGGTCGACCTCGCCGACGATGCGGCCGTGGTAGATGACGAGCAGGCGGTCGGAGAGCGAGGTGACCTCTTCCAGCTCGGCCGAGACGAGCAGGATGGCGCAGCCCTCGTCGCGCAGCTCGACCAGCTTGCGGTGTATGAACTCGATGGCACCGATGTCCACGCCGCGCGTCGGCTGCGAGACGAGCAGGAGCTTGGGCCTCAGCCCGAACTCGCGGCCGATGATGAGCTTCTGCTGGTTGCCGCCCGAGAGCGAGCGCGCCGGCAAATCCGGGTTCGCCGGGCGCACGTCGAAGTCGCTGATGAGTTGCTGGGCGCGCGCGCGGATGCCCGACAGGTCGAGCAGCGGCCCGACCGAGACGGCCGGCGGGCGGTAGTGGAGCCCGAGTATCGAATTCTCCGACAGGTCGAAGTCGAGCAGCAGCCCGCGCCGGTGGCGGTCTTCGGGGATGTGCGCGATGCCCATCTCAAGTCGCTCGCGCGCGCCGGCGCGCGTCACGTCGCGCCCGCCGAACGCGACCTCGCCGCCGAGCCGGGCGGCGGGGACGAGCCCCGCGAGCGCCTCGATCAGCTCGGTCTGGCCGTTGCCCTCGACGCCCGCGACGCCGACTATCTCGCCCGCCCTCACCTCGAACGACACGTCGCGCAACCCGCGCTCGCCTTTGTCCACGGTCACGGAGAGGCGTTTGACGCTCAGCACCGCCTCGCCCGGCTCGGCGTCCGGCTTCTCGACGCGGAGCAGCACGTCGCGGCCGACCATCATGCGGGCCAGCTCGGCCGCGCTCGTCCCGGCGGTCTTGACGCGCCCGACGACGCGGCCGTCGCGCATCACCGTCACGTCGTCCGAGATGGCGAGCACCTCCGAGAGCTTGTGCGTGATGATGATGACGGTCTTGCCCTGCTCGCGCATCCGCCGGAGGATGGCGAAAAACTCCTCGACCTCCTGCGGGGTGAGGACGGCCGTGGGCTCGTCGAGGATGAGCAGGCGCGCGCGCCGGTAGAGAGCCTTGAGCAGCTCGACGCGCTGCTGCTGCCCGACCGAGAGGTCGTGGACGAGCGCGCCGGGGTCGACCGACAGGCGGAACTCGTCGGAGAGCGCGCGAATCTCACGCGCCGCCTCGCGCAAGTCTATCGACGCGGCCGAGCCCGGCTCCGCGCCCAGGACGATGTTCTCGGCCACCGTCATCGTGTCCACCAGCATGAAGTGCTGGTGGACCATCCCGATGCCGAGCCGGATGGCGTCGTGCGGCGTCGCGATCCGGCGCGGCTCGCCGTCCACCAGAGTCTCGCCCGAGTCGGCGGTGTAGAAGCCGTAGGCGATGCGCATCGCCGTCGACTTCCCCGCCCCGTTCTCGCCCACGATGGCGTGAATCGTCCCCGGCTCGACCCTGATGTCGATGTGGTCGTTGGCGAGCACGTCGCCGAAGCGTTTGGTAATGGCCCTCAGTTCAAGCATGTCGGTAAACTATTTCGTCATCGCGTCCGTGACCTTGATCTCTCCGGCGATAATCTTTTGCCTGGCCTCCTCCGCCTGTCTTATCGCGTCGGGGCTGATGAGCGACCTGTTGAAGTCGTCCATCGAATAGGCGACGCCGTCGGCATCGAGCCCGTAGACGTGGAAGCCGCCCTTGAACTGCCCCTTCACCACGTCGGAGACGATCTGGTAGACGGCGTTGTCCACGCGCTTGACCATGCTGGTGAGGACGAAGCCCGGCTTGACGCCGTTCTGGTTCGAGTCCACGCCGATGACGAAGCGGTTGGCGCGCCCCGACGCGTCTTTGCCCGCCTGCTCGACGGCGTCGAAGGCGCCGAGGCCCGAGTTGCCGGCGGCGGTGAAGATGACGTCCGCGCCCTTGCCGATCTGCGAGAGCGCCAGCTCCTTGCCCTTGCCCGGGTTGTTCCACGCCGAGTCGGTGACGCCGACGTAGTTGACGATGACGCGCGCGTCCGGCCGGGCGGCCTTCGCGCCCTCCTCGTAGCCGGTGGCGAAGCGGTGGATGAGCCCGATGTCCATCCCCCCGATGAAGCCGAGCACGCCCGTCTTCGATTCTTTCGCGGCTATCATCCCGACGAGGTACGAGCCCTCGTGCTCCTTGAAGACGAGCGAGGCGACGTTCGGCAGCTGGCTCGCGCCGTCCACGATGGCGAAGTTGATGTCGGGGTAGTCCTTCGCCACCAACTCCATGATGGGCGCCTGCGCGAAGCCGACGCCGATGATGAGGTCGTAGCCGCGCTCGGCGAAGGCGCGCATCGCCGGCTCGATGGAGGTCGGGTTGCCCGGCTCCACGTCGCGCAGCATGATGCCGAGCGTCGGCTTGTCGCACGGCGTGCCGTCGGGCTTGCGCCCCGTCTCGGCGCACTTCACGCCCTCGTAGGCGGCGGCGTTGAACGAGCGGTCGTCCTTGCCGCCGATGTCGAAGACGATGCCGACGCGGATTTTGCCGCTCTCGTCGGCGCGCGGCGCGCGGCGGCACGACGCGCCGCCCGCGACGAGCGCGCACGACAGGGCGGCGGCCAGAAACAGTCTCAACTTCATTGCGCGATCACTTCCTTGATTAGTTCGGGGACCCGGTCGGGTGCCGCGTCGCCCACGGTGTAGGCGGCGCGGATGCGCGCGGCGGCCGCGTCGGCCTTCGGGCCGGGCCGGCAGTAGAGCAGTCCGAGCGGCTCGCCCGTGCTCACCTGCTGCCCCGTGCGCGCGCGCGCGTGGTAGCCGACCGCCGGGTCGATCTTGTCTTCGACGCGCGCGCGGCCGCCGCCGATGGAGGCCAGCGCGCGGCCTATCTCAGCCGCGTCGACGGCCTCGACGTAGCCCGCGTGGACGGATTCTACCCTGACTTCCCGCACCGTCAAGTCCGAGAGGCGGTCGGGGTCGTCGCAGACGCGCGGGTCGCCGCCCTGCTCCTCGACGTTGCGGCGGAAGCGTTCGAGCGCCGCGCCGGATTCGAGCGCGCGCTCGACCCTACGCCTCGCCTCCTCGTGCGAGCCGGCGGCGCCCGCGAGCGCGACCATCCGCGCGGCCAGCTCGAGCGAAAGCTCGCGCACGTCGCGCGCCTCGTCGCCCGACTCGCCGCGCATGATGAGGATGCACTCCTGCACCTCGTTGGCGTTGCCGACCGCCGCGCCGAGCGGCTGGCTCATGTCTGTGAGCAGCGCCTCGGTCTGGACGCCGCAGGAGTGACCCGTGCGGACGAGCGCCTTGGCGAGCGCGCGGGCGCGCCCCTCGTCGCGCATGAAGGCGCCGCTGCCCGTCTTCACGTCGAGCACGAGCGCGCCCAGGCCCGCCGCGAGCTTCTTCGACATGATCGAGGCGACGATGAGCGGGATGGACTCGACCGTCTCGGTCGCGTCGCGGAGCGCGTAGAGCCGCTTGTCGGCGGGCGCGATCTCGGCCGTCTGCCCCATCATCGCGTAGCCGACGCGGGCCAAGACTTTTCTGAACTCGGAGAGGTCGAGGTGGACGCGGTAGCCGGGGATGGCTTCGAGCTTGTCGAGCGTGCCGCCGGTGTGCCCGAGGCCCCGCCCCGAGATCATCGGCACGGCCACGCCGCACGCGGCGACGAGCGGCGCGATGACGAGCGAGGTCTTGTCGCCGACGCCCCCCGTCGAGTGCTTGTCGGCCTTCGGCAGTTCGATCTCCGAGAAGTCGAGCACCTCGCCCGAGCCGAGCATGGCCTGCGTCAGCGCCTCCATCTCGACGGTCGTCATCCCGTTGAGGTAGACGGCCATCAAGAGCGCCGACGCCTGGTAGTCCGCCCACGTGCCGTCCACGACGCCACGCACGAACGACGCGACCTCCTCGCGCGACAGCTCGCCGCCGTCGCGCTTGTTTCGGATGATGTCCTGTGGCCGCATACCCATCAAACTTCGGCCCCGGCCCCCGCGCCGTTGTCGCGCAGGAAGTCGAGGACGAGTCGGTTGAACTCCTCGGGCCGCTCCATGTTGGGCAGGTGCGCCGCGCCCTTGACGACTTCGAGCCGCGCGCCACTTCAGACGCGTACGAGGAGGACGACGGCCTGCACCGTGACGGCCCTCCACTCGCCGACGGCGTCGAGCCCTTCGCCCGACTTGGCCTTGACGCTGACGCAGTCGACGCCGACGCCGAGCACCTCGGCGAGCCGCCCGCGCATCTCCTCGACGTAGGGGCGCAGGCGCGGCCGCTCGATCATGACGGTGGCGTCGGCGTTGACGACGCGGTAGCCGCGCTCGCTCGCCAGCCACATCACGCGCGCGAGCAGTTGCAGGCTGTCGGCGTCCTTCCAGCGCGGGTCGTGGTCGGGGAAGTGTTGGCCGATGTCGCCCTCGCACATCGCCCCCAGCACCGCGTCGGTCAGCGCGTGCGCCAGCGCGTCCGCGTCCGAGTGCCCCTCGGCCCCGCGCTCCGACTCGACCCGCACCCCGCCCAGGACGAGCGGCCGCCCCTCCGCCAGCCTGTGCGTGTCGTGCCCGATGCCGATTCGATACATGGGAGCAGTAGACAGTAGACAGTAGTCAGTAGTCAGTAGAAATGCCCCGACATCTCCAGCCTCGATTTCAACACGCGGCGCTCGCGACGCGGAGCGCTACTGGCTACTGACTACTGTCTACTGTCTACTCTTCAAAAGCACTTCCGCCAGCGCGAAGTCGCGCGGGGTCGTGATCTTGACGTTGTGCGCGCCGCCTTCGACGACGCGGACGGCGTGGCCGAGGCGTTCGACGAGGGCGCTACAGTCGGTCACGTCGGCGCCGAGCGCGCCCGGCTGCTCGTAGGCGCTCCGGAGCAGCTCGTAGCGGAAGCACTGCGGAGTCTGCGCGAGCCAGAGCCGCGCGCGCTCCGGGGTGCGTACGACGCGCCCGTCCTCGACCTCTTTGACGGTCTCGACCGCCGGGGCGGCGAGGATGGCCGCGCCCGACTCCTCGGCCGCGCGCACCGTGCGGTCTATTTCCGCGGGCGTGACGAAGGGGCGCACGCCGTCGTGAACCGCGACCACGCCCGCGCCGCTCGCTTCGAGCGACCGGAGTCCGCGCCAGACCGACTCGGCGCGCGTCGCGCCCCCGCCGACCGCGCGCGAGACTTTCCGCAGCCCGTGCGTCTCGGCGAGCGAGAGGAACTCTTCGCGCTCGCCCTCGGGCAGGACGACGACCGAGCCGCCGACCGTCTCGCACAGCTCGAAGCGAGCGAGGGTGTGGATGATGATGGGGATGCCGGAGATTTCCCGGAACTGCTTGGCGCGCGCGCCGCCCGCACGGCTCCCACGCCCGGCGGCGACGATGATCGCAACATTCATAAGAGCGTGAACCGTGAACCGTAAACCGTGACGAGAAGGTCAGACGTTTCTCGCCGCCCGCGGCCTTTCTCTTGTCACGGTTTACGGTTCACGGTTTACTGCTTTCAAGACTGCTCCGGCTCGGCGCTGCGGACGGGGGCGTGCTGCGGCTGCTGGCGCTGCTGGAAGGAGCGGCGCTGCTGGCCGCCGCCGGCGTGCGCCTGGACGGGGCCGCCGTTCTCCGCGTCTTCCCAGAGCCGGCCGAAGATCATCTTGCCCGCGGTCGTCTGGAGCACGCTGGTGACGGCGATGTCGGCGTTCTTGCCGATCATGCGGCGCGCGTTGTCCACGACGACCATCGTCCCGTCATCGAGGTAGGCGACGCCCTGGTTGTACTCCTTCCCCTCCTTCAGGATGAAGACGCGCATCGCCTCGCCGGGCAGCACCACGGGCTTGAGGGAGTTCGCCAGCTCGTTGATGTTCAGCACCTGGATGCCGTGGAGCTGCGCCACCTTGTTGAGGTTGAAGTCGTTGGTGACGACCACGCCGTCGAGGCTCTTCGAGAGTTCGAGGAGCTTGAGGTCGACCTCCTTGACCGCCGGGAAGTCCGTGTCCACGACCTGTATGTCGAGCGCGGAGTTGCCCTGAAGGCGGTTGAGCATGTCCAGGCCGCGGCGCCCCCTCTGGCGCTTCGACGAGTCGGGCGAGTCGGCCACCTGCTGCAGCTCGCGCAGGATGAACTGCGGGATGACGATGGTGCCGGAGAGGAAGCCCGTCTCGGCCACGTCCGCGATGCGGCCGTCGATGATGACCGAGGTGTCGAGAATCTTCACGTCGCGGCGCGTGGCCTTGTCGCTGAAGATGCCGCCGAGCGCGGTCAGGTCGAGGTAGTCGCCCTTCGCCGCCCCGACCATCAGCCCGATGTAGGCCATGATGAAGGCCAGCATGAGTGTCAGGAATATCTTGGTCGGGCGGTGTTCGTCGCCCGTCTGCTGGTAGCTGATGAGAAAGCCTATCAGCACGCCGCCGACGATGCCCATCATCGAGCCGATGCCGGCCCCTATCAGCGTCTTCAGAGACGCCTGCTGGATGCGCATCTCGAAGAGGATGATGACGCCCGAGATGACGAGGGCCAGGAGGGCGGAGACGCAGTGGACGGGGACGCCGAGCAGGTGCGTGCGGCCGGGCAGCGCATGCCCGATGGGGTCGAGCAGGTACCCCGCGCCGATGAGGATTCCGATGAAGACAATCCGTATGAGAACCGTGTTCGTCCGCATGACGCCGGAGATATTAACACTTTATTACGCGTCTGTCTCTGACGAATTAGGGGACTGTTTCCGGGCCCCCGCCCCCCGCGGGCCGCGCCCCGGCGGCGCTCATCTCGACCGCGCAGCGCCGGTCCTGATACGTGTTCCGCTTCGCCCACGAGAGGCATTCCGGGCACACGTCCGCCTCGGTCTCGGGCGCGACAATCTCGTGCGCCTCCCGCAACGCGGCGCCGCACACCGCGCCGACCGGCGCGTAAGGTCGAATCAACGACTCCTGCTTCAAATCGTGGATGAAATGCACCGCCATCGTCTTAAAATCTCCGTCCCTTAAAAGTAGTTTCGAAAGCCCCTAGAACAGCTCGTCCAGCGCCTCCTCGACCGAGCGGACGCCGACGGTGCGCACGCCGAGCAGCCGTTCGAGCCCCGAAGTGTTCGACGCCGGCATGATTATCTTCTCGAAGCCGAGCGCCTGCGCCTCGCGCGCGCGCGCCTGCGCCTGCATCGCGCCGCGCACCTCACCCGTCAGGCCCACCTCGCCGAAGACCGCCGTCTTCGGGTCGACCACCCTGTTCCGGTAGCTCGACACGATGGCGGCGACGACGCCGAGGTCTGCGGCCGGCTCGTCAACCTCGAACCCGCCGACGACGTTGAGGAACACGTCCGACTTGAGCAACCCCTCGACGCCTACCCGCTTCGCCAACACGGCCAGCAGCAGCGCGAGGCGGTTCCTGTCGAAGCCCTGGGCGGTGCGCGCGGGGTTGTTCAACGAGGAGTCGGAGGCGAGCGCCTGCACCTCGACCAGCATCGGGCGCGTGCCCTCCATGCAGGCCGAGACGACCGACCCGGCGACGTTCTCGGGCCGCCCGTGGAGGAACATCTCCGAGGGGTTGGCGACCGCGACCAGCCCCTCGCCCGTCATCTCGAAGACGCCCAGCTCGTTCGCGGCGCCGAAGCGGTTCTTGGTCGCGCGCACGATGCGGTGGTTGTGGTGGCGCTCGCCCTCGAAGTAGAGCACCGTGTCCACGATGTGTTCTAGCGCCTTCGGCCCGGCGATCGAGCCCTCCTTGGTGACGTGGCCGATGAGGAAGACGGGGATGGTTCGGTTCTTCGCCAGCATCAGAAACTGGCTCGCCACCTCGCGCACCTGCGAGACCGAGCCGGGCGCCGACTCTATCTGCGACGAGAAGACGGTCTGGATGGAGTCGACGATGATGGCGCCCGGCTCGTCGCGCTCGACCTCGTTGAGTATGTTTTCGAGGTTCGTCTCGGGCAGCAGGTAGAGGTTCGCGGCCTCGACGCCGAGCCGCTCGCCCCGCATCTTGATCTGCCGCTCGGACTCCTCGCCCGAGACGTAGAGCACGCGCCCGCTCTGCCGGCTCAGGCGGTCGGCGACCTGTAGCAGGAGCGTCGACTTGCCGATGCCCGGGTCGCCGCCGATGAGAATGAGACTGCCCGGCACGATGCCGCCGCCGAGCACGCGGTCGAACTCGTCGATGCCCGAAGGGATGCGCGAGTCGTCCTGCGACTCTATCTCGCCGAAGCGCACGGGCTTCACCTCGCGCAGGCGGAAGCCGCCGCGCGCGGCCACGCCCTTCGCCGCGCCCGCCGAGGGCCGCACGCGCTCCTCGACGAACGACTGCCACTCGCCACAGTCCGGGCACTTCCCAAGCCACTTGCTAACCTGCTTGCCGCAGTTCTGACAGACGTAAACCGTCGCCGGTGCTTTAGCCACTTTTTAACTCTTCCTTATCATATAATTCGGTACCGATCGGCTAAACGATTCTCGATAATCCCGCCCGCGAAGTTCGACACATTTTACCACCTCGGCGGCGACCGCTTCAGCCCCGCACAGCGCGACGGCCGCCGCCGTTCGCTTGACATGAACTGGCGGCGGCCGTCCGGGTTTTTAGGCTTTTTTTTACAGCAATTCTCTGATTCTCCCGGTCGGGCGGCCGAGGACGGCGCGGTCGCCCCGCTCGACGATGGGGCGCTGGATGAGGTCCGGGTGCTCGGCCATAAGACGTATCAGCTCGTCGTCCGTGAGGTCACGTTTGCCGAGCTCGAGTTCCTTGTAGACCGCCTCGCCCGTGCGCAGAAGCTCGCGCGGCCGGGCGCCCATCTTCCCCATCAGCTCGCGCAGCTTCGCCTCGCCAATCGGCTCGGCGTAGTAGTTGACCTTCCCGAAGTCCACGCCGCTCTCCCGGAGCAGCCTGTCGGCCTCGCGGCACTTCGTTCAAGTCGGCTTCTCGTAAACCGTGATCCTGTCGTCCATCCCCGCCCGACCTTTCAGGGAAAGATGCCGCGCACGCGCGTCGCCTCGGCCACGCGGCCGATGGCGAGGATGTAGGCGCCCGTGCGCATGTCGGTGCGGAAACGCTCGGCCGTCGAGTAGACGCCCGCGAAGGCCGTCCGCATCGT
>JAIVJI010000046.1:6004-35549 GCA_020200135.1 Acidobacteriota bacterium | reverse complement strand
CGCCGACCGCGACGGCCGCGAGCAGCGCGACGGCCAGGAGCGCCGGGGGCCACGAACGCCGCGCGCCGCGCCGCGCGCGTGCGCCGGCGTGGGGCGCGCGCGCGTGCGCCGCGGCGAGCGGCACGACGGGGTGCGCGCGTCGCGCTTCCTCGTCGTCGAAACGCGGCGCGACGAGGGTCGCCTCCGGGTCTCCGTCCGCCGGGTTGAAATTTTCGGGACGCTGCCGCATACGTTCTGGCCTCAATCAGTACAGAAAAAACAGAAAAACTTTCCCGACGGTATGAAAGGCAAAAACGGGGCCGCTTGAGGCTTTTTCGCGTTCAAAAAATCTTTCCCCCGGCGTGTAGCACGGGACGGAAATCTCACGGAAAAAGCCACGGAAAAGTCACGCGAAAATGCGCGGGAAGGTTCAGCCTTCCCGCGCCTTTTCGCGTGACTCAAGTTGACGAGTCTTTAAATCTTAAGCGCCGGCCGCCGCCGCGCCCTCGTCGGCGAGCAGGCTGCGGAGCATCCAGGCGGTCTTCTCGTGAACCTGCATCCGCTGCGTGAGGAGGTCGGCGGTCGGCTGGTCGTTCGCCGACTCGACCGCCGGGAAGACCTCGCGCGCCGTGCGCGCCACGGCCTCCTGCCCCTCGACGAGCTTGCGTATCATCTGCTGCGCCGAGGGGACGCCCTCCTCCTCCTTGATGGAGCTGAGGCGCGCGAACTCGGCGTAGGTGCCGGGGGCGGGCAGGCCCAGCGCGCGGATGCGCTCGGCGATGAGGTCAACGGCCAGGGCCAGCTCGTTGTACTGCCCCTCGAACATCAGGTGCAGCGTCTGGAACATCGGCCCCGTCACGTTCCAGTGGTAGTTGTGCGTCTTCAGGTAGAGCGTGTACGTGTCGGCCAGAAGGCGCGACAGCCCCTCGGCTATCTCGCGCCGCTCGCCCTCGCCGATCCCGATGTTGATCGGCATCGACTTCATCTCGGTAGCCGCTTTGCTTGACATGATTCCGGTATCCTCCTCGGTTCAAGAACCCTCGTTTAAAGAAAAAGGCCGCGCCGCCGCCCGCGCCTCACCCCTTGCCCTTGCACGCGCCGCAGAGCCCGCGCAGCGTGACCTCGACCTTCTCGACCTCGCGGCCGCCGCCGATCTCCACACGCGCCGGCGCAGGCAGTGCCCCCGTCGGCACGTCCTCCATCTTCCCGCACGAGCGGCAGACGAAGTGGTGGTGCGGCTCGACGTTCGACTCGTAGCGCGTCAACGCCTCCTCGGTCGCGACCTCGCGGACGAGCCCGGCGTCGCGCAGCGCCTTGAGCGCGTTGTAGACGGTCGCGCGCGAGGCGCGCGGGAAGCGCCGGTTGATCTCGGCCGCGATCTGGTCGGCGGTCGGGTGCCCCGACGCGCGCGTCAGGTATTCGAGCACGGCGAAGCGCTGCGGCGTCAGCCTCAGCTCCGCCTCGCGCATCCGCGCCTCGACGTTGTCGCGTGTCTCCCTGGTCGCCATCGGCGTTTAGATTAAGTCTAAAATGGGATATTGTCAAGCTGGCGGGCGGGGCGCGAAGTTGCCGCCCCGTGGCAAAAAAAGACATAATCCACGGCTCGCCGGACGGAACCCGGAAGCGGGCGCGTCGCCCGCGCGCGGCGGGACTTTCAAAGATGTACATCCTCGGCATATCGGCCTACTACCATGACTCGGCGGCGTGTCTCGTGCGCGACGGGCGGGTCGTGGCCGCCGCGCAGGAGGAGCGCTTCTCGCGCAAGAAGCACGACCACCGCTACCCGGCGCGCGCCGTCGAGTTCTGCCTGAGGCACGCCGGCATCACGCCGGCCGACCTCGGCTACGTCGCCTTCTACGACAAGCCGCTCCTGAAATTCGAGCGGCTCTTAGAGACCTACATCGACTACGCTCCGGCGGGGCTGCGCTCGTTCCTGCTGGCGATGCCGCTGTGGCTGCGCGAGAAGATTTGGATACGCGAGCAGGTGTCGAAGGAGGCGGGCTTCGGCGGCAAGGTCCTCTTCACGGAGCACCACGAGTCGCACGCCGCCTCGGCCTTCTTCCCCTCGCCGTTCGAGTCGGCGGCGGTGCTGACGATGGACGGCGTCGGCGAGTGGGCGACCTCTTCTTACGGCTACGGGCGCGGCAACGAGCTGCACCTCCTCAAAGAGCTGCACTTCCCGCACAGCTTGGGCCTGCTCTACTCGGCCTTCACCTATTACACGGGCTTCCGCGTCAACTCGGGCGAGTACAAGCTGATGGGGCTCGCGCCCTACGGCGAGCCGCGCTACGTCAAGCTCATCCTCGACGAGCTGGTTGACCTGCGCGAGGACGGCAGCCTCCGGCTCAACATGAAGTACTTCGACTTCGCCGCGGGGCTGACGATGACTAACGCTCGGTTCGACCGCCTGTTCGGCGGGCGCCCGCGCCGGGCCGAGAGCGAGGTGACGCGGCGCGAGATGGATTTGGCGCGCTCGGTGCAGGAGGTGACCGAGGAGGCGATGCTGCGCATGGCGCGGCACGCGCACCGCGAGACGGGCGAGCGCAACCTGTGTCTGGCGGGCGGCGTCGCGCTCAACTGCGTCGGCAACGGTCGCATCCTGCGCGAGGGGCCTTTCGAGAACGTCTGGGTTCAGCCGGCGGCGGGCGACGCGGGCGGCTCGCTGGGCGCGGCGCTCTCGGTCTGGCACCAGTATCTGGGCCACGGGCGGCGGGTCGAAGACGTTTGCGCGGGCGGCGCGGACGGGATGCGCGGCAGCTACCTCGGGCCGGAGTTCGGTGCCGACGAGATAGAGGAGACGCTCGTCACGAGCGGCGCGCGCTACCGGCGCGTCGCGCGCGAGGAGCTGGCCGAGACGGCCGCGCGGCTGCTGGCGGAGGAGAAAGTGGTCGGGTGGTTCCAGGGGCGGATGGAGTTCGGCCCGCGCGCGCTCGGCGCGCGCTCGATACTCGGCGACCCCCGCTCGCCACGGATGCAGTCGCAGATGAACCTCAAGATAAAGTTCCGCGAGTCCTTCCGCCCCTTCGCGCCTTCGGTGCTGCGCGAGCGCGTCTCGGACTACTTCGAGCTGGACTGCGATTCGCCCTACATGCTGCTGGTCGCGCCGGTGCGCGAGGAACTGCGGCGCGCGCTGGAGCCGGAGGAGGAGTCGCTCTTCGGCATCGAGAAGCTGAACGTGCCGCGCTCGACCATCCCGGCGGTGACGCACGTCGACTACTCGGCGCGCGTCCAGACCGTGAGGCGAGATGATAACCCCGCTTACTACGACCTGCTCGCGGCCTTCGAGCGGCTGACGGGGTGCGCGGTGCTCGTCAACACCTCCTTCAACGTGCGCGGCGAGCCCATCGTCTGCACGCCCGCCGAAGCCTACGCCTGCTTCATGCGCACCGAGATGGACTGCCTCGTGCTGGGCGACTTCATGCTGTTGAAGTCCGAGCAGGGCGGGGGCGCGCCGGCGGAAGACCTCTCGTGGCAGGAGGAGTACCAGCTTGATTGAGCCGAAGGGGAGCGTGACGCACGCCGGCGGCGCGGCTGTGACTGAAGCGACGGACGCGCAGGCGCGCAAGTCGGCGCTGCTGGTCGCGGCCGTGCTGCTCGCCGTCGCCGCGTGGAACCTCTACCGCGGGAGGACGACGGTCGTCGTCGTGCTCGGCTCTGTGGGCGCGGCGCTGGTCCTGGCGGGGCTGTTCGTGCCGGCGGCGGCGCGCGCCTTCCACGTCGCGTGGATGCGCTTCGCGGTCGTGCTCGGGCACGTCAACAGCCGCGTGCTGCTGACGCTCGTCTACTACCTGATCGTGACGCCTTACGGCGTCGTCTCGCGCCTCGCGCGGCGCGACCCGCTGCGGCGGCGCGCGCGCGCGGGCGCGAGCTACTGGGTCGAGCGCAAGACGACCCGGCAGGCGCGCGAGGGGTTCGAGCGCCTGTTTTGAAGTCGGAGACTTTAGCTCGCTATGGGAAAACTCTCTCTCGCCGCCGAGGTCTGGGCGTTCCTGCGCCAGAACAAAAAACTCTGGCTGCTGCCGATGATCCTCGTCCTCCTGCTCCTCGGGGCGCTGCTCGTCTTCGCGCAGTCCTCGGCGCTCGCGCCGTTCATCTACACCATTTTTTAGGGCGTAAACCGTGAACCGTAAACCGTGACGAGAGGAAGACAGTTTTTTCTTGTCACGGTTTACGGTTCACGGTTTACGGCCTTTTCGCGTTAACACTGTCCGCCGCGCCCGCGTCTTTAACGCCGTAGAAGGGCGAGTGGCCGCGTCGGGCTTAAGTCTTAAACCCCGCCGCGGCGGAAAATCTTTCAGGCATGTACGAGGTCGAGACCGGCAACCTGTTCTTCGCGGAGGCGGCGCGGGCGGCGGAAGCACAACCGCCGGAGGCGGCGCTCGTCGAGGCCGCGCGCGCCGGCGACCGCGCCGCCTTCGAGCGGCTCTACCACGCTTTCGCGCCGCTGGTGCACGGCGTGCTGCTGGCGCGCGTGCCCTACGGCGAGGTCTCCGACCTCGTGCAGGACGTCTTCCTCTCGGCCTTCCGCAAGCTCGGGCACCTGCGCGACCCGGCGCGCTTCGGCCCCTGGGTCGCCATCATCGCGCGCAACCGCGCGGCGGACTTCTACCGGCGCACGCGCGCGACCGAGGAGTTGCACGAAGGGCTGGCGCAGGCGGCTTCGCGCGAGGCCGAGGCGTCCGAGGTGCTCGAAATCATAAGGTCGTTGCCGGAGGCGTATCGCGAGACGCTGGTGCTCAGGCTCGTCGAGGGCATGAACGGCCCCGAGATAGCGGCCCGCACGGGGCTCCGACCGGCCTCCGTGCGTGTGAATCTGCACCGTGGGATGAAGCTCCTGCGCCAGAGGCTCGGGGACGCGGGCGGGAAGGTTTAAGGACTGTCGGAGATGAGCGACTACCTCTGGGACAAGACCGGCGAGACTGACGAGGAGGTCGAGCGGCTCGAAGCGCTGCTCGCGCCGCTCGCGCACAAGGCCCGCACGCTCGCGCTGCCCGCGCAGGTCGCGCACGCCCCCGGGCGCGCGTGACGGCGGCGGGGTGCAGGCCGAAAAGGGTGCCGCCGCCGTCGGGCACGCGCGCGAGCCGGGCGGCGGTGTGAAGAATGAGGGTGCCGCGGTCGAAGACTCCGGGCGCGGCCCGCGCGCGTGGAAGGGGGCGCGGCTCGCGTCCGCGCAGAGGCGGCGGCAGAGGCCCGCGCCGTCGGCGCGCGCCGGCGCCGTTGAACGCGGCGGCGCCCCGGCGCTCGAGGCCATGAGCGCGGGCGGCGGTGTGCAGTCACTCTTCGAGAGCACGCGTCTGATGACGAAGGAGCAACTGGTCTACGCGCTGCGCCTGACCGGCGCGAAGCTGCGGGACGTGCGCCCGAGGACGCGGGGCCGGGAAGGCTCGGAGCCGCGCGCGGGCCGGCGCGACCCCGGCAGGTAGCGGGGCCGAAATAAAGCGAAGACGGCGTTCGTCAAAAAAGCCATGAGACAAGCAAACAGCAGATCACTCGTCCACTCCATCATGACCCTCGTCGTCGTCGCCGCCGCGGCGCTCGCGGCCGCCGCACCCGCGCGCGCGCAGGCCGGCCAGACTTCCGGCGGGCGGCTCCGGCTGGACGACCTCGACCGTCTCGCGCCGAAGGCGGCCGAGACGGTCAACATCGAGATAGACGGCTTCCTCATAAAGTTCGCCGGCTCGATACTCTCGGAGAAGGACGCGGAGGAGCAGGCCGTCAAGGAGATCGTGGAGGGGCTGAAGGGCATCTACATCAAGAGCTACGAGTTCAAGGCGGAGGGGCAGTTCTCCGAGGCGGACCTGTCGGAAGTCCGCCGGCAGTTGCTCGCGCCCGGCTGGACGCGGGTCATGGACGTCGAGTCGCGCGGCCTGGACTTCGGCGACGCGGAGTTCTACATGGCGAGCGCCGGCGGCCGCGTCGAGGGGCTCGCCCTCCTCTTCGTCCGGCGCAGGGAGCTGACCGTCATCAACATAGTCGGCGCGGTCGACGTCGACAAGCTCAAAAAACTTAAAGGCGCCCTCAACTTCCCGCGCATCCACATCAGGCGCAAAAAAAAGGACTGAGCGGAAGGCAGGGCCCCTCACGCCACTCAGCCCACACTCCTCAGACTCCAGCCTTTAGTCCCCGGCCCCCGCCACCCGGCCCTTGAACTTAACTCACCAGGGCAGGCCGCCGACTTCGACGCGGCCGGCGGGCCAGGTGCGTCCGCCGCAGGGCAGCACCATCACGCGGTAGGGCCAGACGACGGGGCCATCGGGCTGTTCTATCTCGACCTCGTCTGCGACGAGCTGCCAGCCCTGCCGCGCGTAGAAGGGCGCGAGGCGCGGCAGGCAGAAGAGCATCCCGAACTCGACGCCCATGTCCGCGCACATGTAGCGCGCGGCCTCGCTCATGGCGGCGTGGACGAGGCGGCGCCCCTGCGCCTCGGGGCGCGTGACGACGCCGCCGACGCCGCCGACCGTCAGCCCGCGTCCGCCGACGCTGACCCGCGTCCTGACGAGGCCGACGTGGCTGACGGCGCGGCCGCCCTCCTCGGTGATGAAGTGCAGCTCCTTCGGCCGCCAGCGGTAGGCCGCGTCCTCGATGCCGAAGATCATCTCACCCCACCCGAAGAGCGACTCGCGCTCTCCCTCGCTCAGCGTCTCGGCGAAACGAATCTCTGCGCTCAACCGGGTCCGTCCCTCCCGCGAAAAAATGCCGTTTGCCCGAAGGGGCGAAAGGCCATATAGTGTCCCGCAAACGTCTTAGTCGGGGACTGCCGTTTTAAAGCTTTCCTGGTCGGAACACAAGAACATTCTTCGAGGAGCCTTGCACATGATGAGGGTACGTCTTCTCTCGCCGCGCCCCGCGCACGCGGCGCTTCTGCTCGCCGCGCTTCTACTCCTGACGGGCGCCGCGCACGCGCGACAGGCGCCGGGGCCGGGCGCGCCGGGCCAGCCCGCCGCCGACACGCCGGCGCGCAGGCCCTTCGCGCCGCTCGCCTACAGGCAGATAGGCCCTTTCCGCGGCGGCCGCGTGGCGGCCGTGGCGGGCGTGCCCACGCAGCCCTTCGTCTACTACTTCGGCGCTACGGGTGGCGGCGTGTGGAAGACGACCGACGGCGGCGTGACGTGGGAGCCTTTGGGCGACCAGACGTTCAAGACCGGGTCGGTCGGCGCCGTCGCCGTCTCGGAGTCGGACCCGAACGTCGTCTACGTCGGGATGGGCGAGCAGACCTTGCGCGGCAACGTCTCGCACGGCGACGGGATGTACAAGTCGACCGACGCGGGCAAGACCTGGAAGAAGCTCGCGGGGCTCGACGACACGCGCCACATCTCGCGCGTGCGTGTTCACCCGCGCAACCCCGATCTCGTCTACGTCGCGGCCATCGGCCACGCCTTCGGCCCCAACGAGCAGCGCGGCGTCTTCCGCTCGAAGGACGGCGGCAAGACGTGGGAGAAGATTCTCTACCGCGGCCCGCAGGCCGGCGGCATCGACCTCACCTTCGACCCGTCGAACGCCAGCGTCCTCTACGCCTCGCTCTGGCAGGTCATCCGCCGCCCGTGGGGCTTCGAGAGCGGCGGCCCCGCGAGCGGGCTCTTCAAGTCTACGGACGGCGGCGACACCTGGACGGACATCACGCGCAACGCTGGGCTCCCGCGCGGGATGGTCGGCAAGATAGGCGTGACGGTCTCGGGCGCCGCGCCCGAGCGCGTGTGGGCCATCGTCGAGGCGGAGGACGGCGGCGTCTTCCGCTCGGACAACGGCGGCGGCAGTTGGACGCGCGTCAACGAGTCGCGCAGCCTCCGCCAGCGCGCGTGGTACTACACGCGCATCTACGCAGACCCCTTGAACCCCGAGACGGTCTACGTGCTCAACGTCGGCTTCCACAAGTCTTCGGACGGCGGCCGCAACTTCGCGCAGCTCCCCACGCCGCACGGCGACAACCACGACCTCTGGATAGCGCCGGGCGACTCGAACCGCATGGTCGAGGGCAACGACGGCGGCGCCAACGTCTCGTTCAACGGCGGGCGCACGTGGACGGAGCAGGATCAGCCGACCGCGCAGTTCTACCGCGTCACGGTTGACGACGCCTTCCCCTACAACGTCTACGGCGCGCAGCAGGACAACTCGACCGTCTCCATCCGCAGCCGCACCGAGGACTTCGGCATCGACCGCGACGCGTGGCACGACGTGGGCGGCGGCGAGTCGGGCTGGATCGCGCCCAAGCCGGGCGACCCCGACGTGGTCTTCGCGGGCTCGTACGGCGGCTACCTGACGCGCTACGACCACCGGACGAAGCAGCTCCGCGCGGTCAACGTCTGGCCCGACAACCCGATGGGGCACGGCGCGGAGGGGATGAAGTACCGCTTCCAGTGGAACTACCCCATCCTCTTCTCGCCGCACGACACATCGCCTATGGGCACGCTCTACGCGGCGGGCGACCACCTCTTCCGCTCGACCAACGAGGGGCAGTCGTGGGAGGCCATCTCAGGCGACCTCACGCGCAACGACAAGTCGAAGCAGGGGCCGACGGGCGGCCCCATCACGAAGGACAACACGAGCGTCGAGTACTACAACACCATCTTCACCGTCTCGGAGTCGCCCGTGCAGCGCGGCGTCATCTGGGCGGGCTCGGACGACGGCCTCGTCCACGTCACGCGCGACGGCGGCAAGACGTGGTCGAACGTGACGCCGAAGGGGATGCCCGAGTGGATTCAGGTCAACTCCATCGACGCCTCGCCGCACGAGGCGGGCGCCGCCTACGTCGCCGCGACCATGTACAAGTCCGACGACTTCAAGCCGTACCTCTACAGGACGGGGGACTACGGCGGGACGTGGAAGAAGATCGACGCCGGCATCCCCGACGGCGCCTTCACGCGCGTCGTGCGCGAAGACCCCGCGCGGCGCGGGCTGCTCTACGCGGGCACAGAGACCGGCATCTACGTCTCCTTCGATGACGGCGAGCGCTGGCAGGCGTTCCAGCTCAACCTGCCCTACGTCCCCATCACGGACCTCGCCGTCCACAGGCGCGAGAAGGATTTGGTCGTCGCCACGCAGGGGCGCGGCTTCTGGATTCTCGACGACCTGGGGGCGCTCCACCAGTTGAACGACGCGCAGCGCGCGGGCGGCGGCGAGACGGCGCTCCTCAAGCCGGAGGACGCCTACCGGATGCCGGGCGGCGGCGGCGGCGGGCCGCTCCCGCCCACCGCCACTCTCGGCGCCAACCCGCCGGGCGGGGTCGTCGTCTACTACTACCTCAAGTCGCGCCCCGCGTCGGACATGACGCTCGAATTCATCGACCCGGCGGGCAAGTCCGTCCGCAAGTTCACGGCGCGCCCGCCGCGCCCGCAGCCCGGCCCGGCGGGCGGCGTGGCCGGGCAGCCCGGCGCCTCGACCGCGCCCGGCTCGGCGCAGGTGACGCAGCCGCCCGAGCAGCCCGGCGCGCCCTCGGGCGAAGAGTCCACCGAGTTCGTCGGCCGGCGCGGGGGCGGCGCCGCGCCGCGCGTCTCGACCGAGGCGGGACTGAACCGCTTCGTCTGGGACATGCGCTACGAGGAGGCGACGCGCTTCCCCAACCTCATCCTCTGGTCGGGCGAGACGCGGGGCCCGCGCGCGGTGCCGGGGGTTTATCAAGTCAAGCTCACCGCCGACGGCAGGACGCACACGCAGACGTTCGAGGAGGAGCTGTACCAGACGAAGAACCAGAGCAGCCAGGACCCCTTGAACTTCCCCATCCGGCTCAACAACAAGCTGGCCGCGCTCGGCGGCATCGTCGCCGGCGCCGACGCGCAGCCGACCGACCAGTCCTACGCGCTCTACGACGAGCTGGCGGCGAAGATCGACGCGCAGCTCCGGCTCCTCAACCAGGTGATGTCGGACGACCTCCGCAGCTTCAACGCGCTCGTGCGCTCGTCCGACATCCCGGCCGTCATCGTCAAGCCCACGCCGGCGGCGGCCGGCGCGGCGGCGGGGGCGACGGGCGGCGAGCCGGGAGAGGAGAACTGAGCGCGGCGCTTAACTCGAAGACCCGACCCGAGGCGAAGATAAGTCGGCGGCGGCGCGCTCGCGGCGCACCTGGCGGAAGACGATGAGGGCGGGGACGAGAACCATCACGAAGTAGTTGAGCATGTAAGCCTGCTTGAAGAAGGTCAGCGAGAGCGTCTGCGCCACACTGATGAGGAGCGTCAGACGGCGGAGTGGGTGGCGCTCGGGCAGCAGGAGCGCCACCGGCAAAACCATCGCCATGTACCACGCGTTGAACTTCGAGCTGGCCACGCACAACAGCACCAGCAGGACGAGCGCCGACAGCTC
Source organism: Acidobacteriota bacterium (assembly GCA_020200135.1). Taxonomy (GTDB): domain Bacteria; phylum Acidobacteriota; class Blastocatellia; order Pyrinomonadales; family Pyrinomonadaceae; genus QHXN01. The sequence goes on along the minus strand of JAIVJI010000046.1, from coordinate 25,277 downwards.
GACCAGCCGCTCGGCCGAGGCCCGGCGCCGGAACCGCAGGTAGGCGGCGGCGAGGAAGACGACGAACCCGCAGCGCAGCGCCGTCTTGATGGCGGCGTTGACCGCCTCCCTGTGCTGCGCGAGCGGCGCGACGAGCCGCCCCGCGTTCGTGTAGACGTGTATGAGGAACGAGTGGAGCGAGTTGTCGACGAGTGTCGCGTTGTCGCGTATGTCCGCGAGCCTGAGCTGACGCCAGTCGGCGACGTACGGCGCGGCCGCCGCCGCCACGAGCAGCCCGGCGAGCAGGCACCCGAGGGCGGCCGTCTTCCACCCCCTCTTCTTAAACACGTAGATGAGCGCCGCCGGGACGAGGAGCACGGCCGCGTACTTCAGCGCCGCCGCCGCCGCCAGCGCCGGCAGCACCCACACGTCCCGGCCCGTCACGGCGAGGTAGGCCGCGAGCGCGAGCGTGAACCCCACGAGCACGTCGTTGTGCCCGTTCGCGATGTGGTGCAGGAGCACCAGCGGGTTCCACAGGAACGAGTAGAGCGCGAGCGCCGGCCGCGCGTGCCCGAGGCGCCTCGCGCCCGACCAGACGAGCCAGCCCGTGAAGCCGTAGGCGGCGGCGTTCACCGCCTTGAAGAGTAGCAGCGTCGCCCACCAGCTGCCGCCGCCTAACCGGCAGAGCAGCCGCGCGAGCAAGGTGAAGAGGAAGCCGTAAGGGTTCGGGTTGTAAACCCAGTGCTCCCACATCATCGGGTCTTCGCGCCAGCCCGGCGTCTCCGCGACGGTGTGGACGTACGGGTTCAGCCCGTAATGAACCTGCTGCCAGCCGCGGTTGATGTAGCCGAAGACGTCGGTCGAGTGGAAGGGGTAGACGAGCGCGCAGACGACGCAGAAGACGGCCGCGAAGGCGACGACCGTGGAGACCCTCACACGGTCGCCCGAGTCGCGCACTATCCGGTAGCCGCGCCAGAAGAGGTAGAGCAGCGGCAGGACCGCCAGCCAGATGAAGACCTCGCGCGCCAGGCGCGAGTAGCCTTGAAACCCCCGGACGTAGAAGAGCAGCGTCGCGACGTAGACGGCCGCGGTCAACGCCCCCGTCACGACGAGGCCGCGCGAAGAGTTCTCCGCGCCGCCCCCGCCCCCACTCTTCGACATCGCGCCCATACGTTCGGCAGACTCTAGCGGAACGTGCGCCATTAATAAAGGGCGCGTCCGCCGCCAGTCCCGGCGCCCGGGCGCGGGGGAAGCCGAGTCGTAGCGCGTCCCGGCTAGAAGATGACGACCATCGCGCCCGTCGGGACCTGTTCGTAGAAGACTGAGATGTCGGAGAGGTGGAGGACGACGCCGCCCCAGGAGAGGTGGCGTGGGCCGTCGTTCTCCCACTCGCGCGCCCAGCCGTGGAAGCCGATGCCGCCGCCGAGGCGCGTCTTCTCAAGGGTCGGGGCGCGCCGCTCCCAGGCGGCCGCGATGGCCGACTCTTGGGCCGTCGTGACGAGCCCGGCGGCGCGGCCGCGCGCGGCGTCGAAGCGGTTCGGGTAGTTGACCTTCACCCAGTGGCCGCCGTAGTAGGCCCCGTAGGCGCCCGGGAACTCGCCCCGGTGTTTCTGTGTGACGAAGTACATGCCCTTCGGAGTCTTGTTGTCGCCCTCCACCTGCTTCTCGCCGACGCCCTGACCCAGACTCACGTCGTACTCCGCGCCCGCGCGCCCGCCGGCGTAGAGCCGCGCCTTGTAGCGCCTCTGGTCTACGAGGACGAGCGCCGGCTCGGCTTGCGGGACGTGGAGCTTGCGGCGCGACTTGATGAAGGCGGTGGGCTCGGCGTAGTGCTCGCGCACCCACGCCACGTCCTTGCCGTCGGAGGAGGGCCAGTAGGTCGGCGCGAGCGCCGCGTCCCGGCGCAGCTCGAAGTGGAGGTGCGCCTTGAAGAGCTTCTCGGGGTCTTGCCCGACGGTGGCGATCGTCTGGCGGCGGCGCACCACGTCGCCCTCGCGCACGCGCATCTCGTTCAGGTGCGCGTAGAGCGAAAGTATCTCGCGGCGCTCGTGGTTCTCGTAGAAGAAGTGCTCGACGATGACGACGTTGCCCCACAGGCGCCCGCAGTCGCGCGCCACGCGGACGCGGCCGTTCGCGGCGGCGTAGACGGGCTGACCCAAATCGGTGTCGCCGCCGCCCGCGCCGTTCCAGTCCTCGCCGGTGTGGATGCCGAGCGAGTAGACCTCGGCGAAGCGCGTCGCGACGTACCAGCCGGCGTGGCGCTTGCCCGTGGCGTCGTCGGTGTAGGTGCCGCCGCCGTCGCCGTCGCCGAAGGGGAAGTCGAAGCCGTCGGCCGGGGCGAAGTCCGCGCGCATGTATTCGTCGAAGTCCGGCTCGCGCGTGGGCGTCCGAGCCTCGGCGACGTGCGTGTCGCCCGCGCCCGACGCGACACTCCCGGCGGGCGTCGGCGCGCGCCAGCATGAGTGCGAGGCGAGCGCCGCGAGCAGAAGCAGCAGCGGCAACGGCGCGGCGTGTGTGTCGTGCTTCTTCACTCCGACCCCTCGCGCGTCAGCCACGTCGCGCTCACGCCCTCGTACTCGAACTCGGCCTGCGACTTCGCCTCTTCGAGCGTCTCGTGCCATGTGTCGGTCACAGACTCCCAGTTCTCGTCGCGGCCGAAGAGGTAGGCGGCCGAGTCGCCGCCGTACCGGCAGATGGCCAGCCCCGCCGCCGGCCCCATCAACCAGCCCCCGACGAAGTGCTGACAGCCGTCCGTGGGTCTGTGCCTCTCGTCAATTGGCGTGTAGAGCAGAACCTTCGCCCCGCCCATGACGCCCGGTGCTTTCTTCATAGGTTCACGGCCGTATGATGCGCCGGCGGCGGCAGGGAGTTCGACGTAATTTCCTCGCGGCGGGGTCGGCGCGCGGCGGGTTTTGCGTCGGCGGCCGAGTGTTGTTAAATACGCGGAGCGGAAACTCGTTCAAAAGAAGATTCGTCGGGCGCGTCCCCGCAAGCGTGCCCCGTCCGAGAGGTGGGTGTATGAAGAGACCATTCGTCGCGTTCGCCGTCGTGCTCGCCCTCAGCGTCGCGCCGGCCGGGTGCCGCAGGGGCGCGGAGGAGCCGGAGTTCAGGCTGCCGCGCCCGGCCGAGCAGACGGGCGGCGCGCCCGCGGGCCCGGTCAACCACAACTCTTACGCGGACGTGGTGGCGCGCGTCGCGCCGGCCGTCGTCACCATCCGCGCGGTGCGCCTGACGCGCCCGCCGCGCCAGCACCCGTTTTTAGACGACGAGGCGTTGGAGGACTTCTTCGGCCGCGGCGGGCGGCAGCAGCAGCGGCAGGCGCCCGTCCCGCCGCGCTCGGTGCCGCAGCGCGGGCTCGGCTCGGGCGTCGTCATCAGCCCCGACGGCTACATCGTCACCAACCACCACGTCGTCGACGGGGCGGAGCAGATAACGGTCGAGTTCACAGACCGCCGCAGCTTCCCCGCCAGGCTCGTCGGCAACGACCCGCCCTCGGACCTCGCCGTCCTGAAGGTCGAGGCGAAAGACTTGCCCGTGCTCACGCTCGGCGACTCGGACCGCGTGCGCGTGGGCGACGTGGTGCTCGCGGTCGGGAACCCTCTGGGCGTCGGTCAGACCGTGACGGCCGGCATCATCTCGGCCAAGGGGCGGCGGACGGGGCTCTCCGACGGGAGCTTCGAGGACTTCCTCCAGACCGACGCGCCGATCAACCAGGGCAACTCGGGCGGCGCGCTCGTCAACACGTCGGGCGAGCTGGTCGGCATCAACTCGCAGATTTTCTCGCCGACCGGCGGCAACATCGGCATCGGCTTCGCCATCCCGTCGAACATGACGCGCGGCGTCACCGAGCAGCTCATCAGTAAGGGTCGCGTGCGGCGCGGCCAGCTCGGCGTCTTCGTCCAGCAGGTGACCGAGGAGATTGCGCAGGGCCTCGGGCTGAAGGAGGCGCGCGGCGTCATCGTCGGCTCGGTGCAGAAGGGGGGCGCGGCCGAGAAGGCGGGCGTCAGGCAGGGCGACGTCATCACGGCGATCAACGGCACGCCCGTCGGCGACGCCAACGAGTTGCGCAACCTCGTCGCCGCCACGCAGCCCGGCACCGACGTTACGCTCGACATCCTGCGCGACGGGCGCGAGCAGCAGGTCAAGGTCACGCTCGGCGAGCTGGTCGCGTCTTCGAGCGGGCCGGGGCGCGAGGACGGGGGCGGGGGCGGAGGAGGCGGCGGCGCGGAGCAGGGCGACGGCGGCAAGCTCGGCGTGACGGTGACGCCGCTGACGCCGGAGGTCGCGGCGCGCCTGCGGCTGCCCGAGGACAGGCAGGGGCTGGTCGTGACGGGCGTCGAGCAGGGCGGGCCGGCGGACGACGCGGGCCTGCGCGAGGGCGACCTCATCGAGCAGGCGAACCGCCAGCCGGTCAAGACGGTCGAAGACCTGCGCGCGGCCATCCAGGGCGCGGGCGAACGCCCTTTACTCCTGCTCGTCACGCGCGGCGAGGGCACGGTCTTCGTCACCGTCCGGCCGCGCAGGTGAGACGGAACTTGAAAGCGAGGGAGGGGACGAGATGGAAGTGACGACCGACCCCGTCTGCGGGATGGGGCTCAACCCTGAGGACGTTGGCGAGCAGTCCGAGTACGGCGGGCGCACCTACCACTTTTGCGGCGCGCAGTGCCGGAACAAGTTCGACGAAGACCCCGCGCAGTACGCGGGCGCGGGCGGCGACAGCGACGTGCGCCGCGCCGACGTGTCGGCCTGAGAGGTGAGCGGGCTTCGCACCTGGTCGAGATACTTTTGCCGCTTTACGACAACGAGGGGCGGCGCTTCGGCGCGGGCGAGTACGACCGCGTGAGCGAGGAGCTGGCCGCGCGCTTCGGCGGCGTCACCGCGTTCCGGCGCTCGCCCGCCGAGGGCGTCTGGCGCGAGGGCGGCCAGGAGAGCCGCGACCGCGTCGTCATCTTCGAGGTGATGACCGGCGGGGTGGAACGCGCGTGGTGGCGCGAGCACAGGGGGAGCTTGAGCACCGCTTCCGCCAGGAGAAGATCGTCGTCCGCGCCACAGAGTTCGAGGAGCTTTAACAGGGAGAATAATTAACAGGGATGGACAGGATGAACAGGATAAGAAATCAAAATCTTTATCCTGTCCATCCTGTCCATCCCTGTTAATTCTTTACCGCATGGTGGGGCGGGCTTTCAGAACATGCGTCCGTACATGAAGGCGATGACCAGCGCCGCCACGCTCAGGAGCAGGATGAAGAACGCGAGCACGCACGTCAGCAGCAGGCGCGCGCCCTCGGTCGAGTGGCCGCAGAGGGGGCACGCGCCGGTCTTGTCCGGCGCGGGCGAGGGCTTGAAGCACCTGGGGCAGACGTAAGGTTTCATCACCTCATCCTACACGCGCCGCGCGCGCGCCGGTTCCTCCATCATATCCCCATTCCGGCCGGCCGGGAATTTTTAGCTTCGCAACCGCGCCCTCTTTCTATAAACTCGCGGCCTACGAAATTTTCGGCATCCTTGAACGTGCCCGGCCCGAACCTTATGCAAAGACTTCCGACGAATCGCAGGAGCTTTCTCAAGTCGGCGCTCGCGGCCGGCGCTTACCTCGCCGCCCCCGGCGGCCCCGCCGCCCGCGCCGCCTTCGCCGCACAGGAGTCCGCGCGACGCTTCCCGCAGCTCAGGGTCGCGCGGCCACGGCGGCGGGGGCGTGTCGCTCTCGTGGGGCGTGGCGCAGATGGCCGCCGAGCAGGCGCGCAACCTTGAGGACAAGTCGGTCGCCGTCCTCGGGTGCGGCGTCGTCGGCCTCTCGACCGCGCGCGTGCTCCAGAGGCGCGGCAAGTCCGTCACCATCTACGCGAGGGAGTTGCCGCCCGAGACGACCTCGAACGTGGCGGGGGCGCTGTGGTACCCCACACACGTCTACGACGCGCGCAGGGCGTCGCCCATTTTTCTTGAGCGCTACGGGCTCGCCTGCCGCCTCGCGCACCGCGAGTTCCAGTCCTACGTCGCGCCGGAGTACGGCGTCCGCTGGATAGAGACCTACACGCTGGGCGCGGAACCCCTGGGGCGCGAGTTGGCGGGCGGCAACGAACTCTACCCCGAGACGCGTTATTACGCGGACGCGCGGGGCGTCTTCGGCTTCCCGCACGTCAGGCAGTTCACCGCGATGATGATCGAGCCGCAGACGTATCTGCGCGCGCTCCTGCGCGACTTTTACGCGGCGGGCGGCCGCGTCGTCGTCAGGGAGTTGAAGTCGCGCGAGGAGGTCGCGACGCTCACCGAGCGGGTCGTCTTCAACTGCACGGGGCTCGGCGCGCGCGCACTCTTCGGCGATCAGGGGATGGCGTCCATGCGCGGCCAGATAGAAGTCCTCCTGCCGCAGCCCGAGATAGACTACTGCTACCTCGCCAACTCGCTCTACATGTTCCCGCGCGCCGACGGCCTCATCCTCGGCGGCACGTTCGAGGCCGAGAACTGGTCGCTCGACCCCGACCTGAACACGACCGCGCGCATCATCGAGGGCAACGCGCAGATAGCGCGGGGGCTGCGGCGCTAGAGATGAAACGGCGTCAGAGATGAAACGGAGTCCGTCCCATTCACGCAAGTCTTCGGCGCGCGCACGCGCCCTCGTCGCCTGCGCGGCGCTGGCGGCCGCCGCCCTCTGTCTCGTCAACTCGTCCGCCGACATCACCGTCAGGAACAGCCCGACCTCGGGCGGCCGTCCCATCACGCCCGCCGGCTCGCTCGTCGTTGATCTGACGACCAAGCGCCCCGCGGTCGGGTCGCTCCCCGTCGCCTTCGTGCGCAGCCCCGACCGCACGGGGCCGGGAGGAAAGGGGCAGTACCTCGTCGCCGTCAACAGCGGCTACGGCGTCCAGCTCGACGCGAAGACGAACAGGGCGCAGCAGTCGCTCGCCGTCATCAACCTCTCTTTGCGCCCGCCGGCCGTCGTCCAGAACGTCTACTTCCCTACGCCGCAGAGCGCGAACGTGGGACTCGCCTTCTCGCCCCGGCCCGACCGCGAAGGATTCTACACGCTCTACGTCTCGGGCGGGTTCGAGAACAAGGTCTGGACATTCTCCTTCCTGCCCAACACGGCAAAGCCGGTCATCCCCGGCTCGGACGGCCCCGACACGAAGGTCAGCGCGCACTCGATAGACGTGAGCGGCTTCGCCAACGCGCCGCCCGGCCCGCGCTACAACGCCGGCCAGGCGGCCGTCTACCCGACGGGGCTCGCGCTCTCGCCCGGCGGCCAGACGCTCTACGTCGCCAACAACCTCGGCGACAGCCTCGGCATCGTCCACAACCTCGACAGCGGCAAGCACACGTTGGAGCGCATCGACCTCGCCGGGCAACGCTCTCAACAGGCCGGCACGGTCGCACCGCCGCCCGCGCCGGCCCCGGCCGGCGGCCCGGGTCATCAGGTCTACCCTTACGGCGTCGTCGCGCTGCCCGTGCCTTCGTCGCGCGTGCGCGCCGGCGCTTACAGTTCTCTGCCGGCGGGCGCGGCCGCGAAGGTCTACGTCTCCTGCTGGAACGACGCTTCGGTCGCGGTCGTCGATTTCGCGGGCGGCGGCCGGCGCGTCTCTTACGTCCCCGTCGGCCGGCACCCGACGGCGATGACTTTGAACTCGGACGCCTCTCGCCTCTACGTCGTCAACTCGAACGCGGACAGCGTCTCGGTCATCGACACCGCGAGCGACCGCGAGGTCGAGCGCATCGACGTGCGCCTCGCCGAGGGCGCGCGCGTCGGCTCAAGCCCCGAGGGGCTCGCGCTCGCAGACGACGGCCGCACGCTCTACGTCGCCAACGCGCACAGCAACTCGGTCGCGGTCGTCGCGCTCTCCGACGCCTCGCGCGGCGCGCCGGCGAGACGGGCGGGCAGAAGGCGGCGGGGCGCGGCGGAAGAGGACGAAAGGGAGAGGGAAGACTCGCGCCGCTCGGTCGTGCGCGGCTTCGTGCCGGCGGGGCAGTACCCTTCGGCCGTCGCGGTCGCTTCGGGGACGGTCTTCGTCGGCAACGGGAAGGGGACCGGCTTCGCGAACTCTTCGACCGAAGTGGACAACTCGGGGCGCGCGCCCAACGCGCCCAACGAACGCTTCCCCGCGGGCTCGTACAAGGGGCGCGGGGGCCTGGGCGGCCAGTACAGCGTCTCGCTCGTCGCCGGCAATATCTCCGCCGTGCGCGAGCCCACGGAGCGCGAGCTTGCGCGCTACACGCAGCAGGTGATGCGCAACAACGGGCTCGTCGGTTTTGCCGGCCGCCGCCCCTTCGGCGGGCGCTCGCCCATCCGCCACGTCGTCTACGTCATCAAGGAGAACCGCACCTACGACCAGGTCTTCGGAGACCTCCCGGCCTCGGGCGACGGCACGCGCGCCGACGGCGACCCGACGCTCGCCATCTTCGGCGCGGGCGAGGCCGCGCGCACCCGAAGCGGAGTCGCGCAGAACATCACGCCCAACCACCGCCGACTTCACGGACAAGGCGTACCGCTTGAGCTACTCGGGGCGCGGGCGCACGTACGACTTCGAGGGCTTCAACCGCCTGCCCAACTTCTGGCCGCTCGCGGGCGCGCCGCCCGCCTTCGGCGCCGACGCGGACGCCGAAGACGTGACGAACTTCATGCGCCGCTTCGTCCCCTACCTCAACGGCGCGCGCGACGTGGCCGAGCCCGAGACGCTCTACCTCTGGGACGCGGCGGCGCGCGCCGGTCTCACCTACCGCAACTACGGCGAGTTCGTCGGCACGCTCTCCGAAGCGGACGTGGCCGCGCTCCGCTCGAACAGGGCGAAGGCTTACCCCGACACGTCGAAGACCGTCTCGGCGCTCCCGACCAAGAAGTCGCTCGAAGGCCACCACAGCCCGACCTACCGCAACTATGACCTCGCGACGCCCGACGCACTGACGGTCGAGTCGTACCGCGCGGCGCGCGAGTCGGGCGGGCGGGGTGACCCGCTCGTCGGCCCCTCGAACGCGGACGCGCGTCTGCGCGGCTACTCGCGCGCGGGCGACTGGCTCGAAGAGTTCCGCGGCTTCGTCGCCGCGCGCGAGACGGGTCGCGGCGACCCGATGCCCAATTTCTCGATGATTCGTCTGCCGAACAACCACACGAGCGGCGTCTCGCGCGGGCGGCCCACCGCCCAGTTCTACGTCGCCGAGAACGACTACGCGCTCGGCCGCATCGTCGAGGCCGTCTCGAACAGCCCCTACTGGAAAGACACCGCCATCTTCGTCGTCGAGGACGACGCGCAGGACGGGCCCGACCACGTGGACTGTCACCGCTCGGTCGCGCTCGTCATCAGCGCCTACAACCGCCCCGGCGCGCTCGTCCACGAGTTCCACAACACGGTCAGCTTCATCCGCACGATGGAGCTGCTGCTCGGCCTTGAGCCGATGAACTTGCTCGACGCGACCGCCACGCCCGTAGACATCTTTCGGCCGGGGGCTGACCTGCGACCCTACAGGGCCGTGCTGCCCGACGTGGCGCTCGACAACCTGCTGACGCCCGCCGCGCGCGACGCCGCCACGCTCTACTGGATGCGGCGCACGTCTGAGCAGGACACCGAGCACGCCGACATGGCCGACCCGCGCGTCCTCAACGAGGCCATCTGGTTCTCCGCGCGCGGCGCCGCCTCGCCGATGCCCGAGCCCGCGCGCCTCCCCGTCTTCGACGCCATGCGTCTGGGTCTGCGCGCCGAAGCCGAGGAGGAAGACGAGGATGATGACGAGGATGCCGCCCGCGTCGAGGTCGCGCGGGGGCGTAAGAAGAATTAACATGGATGGACAGGATGGTCAGGATAAGAAGATTTGAAATTTGAGATTTGAAATCCCTATCCTGACTATCCTGTCCATCCATGTTAATTCATTCCTGGTTTTGATAAGCTCGCGGACATGCCCGAGAGAGCAGCCGCGCACGCACGCGCGCCGAGGAGGTTGACCGAAGGAGCGCTGCCGCGCTGTGTCGCCGCGCTGTCGGAACGGGACGCAGACCTCGCGCGTGTCGCGCGCGAGTACGGGATGCCGCAGATGTGGGAGCGCGAAGAGGGCTTTCCGACTCTCGTCATCACCATCCTCGAACAGCAGGTCTCGCTCGCCTCGGCCGCCGCCGCCTTCGCGCGCCTCGTCGCGGCCGCCTCGCCGCTCACGCCGGAGAAGTTTCTCGCCTTCGACGACGCGCGGCTCCGCTCCTTCGGCTTCAGCCGGCAGAAGGCGCTCTACTGCCGTCTCCTGGCGCGCGCCGTCGTCGAGGGCGAGCTGGACTTCGCGGCGCTCGGCGCGTTGGACGACGACGCGGCGCGCGCCGCGCTCACCAGGCTCAAAGGCGTCGGCGCGTGGACGGCGGAGATTTACCTGCTGCGCGCGCTCGGCCGCCCCGACGCCTGGCCCTCGGGCGACCTCGCCCTCCAGCTCGCCGCGCGGGAAATAAAGCGACTGCCCGCGCGCCCCGGCCCCGCGGAGCTGGACGCGCTCGCCGAGCCCTGGCGACCCTTCCGCGCCGTCGCCGCGCGCCTGCTCTGGCAGCACTACCTCGAAAGCCGCCGCGTCGCCGTCCGCCTCTGAAACTGTCTCTTTAACTTCGGCCGCCCCTGAAACTTTCGCGCGGCGGCGCGCGTTTTGACAGCGGCCCCGTCCGCGACTTAACCTGAGTCCACTTTCCGACCGGAGGAACACACCGACAGATGCGAGGCCACACGCACGCACGCCGCGAGCGGGTCAGTCCGACCTTCAAGCTCGCGCTCCTGCTCACGCTCTGCCTTTCGGCCGCCGCCGCCCCGGCCACGGCCCAGGAGCCGCCGCCGCCGCAAGGCGCCGCTCCCCAGTCCCAGGCCGCGACGCCTCAGCCACAGGGCACGGGGCAGCCGCAACCGCAGGGCGCGCCCGGCGCGACCCCGCGCGCGAGCCCGACGCCCGCCGCCACGCCCGGCGAGCGCGACGCGGCCATGACCGACGGCCCGCCCTCCGTCACGAAGCACGAGATAAGGGTCGGGGGGCGTGCGCTGCGCTACACGGTGACGACCGGCGTGATGCCGCTCAAGTCCGCGGCGGGCGAGACGGAGGCGCGCATCTTCTACATGGCCTACACGCTCGACGGCGCGGGGCCGGCGGCGCAGCGCCCGCTGATGTTCTCCTTCAACGGCGGGCCGGGGTCGTCCTCGGTGTGGCTCCACCTCGGCGCCCTGGGGCCGCGCCGCGTCCACATGCTCGACGACGGCGCGATGCCGCCGCCGCCCTTCCGGCTCGTGGACAACGAGCACACCTGGCTCGACTTCACCGACCTCGTCTTCATCGACCCCGTCGGCACCGGCTACAGCCGCGCGGCGCGGCCCGACCTCGCGAGCCGCTACTTCGGCCTCCAGGGCGACATCCAGTCGGTCGGCGAGTTCATACGCCTCTACCTCGTCCGCAACCAGCGCTGGACTTCGCCGCTCTACCTCGTCGGCGAGAGTTACGGGACGACGCGCGCCGCCGGGCTCGCGGGCTACCTCGTCGACCGCGGGATAGCCTTCAACGGCGTCCTGCTCGTCTCGACCATCATGAGCTTCCAGACGGCGCGGTTCGCGAAGGGTAACGACCTGCCCTACGCGCTCTTCCTGCCGACCTACTCGGCCATCGCCTGGTATCACAAGCGGCTGCCGCCCGACACGCAGGGGCGGGGCCTGCGGCAACTCTTAGACGAGGTGGAGCGTTGGGCGGCGACCGACTACATGGTCGCGCTGGCGAAGGGCGACCGGCTCACGCCGGCCGAGCGGCAGGAGGTCGTCGAACGCCTCAACCGCTACACCGGGCTCGACAAGCGCTTCATCGAGAACAGCGACCTGCGCATCGAGATTCAGCGGTTCGACAAGGAGCTGCTGCGCGACCAGAAGCGCACCGTCGGCCGGCTCGACGGGCGCTTCAAGGGCATCGACGACCTCGCCGTCACCGAGCGCCCCGACTTCGACCCGAGCATGGCCGCCATCCGCCCGCCCTACACGGCGACCTTCAACCAGTACGTCCGGTCGGAGCTGGGCTTCCGCTCCGACCTCGAATACTACATCCTCGGCGGCGGCGTCGGCCGCTGGGACTTCGGCTCGGACAACTCCTACGCCGACACGAGCACCGCGCTGCTGAGTGCTTTCAACAAGAACCCGTACATGCGCCTCTTCGTCGCCTCGGGCTACTACGACCTGGCGACGCCCTACTTCGCGGCCGAGTACACGCTGCGCCACATGGGTCTCGACCCGGCCTTGCGCGCCAACGTGACGACGACCTTCTACGAGGCCGGCCACATGATGTACATCGACCAGACCTCGCTCGCGCAGCTCAAGCGCGACGCCGCCGCCTTCGTCCAGAGCCCGGCGCCGTCGCGCGGGAGATGAAGTCGATTTGAAATTTCACACTTGAAGTTTCAAATTCTTAACGGATGCTCACGCCCGAACAGTTCTCGGCCTACGAGCGCGACGGGTTCCTCGTGCTGGAGGGTTTCGTCGGGGCGCGGGAGTGCGACCGCCTGCGCGCGTGCGATAAACAAGACCGGGCACGCCCTGCACGACCTCGACGCTGTCTTCGGGCGCTTCTCGCGGACGCCCGGGCTGGCGTCGCTCTCGGCTGCGTTGGGCTACAGCCGCCCGCGCTCGCGTCACGCCTACACGCTCCACCTGATCGAGGCGGGCGCGCGCTACCCCGAAGACAACTGGCTCCGGCGCGCGCCCGACATGCCCTTGCGCGGGTTCGAGTGAAGCTGTGCGGCCGGGAGCGCGCCTTTGGGTTGAGCGTTTAAATTTAGAGGAGACGCGGCGTGACCACGAGGCGCCGGCAGCGCGCGCCGGTCACTGGACGCGGGTGAGACCATGAGACATTTCATCTTAAACGCACTTTTCGTAACGCTCCTCGCGCACGCGCCCGCCGCCGCCGCGGCGGGGCAGGAGAGGCAGGCCGCGCCCGCGCGCAAGTCTTTCGACGAGGCGACGCGCGGGCTGCAAAAGCTCGACGGCTACTTCCCCGTCTACTGGGACGCCGAAGGGGGCAGGCTCCTGCTGGAAATCTCGCGCTTCGACTCGGAGTTCCTCTATCAGGTCTCGCTGACGACGGGCGTCGGCTCGAACCCGGTGGGGCTCGACCGCGGCCAGCTCGGCGCCACGCGCGTCGTGCATTTCGAGCGCGCGGGGCCGAAGGTCCTGCTCGTCGAGCCGAACCAGCGCTACCGCGCCATCACGGGCGACGCGGCCGAGCGGCGCGCCGTCGAAGAGTCTTTCGCGCGCTCTGTTCTGTGGGGCTTTAAGGTCGAGGCCGCGTCGGGCGCGCGCGTGCTGGTGGACGCGACCGCCTTCTTCCTGCGCGACGCGCACGGAGTGGTCGAGCGCCTGCGCGAGTCGAATCAGGGGCAGTACCGCCTCGACGAGTCGCGTAGCGCCTTCCACCTCCCGCGCACCAAGGCGTTCCCCAAGAACACGGAGGTCGAGGCCACGCTCACCTTCACGACCGACGGGCCGGCCGGCCCGCTCGTGCGCGAGACGGTGCCGACGCCGCAGTCGCTCACCGTCCGCCAGCACCACTCGCTCGTCGAGCTGCCCGATAACAACTACCGCCCGCGCCGCCTCGACCCGCGCGTCGGCGCTTTCGCAGTCGAGTTCTACGACTACGCCTCGCCCTTCACCGAGCCGCTGGAGAAGCGCTGGATAGTCCGCCACCGCCTTGAGAAGAAGGACCCGCGCGCCTCAGTTTCGGAGGCCGTCAGGCCCATCGTCTACTACGTTGACTCGGGCGCGCCCGAGCCCATCCGCTCCGCGCTCGTCGAGGGCGCCTCGTGGTGGGCGCAGGCGTTCGAGGCCGCGGGCTTCCGCGACGCCTTCCAGGTGAAAATCCTCCCGCCGGACGTGGACCCGATGGACGCGCGCTACCACGTCATCAACTGGGTCCACCGCTCGACGCGCGGCTGGGCTTACGGCTCGAGCATCACCGACCCGCGCACCGGCGAGATCATCAAGGGCGTCGTCACGCTCGACTCGCAGCGCATACGGCAGGACAACCTCATCGGCACGGGGCTCGTCCTCGCCTTCGGCGACCCGGCGCGCCGCCCGGGCGCGTGCGAGTTCGGCGCGGCGGGCGGCGGCGACGCGGTCGAATACCTCGCGCAACTCGACCCGTCGAACGACGTGGCGCGGATGTCTCTGGCGCGCATCCGACAGCTCTCCGCGCACGAGGTCGGCCACACGCTGGGGCTCGCGCACAACTTCGCCGCGAGCACCTACGGCCGCGCCTCCGTGATGGACTACCCGGCGCCGCTCGTCGAGATAAAGGACGGCCGGCTCGACCTGTCGAACGCCTACGCCGTCGGCATCGGCGCTTACGACAAGTTCGCCATCACCTACGCCTACGCGCAGTTCGCCCCCGGCGCGGACGAGTGGGCGGAGCTTGAGAAGATGGTCCAGGCGGGCCTGCGCGCCGGGATGCTCTTCATCTCGGACGACGACGCGCGGCCGCCCGGCGCCGCGCACCCGCTCGCGAACCTCTGGGACAACGGCGCAGACCCCGTCGCGATGCTGCGGCACGAGATGGAGGTGCGCCGCATTGCGCTCGCGCAGTTCGGGCTCGGGAACGTGCCCGCGGGGACGCCGCTCTCGCTGCTCGAAGCGAAGCTGCTGCCGCTCTACCTCCACCACCGTTATCAACTTCAGGCGGCGGTCAAGACGGTCGGCGGCCTCCACTACACCTACGCGGTGAAGACGGCGGGCGGCGGGACGAGCCCGGCCGAGGTGCAAAGAGTCGTGCCGGCGGCGCGGCAGCGCGAGGCGCTCGCGGCCGTGCTCGACACGCTCAAGCCGGAAGAGCTGGCGGTGCCGCCGCGCATCCTCCAGCTGATTCCGCCGCCCGCCTTCGGCTACGAGCGCGGCACGCAGGAGCTTTTCCCGAAACGCACCGAGCCGGCCTTCGACCCCGTGGCGGCGGCGGTCGTCGCCGCAGACCTCGCCGTCTCGCGCCTGCTCGAACGCAACCGCGCCGCGCGCCTCCAGCAGTTCCACGCGCTCGACCGCGCGAACCCCGACTTCTCGGACGTGGTCGGCGCGCTCGTCACGCGCACCTGGCGCTCGCCCGTTCCGCGCGACGAGTACCACGCGGCCATCCGGCGCGCCGTGCAGAGCCTCGTCGTCACACGGCTGATGGATTTGGCGGCGGACGCCGACGCCTCGACGCAGGCGCGCGCCGTCGCCACCGACTGGCTCCGCACGCTGCTGGTGAGCGACACGGCGAACGCCGCCGGCACGGACGCGACCGCCGTCCACCTGCGCTCGACGCACGAGGAGATAGAGCGCTTCCTCGCGCGACCCGACGCGCCGCGCCGCCGCACGCCGCCGCCGCCGACCCCGCCGGGCGACCCCATCGGCGCGGGCCGGCAGACGCCGTGAGCTTCGACCCTTTGATCGAGCGCGACTTCCTCGACGCGGCGACGTGCGGGAGGCTCGTCGCGGAGATGAGCGCGTCGCGCTCGGCGCCGGCGACCGTCTACGGGCGTGCGGAGTCGGGCGCGGTTGACGAGCGCATGCGGCGCACGACGCGCGTCTTCCCTTCGGCCGAGACGGAGGTGCTGGTCAGGCGGCTGTTGCTCGCACGCATGGGCGCGGCCGACGCCCACTTCGGCCGGCGGCTGTGCGAGGTGGAGGAGCCGCAGTTTCTGCTCTACGGGGTGGGCGGCCACTTCGTGGCGCACCAGGACGGGAACACGGGGCTGCTCCGCTCCGAGCGCGAGTCGCGCCGGGTGTCGGCCGTCGTCTTCCTCAACACGCAGGCCGAAGCGCCCGGGCCGGGCGCTTACGGCGGCGGCTCGCTCGTCTTCCACCCGCGCGGCGCGGGCGAGCCTTCGAGTTTGACGGGCGAGGCCGGCACGCTCGTCCTCTTCCGCGCCGAGACCACGCACGAGGTTACGCCCGTCACACACGGCCGGCGCTTCACCGTCGCGAGCTGGTACAGGTGAGAAGTTGGAATTTCAAATCTTACATTTTTTATCCTACCCATCCTGTCCATCCATGTGAATTCTCCCCCGTCACGCGCGGCGGACGAGCTTCGCGGCGGCCCAGCCGACGAGGACGAGCGCCGAGAGGACGAGCCAGTTGTGCTCGTGCCCGTAGGTCGAGACCGGGTAGTGGTTGCTGATCATCGTGAAGACGACGGGGAAGACGATGAAGGTGTTGTGCTTCGAGCGCAGCTTGGCGCGCGCGCCCTCCGCGGGGTCCGGCGCGCGCCCCTCCTTCACCGCCGCGATCATCCGCCGCTGCGCCGGCAGAATCCCCTGCCAGACGTTGAGGAACATGATGGTGCCGAGCGCCGCGCCGACGTGGATGAAGGCCGCGCGCCCGCTCAGGACGTGCGTCGAGAGGTAAGCGCCGCCGACGATGAGCGCGTAGGCCACGACCGCGAAAGCCCTCTCGTTCCGACCCAGCGGCGACCTGAGGAGCAGGTCGTAGACCACCCACGAGACGAGGATGAAGCCGACGCCGAAACCGCCGGCCGTCCACGAGCCGATGTCGCGCACGTCCGTGTCCACCATCGCGCCGCCGTGGTAGTAGACGAGCGTGAGCAGCACCATGCCGCTCAGCCACGTCGAGGCCGCCTCCCAGCGGAACCAGTGGAGGCGCTTGAGCGAAGGGACTTTGCGCTTGCCGACGACGTAGAAGCCGCCGCTGTGAACCATCCACACCTCGGGGTCTGCGCCGCCGCCCTCCTTCGCCGCCTCGCGCTCCTCCTCCTGAAAGCGGCCGTCGAGCCAGGTGAAGTAGAAGGTCGAGCCGACCCACAGGATGCCGGCGAAGACGTGGAACCAGCGCGCGAGCAGGTTGAGCCACTCGCTCAGGTATGGCGGAATTCTCATCCGGTTCAGCTCCCCCTGTAGGTCGAGTAGCCGTGAGGGCTCAGGAGCAGCGGCACGTGGTAGTGCGCCGCCGCGTCGCGGACGACGAAGGTCACGGAGACCTCCGGGTAAAAACCCTGCGAGCCGTGCGCGGCGAAGTACGAGGCCACGTCGAAGGTCAGTCGGTAGGAGCCTTCGACCAGCTCGTAGGCGGGCGGGAGGATGTCCCGCAGCCGGCCGTCCTCGTCGGTGATGCCGCGCCCCAGCGTCTCCCAGCGGCCGCCGGGGATGCGCGTCTCCAGCCGGACGGGGACGCCCGCCGCCGGCCGCCCGCGCGCGGTGTCGAGCACGTGTGTCGTGATGCCGCTCATTTGACGTTCAGAAACTTTTTGAGCCTGAGTTCGGTGATGCGCCACTGCTCGCCGGCCGCGACGCGCAGCTCGGTCTCGGGGTCGTTGCCCGCGCGCGCGCGTAACAGCCCGAGCATCTCTTCGGCCGTCTTGCCCGTGGCGCAGACGATGAAGATGTGGCCGAAGCGCTCCTCGTACTCGCGGTTGGCCTCTGCGAGCGCGTCGAGCGTCTCGGCGGCCGCGTCGCGCGCGCCCGACTGCTCGCCCTCCGACCAGTCGCGCGACTGCTCGCCCGTCTCCTTCGCGGCCACGCGTTCGCCGATGCGCGGGTGCGCGCGGAAGGCTTCGAGCCAGTCTTCCGGCCCCAGCTCGCGCCAGACGCGGCCGGCGATTCTGAGCAGTTGCCCCACGTCCCAGAAGGGTCGGAGCGCCGCGACCTCTGCGGCCCAGCGCGTCGAGCCGCAGCAGGCCAGCAGCGCCGCGCGCGCCTCTTCCGCGCCGAGGCGGTTCAGCTTCTCGGCGGGGCCGCCCAGGTCTTTGAAGTCAGGCATCGGTCGCGTCTTCGGACAGGGTGCCGTAGAGCCTGAGGCGGCTGACGCCGCCGTCCGGGTGGATTTGGAAGCGCGCGTACTCCGCCACGCCCGCGTCGAGCAACTCGGCCTCGTAGAAGTGTCGCGTGTGCGCCTGCAACTTCGTGCGCGGCAGAAGCTCGCGCCAACCCTCGTAGGAGTGGAAGGACTCGACGGGCGCGCCCGCCGTCTCGGGCAGGGCGCAGACTTCGAGCGAACAGCTCTCGGGGAAGTTGCCCTTGAAGTGCGCGGTGTCCGTAGAACTCGTCGCTCGTGGCGACGACCAGGCCGCCGTTCTCGACCGCCGCGAGGTCGACCAGCCCGCCCGCGCGCCTGACGGCCTCCCAGTCGGGCACGACCTCGCCGTAGACGCGCAGCCGCGCGACGCCGCCGTCCGGGTAAATCTTGAAGCGCAGGTGCGTGAACCTCCGGTCGGAGGTGACGGCGAAGGGGTTCTGCGAGTCGCCTCCGAGCCGCGACTGCGGAAGGATTTCGACCCACTCGGTCGCCCCGCCGGCGAGCGCGTCGGCGTCGGCGTTCGGCGGCGCGGCGCAGGCTTCGAGCGAACAGCTCTCGGGGAAGTTGCCGGTGAAGTAGCTCGTGTCCACCACGACGCCGCGGACGCGCCCCGCCAGCCCCAGCCGGACGAGGCACCAGTCGAAGCCGGGCGTGCGGCGGCGGCGCGACTCCCAGCCGTCCATCCACTTGCCGCGCTCGGTGTAGACGCCCTCGCGCCAGACGGGCGCCGAAGCCTTGAGCAGATTCTCCTTCGGCGCGAAGAAGTCGTCGTTGGCGTGGAGCACCGCGCCGCCCAGCCGCTCCGAGGCGAGGTCTACGAGGTTTGTGAACTCTGTCGTCATCGTCACCCGGTCAGTCGTCAAAGTCGTCAAGGTCGTCCCAGACGGACGGCTCTCTGGGCGGCGGCTCGCGCAGCAGGAGCGTGCCCGTGGTCTCGGCCGCGAACTCGCCGCGCTCGTAAATCTTCTCGCCCCGCAGGTAGGTCGCGACGACCGCGCCCTTAAGCTCCATCCCTTCGTAGGGCGTGAGCTTGTGCCGGTGCTCGTTGGTCTCGGGCGCGACGCGCGTCACGGCGTCGGGGTCGAAGAGGACGAGGTCGGCGTCGCGCCCCGGAGTGATGGCGCCCTTGCGGCCGTAGAGCCCGGCGAGCCGCGCCGGCTCGCGCGAGAGCCAGCGCGCGAGGTCGTGGAAGGTGTGGCCGCGCCGGCTCGCCTCAGTCCACACGACGGGCAGGCGGAACTGCAAGGACGAAATGCCGCCCCACGCCTTAAGAAAGTCGCCCTCGGGTCGCCGCTTCATCTCGGGCGGGCAGGGCGAGTGGTCTGAGACGATCATGTCGAGCGTCCCGTCGGCCAGCGCCTCCCAGAGCCGCTCGCGGTTCTCGCGCTCGCGCACGGGCGGGCAGCACTTGAACTCGGTGGCGCCGTCGGGCACGTCCTCGGCGGCGAAGGTCAGGTAGTGCGGGCACGTCTCGGCGGTGAAGCTGAGCCCCGAAGCCTTCGCCTCGCGCAGCTGCGGGAGCGAGTCGGCCGACGAGTGGTGGAC
>JAIVJI010000046.1:0-5968 GCA_020200135.1 Acidobacteriota bacterium | reverse complement strand
AAGCCCTCCCAGCGCGTCCGCCCCGGCTCGTTGACGTGGACGTGCGAGTCGACGAGGCCGGGCAGCACGACGCTGTCGCCCGCCTCGACGACGGGGCAGCCCGCGGGCACCTCGTCGAAGGCGGTCACGTCGGCGACGCGGCCGCCGCTCAAGTGGACGGCGGCCGGGCCGCCCGACTCTGGAGTGATGACGCGTTGACCCCGGATACAAAAGTCCGGCGAAGGCATGACGAAGACTTAAAACACAAGTCGGGGCGTTTGGCAACAGAATGATTCGACCCGTTCGCGCGGCGGCCGGGCGGTGGAGTAAAATGCCCCGCCCCTTCGAGACGAGGAGAAACATGAGAACAACGCTTTCCGACGACGCGACGCGGGAGATTTCCGCGCGCCTGAGCGAGGCCAACCGCGAGTTCGCCGCGCGCTACCCCGGCGAGTCGTTCCGCCGCCAGCCCGTCCACACCGTCTACGGCGGCGCGCACCTCTTCAAGTCGGACACGACGCCGCGGCTCGGCGCGCTCGCACGCCGCGCGCTCGACGCCTACGCGCCGAACTTCGCGGCCTTCGCGCACGCGCTCGAGCTGCCCGGCGCGGACGAGCTGCCCGACTCGGTCGCCGACGATTCGTCGGTGCGCGCCGCGCTGGAAGGCGGCGAGGCGGCCTTCCGCGCCGAGCACCCGGGCGTGTGGCTCGCGCACAAGGTCTACACGCGCGTCGTCGAGAAGCTCGGGCGCGAGCCCGTCGAGGACTTCCGCATCGACTTCGAGGACGGCTACGGCAACCGCCCGGACGCGGAGGAGGACGGCCACGCCGCCTCGGCCGCCGGCGAGGTCGCCGCCGGGATGAAGGCCGGCACGCTCCCCCCGTTCATCGGCATCCGCATCAAGACCTTCACCGAGGAGCTGTACGCGCGCTCGTCGCGCACGCTCGACGTCTTCCTCTCGGCGCTGCTCGAAGGCTCGGGCGGGCGTCTCCCCGAGAACTTCGTCGTCACGCTCCCCAAAGTGACCGTGCCCGAACAGGTCGCGGCGCTCGCAGACCTCTTCGAGCTGTTCGAGCGCGCGACGGGGCTCGCCGAGGGCTCCCTGAAGATGGAGCTGATGGTCGAGACGACGCAGTCCATCATCGACCGGCGCGGGCGCTGCGCGCTGCCGCTGCTCGTCGAGGCGGCGCGCGGCCGCTGCACCGCCGCGCACTTCGGCACGTACGACTACACGGCGAGCTGCCAGATAACGGCCGCGCACCAGCACATGACGCACCCCGCGTGCGACCACGCGCGCCACGCGATGCAGGTCGCCCTGGGCGGCACCGGCGTCTGGCTCTCCGACGGCGCGACCAACATCATGCCCGTCCCCGCGCACCGCGCTCCGGAAGGCGGCTCGCTCACCCCGGAGCAGGGGGCGGAGAACCTGCGCACCGTCCACCGCGCGTGGCGGCTCCACTACGAACACATCCAGCACTCGCTGGCGAACGCCTTCTACCAGGGCTGGGACTTGCACCCGGCGCAGCTCCCCACACGCTACGCGGCCGTCTACACCTTCTTCCTCGAAAGCCTCGGCCCGGCCTCGGAGCGCCTCAGCAACTTCGTCGAGAAGGCCGCGCGCGCCACGCTCGTCGGCGACGTGTTCGACGACGCGGCCACGGGGCAGGGGCTGCTCAACTACTTCCTCCGCGCGGTCAACTGCGGCGCGCTCTCCGAGCAGGAGGCCACGCGCCTGAGCGGGCTGACGACCGACGAGCTGCGCTCCGGCTCCTTCGTCAAGATTCTCAGAAACCGCCGGCACATCTGAGGGGGAAGTAGGCGGTGGGCGGTAGACGGTAGAAAGACGGGCGGCGCGTCCCGGCCGAGTGCCGATGACGCGCCGCCTTCTTAACTACTGCCTACCGCCTGCCGTCTACTCTTGAAAGTTTCTGTCGCGGACGCCGATGCGCCTGCGCACAAGCTCCTCGACTTCGAGCGGCACGCCGTCGGCCTTCGCGCGGCGGATGAAGGCCGAGTCTATCTTGAAAATTTTCATCTTGACGAGGTCTTCGATGGAGAGGTCTGTGAGCCCCTCGCCGCGCGCCTCGGCGATGAACTCGGGCGTGACCTTGAAGATGCGCATCTTGACGAGGCTCTCCATCGGCTGCCCCGCGAAGCCCATCCGCGCCACCTCGGAGATGTACGCGGCGTCCAACTTGAAGATGCGCGCCTTGACCAAATCCTCCATCCCGAGGTCGGGGAGGCCGGCCGCCTTCAACTCGCGCGCGAACTTTGAATCGACCTTGAAGATGGCCGCCTTGAAGAGGTCTCCCACTTCGAGCCGGTTGAAGCCGGCCGAGAGCAGGTCGTCGGCCAGCGCCGTCGTGACGTTGAGCGAGGCGGCGGCGAAGAGCCTGTTCTCGTGTTCGCGCCCGTCGCCCCTGGGGCCTTCGTCCTCCTCGAAGTCGAACCCGCGCGACTTCATCGCCGAGACGAAACTCTGGCTGCCCGTGAAGCGGAATGTGCCCGACCCGCGGCCGTCGCGGAAACTGCCCTCGCACTCGATGGTCCCGGCCTCGCGCTCGAGGCCGAACTTGACCGCGCCGCCGCGCCGAACCTGCTCGCGCGTCAGCCCGCGCAGCTCTGAGAAGTCGTGGTCCTGCCCCACCTGACTCCGCCCGCCCTTCTCGGTGCGGCGTTCGAGGTTGAGCTGGAGCCTGTCGGGGGCGTCCGAATCGATGGACGCCGTCCATTCTCCCGTCAGCACGCTCTGCGCGCCGGCGTGCGAGGGCCACGCCGCGGGGGCTGCGGCGGCCAGCAAGAGTAGAGCCAGAACTAAAGAGGGATGCGCGAACGCTCGGACGTGCTTTGACATGACGGCCTCCTCAAGCCCTTTGGGTTGGTGTGATTCACAAAGGGTAAACACCGCGGGGCGGGGATTCGTGGCGGAAAATTTTTAAGTAAGTCCGTGGCCGGTGGAGACGTAAAAAAGAAGAACGGGCCGCCGGTTAACTGCCCGATGATTAAACCTGCCTCACGGTCTCATCAATACAAGGGATGTATTCTCCGTCCGTCGAGACCTGGATCGTGGGTTACATCGAACTTCGGCGCCGTATAACTGGCGGGGGGGTGTTAAGGCAGCCTGCTTCAAATGACAGCGGCTTCTATGATTGAGTATTGGGAAGGCGTCGTAATGGTTCTTTCCACTCTAAATCCCGCACGCGCAAGCAGGGCCTTGTACTCCGAGGGCGTTCGTTCTCTCCCCCCCGTCACCGCCAGCATGATGACATCGAGCACTTTGCTGAAATCCGGGCCGGGGGCTTCCGAAACGATGGCCTCGATAATCAGCAGCCGGGCGCGCGCGGGAGCCGCTCGACGTACCGCGGCCAGAATCCTGGCCGGCCGGCGTCTGTTCCAGAATGCCGCGCAAGAGGTGGCCGCGGCCACCGCCGATGTCGGCAATTACAGGGAAGGGGCTGAAATCGTATGCGTCAAGCACCGCCGGAATGATGTTGCGGGACTTGTCGGCCATCGCCTGATTGAAGATGCTTGATTCTTCAGGGTGGGCGGCGAAGTAATCCATGAACCCCGCGAAATCCATCGCCGGTCTGCCGGTCTTCGCGGCCTCAGTAAGTTCCGCGAAGCTTTTCAGCATGACGGGAAGGTTCATCATCTTGGCGAAGGATCGCATCGAATGCGGGTGATCGGCGCGCAGCAGCTCCGACGCGGGCGTGTGTCGGTAAAGGTCCCCTTCCTGTGTAAATACCTCGTGAGCCGCCAGCAAGCGCAGCATTCGCCGCAGCGCGTCCGCGTTCATACCGGTCTGCGCGGCAAGTTCCGCCGCCGTCAACGGGCGATCCGCCAAAGCATCCGCCACGCCATATTCGGCGATGACCTGCACACAACGCGCGAGCACATTGGAGTTGATTATCCCCCACAACGTTTGAGCCGGCGGCATTTTATCCATAGCGTGTCTCCCGGAATTTGATGCTGCTGAGGTTTTGCTTGCGCAAGGAAGGCCTAACTACAATCAGCCCACGGCTACTATCCCATGACCCGGCATAATACGCCTAGTCCCGGACTCTTACCGAGTCATCGGGCCTCAGCAACCCCGCACAAAACGGGCGGCTCTGATTTAGAGCCGCCCGTTTTTGTCGTTGCGTTAGTTGAACTGGGAGGCAGGGACTCGAACCCCGATAGCCAGATCCAGAGTCTGGAGTCCTACCATTGGACGACCTCCCAACGACTGGCGGGATTAAATTTACAAACGGGGCCGGGCGGTTGTCAAATGCCGAGCGCCGTGTACGTCAGCACGCCGCGGGGGGCGTTTGTCGCCGCGCGTGAGCCCTGCCGAGGCGTCCGTCTCTTGCCTCGGGGCGGGGGCGGGGCGCACAATGCCCGGGCGGGCACGGCCCCTTCCCGCGAGAAGCACGGCGCGGCGCCCGAAGTCCTGACGGCCCCCGCGTCGCCCGACCGCCAACTACGGGGGAAGCCTTTAAAGCGATGAGCGAAAACGAAGTGCGTTCGCCCGAGCCGGCCGCGCAGCCATCGAGCAGCTCGCCAACCGCATACGCGACACGGTCGCCTCCCTGCGCGAGATTCAGACGCCGCAGCCCGCCGCGCGCGCCGCCGCGCCCGAGGGCGTGAACAACGACCCGCCGCGCCACTGAAGCACGCCGGCGCCTGAGGGCCACTCGGGTAGAGTGGCCCTCAGGCGCCCACGCCCACGCCCCGCCGGAAACTCCCCGGCTCAATCACGCGCCGTGACGTGAACGGTCGCGGGCGCGAAGACCGCCGCGTCGTACCTCTTGCCCTCGGGCACGAACGCGTTCCCGCCGCGCTTGAACCCGTGGAAGAGGACGACGGGCGCGATGGGCCACATCAGCGTCCCCATGACCACCATCGACGTCGCCACCTTCGCGCCCTTGCTGTCGCCGACCATCCGCCCGTTGAACTGGAGCGGGATGCGCGAGCCGTCGGCGGCCGTCACCTCCTTCATCATCCAGGCGATGCGCCCCGCCCGGCCGAAGTGCCCGCCCCGCTCGGCCTTCGTCACAAGCGCCGTGGCCGTGGCCCCCTTCTCGACGACTATCTGGCCGTCCACCACGACGGGGTTGACGACGCGGAAGCTGATGGCGTCGCCCTTGCGCGTGAGCTGCGAGTTGATGGTGTAGGCCGTCTCGAGCTCGACGACCGTCCCGGCGGGCACGCTCACGGCCACGCGACGGGGCGGCGGGGCGGGCTGCGGCTGCGGGGCGCACTTCGGCGACATCACCATCACGAGCAGCAGCGCGTCGGGGACGCCCGCCTCCTTCAGGCGGCCGAGCGCCCCGGGCGACGTGTCGAAGTCGCAGGGCGACGCCTTGATCTTCTCGACGACGACCTCGGGCGCGATCTTCGCCTCGACCATCTCGCGCACGTCGGCGTTGGTGAGCGGGCGCGTCGCCTGCGCGGCGGGCCGGGGCTGCTGGTGCTGCGCCTGCCCGGACGGTTGGACAAATTTCGCTGCATCCTGCGCGCGCACCGCCGTCGCCTGAAAGGCCAGAAGTATCGGTAAAAGTGTGGAAAGCGTTCTTCTCATCGTCTCACGCTCCTTGAGGACGTTCCCGAAGAGACGGAAAGACGGCAAGCCGAGTGCCGCACGGTCTCTTTTACCCCGGGGACGTGGAAAGGGGGCGCGCGCGTGTGCCACTTCCGCGAGTGGCACACGCGCGGCGGGGCGCGCGGCGGACGAAGGCGGCTGACGAACGTGGAAGGCGCGAAAGGCGCGGCAGGTGGTGCCGCGCCTTTCCTTGTGTCGCGTGTGATGGCAGGCGTGTGCGCGGGCGTGACTCGCGCCCGCGGAGCTTACTCTTTCCTCGGCCGCCGCATGATGGTGACCACTTCACTGCCGCCGAAAAACGTCGAGCCCACCGAGACGCCGACGAACTGGTAGCCCGCGTTCGCCGCCTCAAGCATCTCTTTCTGCATAGTCGAAGTCTTCTTCGTAGCGAGCAGTTTGTACTCCCAC
>JAIVJI010000064.1:30987-217521 GCA_020200135.1 Acidobacteriota bacterium | reverse complement strand
GCTCTCATCCGTTGACTGATGAGAGCCGCGCCGCCTGTCTTGCCACCGATTACCTTCTACTGCCTACTTCCCTTTACTGCGGCCCGGCGAGCTTCTGCTTCTCGGCGAGCGCCTCCTGGTGGAAGCGTTCGGAGGGCTGGCTGGCGCCGATGACGGCGTCGAACTCGCGCAAAGCCTCTTCGCGCCGTTCGAGGTGCGCGAGGATGCGGCCGCTGGAGAGGCGCGCGCGCAGGACGACCGTGCGGTCCGTGTCGGGCGTCGCGAACAGCAGCGCCTGCCGGAAGTGGCCCAGCGCGGCGTTGAGCCTGGCGGCCTGGAGCGCCTCGTCGAGCGCCTCCTGCGCCGAGAGCGACGCCGCCTGCCCGAGCGTGAAGTAGACGAGCGGCTCGTCGCGGTACTCGCCCTTGAGCGCCGTCAGGCGCGACTCGGCCTCCTCATAGCTGCGCACGCGCAGCAGCTCGCCCACGTCGCCCAGACTCTTCAGCAGCGCCGCGCGCCGCGCGTCCACGGGCGGCGCCTCGGCGGCCTCCTTCGAGCGCGCCTCGGCGGCGAGGCGGCGCGCCTCGCGCGTGCGCGCGACCGCCTCGGCGTACTCGGCCGGGCGCCGCAGCTCGCGCGCCGGGTCGAAGGCCGCGACCATGTCGGGGACGAAGTTCGACACGTCGAAGCCCCCGCCCTCGACGCCGCGCAACTGCTCTGCGAAGTGGAACGAGAGCACGGCGCCGCGCTCGTAAGCCTCCGCCAGTTCGGCGGCCGAGGCGGCCGAGATGGCCGCCTGCCGCTCCTTCGACTCGCGCAGCGCGGCGTCCTTCGCCGCCTGATCCGTCCCCGCCGCCTGCAGCCGCCGGCTCGTCTCGATCTGCAGCGCGCGCAGGCGCGCCGACTCGTCCATCCGCACGACGGCGGCCGCCACGAGCGAGCGCGCGACGGCGAGGAAGACGTCCGGGCCGAAGTCTCTGCCCCTGCGCGCCGTCTCGGCTTCGAGGAGCTGTTTTATCTCGGGGCGCCGCGCGGCGACCTCGCGGCTGAAGCGCGCGACCAGGGGGTCGACGATGAACTGCACGTAGGCGCGCCGCATCTCGGAGAGGCGCGGGTCGGTGTCGGCCGGGACGATGGCGTAGTAGTCGTCGCCGACGGCGCGGAAGTTGACGGCGCCGGGCGCGGCCAGAAGGTCGGGCACGACGCGGAAGTGGCGCTCGCGCTCGCGCACGACCGAGACCTTCTTCTCGTCCTTCTTCTTGCCCGAGGCGGCGGGCGCCGCGACGGTGACGCGCTCGTTGATGATCGTCTCGGGGCGCGTGTTGAGGTAGGCGAGGACGCCGCGCGCCATCTCCAGGGTCGGGGCGCGCAGCTTGTCGCCCGCCGCGCGGTGCATCGCGACGTAGTCGGCGAGGCGGGAGTCGAGCCCCGACGCGCGGTAGAACTCGCGGAGCAGCGGGACGAAGTCGAGCACGTCGAGCACGCCGCCGGGCAGGTCGTCCGAGCGCGGCGGCGCGTCGAAGCCGGGCGGCGGCCCGAGCGTGTAGGCGAGCGAGACGTAGCGCGACGCCTGCTCGGCCGCCGTGTAGCGGGCGGCCTCGTCGGCGGGCGTCTGCGGGTTGTCCGGCACGTCCTTCAGCGCGTTACGCGCGTAGAAGTCCTGCATCCGCTTGCGCAGCGACGCGTCGAGCCCGGCCGAATCTTTGCGCACCAGCTCGCGGAAGACCGCGGGGCGCCCGCCCGCCGGCGTCGGGTCCCAGCCGGCGGCGTCGAGCGCGGCCATCACGGCGATGAGCCGCGGGTCGGGCGCGATCTCGACGCCGAAGTCGCCCAGGCCCAGCGACGCGGGCGGCGGCGCGGGGCGCGGCTGCTGCGCGGGACGCTGGCCCTGTGCGCCGGTCTGCTGCCGGCTTGAGCTTGAAGGGGGTTGTCGCTGTCGTGCGGCGGCGGCCTGCGCGCACAGGAGTGTGGCGAGGGCCAGGGTGAAAAACTTCTTCATCACGAACCTTAGACTCCGGATTTCCTGCGTTGGTTGGCGCGCAGAAGTTTCAGGGTAACAGGGTAGGCGGCCAGCGAACAAACGACGGAAAGCACCGTGCCGCCGACGGTGAAGGGCACGAGCACGGCCCAGAACTCGGCGAAGAGCGCGCGCCAGTAGTCGGCGGTCAGGAGGTGCGGGTCGCGCAGCAGTTCGAGCCCGCCGGGGGGGAGCGCGAGCGGGCGCCCGGTCAGGAACGCGCCGACGGCGTACGAGGCCAGGATGATGGGGACGAGCGTCAGGAAGGGGTTGTTGATGAAGGTGCCGGTGTAGATGGCGACCTTGTTGAAGCGGAAGGCGAAGGCGAGCACCGTCGCCGTGATGGTGTGCAGCCCCAGGAAGGGCGAGAAGGCTATGAAGACGCCGACCGAGAAGGCGAGCGCCGTCCGCTCCGGCGGGTCGTCGAGCGTGAGCAGGCGGCGTAAGGCGGCGCGAACCATGACCGGGTGATGAGTGATGAGTGATGAGTGATAAGAAGGGGCGGAAGAAGCCCCCCCTTCACTCATCACTCATCACTCATCACTCATCGCTACTTGAAGCTGTTGAGCGCCTCGGCCTCGGTGGGGTAGGTGTCGAAGACCGTGAGGAGCTTGGTGATGACGAGCAGCTCCCTGATCTTCTCGCCGAGGCCGAGCATCTTGAGCTGGCCCTGCTCGCGGCTGATGGTGGTGTGGCTGGAGACCAGCTCGCCGATGCCGCTCGAATCCATGTAGCTGACGCCCGACAGGTTGAGGAGGACTTTCTTCTTCCCCTCGCTGACGAGCTTGCGGACGGCGCTGCGGAGGGCGACGTTGCCTTCGCCGATGGTGATCTTACCTTCGAGGTCGAGGATCGTGACGTCGCCTGCCTGACGCTCGCGGATGTTCAGTTCAGCCATTGCGGGAAATCTCCTTGAATCAAGTAGTCAGTAGACAGTAGACAGTAGACAGTAGAAGAACGCCGTCTGCGGCAGTCAGAGTAAAACGTCAATGGCCGCGGCGCGGAGCGCTACTGACTACTGACTACTGTCTACTGTCTACTTCTTCTTAATCATTCGCACCAGGGTGCCGCCCCCCGGCGGGTGCTCCCAGCCGACCTCGTCCATGAAGGTGCGCATGAAGAGGATACCACGCCCCGAGGCCTTGAGGATGTTCTCCTCGGCGGTCGGGTCGGGGAGGTGCGACGGGTCGAAGCCGGTGCCGCGGTCGCGCACGGTGACCGTCATCCCGGCGTCGGTGCCCGCGACCCCCACCTCGACGGGGACCGTCTCGTCCTGCCGGTTGCCGTGGAGCACGGCGTTGGTGACGGCCTCGCGCACGGCCAGGTCGATGCCGAACAAAGCGTCCTCGGCAAACCCCAGCCGGCGCGCGGCGTCCGCGACGGCCGCCGCCGCCTCGCCGATTGACTCGATGCGGCTCGGCAGCTTGAGTTCGACGGTCTCTTCGGTCACTGTTTCAAAAAGGTCGGGCGCCCCGGCCGGACACCACGGCCGCCCAAGGCCCGGCGGGCGCGGCCAAAATCACACGAAAGCTCGACGGGAAGCCTGCACGGTTTAACACGCCCGCCGCACGCGTGTCAAGAAAGCGCAGTTTCCAGTTTTCAGTTTTTAGTCTTCAGTTTGAAGGCTGACGGCGGCGCGGCCGACCGCCGGTGACTGGGGCCGAAAGCTAAAAACTGATAACTAAAAACTGATAACTGGAAACTTTCTTTGCTAACATCGGCCGCATGCTTATCAAACCTGCGCGGCGGCTGCGAGGGCGCCTGCGCGTGCCGGGCGACAAGTCGGTCTCGCACCGCGCGGCGATGCTGGCCGCGTTGGCCGAAGGGCGCACGCGCATCGAGAACTTCTCTTCGAGCGCCGACTGCGCCTCGACGCTCGAAGCGTTGCGCGGGCTCGGCGTGGGCGTGGAGCGGGACGGGAGCGTCGTGGTCGTCGAGGGCGTCGGGCGAGGCGACGGCGCGCCGCGCTTCCGCCCGCCGCCCGCGCCGCTCGACTGCGGCAACTCGGGCACGACGATGCGTCTGCTCGCCGGACTGCTCGCGGCGCAGCCCTTCGCCTCGGTGCTCACGGGCGACGAGTCTCTGAGCGCGCGGCCGATGCGCCGCGTCATCGACCCGCTCGGGCGGATGGGCGCGCGCGTCGAGTCGGTCGAGGGTCACGCGCCGCTGCGCGTCGAGGGGCGCCGGCCGCTCGGCGCGATCCGCTACGAGATGCCGGTCGCGAGCGCGCAGGTCAAGTCGTGCGTGCTGCTCGCGGGGCTCGGCGCCGAAGGCCGCACGGAGGTCGTCGAGCCGCGCGCGCAGACGCGCGACCACACCGAGCGTATGCTCCGCTGGTTCGGCGTCCGTGTGGAGACGCGCGAGCTTGCCGGCGAGGGCGGCGCTGAAGGCGCGCGTGAAGGAAGTGTTGAAGGCCCGGGGCGCGTCGTCGTCTCGCTCGAGGGCGGCGCGCGTCTGACGGCGCGCGACCTGACGGTGCCGGGCGACATCTCTTCGGCGGCGTTCCCGCTGGCGGCGGCCGCGCTGCTGCCCGGCTCGGAGCTTGAGCTGGAGTCTGTGGGGCTGAACCCGACGCGCGCGGCCGTCCTCGAAACTTTCCGCTCGCTCGGGCTCGCGCTCGAAGTCACGGACGCGCGCGAGGAGTCGAACGAGCCGGCCGGACGCATACGCGTGCGCAGCGTCGGGGGGCTCACGCCCGCGACGCACGGCGCGGGCGTCATCCGCGGCGCGCTCGTCCCGCAGCTCATCGACGAGCTGCCGGCGCTGGCAGTCGTCGGCACGCGCGTCGAGGGCGGGCTCGAGATACGCGAGGCGCGCGAGCTGCGCGTGAAGGAGTCCGACCGCATCGCGGCGACGGTCGCGAACCTGCGCGCGATGGGGGCGGAGGTCGAGGAGTTCGAGGACGGCCTGCGCGTCGCGGGCCCCGTGCGGCTGCGCGGCGCGCGCCTGAAGTCCTACGGCGACCACCGCATCGCGATGGCCTTCGCCGTCGCCGCGCTCTCGGCCGAGGGCGAGACCGAGATAGAGGGCGCAGAGGAGTGCGTCGCGGTCTCCTTCCCCGAGTTCTTCCAACTGCTCGAATCGGTGATTGAGAGATGAGCCGGGGCGGCCGCGTCGTCATCACGGGCTTCATGGGCGCGGGCAAGACGACCGTCGGCCGCGCGCTCGCGCGACTGCTCGGAGTCCCGTTCGTAGACCTCGACGACGCGCTGGCCGAGGACGAGGGGCGCGGCCCGCGCGAGCTGATAGACGAGGAGGGCGAAGACTACTTCCGCGCGGCCGAGACGCGCGCGCTGCGGCGCGTGCTCGAAGAGGGCGCGGCGCGCGTCGTCGCCACGGGCGGCGGCGCCTGGACGCTCGAACGCAACCGCGCGCTCGTCCGTGAGCACGGCTGCCTCTCGGTCTGGCTCGACGCGCCCTGCGAGCTGTGCCTCCGCCGCATCGGGG
This sequence comes from Acidobacteriota bacterium, assembly GCA_020200135.1. Lineage (GTDB taxonomy): Bacteria > Acidobacteriota > Blastocatellia > Pyrinomonadales > Pyrinomonadaceae > QHXN01. The sequence continues at coordinate 212,078 of JAIVJI010000064.1, read as the reverse complement.
AGCAGGGCGGCGCCTCCGACCGCCCTTTCGCACGCGACCCCGCCCGCGCCGCACGCCTCTACGAACAGCGCCTCGACGCTTACGCCCGTGCAGACCTGCGCGTCAGCGTCGCGCCCGACGCGAGCCCGGACGAACTCGCCGCCGCCATCGCCGCCTCTCTCGCCTCCGACGCCTAGAAGAATTTGCGCCCGCCCGCGCGCTCACGCTAAAGTCTCGTCAAAGCGGCTTCGGCCGAAAACAACAACCCGAAGGGCCAATCAATTCCCGCGCAGTCAAGGTGGCGGCTTCTCGCGGTCGGTTTTGGTTCCTGACAAGCGAATTAGGGAGACCGGAATGAGCAACCAAAACGGTGACGCTAAGGCACTGAGACCCGCGGAAAAATTGGCGAACGCGCACAACTGGAAGCACCTCGCGCGCTGGAACGGCGAGGGCTTCTACGAACTCGACACCGAGGACACGGGACAAGTCCGCGTCCGCCTCTTCTTCACGCCGCAACTGTTGGAGGCGACCGAGGAGATTCTCTACCGTAATGCGTTCCCACTCAAATAGCAGCGCGTTGATTATAAAAGACTTAGCGGTAACTTTCCAGCCCCGAAAGTCAAAGAAAATCTCATCAAATTAGCTTCTAATTTCGGGACGCGCCGACAGCTTTTTGCTATGGCTCGCTTCAAACTTCTAGCTAATACTCACTCGGCAAGAGTAGCGTTGTCGCACTCCTATCGGCTTCGGTTATCACCCAAAGCTTCACGCCTGCAGTCGTCTTGAACGCCGAGAATATCCGTAGAGACTTATCAACGATGAACAGGTTTACCTGTGGTCTTCGATGCGTATATTGTTAGCCCTTGTATTGTAAAGGGTTCGCGAGAATTTTAGCCCAAACCATTTTACTTGTCCTAATAGTCTTAGTTTTTGTATAACTCTAGTTGAACTTCTTGGAAGCGGTGCTGCCAGTTGCTCTATATGGCGTAACGTAGTGGCACGAAGCTTCCCAACCACTCTTCTCTAAACGGTTCCTTACCACGATTGGAGACTCACTGTGACAACACCCGTTGAATCAGAGAACTTGAATATGGACATCTCCGACTTAATCCAATTCGCAAAAGCGATGTCTCATGACCAGCGCAAAGACATCCTAATGTCTATTCCTGAATTGGAACTTCACTACGACCTGAAAGAACTCTTCTCCTCTATGGAGCCGAGTTACACTATTGAGGTTACACAAGGTACTAAGGAGTTAGGTAAAGACCTTGTGTTAGTAAAACAGGACAATCTGACCACTGATGTTATCGGAGTGGTTGTGAAATGTGGCGATATCAAGGCTAAAACATTAGGCGAAGTAGACGTAATTACTGGAGAGGTCAATTCATTTCTTTCCAAAACCCTAGAGCGAAAGACCTCTGAAATTGAAAGTCAGATTAGACAGGCCTTTGCACATGAGGCTGAACTTGTAGAGTTTTTTCGTACCCTGCCGGTCAATAAGGTGAAAGTCATTATCGCGGGGGAAATTAGTAATCAGGCTCGTATCAGACTTGAAAAAGAGATTCATGGACCCGTAGAAGTTGAAGGAATAGATTGGTTGATAAGTAACTTCACGAACTTTTACCCGCAGGTATTTTTTGAGGGACAAGTGACAAGCTTTGTCCAAAGGAAGGTTCAGGAACTAGAGACGAGGCACAGAGTAGTCCGTTCCAAGAAAATATTATCAGAGTGTTTTGTGGAACCAGTTGTAAGAGCTAGTGACATTAATCCTGATTTTGGTGAAGAACTGAGGGCACTTGTAAGTAGAAAGGAACTTCCATTCTCACGCCTTAAACCTCTCCTCTCCCAGCATCGGCGAATCATCATGGTTGGTGACCCCGGCACGGGTAAGTCCGCCGCGCTCGCCAAACTTACAATCGACCTATTCAAAGAAGTTTACAAAAACGCTACTAGAGCGCAGGGCAAGCGTAAGAAAACTCTGATTCCTGTATTGGTCAAGGCAAAAGATATTCTCAATACATCCGACCTAGACCAATTGCTTCTTGAATATGTCGGTGAATCTGAGGTTGTACTTAGAGTTGAGACAAAGGTGCTAATAGTAGACGGCCTAGATGAAGTTGCTTCCAGTAAGAGGAACGAGGTCATTGAGAAAGCAAAGTCTTATGCCGAAGAGCTTAAGTGCGCCCTTCTCATTGCAAGTCGCAAGGTTGATTTATTGAGCATCACTCCTGCGGGTTTTGATAAGTACGAGTTGCTCCCATTCGGTGCGGGGCAAGCCCTTCAACTCATCGAGAAGCTTCATAGCAGCAAGGATGTTTTGGGCACACTTAGGGAATCACTGGAAAACGTCCGTTATCAAATTCCGATGGTACCACTCTCGTTAATTTTGCTAATTGAGCTAGTAGAAGAGCAAGGAGAAATTCCAGCCTCCGTGTCGGAACTGTATGACAGGTACAGTGATTCCGTACTAGGACGTTTCGACAAAGATAAGGGTATCGAAGTCTTGTTTGAATACCTCATAAAGAAACGGTTCCTAGCTTCATTAGCCTTTAACGAATTCTCAAGCAAAGGATTAATCGAAATTACACGACAGGATTTTGATGCTTTCTGCCACCGTTATGCAGGCGTATACGGCCTAGAGAGTACTATTGATAAGTTTGTTCAAGACGTACTGCGTGCTGGAGTTATTGAGGTCGGAGAAGAAACTGTTTTGTTTACCCATCGGTCATTCTTGGACTACTTTTCGGCATATCATATCTTTAGCAAGAGAGACGAATTTGAAAACCTTAATGACTTTATAAGAAACATTTACTTTGATGATTTGTGGGGTGAGACCACCTTCTTCTACGTTGGCCAGAAGCGGGAAATAAGTCAAAAACTTTTAGACTATATTCTTGATTATGACCGCGATTCTTTATGGGTCAACTCATCAAAAATGATGGTAGGAAGACTGTTGCAAGCTGGCTGGTACTCAGAAACCACTGTTAAGTATAACGGCATAAAAAAGGCATTAAGCTTCATCCCTTCAGTACGAGAGAGATTCTATGCGATAGCTGAAAGAGGTAAGTGGCCTGAACCCAAAATTGTAGTTGATTTATTACTCCTAAGTTCTTCCAACTACTCATTGCGTAGCGGTTTCATATCCGCCGAATTGAGACAGCTATATGATGAACTTGTTGCTAGCGAAGAGACTAAGAATTTGCCCTCTCTTATTTTCTTATTAAGTGTGATGAAGCCTTTTCTTACTCATGAAGAATTTAGAGAGGAAGCTCAAAAGTTGCTTAGAATCACTGCAGAGCGGTCTGAGCTTGCGCCGGACGAGAAGGTACGGGCAACGATGCTCCTGACTGTAATTAAGGGGACTGACAAGGTGCTTTCAAAGGCTCTTAAAAGGAGACTAATACGTTTACGCGACCAATTCCCCTCAGAATTCAGGAGTTTACTTCCGCCATCTAAAACAAAGCAACGATTTGAACCGCCTAAACGGAAAAGGTAAGGCTTTACATAGGAAAACGCTAACGGAATTAGTCTCGTGAGGATTATGTTAGGTCGATACGAAGTCCAGTTATGGACATATCCTCAAACGCTCCTCATCTGCCGTTTGTTTGACTTGCTCCATGCCGGTAAGAAGTCGGCTTGAGGCGGTCAAATCCACGGCTCAAATGCTGAAAGAACATAGGGTGAAAAGCGCTAATGAGTGGAAAGCAGAACGACGCTAAAGCATTGAAACCGGTAGAGAAACTAGCCAGCGCCCATAATTGGAAACATCTGGCTAGGTGGAACGGCGAGGGCTTCTACGAACTTCAGACCGAGGACACGGGTGGCGTCCGCGTCCGCCTCTTCTTCACGCCGCAACTCTTAGAAGCGACCGAGGAGATTCTCTACCGACAGATAGTCAACGCCACGCGCTTCCCGGGCGTCCGCATGGTCGTCATCACGCCTGACGCGCACTACGGCTACGGCGTCCCCGTCGGCTGCGTCCTCATCACCGACGCCCAAGAGGGCGCGGTGGCCATGGGCCCTGTCGGCTACGACATCGGCTGCTTCACCGCCGACACGCTCGTCCCCGTCGTTGACGGAAGTTCGCGCCCCATCGGCGAACTCGCCGTGTCGGGCGGCGAGATTCTCATCTACGCGCTCAACGCCGAGCACAAGGTCGTCGTCGCGAAGGCCACGGCAAAGAAGACGCGCGCCGATGCGCCCCTCGTCAAAGTCACGCTCGACAACGGCCGCGAGATCAACTGCACCCCCGACCACGACTTCATGCTCCGCGACGGCAGCTACCGCCAGGCGTGCGACCTCCGGCCGGGAACCTCCCTGATGCCGTTTCACCCGCACGCCGACAGGGACGGCTACAGGTTCGTGCAGCATCCCGCCACGGGGAAGAGTCAGCGCGTGCATTGGCTCATGGCGCGGTGCGGCCTGCTCGGTCCGGTGCCCCGATTTGAAGGTCAGCGGACGGTCATCCACCACCTGAACTTCAACCCGGCCGACAATCGCCCGGAGAACTTACAGTTCATGGGCGACCGCGACCACATGCGCTATCACCGCTCGCACGCGGAGAAGTTCACACATTTCCGGTCGGAAGAGTTCGAGCGGCGGAGGGTGCGGGCGCTGGCGGCCAAAGCGCAGACCGCCGAAGGCCACGCTTACTTCGCCCGGCGCGGGACGAAAAACATTCTCGCCTACATGGCCGAAAGACCCGAACATTTCCGCGCGGCCGTCGCCGGCAACGGTGAGCGCGGGAAGAGTCATCTGGTCGCATACAACACGAGCGCGGAGGGGCGCCGTAAATCGTCCGAGGTCGCACACCGCCAGCACGTCTGCGAAACTTGCGGTGAGACTTTGACGGGGGGCTTTGGAATTCACAACCACCGCCGCTGGCGCCACGGCTACAACCACAAGGTCGTGTCGGTCGAGCCGCTGGCGGGGCGGGCGGACGTTTACTGTCTGACCGTGCCGGGGTACGGGAACTTCGCGCTCGACGCGGGGGTGTTCGTGCATAACTGCGGGATGATGTCGGCGCGTTCGGGGGTGGAGGCGGGGGCGGCGACGCCGGAGCGGAGGCTGGAGTTCAACCGGGCGGTGATGTCGCGCGTGAACATGGGGTTCGGGGGGAAGAGCATGAAGCTGGGCCGCCTCTCGGACGAAGAGTTCCAGAACCTCGTGCGCGGCGGCGCGGAGTACTACGTCGAGAAGTACGGGGCGACGTTCGACCGCGGCCACGCGGAGCGCCACCGCATCCCCGTGGACGACGGCTGGCGAATTCCCTACGGCGGCAAGGGGCGCCCCGAGCGCGGGCGCGACCAGTTGGGGAGTCTCGGCGGCGGCAACCACTTCATCGAGTTGCAGCGCAGCAGCCAGACGGGGACGCTCTTCGTCCAGGTTCACACCGGCTCGCGCGGCTTCGGCCACGGGCTGGCGACCAACTACTTCGAGCTGGCGCGCGAGGAGCACCCGGAGTTACTTAAAGACATCGACCTCGGCTACTTCACCCCCGAGTCGAAGCACTACCGCGACTACCTGAACGCGGTCGCGGCGGGCGGCAACTACGCCATCCTGAACCGGCTGGTCATCTTCGAGCAGGTGTCCGAAGCCTTCCGCGAGGTCTTCGGCGAGGGGCTGGAGCTGGTCTACGAGATCAGCCACAACCTCGTGCAGAAGGAGTGGCACCCGGAGTTCGGCGACGTGTGGGTTCACCGCAAGGGCGCGACGCGCGCGTTCCCGGCCGGCCACCCGTTCCTGAAGGGCACGGTCTGGGAGGAGAGGGGGCACCCCGTGCTCATCCCGGGCAGCAACAAGGACTGGAGCTACATCCTCCGGCCGCTCGCGGGCGCGGAGCGCAGCGGCTTCTCCGTCAACCACGGCGCCGGCCGACGCATCTCGCGCGGCGAGGCCAACCGCACGCTCTCGCAGAGGCAGATGGACGACGAGTACCGCGAGGCCGGCGTCGTCGTCAACGCCGACGGCCGCGTGCCGCTCGACGAGGCGGCGCCGTGCTACAAGCCCTCGGAGGAAGTGGTCGCGGCGGTCGTCGGCGCCGGCCTCGCCGAGATAGAGCACAGCCTGTGGCCGCTCGCCTCGCTCAAGGGCGTGGACGAGCTGAAGCGCCGCAAGGGCAAAGGCAAGGTCGGACGCGGCGGCCGACGCGCGGAGGGGAAGAAGACGAGCGAGCACTACTGAAGGGGGGTAGGCAGTAGGCAGTTAAAGGAAGAAGGCGGCCTGAGAGAAACGGCGGCGGCGAGTCGTGACACTCGCCGCCGCCGATTACCTGACTGCTTTCTTTCCCTCACTGCCTACTGCCTACCGCCTACTCCCCTTCACGCTTCGCCGTTCTTGCGGGCGCGGAGGAGCTTGAGGAGCGCGAGTTCTTCGACGCTGTACTCGGGCTGCTGGCGTTCTATGCGGCGGCGTGCGCCGCGCGCGCGAAACTCTTCGATGGTTCGGCCGCGCCCGTAGGCTTCGAGCACCGCCGGGTGTATGTAGCACGAGCGGCAGACCGTCGGCGTGTTCCCCAGCCGCTCGGCCACGCGCTTGACCGCCGCGACCAGGTTCTTCTTCGCCGGCCTCTCGTCCTCGCAGCACCCCAGCTCGGCCAGCTCGACCGCTGCCAGAAGCGTCCCGCCCCAGGTGCGAAAGTCCTTCGCCGAGAACTCCGCGCCGGCCGCCGACTTGATGTAGTCGTTGACGTCGCGCGGCGTGACGGGGCGCCGGCGGCCGTCCTCGCCGACGTACTGGAAGAGCTTCGACCCGCCGAGCGCCTTGATGTCGCGGACGAGCGCGGCCAGCTCCTCATCGACGAGGATGCGGCGGTGCTTGACGTGGTGCTTGCCCGTGAACGTGAACTCGAGGTGGCCGCCCGGTTTTATCTCAAGGTGGCGGTTGCGGAGCGTCGTCACGCCGTAGGTGCGGTAGCGGCGGACGCTCTCCTCGGAGCCGACGCGGAAGTAGAGGTCGTTGATGAGGCGGACGACGACCGCGAGCACGCGCTCCTTCCCCAGACCCTCGCGCGCGAGGTCCTCGTTCGTGCGGCGCCGCAGCGCGGGGAGCGCCTCGCCGAAGCGCTCGATCTTTTCGTACTTGCGCCGCGAGCGGCGCGCGACCGAGGTGAGGTGGTAGATGCGCTGCACGCGCCCCGCGCCGTCGACGCCGATGGCCTGCAGGACGCCGCGCGCCGAGGGCGAGATTCTGACCTCGCGCCAGGCCGGCGGGATGGCGAGCGACCTGATGCGTTCGAGCGCGGCCTCGTCTTCGACGCGCCGTCCGTCGGCCGTCTCGTAGCGGAAGCCGCGCGACTTCGTCCCCACCCTGCGCCACCACTTCGCGCGGCGGTCGCGTGTAACGCTTCCGGCCAAAAGCCCGGCCGGGATGTTCTGTTGGATTGCAGACTCGACGCTCGCCATATTTCCCCGAACCCCCTTGCTCGCGCGCCCCGCGGCGCGGCTTAACTCTTTCCGCCTTAAGGCCGGCCGCCCCCGACACGCCCCCCGTTCTTGCTCCGAATCGCGAGGCGGGGCGGGCGGGACTCACGCCTCCCCTTCGGTTGCAGTTGTCGCAGATGATGATCTCGTCGCCCCGCCGTATCTGGGACATCAACTGCGGGCGGAGCGACATGAAGCAGGCCGAGCACGAGCCGTTACGCGCCTCGGCGAGCGCCACGCCGTCGCGTATGCGCGCGACGATGCGCTGGTAGGACGCCTTGATGCCCGGCGGGAGCGAGGTGAACATCCGCTCGCGCTCGCGGCGCCGCGCCTCGAGCTCTTCGGACCACGAGCGCGTCTGCTCCTCGAAGGCGCGCAGGCGCTCCTCGTGCTCGGCGCGCAGGCGCGCGAACTCGGGCTCGCGCTCGGCGAGCTGTTTCTCGGCCGTCTCGGCGGCCTCCATCTGTTCGAGGACTTTGGTCTCCAGCTCGGAGATGTGCTTCCTGGCGGCGTCGCGCTCGCGGATGGCCGCCTCGTAGACCTTGGCGTTGTTCGAGGCCATCAGGTCGCGCTCGGCCTTCTCCATGCGCGTGCGCTGCTCGGCCAGGTCGCGGTCGAGCGCGACGCGGGTCTCGCGCGCGGTCTCGCCCGTCTGTTGGAGCACCTTAAATTCAAAAGCGCGCTGATCGAACTCGCTTTCGATCTCGGCGCGCCTTCTGGGGATTGACTCCAGGTCGGACTGTAGCCTGCGGATGCCCGTGTCGACATTCTGCAGGGCGATTAATTGCTCCAATTCCGCTTTCAATGCTCTTATCTCCTCTTGAAAACTGCGCCGGGGGCGGCGGCGCTAATTTACGCCGCGATTATGAAAAAGCCATTTTCCCAGATAGACCGGCGGGAGACAAGTTGAGGACGACTTTGCCGAACGTCGCGTTGGATTCGAGGCGGGCGTAGGCGGCGTCCGCCTCGCTCAAACCGTAGGCGCTGTCGACGACCGGGCGGACGCTCCGGCGCGCGAGCAGCGGGACGACCTCCGCGCCGAAGCGTCGGACGGCCGCCGCCTTCTCCTCGGTCGAGCGCGCGCGCAGCACCGTCCCCGTGACGCGCAGACGCTTCCCCATCACGCGGCGGAAGTCGAGCGCGGCGCTCGCGCCCCCGAGCGTGCCGACCAGCAGCAGTCGGCCGCGCGGGGCCAGCACGTCGAGGTTCGCGTCGAGGTAAGAGGCGCCCACGAGGTCGAGCACGATGCCCACGCCCGCGCCGCCCGACCAGCCTCGCACCGCCTCGGCGAAGGCGCGCGGGTCGTCGCCCACGACGACGCCCTCGTCCATCCCGAACTCGCGCGCGCGCACTATCTTTTCGGGCGTGCGCGCCGTGCCGTAGACCGCGCCCGCGCCGGCCGCGCGCGCCAACTGCGCCGCCGCCGTGCCCACGCCCGAGCCGACCGCGTGAATCAGCACGCGCTCGCCCGTGCGCAAGCCTCCCTGAGTGAACAGCGCGTCGTGCGCCGTGACGAAGACTTCGGGGACGGCCGCGGCCTCCTCGAACGAGAGGCCGTCGGGCACGGCCGCGAGGTGGCTCTCGGGCGCGACGACGTACTCGGCCTGCGCCCCGCCCGCCGTGATGCCGAAGACGCGCGCGCCCAACGCCCACGCGCGCGCGTCCTCGCCCAACCGCTCGACCTCGCCGGCGAACTCGAGGCCGGGGATGTCGGCGGGCGCGCCCGGCGGCGCGGGGTAGCGGCCGCGCCTCTGCAAAAGGTCCGCGCGGTTCAGTCCCGCCGCCATCACGCGCACACGCACGCGGTCGGCGCGCGCCGCCGGCCGCGCGACCTCGCACACCTCAAGTCGCCCCGCGCCCTCGTGCGAGACTATCTTCACCGCGAGCATCTTCTCTTCGCCCATCGCTGTCCCCTCTCCCGGCTGTGAGCTTAGCACCAAACGGCGCGGCGCCGCGCGGGCGTGTTAAAGTTGGCGGCACGCATGAGTGGGGCCGGCCTGTTCGTCGTCGTCAACCACACGGCCGCGCGCGCGCGCCTGGCGTGGCCGCGCGTGCGCGAGGCGCTTGCGGGCGCGGGCGTCTCGTTCGAGGCGCACGAGTCCACGCGCCCCGGCGAGACCGAGGAGCGGACGCGCGCGGCGCTCCGTGCAGGGTTCGGGACAATCGCGGCCGTGGGCGGCGACGGGACTCTGAGCGCGGCCGCCTCGGGCTTCTTCGAGCCGCTCGGCGCCTCGGACGACGGCGGCCTCAGTCTGGACGACGACGGCATCCCGCGCGCCGTCAACCCTTCGGCGGTGCTCGCAGTGCTGCCCGCCGGGACGGGCGACGACTTCGCGCGCGGGCTGACGGGCGGCCGACGCGACACGCTCGAAGCGTGGCTCGACAGACTCGTCGCACACTGCCGGCGCGGCGCCGGCTCCGGCAACCTTGAAGACGAGAGCGCCGCCCTCCCGCGTCTGACGGATGAGGGCGGCGCTCTCGTCCGCCGGACGGCGCGGCGCGTGGACGTGCTGCTGGGGGCGGTGGGCGGGGGGGCGCGGCGCTTCGTCTGTCTGAACGCGGCGACGCTCGGCATCGGCGCCGAGGTGGCGGGGCGCGTCGCGGCGCAAGGGGCGTCGGTGAGGCGTCTGCCGGGCGAGGCGCGTTTCGCGCTGGCCGCGCTGCCGCGTCTCGCTTCGTGGCGGAACCGCCGCGTGCGGCTCTCGGTCGACGGGCGCGCCTGGGCTGAGTGCGGGACGAACCTGCTCGCGGTCGTCAACGGCACCTACGCCGGCGGCGGCATGAACTTCTCGCCCGGAGCGAGCCTCGACGACGGGCTGCTCGACGTGCTCGTCGTCTGCGACATCTCGCGCCCCGCGCTCCTGCGCGAGCTGACGCGCGTCCACCGCGGCGGCCATCTTAAAAACCCCAGGGTCAAACTCACGCGCGCCACACACGTCCGCGTCGAGACGGTCGACGCCGCCGACACGCTCGGCGTCGAAGCCGACGGCGACGTGCGCGGCAACACCCCCGCAGAGTTCCGCGTCATGCCCTCCGCGTTGCGCGTCGTCGTCTGAAGCGGCTCTACCGTTTGTGATTATTTGAGGCGGATGACGAGGGTCCGGCCGGAGCGCGTGACGTGTGCGCCCGTGAACTCTGCCTTGAGGTCGTCGGCCGTGATGGTCGTCTTGCCGCCCGACTCGGCGACGGCGGGCTCAGAGGCGAGGCCGGTGACGGTGAGTCGTCGCAGGCCGTTGAAGAGCGGGTGCGCGCCCGCGCCCTCGGTCAGCGAGTGCCGGTCGATAATTTCGATGAAGCCCGCGCCGCCGCCGAGCTTGAGGTAGCGCGTGTGCAGCACCTCGCGCGCGCCGACGCGCTCGACGTTGAGCGGGTCAAAGCCCTGCGGGAAGAGCGGCGCGCCCCCCACAATCAACTCCAACATCCAGCCCGGCCGCGCGAGGAAGTCGCGCCGCAGAGCCTCGCGCCTCGACACGAGCGCGGCCACGTCACGCCGCGCGCGCTCCGCGGCGTCACGCAGTTGGAGCGGCGCGGCCTCGCAACGCCTCGGGCCGGTCGGGGGCAGCGCCAGGCCCAGCGCCACGTCGAGCGGGCTTTTGTCGCCGGCCTCGAGTTTCTGCTTCCAGCCCGGCGCGAAGCGGTCGAGTAGCGTGGCGAGGGTGCGCCCCGTGGCGTAGGCTCGCTGCCGGACTTCGCCCGCTTTGAAGTCTTCGAGCGGAAGGTGCGCTCTGCCCGCGCGCTCGGCGGCGAGCGCCTCGACGTAGCTCGCCAGCCCCTCGTTCAGCTCCGTGCCGCGCTCGTAGGCGGCCGAGCCCGCGGGCATGCGCGCGTAACGCCCCGCGCGGTACTTCAGAGCGGCCGCGGCCCAACAGGCCGCGGCCTGTTTCGACAGCGCGGCCCCCGCCAGGACGAGCCCGAGCGTTTCGAGCCGGCGCAGGCTGAGGGCTTCGGCGTCCTCGAAGGGGTAGACGAACAGCTCCAACTCGTTCGCGCCCCAGTTCGGGTGGCGCTCGCGCTGGAAGACGTGGAAGGCTTCGTGGATGACGAGCGCGGCCTGCTCGCGCACGCCGGACCGCGTGCCCGGTTTGAGCATCGCGGTCGCGGTCAAGACGCCGCCTAACTCGGCGGGCGCGTTGGCGGTCACGCTCTCGTGACGGCCCGGGAAGGCCCAGACGCCCCGGCGCGAGGAGAGCGAGACGAACTCGGGCGGCGGGCTCGGGTGGCGGAAGAGTAACGTAGCGTCGCCGTTAAAGATTGCCAGCGGCACGCGGCGCGGGTCGAAGCCCGGCCAGAGCGCGGCGCGCGCGGCGATGCGGTCGACCTCATCGACCACGGCGTACACGTCGGCCGCGGTCGGGGCGTGCGCGGAGGGGCGCGCACGACGCTGTGCGGCCGTCGCCGGCAGCGCGTGGGCGAGCAGCGCGAGGCACAACAAGATTCGCATGAAGGTTAGTGCTTTGGGGCTAGCCGGCGTTTCAGAAACTCTTCAGCTTCGGACGAGAGAGCGCGCGCGGGCGACGACGTTCTCGACGTTGAACCCGAGTTCCTTGAGCGCGGTCGCGCCCGGCGCCGAGGCGCCGAAGCGGTCGAGGCAGAGCAGGTCGCCGGAGTCTCCGACCCAGCGGTGCCAGCCGAGGCCCGCGGCGGCCTCGACCCCGAGGCGCGCCTTAACCGACGGCGGGATGACGCTCTCGCGGTAGTCGCGCTCCTGCTCGGCGAACAGCTCCCAGCACGGCATCGAGACGACGCGCGTCGGCGTGCCCTCCGACTGCAAAGTCTCGCGCGCTTCGAGGCAGAGCCCGACCTCCGAGCCCCGCCAGTTGTTCAACGGGCTGGTGCGTCGGGCCGTCCTCCCCGAGTCCGACCGAGTCGTGCGTGAAGACGTAGACGACCTGCACGTGCGAGAGCGCGGCCAGTCGTATCGCGGGCTTCATGTAGTCGGAGAAGCACATGAAGGTGCCGCCGTAGGGAATCAGCCCGCCGTTGAGACTCATCCCGGTCAGCGCCGCGCCCATCCCGTGCTCGCGCACGCCGAAGTGGACGATGCGGCCTTCGTAGGAGCCGTGCTGGAAGCTCCCGCCGTCCTTGATGTCCGTGTTGTTGGAGGGGCCGAGGTCGGCCGAGCCGCCGACGAGCGTCGGCAGGTGCGGCGCGAGCGCGTTGATGACCTCCCCGCTCGCCTGACGCGTCGCCATCGGCTTCGCGTCCGCGAAAGTCGGCAGGTGCGACTCCCAGTCCGAGGGCAACTCCCCCCCCATCGTCACGCGCCACGCCTCGCCCTGCTCGGTGAACTGTGAGGTGTACTTCTCGACCAGCGCGTTCCACTCGCGCTCCTGCCCCTCGCCGCGCTCGACGCAGCGGCGGAACTCGGCGAGCGCCTCCTCGGGGATGAGGAAGTCCTGTTCTTCGGGCCAGCCCAGGGAGCGTTTGGTCGCCTTGACCGCCTCGGCGCCGGGCGCGTCCGAGTGCGCCTTGCGCGTGCCGGCGGTCGGCATCCCGAAGCCGATGACGGTCTTGACCGAGATGAGCGACGGGCGGTCGGTCACCCCCTGCGCGTCCCGAATCGCCCGCTCGAGCGCGTCGAGGTCGTTGCCGTCCTCGACCGTCGAGGTGTGCCAGCCGTAGGACTCGAAGCGCCCCGGCACGTCCTCCGAGAAGGCGAGCGAGGTGAAGCCCTCGATAGTCACGTGGTTGTCGTCGTAGAGGTAGATGAGCTTGCCGAGTTTCAGGTGCCCCGCGAGCGAAGCGGCCTCCGACGCCACGCCCTCCATCAGGTCGCCGTCCGAGACGACGGCGTAGACGTAGTTGTCAACGAGGGGGAAGCCCTCGCGGTTGAACTTCGCCGCGAGGTGCGCCGCGCCCATCGCCATCCCGACGCCGTTGGCGAAGCCCTGACCCAGGGGCCCGGTCGTAATCTCGACGCCCGGCGTCAGAATGTTCTCGGGGTGCCCCGGCGTCTTCGAGTCCCACTGGCGGAAGTTCTTCAGCTCTTCGAGCGGCAGGTCGTAGCCGGTCAGGTGGAGCATCGAGTAGAGCAGCATCGAGCCGTGCCCGGCCGAGAGCAGGAAGCGGTCGCGCCCGTGCCAGCGCGGGTTGCGGGGGTTGTGGCGCATGAAGCGCGTCCAGAGGACGTAGGCCATCGGCGCGGCGCCTAAGGGGAGGCCGGGGTGGCCCGACTCCGCGCGCTGCACCGCGTCGATGGAGAGTGCGCGGATGGTGTTGATGCAAAGCTGGTCGAGTTCGGCGCTGCGGTCTCTGGTCGGCGTTGACGCGCTCATCTTTCGGTCTCCCTGGCTTTTTGAGTTTGCTGGAACTGCGGTGCGAGCCATCATACCGAAAGCGGGCGCGGGTGACGAGTGTGAGGCGAAAGTGTGCGCCCCGGCGGCGCCACGCGCTCAGCTTTCGCGCGCGGCGGGGCCGTCGTCGCGCGGCGCGGCGCAGTACTTTTGCTGGTACCGGTTAAAAAGCGAGACCAGCTCAGAGAAGTCGATCTTCAGCGTGACCGAGGGGATGGCGATGGGGCTTCCGGTCATCCCGGAGTTGGCCCTGTTGAGCGCGCGCCTGAGCGCGCCCCCGCGGTCGATGTATTTCTGCGAGTCTCTCACGCCGATGACGAGCATCTTCTGCTTCTGTATCTCGACGACGCCCGAGCCGATGACTTCCGACCACGGGATGAACCCCGCCGCCACGCCGCTCGCGTTATCGACGACGCCCGAGCTGTTGAGCACGAGGCCGGGCTTTTTGTCGAACATCTTTACGAGGCCGTACACCCCGCAGGCGCCGAAGAACAGAATCGAGGCGAGCCCCGCGCCGTAGACGACTAGCGGCTCGTTAAAGAAGAGCCTGAACCCGCGGCCGGAACGAATCTCGGCCGCGTCGAGGGAGAGGAGCCAGGCCCCTGCCGCCACGAAGGCGAACGCCCCGAGGGTGAGCAGGATGAGCCTCGTCCTGCTCAGCTCGATTATCGTCTCGTCGGTCGATTCCATGTTGTGCTGGAGGGCGGCGGGCGGACAAAAGTCGCGGGGGCTATGTCACATAACCCCCGCGGTGGCGGGACGGGCGCGAGCCCCCCTGACAAACAAGGCGCGCGCTTTACTTGATCTGCACGGCGCCGACGGCGCGCGCGGCGTTGAGGCGGCCGCCGGTGACGACCTTGCCCCGCAGCGCGTCGAGCTTGTCCACCGAGTTGAACAGGCGCTCGCGCAGCTCGCCGACCGAGAGGTCGGGCTCGACCGAGAGCACGAGGCCGGCGACGCCCGCGACGAACGGCGTCGCCATCGAGGTGCCCGAGTGCTCCTCGTAGGCCCCGTTCAGCCACGTCGAGAGAATCTCCTTGCCCGGCGCGGCGAGGTGGACGCCCTTCGCGCCGTAGTTCGAGAACGAGGCCAGCGCGTCCTTGCGGTCGAGCGCGGCCACCGAGATGACGTTCGGGAGCTTGTAGCCCGAGGGGAAGTGCGGCCGGCGGTCGGCGTCCGCGCCGTCGTTGCCGGCGGCGGCGACGAAGAGGATGTCGGCCTCGCCCGCCTTGCGGATGACGTCTTCGAGCGCGCGCGACCGCGACTGCGAGCCCCAGCTCGCGCTGATGACGCGGACGTTGACGCCGTCCTTCTTGCGCGCGATGACGTAGTTGATGGCCTCGATGGCGTCCTTCGTCGAGCCGAAGCCGCCGCGCCCCATGAACTTCAGCGGCATGATCTCGACCTTCCAGTTGACGCCGCTGATGCCGAGGTTGTTGTCGCCCTCCGCGCCGACGATGCCCGAGCAGTGCGTGCCGTGGCCGTTCTCGTCCATCGGGTCGCGCTCCTCGGAGAGCGCGCTGAAGCCGTCGTAGTCGTCGATGACGCCGAGGTGCTCGTCGAAGTACATCTCGAGGTCGGCCGGGCGGTGCCACATGTTGCCGGCGAGGTCGGGGTGCCTGTAGTCGACGCCGCTGTCGAGGACGGCGACGACGACCTTCTTGCTCCCCTGCGTCTTCCGCCACGCGGCGAGCGCGCTGATGTCGGCCTCGGCGACGCCGGAGCGCTGCCCCGTGTTGACGAGCCCCCACTGCTCTGCGAAGAGCGGGTCGTTCGGCGCGCCCAGCGGGAGCTGCGAGACGAAGCGGTCGTGGATGCTGCGGGAGTCGAGCGGCTCGACGCTTATCTCAAAGTTCGGCTCGGCGTACTCGACCTCGGCGAGCGCGGCGTACTCGGCCGCGACCTCCGCGGCCTCCTCGTCGTCGAGGTCGTCGATGGAGGCCAGCCCCTCGACCGACTCGACGCGGTCCTCCACCCGGTCGTTCAGGCGCGCGACGATCTCCTCGACGCGCTCGTCCGAGACGCCCGGCTTGAAGCGCACCAGCACCTCGGCCTCGCCCTCTTCGTACTCCTCGGACTCTTCCGCCACGCGCGGCGGGGCCGGGCGGTCACCCGTGCGGACGACCGCGGCGCCGACGGGCGCGTCGGCGCCGCGCTTCCACTCCCAGCGCTGGATGCGACCCGCGGCCGCCGCCATCACGACCAGCGCCGCCGCCAGCGTCACGTGAAGGGTGTAGTTTCTACGATGCATTGCTCACTTCCTCTCAAATCTTGTGGTTCTTCCCTTTGAAGTCGCACAGGCGTAGCTGGTTGCGGTCGGCGCGGTACTCGTAGGTGTTGCCGCCGGCGGCGAGGCGTATGCGCCAGCCGGAGGTGATCATCATCCCGCTCATCTCGTCGCGCACGGGCGCGCCGAGCGCGGTGTTGGGGAAGTCCGCCTCCTCGACCGACTCCTCGCCGACCTCCGCCTCCGGGACGCCGAGCCGAGCCGCGAGGTCTTCGCGCGCGCGCCCGGCCGCCTCTTCCTTCGTGTAAGCCATTCGTTTCTGCGAGCCCCCGCCTCGGGTTGTCCGGCTCAGAGTTTATACGGCCGCCGCCGCGCCCGCGTTTTCTTTTTTCCGGCCGGCGCCTCGGCTCGGGTATTCTGCGCCCCCGGCGTGCGCCCCGTCAAAAGAAAAGTCGGCAACGCTCGCCGCCGCACGCACGCCGGCCCGGCCGTCCAACCATCGGGACTAAAATCCGCATCAAGAAATAGTCACGCCGAACGTTCCGCATAAGCGCCGGGCTCTCGCCGGCCGCCCTGTAAAAAATACGCGCGCCCCTTCGACCCGGGTGCCGACCCGGCACGCGTGCACGCCAACGACTCTCTGATTTCCGGAGGCCCGAGATGAAAGCCAAGCTGTTTCTCCTCGTCCTTATCCTGCCGTGTCTCTGCGCGCCCGACGCGCGCGGCCAGAGGCGCGCGCGCGCGGCCGCGGCCGGCGCCGCGCCCGAGAGAACGACACCGCGCGCCGGCGCGACGCAGACGCTCCCCATAAGGCGCGTCACCCTCTACAGCAACGGCGTCGCCTACATCGAGCGGCGCGGCACGGTGACCGGACACGCCGAGGTCGACCTCTCGTTCAAGCAGTCGCAGGTGGACGACGTGCTCAAGTCGATGGTCGTCCTCGACCTCGGGCGCGGGCGCGTCGGCGCGGTGAGCTACAACTCGAGCGCCCCGCCGTCGGCGCGGATGGCCGACATCCCCTTCTCCATCTCGCCCGCGACCGCTGGGCCTTCCGGGGGACTGGCCGGCGTGCTCGGCCAGTTGCAGGGCGCGCGCGTCGCCGTCACGACCTCGGCGGGGCGCACGGCCTCGGGCTCCGTCCTCACGGTCGAGGAGCGGCGCACGCAACCAGACCCGCAGAAGCCGCCCACCATCACGCACGAGCTCGTCGTCGCCTCCGAAGGCGGCGAGCTTCAGAGCTTCGACCTCGCGGAGGTGCGCGCCGTGCGGCTGCTCGACGAGGGGACGCGGCGCGACGTGGGCGAGTTCGCGGCCGCCTCGGCGAGCGCGCGGCGGCGCGACGCCAAGACCATCACCGTCACCTCGGACGGCGCGGGCCCGCGCGAGATGCTGGTGAGCTACACCGTCGCCGCGCCCATCTGGAAGACGACCTACCGCGTCGTCTTAGACGCCGAGGGCCGGCCCTTCTTCCAGGGCTGGGCCATCGTCGACAACGTGAGCGACGAGGACTGGGCGGGCGTGCAGCTCTCGCTCATCTCGGGCATGCCCGTCTCGTTCATCCAGCCCATCCAGAAGCCCTTCTACCGCTACCGCCCCGTCATCCCCATGCCCGACGACCTGCGCCTCTCGCCGCAGGTCTACGAGCCGGACTCGGGCGAGGTCGGCGGCGGCAACCGCATCGTCGGCTCGGTCGAAGACCCGAACGGCGCGATGGTGGCTGGCGCGGAAGTGACCATCACCAACGCCTCGACGGGTCAGAGGTACACGGCGCGCACCGACTCCGAGGGCGTCTTCCGCGCGCAGGGGTTGGCCGCCGGGCTCTACAACGTGAGCGTCGAGTCGCCGGGCTTCAGCCGCACCGACATCGCCAACGTGCGCGTCGGCCCCGAGCGCGCCGCGAGCATCGGCATCTCCGTGCGCCCCGCAGGCGTGCAGGAGACCGTGACCGTCTCGGCCGACGCGCTGCCGGCCGCGCGCGTGAACAACCTCATGAACCTGCCCGTCAACGGCCGCTCCAACAACTTCGTGGCCGACGGCACGGACACTGACGAGAGGGCTGGGCTGAAGCCCGAGCCGACGCTGAGCGCGCGCCTGACGGGCGGCGAGTCGGGCGTCGTCGCGGCGGCCGAGGGCGGAGAGGTCGGCGACCTCTTCGAGTACAAGATAGAGCAGCCGGTCACCGTCCGGCGCGACCGCTCGGCGCTCATCCCCATCTTGCAGACGCGGATGGAGGGCTCGCGCGTCTCGGTCTACAACCAGTCGGCCGGCCGCAGCCGCCCGATGTCGGGGATGCTTCTGAAGAACACCTCGCGGCTCACGCTCGAAGGCGGCGCGCTCACGGTCATCGACGGCGACGCCTACGCGGGCGAGGCGCTGCTCGAACGTCTCAAGCCCGAGGAGAAGCGGCTCGTCTCGTTCGCGCTCGACCTCGGCACGCTCGTCACCGTGCGCGACGCGGCCGAGGACTCGCCCGCCTTCGCCGTGCGCATCGCCCACGGGACGCTCTACGCGACGCACCACCACCGCGTGAAGAAGGTCTACACGCTCAGGAACCAGACCGAGCGCGCGCGGACGGTCTACGTCGAGCACCCGGTGCGGCAGGGGTGGGAGCTGGACGACAAGCTGACACCTGCGCCCGAGGGCAAGAGCCAGAGCTTCTACCGCTTCCGCGTCGAGCTGCCGGCGGGCGAGACGCGCGAGCTGCTGGTGGCCGAGCGCGAGCGCGGCATCGAGACCTACGCGCTCTCGAACGTCACGCACGAACAGATACAGCTCTTCGTCGCGCGCCGCTACATCGACGACGCGACGCGCGCGGCGCTCCAGAACATCCTCGACCTCAAGGCTCGGCTCGCCTCGACGCGCGGGCGCGTCGCCGCCGTCGACCGCGAGATGGCCGAGATAGCCGCCGACCAGAGGCGGCTGCGCGAGAACATCGAGGCGCTGGCGAAGACGCCCGAGGCGCGCCAGCTCATCACGCGCTACGTCCAGAAGGCCGGCCAGCAGGAGACGCGGCTCGAACAGCTCGCCCGGGAGAAGCAGGAGGCCGACGCCGAGCGCGCGCGCCTCCAGGCGCAGCTCGACTCGGCCCTCCGCGCCCTCGCCCTCGAACGCGACCTCGCCATGAAAGTAGACAGTAGACAGTAGGAAAACCGAAGGCGGCGCGTCCCGGTCGTTAGCCAGGCGCGCCGCCTGTCTTTCTACTGGCCATTGACTACTGTCTACTGCCTTCACTTCAGGTCGCCGAAGAGGTGTTGGAGGAGGGCGCAGACGGCGAGGGCGGCCGTCTCGGCGCGCAGCGTGCGGCCGCCGAGCGTGACGACTGTCCAGCCGCGCGCGCGCGCGCGTTCCAGCTCTTCGTCGTCCCAGCCGCCTTCGGGGCCGACCAGCGCCGTGACGTGCGTCGGGCGTGAGGACGCGGCGGCGAGCGCGCCGAGCCCCGCGCCGCCGCGCTCGGCGAACAGCACGCGCAGCCGTTCAGGGCCCTCTTCGTTTTCAACAACCAGCTCGAAGCCGCGCGGCTCCGCGACCCGTGGCAGGCGCGCGCGACCCGACTGCTTCGCGGCTTCGAGCGCGAGGCGTCGCCAGCGCTCGACGCGCTTCGCCCTGCCCGACTCTTCGCGCTCGTCGCGCAGGCGCACGTCCGACCTCCCGGTCGAGACGGGGATGATGGAGGAGACGCCCAGCTCGGTCGCCTTCTGCACGACGAGGTCGAACTTCTCGCCCTTCAACAGCGCGACGGCGAGCGTCAGTTCGAGCGGCGACTCCGGGCTCGGCGGCTCTACGGGGCCGCGCACTTCGAGCCGCGCCGCGGCGCCGCGCCCGCCCGCCTCCGCCACGACGCACCTGAACTCGCGCCCCTCGCCGTCGAAGACGAAAGCCTCGTCGCCCGCGCGCAGGCGCAGCACGTCGCGCAGGTGCCGCGACTCCTCCTCCGAGAGCGCCACGACCGCGCCGCCTTCGGCGAACGCGCCCGGCGGCGCATAGAACCTTCTTCGCGTCATTAAACTGTTATCGCCACCCACTCGCCGTCGCGCGTCAGCTCGTAGCCGGCGGCGCCCAGCCCGACGAGGCGCGCGCAGACTGCTTCCGCCTGCGTCGTGAGGACGCCCGAGAGCACGAGCCGGCCGCAGGTGGCGCCCAGCAGCGCGGGCAGCAGCGGCAGGATGACGTCCGCCGTCAGGTTGGCGCAGACGAGGTCGGCCGACGCCGTGGTCTCTTCGACCGAGCCGACGCGGAAAGCTATCCGTTCGGCGACGCCGTTGAGCCGCGCGTTCGCTTCGGCGACCGAGACGGCCAGCGGGTCCGTGTCGCACGCCTCGACGCGCGCCGCCGGGTGGAGCTTCGCGGCGGCGATGGCGAGCACGCCCGTCCCCGTGCCCACGTCGAGGAGGCTCCCGCCGCCGAAGTGTTTTTCAATCGCCGCGAGACACAGGCGCGTCGTCTCGTGCGTGCCGGTGCCGAAGGCCATGCCCGGCTCGACGCGGATGACGACGCGGCCGCCGCCCTCGGGCACCTCGCTCCACGGCGGCGCGACGACGAAGCGCCCGACCTCGGCCGGCTTCCAGTTCCGCTTCCACTCGGCGAGCCAGTCACGCCCCTCGACCTCGCGCAGGCTAAGCGCGCGCACGTCCGACGAGGCCAGCCCGTAAATCGTCAGCGCTTCCAGGAGCGCCGCGCGCACCGCCTCGACCTGCGGCTCCGTCTCGAAGTAGCCGGCGACGTCGACGAATCCGCCGCCGGCCGCGTCGCGCTCCTCCGTCCCCAGCGCGCCCGCCTCCATCAGCGCGTACTCCACCGCCTCGCGCGCCGCGGCCTCCGCCGTCACGTCTACCGCGTACCAGTTCATAAGAGACGTAAACCGTGAACCGTGAACCGTAAACCGTGACAAGAAAGGACTGTCTTTCTCTTGTCACGGTTTACGGTTCACGGTTCACGTTCTTCTATCCCCATCTCGTGCAGCGCGCGGGGCGAGTCGCGCCAGCCCTCCTCGACCTTGACGAAGAGTTCGAGGTAGACCTTGTGCCCGAGCAGCCGCTCGACGTCGCGCCGCGCCTCGGTGCCTATCTGCTTGAGCCGCGCGCCGCCCCTGCCGATGATGATGCTCTTCTGCGACGGCCGCTCGACGTAGACGGCGCAGTAGACGCGCGCCAGCTCCGCCGACACCTCCTCGTAGCGCTCGGTGACGACCGCCGTCACGTACGGTATCTCCTCGCCCGTGACGTGCAGAATCTTCTCGCGCACCATCTCGGCGACGAGCGTGCGCATCGGCTGGTCGGTCAGCTCGTCCTCCTCGAAGATGGGGTCGCCTTCGGGGAGGTTCGAGACGAACTCGCGCACGAGGTCTTCCAGCTGGTCGCCGGTGCGCGCCGAGAGCGGGACGACGCCGCGCCACTCGTGCTCGCCCGAGTACCACTCGATGAGCGGCAGAAGCTTCCGCTTGTCTTCCAGCCTGTCGGTCTTGTTGAGGAGCAGGATGGCGGGCTTGCCCGCGCGCTTCACGAGGTCGAGGACGAAGCGGTCGCCGTTGCCCGTCGGCGCCGCGGCGTCGCGGATGAGGCAGACGAGGTCGACGCCTTCGAGCGCGTCGTGGACGGCGGCCATCATCCGGCGGTTGAGGAGGTAGCCCGGCTGGTGCACGCCCGGCGTGTCCACAAGGACGATCTGCCCCTCGGGGCGCGTGATGACGCCGCGAATCTGGTGGCGCGTCGTCTGCGGCTTGTTCGAGACGGCCGCGATCTTCTCGCCCACCATCCGGTTCAGGAGCGTCGACTTCCCCGCGTTCGGCCGCCCCACCAGAGCGACGTAGCCGCTGCGGTACCCCTCGCGCGAGGAATCGGGCGCGGCGCGGGCCGAGTCCGCCGCGACGAACTCCGTGGACTCCTCCCGCCGCTCGACCTCTTCGTCTTCCGGGTTCATCTGGCGGTGACCTCGAAGGTCGCTTCGAGCATCTCGGGGTCGGCGGAACTGCGGCCGGCCATGACCTTGAAGGCGCCGGGCTCGACGACGAAGCGCATCGAGTCGTCGTAGAAACCCAGCTCGGCCGTGCCGAGCCTGAAGGTCAACGTGCGGCGCTCGCCCGGCTGGAGCGTGACGCGGCGGAAGTCCTTCAGCTCTTTAACAGGGCGGACGCGCGAGGCGGCCACGTCGCGCGTGTAGATTTGCACGACCTCGTCGCCCTCTCGCCGTCCAGTGTTCTCGACATCGACGCTCACGTCGACGCTTCCCGTTGCGTTGATGCGCGGCGCGCCGAGGCGCAGGTTCGACAGCCGGAAGGTCGTGTACGAGAGCCCGTGGCCGAAGGCGTAGAGCGGCGGGACGGGCACGTCCAGATACTTCGAGGTGTACTTCTCGCCCGACGGCGGGCGCCCCGTCGCCGTCTGGTTGTAGTAGAAGGGCTGCTGCCCGGCCGAGCGCGGGAAGGTGACGGGGAGCTTGCCGCCGGGGTTGTAGTCGCCGAAGAGCGCGTCGGCGATGGCCTCGCCGCCGCGCGTGCCCGCGAACCACGTCTCGAGTATCGCGGGCGAGTTCTCCGCCGCCCAGTTGATGGAGAGCGGGCGGCCGTTCATGAGGACGACGACGTAGGGCTTGCCCGTCTGGTGTATGGCCTGCAGGAGGTCGAGCTGGCGGCCGGGCAGGTCGAGCGAGGTGCGCGAGGCGGCCTCGCCGCTCATGTCGGCCGTCTCGCCGACGGCGACCAGAACGGCGTCGGCGTCGCGCGCGGCGCGCACGGCCTGCGCTATCGAATCGACGGCGGTCGGCGTCGTGGCCAGCCGCGCGGGGTCTATGTCTCCCGCGGCGGCGACGTTCGTCCCGCCGGCCGCGCTGGGGTTGGGCGGCGGCGCGTCGTAGTTCCCCAGAATACCGCGCCCCTCGATGGCCACGCCCTTCTCGTAGACGACGCGCGTGCGCGGCGAGACCTTGGCCCTGACGGCCTGGAGCAGCGTGACGGAGTCCTGCGGCCTCCCGTCGCCCGACCACGAGCCGATGATGGCGCGCGGGTCGTCTGCGAGCGGGCCGACGACCGCCAGCGTGCGCAGGTCTTTCCTGAGCGGCAGCGTCTCGCGCTCGTTCTTCAGAAGCACCAGAGAGAGCGCGGCCACCTCGCGCGCGGCGCGCAGGTGCTCGGCGCTGAGCAGCACCGACGACTCGCGCGCCTCTTCGACGTACGGGCGCTCGAAGAGGCCGGCGCGGAACTTGATGCGGAGGACGCGGCGGACGGCCTCGTCAACCTCCGCCGTGCGGAGCCGGCCCTGCCGGAGCAGCGCCGCGCCGTGCTCGTTGTAGAGCCGGCCGACCATCTCCATGTCCACGCCCGACCAGAGGCCCAGCCGCGCCGCGTCGGCGCCGTCGGCCGCGTAGCCGTGCGCGATCATCTCCTGCACCGAGGTGTAGTCGCTGACGACGAAACCGTCAAAGCCCCACTCGCCGCGCAGCACCTTCGTCAGCAGGAAGCGGTTGCCCGTGGCGGGCACGCCGTTCACGTCGTTGAAGGCGCTCATCAGCGTGGCGACGCCCGCGTCCACCGCCGCCCTGAACGGCGGGAAGTAGACCTCGCGCAGGCGCTGCTCGCTCATGTCGGTCGCGTTGTAGTCCCGGCCCGCCTCGGCCGCGCCGTAGGCCGCGAAGTGCTTGGCGCAGGCGACGAGGCGGTCGTGCGCCGAGTAGTCCGGCCCCTGGAAGCCGCGCACGCGCGCGCGCGCGAACGCCGCCCCGAGGTATGGGTCTTCGCCCGCGCCTTCGGCGACGCGCCCCCAGCGCGCGTCGCGCGCCACGTCGACCATCGGCGCGAACGTCCAGTGGAGCCCGGCGGCGCGCGCCTCGGCCGCCGCGACGTAGGCCGAGCGCTCCGCCGCGGCCGGGTCCCACGACGCCGCCTCGCCCAAAGGGATGGGGAAGATGGTGCGGTAGCCGTGAATCACGTCGAACCCGAAGATGAGCGGAATCTTCAGCCGCGTCCCCTCGACGGCCGCGCGCTGCAACTCGTTGGCGTTGGCCGCGCCGCGCACGCCCAGGGTCGAGCCCAGGCGCCCCGCCCGCGCCGCCTCGAACAGCGGGGCTTGCGCCTTCCCCGCGACGTCGCCGCCCGACTGCTGCAACTGCCCCAGCTTCTCTTCGAGCGTCATCCGGGCCAAAAGCGCCTCGACCCTCCGCTCGACATCACTGCGCGCGCCCCGCGCCGCCCGCGGCTCCGCGCGCCTCCCCTGCGCGCGCGGCGTCCTGCGCTGCGGGCTCGCTTCGAGAGGCAGCGACGACAGCAGGAGCGCGGCGGCTAGCAACAGCTTCGCGTGCTGAATCAGTTTCATCCGTCCCTCCGTCCCAAAGCGGGGCGGCCGCCGCCGCCGGGGTATCTGCTCACGCCGCGTGCGCGCCTTCTACTGGCCCGCGGACTCGCCGTTGAGGCGCATGATCTCGAGGGTCATTTCGGCGGAGGCGTACATGTCCTTGACGTCGAGCCACTCCTTGACGGTGTGGATGGCGCGCATCCCCGTGCCGAGGTTGGCGCACTCGATGCCGCGCTTGTTGAAGATGTTGGCGTCGCAGCCGCCGCCCGAGGCGAGCGTCTTGACTTCGAGCCCCATCCGCGCGGCCGCCCCCTTGACGAGTTTGACGACGCGCGAGTCGTCCGAGACGTCCATCGCGTGGTACTCGCGCGTGACGTGCGACTCGACCCGCGCCTTCGTCGTCACGCCGTCCACGGTCACCTCGTACCGGCGGGCCGCGTCCTCGCAGCACTTGATGATGTGCGCGGTCTGGGCGGCGAGCTTGGCGTCGTCGAGCGAGCGCGCCTCGCCGCGGAGCGTGACGAGGTTGGTGATGATGTTGGTCGCCTCGCCGCCCTGGATGGCGCCGATGTTGGCGGTCGTCTCCTCGTCGACGCGGAAGAGCTTCATCGCGGCGATGGCCTCGGCGGCGACGCGGATGGCCGAGATGCCCTGCTCGGGCGCGACGCCCGCGTGCGACTCCAGCCCGTAAATCTTTATCTCGAAGTGGTCGGCCGACGGCCCCCTGGTGAAGAGGAAGCCGGGGTCGTCAGAGTCGAAGACCAGCCCGTAGCGCGCGCGCACCTTCGACAGGTCGAGGTGCTTGGCGCCGAGCAGGCCGACCTCCTCGCAGATGGAGAAGACCGCGTCGATGGGCGCGTGCGGGATGTCCTGCTCCCGCAGGCAGCGGACGGCCTCGATGATGACGGCGCAGCCCGACTTGTCGTCGCCGCCCAGGATGGTCGTGCCGTCGGTGCGGATGATGTCGCCCTCGACGATGGGCTTGACGCCGCGGCCGGGGACGACGGTGTCCATGTGCGCGCTCATCATGATGGGCTCGGCACGGGGCAGCGTGCCGGGGAAGCGCGCGATGACGTTTCCGGTGTTGCCGCCCACCTTCTCGCCGGCATCGTCGATGAAGACCTCGGCGCCCATCTCTTCACAGTAAGCCTTGATGCGCTCGGCCACGTCGCGCTCCTCGCGCGAGACCGAGTCGATCTGGACGAGTTCGAGCAGAAGGTTCTTGATGCGCTCCTGGTTAATCATTAGTCGCCTCCGGCAAGGGTCGGACGCCGGACTTCGGGCGCGAGGCGCGCCCCGTTCCGGCAGTCCGGGATTCGGGTTCGGATTGCTTGGGGGCTAATTTACTATACGCCGCCGCCCGGCGGCTACGGGCGGGCGGCGGCCGCGCCGCGCTACCGGCCCGTGACCACGAAGGTGAAGTCGTTGTCCACGGCCGCGAAGCTGCCGTTGGTGATGTAGACCTTGAAGTGCGTGAGGTCGATTTGGTCGATCGTCACGAGGCGCGCGGTCGCCGCGCTGGTCGGCGCCGCGTCCACCTCGGCCACGGCGACGGGGACGCTCTGGTGGGTCGGGGCCGAGAGCAGGGTGACGGTGTAGACGCCATCGCTGTCGCGCGTCACCGTGATGCCGAAGCTCTCGTTCGCGTTGACGACGCCGTTCCCGAGGACTTTGCCCCACCCGATGAGGGCGTTGTCGCGGTAGCGCTCGCCGACGGTGACGGCCGCCGCCGAGCCGGCGTTGACGCTGGCGCGGAGGGTGCTGGCGCGGGCCGTGCCGAGGACGTGCAGGGGCGACTCCGGCGTGGTCGTCCCGACGCCGACGCGGTTATTCACCGCATCGACGTGCAGCGTGTTGATGTCCACGGTCAGCCCGCCCGAGGTGAGCGTGCCGCCCGCCGTGCCGTTGCCACTGATGTTGAAGCTGGCGCCCGGCTGCTGCGCGGCCGGGTTGCTCTGGATGTAGTTGGCGCTGCCCGCCGGTAGCGTCGCGTTGAGCGTGCCGTTGACCGTGAGGTTGCCGGTGAAGAGGCCGCTGCCGTTCACGTTCAGGGTCGCCGCCGACGTGGAGTTGGTGTTGATGCCGACGCCGCCCGCCGCGCGGATGAGGAACTGATTGCTCCCGGCTGAAGTGAAGTCGGCTTCTGTCGAGTCGGCCCAGACGAAGGCGCCCACGTTGGGCGCCTTGGCGCGATTCCCGGCGGCGAAGCTGTAATCGCCCGCCGCCGAGTTAAGTCTCCCACCGGGTACGGTGGAGTAATGGCCGCCGGCGGTGTTCGAGTGCCCGCCGGCGACGGTGGCACTGTGGCCAGCGGCCGCGTTGCCGTTGCCCCCGCCGATGGCCGACTCCAAGCCGCTGGCGTTGTTGTCATGGCCCCCGCCTATTGCGGATGAATTGCCGCTGGCGACGTTGCGACCGCCCCCGCTGACGGTTGCAGAAGTGTCGCTGGCGATGTTGTCATGACCTCCGCCGACGGTTGCGAATGCTTCTCCGGCAGTGAAGCCGTTATTCTTGCCTGCCACGTTGGCCCCGCCTCCGCCCACCGTACCGAAGGCGTCAAAGACTCGATTAAAACTAGTAGAATCGAGCGACCCCTGATCGTCTACCGGATAGACGCTACCCCCGCCCCCCGAGATGGTTGCGCCGAAGACGCCTGTCGTGACCGCGTTGCTGCTGAAGCCGCCGACGACGTTCGGGCTCGTCGCGTTCTCCTGCGTGCGCAGCCCCGTGAAGCTGACCGCCCCCACCACGTGCAGCTTCGCCGTGGGCGCGGTGATGCCGACCCCGACGTTGCCGTTGCGCAGGATCGTCATCCTCGCGCTCGCTGCCAGTTGCGCCTCGGTGTTAGTCGAACCCACGGCCCTGACGCGGAACTGCATCCCCGCCGAGTTGTTCCCCGCGATGGACATCAGCCACTCCGTCTCGTCCGTCAACTGGATTTGAGAGGTCGCGCCCACGGCCGACACGTAGCGTAGCTTGGCCCCGCCCGCGCCTTTGTTCCAGAAGCGTTGCAGGATGTCGGCCGCGCTGCTGCGCTGGAGGTCGAAGACGCCGCCGGGCGTGGTCGTGCCGACGCCGATGTTGCCCGAGGCGTCCTCGAACAGCGTCGAGTCGGTGAGCGTGCCCGCCCCGCCCGTCTCCGCCCACTTCGCCAGCTTGTTCTCCGTCCCCGTGCCCGCGGCGCTCGGACCGGGCAGCTCGTCGCCCTCGGCGCTCGTCAGCGAGAGCCGGCCTCCCTTCGAGGTGAGCGTCGTCCCGTCGGGGAACTTGAACCCTCCCCGCGCCCTCACCGCGCCCGCCACGTCGAGCGTCGCCTCGGGCCTGTCGGTGCCGACGCCGACGCGCCCGTCGGGCGTGATGCGCACGTGCTCGCGCTCCGCGCCGCGGAAGAGGTCGCCGGTGCGGAAGGTGAGCGCGCCGGCGGTCGAGGTCAACTGCCCGTCCCGCCCGTCGTGCGCCGCGACGGTCAACGCGGGGGCCGCCCCTTCGATGACGACCGCCTCTTCGGAAGCCTCGCCGGACGACTCGGCCTCGCGGCCGCGCGCGCCGTCCCACGCCGCGGCCTGCGCCGCGCTCAACTCGGCGCGCGCCGCGCGCACGAGCGTGGCGCGCCCGCCCGAAAGGTCGGCGAGCACGACGCGGCGGGCCGACCGCCCAGACATCTCCTCGACCGTGACGACCAGTAGCAGACGCCCGTCCGCGCCCCCCTGCGCCGCCTCACCCGTTGCCCAGTTGAGCACGCCCCCCTCGCGCGCGCCCGTGTCGAAGACCTTCTCGCCAGCCGCCGAGAAGACTTCCAGACGCATCCTCAGCGCGCCCGCCGGGGCGACGAAACGCACCCCGCCATCGGCCGTCGCGGCAGCGGTGACGGTCGGGTGCGCGGCCTGTCGCGCGGCGGCGGGCTCCTGCGCGGCGGCCCTGGAGAGCAGCAGAGTCGTAAACACGAGGAGGCAGAACGAGTACCGCATAGAGTCTCCTTATCGGTTTGGGGCCTTAGGGAAGGTGTCCGCCGGGCCGGTGTGAAGGCAATGTGGCTGTGGGGAATTCCAAAAGGGAGGAAGGATCGCCCGCCCGTCGTCCGCCGTTAAAAAAAAGCTGTTGCACGATATAGACCGCTGGCGGGCGTGTCAATGAATTTAGAACCGGGCGGGGCGCTCAGTCCCCGCGCGGGGGACGCGGCGGGTGCGCGGCACTGGCCTCTTCGAGCGCGCGCTGCAGCTCGGCGCGCTTGGCCTCAAGAGTCTCCTCGTCGGCGTCCGCCGCGACGTGAATCGGGGGCGCGATGCGGACGACGGCGCGTGTGAAGGGCTTGGGTATCTGGAGCCGGTCCCAGCTCCCGAGCCGCCAGAAGCTCTCGGGCGCGACGGCGAAGGGGAGGACGGGGCGGCCGGTCTTCTTGGCGAGCAGGAGCGCGCCGGTCTTGGCGACGCGGCGGGGGCCGCGCGGGCCGTCCACGGTGAAGCCGGCCGAGCAGCCCGCCCGGACGAGCCGCGCCATCTCGACGAGCGCGCCCACGCCGCCGCGGGTCGAGGAGCCGCGCGCCGCGCCGTAGCCGAAGCGCTGGATGAAGCGCGCGATGTACTCGCCGTCGAAGCTTTGCGAGGTCATGACGACGATGCGGCGGCGGCGGAAGTAGTAGGTCGTCAGGAAAATCTGCTCGTGCCAGAAGGCCATCACGGGAGGGCCGCCCACGTGGGCCTCCTCCCAGTGCTCCCAGCCCTCGACGCGGAAGCGGGCGGTCGAGCCGAGCGCGCTGATAGCCAGGTAGAAGACCAGCCCGGCGGCGCGGACGGCGAGGCGCTGGCCGACGCGGTAGCCGGAGAGGTCCGCGAAGCGGTAGGCGCGCGCGACGCGCTCGTCCTCTTTTGTCGCGGGGGGGTGCATGAGTCTCGCGGGGCGAGTCTAGCAGAATTTCAAATCCGAAATTCAAATTCCGGGGGCGCCGAACTTTTCGCGGCGCGGGCGGAAAGGTGGTATAAACAGCGGCGTCTCGGCCCAATCCCGTCCGCCCCGCAGAGATTGAAAAACATGCGCCTGCGCTCGAAGCTCCTGACGACACTGCTCGCCGCCGCGTGCCCGCTCGCGGCGCTGCTGCCGCGCGGCTCCTCCGCGCAGCCCGGCTACACACACGTGAGCCTTGTGCTCACCAACGGCAGGGTCTTCACCGCGGACGCGCGCGGCACCGTCGCCGAGGCCGTCGCCATCCGGGGCAACCGCATCGTCGCCGTCGGCTCGACGCATCACATCACGTCTTCCTACAAAGGCGAGCGCACCATCGACCTCAAAGGCCGCCTCGTCACGCCCGGCTTCAACGACGCGCACATACACTTCCTCGGCGGCGGCCTCTCGCTGCTGCGCGTCAACCTCGTCGGCGCGAAGACGCTCGCGGAGGCGAAGGCGCGCGTGGCGGCGCGCGTGCGCGAGGTGCAGCCCGGCGCGTGGGTCACGGGGCGCGGCTGGGACCACACGCTCTGGGGCGGCGAGTGGCCGACGAAGAAGGACCTGGACGAGGTCGCGCCGAACAACCCCGTCATCCTCCAGCGCGTTGACGGCCACGTCAGCTGGGCCAACACGCTCGCCCTGCAAAAGGGCGGCGTGACGCGCGCGACCGAGGCGCCGCAGGGCGGCGAAATCCTCCACGACGCCGCGGGCGAGCCGACCGGGATTCTGAAAGAGACGGCCGCCGGGCTCGTCACGCGCGTCGTGCCCGCGGCCACGCGCGAGGAGAACACGGAGGCGCTCACGCGCGCGCTCGCGGAGGCGCGGCGCTACGGCATCACCTCGGTCTCGGCCAACGACGTGCCGTCGTCGGCAGCCACGCCGCTCTACCGCGAGATGCTCAAGGCGGGCAAGCTCACGGTGCGCGTCGCCGAGTGGCAGCAGTTCGAGCGCACGGTCGAAGAGCTCAAGCGCGAGCGCGCCGAGTTCGAGTCGCACAAGGACGACCCGCTCCGCCTGCGTCTGACCGCGCTCAAGGGCTACGTGGACGGCACGCTCGGGTCGCGCACGGCGGCGATGCTCGCGCCCTTCGCCGACGACCCGCACAACAGCGGCATCCCGCGCCGCCCGCCCGAGGAGCTGACGCGCATGATCGTCGAGCGCGACGCGGCCGGCTTCCAGATCGCGCTCCACTGCATCGGCGACCGCGCCAACCGCATGGCGCTCGACGGCTTCGCCGCCGCGCTCAAGGCCAACCCGCGCCCGACGCCCGTTGCGAAGCCCGCCGCCGCCGCGTCCAATCAGAACGCGGGCGGGCCGACCTCGATCATGACGACGTACGACGGGAGCACCTTGCGGAAGGGCGAAT
Organism: Acidobacteriota bacterium; assembly: GCA_020200135.1. Lineage (GTDB taxonomy): Bacteria > Acidobacteriota > Blastocatellia > Pyrinomonadales > Pyrinomonadaceae > QHXN01. Next base: position 181,569 of record JAIVJI010000064.1, on the reverse strand, counting down.
TCACCTTCGGCCTCCACTACTCGGAGTACGACCGCGAGACGCGCAGGAACTCGAACACGCGACGCCACCGCGTCGAGCACGCGCAGGTCGTGGCGCCGACCGACTTCGCGCGCTACCGCGACCTGGGCGTCTTGGCCTCGATGCAGCCGTCGCACGCCATCTCGGACAAGCGCTGGGCGCAGGAGCGGCTCGGCGAGTACCGCGTGCTCGGCGCCTACAGTTGGCACACGTTCGCGGCGCACGCCGTCGCCGTCCCCTTCGGCACCGACTGGCCGGTCGAGCCCATCAGCCCCTACCTCGGGCTCTACGCGGCCGTCACGCGCCAGAGCACCGAGGGCGAGCCCTCGGGCGGGTGGTGGCCCGAGCAGCGCCTCTCCATCGAGGACGCCATACGCAACTACACGGCAGAGCCGGCCTACGCCACCTTCGAGGAGCGCGAGAAGGGGCGAATCGTCATCGGGATGCTCGCCGACCTCGTCGTCCACTCCAAAGACATGCTGGCCATCGCGCCCTCGGAGATTCTGAACACGCAGCCCGACCTGACCGTCTTCGACGGCCGCGTGGTCTATGAAAGGAAGAGTGATGAGTGACGGGTGATGGGTGGTAAGAGGAAGACAAGGCCCCGCCGTCCTTCCCTTATCACCCATCACCCGTCACTCCGTAAAGTTCTCATGCCGACCTGGGTGAAAATTCTGCTCGCCATCGGGGGGGTGTTGCTGGTGCTGCTGATGGCGGCGGCCGTCGTCGGCTACGTCGTCGTGAGGAAGTACGGGCCGGGGATGATAGAGTCGACCCGGCACAGCTTCGAGGAGGGCACCGAGTACGGGCGGCAGACCGACCAGGAGGGCTGCCTCAACGAGGCGGCCGCGAGGCAGGCGCGCGTCGGCGGCATGATGGACATGATCCGCAACGGCGTCTTCGTGGAGACCTGCCTGAGCGCCAGCCGGCCGACGCCCGGCTTCTGCGACGGCGTCCCGCGCCAGTTGGAGTTGATGAAGGCCGTCTCCTGGCAGCAGCAGCAGTGCAGGCGCTTCGGGCTCAAGCCCGAGCAGCAGTGCGGCCAGCTCTTCCAGGGCGTGCAGCGCTTCTGCGAGGGGCGCGCACGCCTCGGCAACATGAACGAAGCCCCGAAGGTGCGCGTGGGCGACGACGCCCCGCCGCCGCCGCCCGCGCCCGCGTCCGCGCACACGCCCGGAGGCCGCTGAAATGCCCCGCGCGCCCCAGTCCCTCTTCGCACCCGCCGCAACCTTAGCCGCGTGCGCGCCTGAGAGACACCATCGACCCGCGCGGCGCGGTGGCCGCCGCCGCCGAACCGAGACCATGAGACGCAAACCTCTTCGCACCTCGCGCTTCGCCTTCGCCGCCTCGGTCTTCTGCCTGCTCCTGCTCCCCGCGGCGTCGCGCGCGGCGTCGCGCGCGGCGGGCGACGTGCGCGCCGTCGAGCGCCGCACCGACGGCGTCGTGCTCACGCTCACCTCGGGCGCGCGCGTCTCGGTCACCCTCCGCGACCTGGAGACGGTGCGCGTCCGGTTCGCGCCGTCGGGCGCGTTCGAGCGCGACTTCTCCTACGCCGTCGAGCCGAAAGACCGCAAGACCGTCGCGGCGAGGTTCATCGAGTCCCGCGACGAGATTCGCGTCTTCGCCTCGGAAGGCGCGTACGTCGTTATCAAGCGCCGCCCCTTCCTCGTCACCGTCCTCGACGACAACCAGCGGGTCGTAGTCGAGGACGACCCGGCGCGGCCCCACTCCTTCGACCCCGACACCGGCGCGGTCGAGTGCTCGAAGAAGCGCGTCGAGTGGGAGACCTACTACGGACTCGGCGAGAAGGCCGGCGCCACGCTCTCGCGCGACACGCAGCAGTTCGTGATGTGGAACACGGACACCTACGGCTACCCGCGCGGCCTTGATCCCATCTACCAGTCCATCGGCTTCTACACGGCGCTGCGACAGGTGAGGCTGGTCCCGGAGCAGCACACCCCGGACACGCCGCCGCAAACGTTCGGCCAGGCCTACGGCCTTTTCCTCGACAACACGACGCGCACCTACTTCGACATGGGGAAGACCGACCCCTCGCGCGTGACCTTCGGCGCGGCCGGCGGCGAGCTGAACTACTACGTCTTCACCGGCGGCCGGGGGCGCACGCCGAAGAAGGTGCTCGCCGACTACACGGACCTCACGGGGCGGACGCCGCTCCCGCCGCTGTGGGCGCTCGGCAACCAGCAGTCGCGCTGGTCTTACTACCCCGAGGCGCGCGTGCGCGAAGTCGCCCGCGGCTTCCGCGAGTCGAAAATACCGGCCGACGTCATCTACCTCGACATCGACTACATGGACGGCTTCCGCGTCTTCACCTGGAACCGCGAGCGCTTCCCCGACCCCGCGAAGATGATCGCCGACCTGCGCCAGCAGGGCTTCCGCGTCGTCGTCATCATCGACCCCGGCATCAAGGTTGACGATAACTACCGCGCGTACGCGGAAGGTAAGGCGGGCGGCCACTTCGTCCGCGACGCGCGCGGCGGGGAGCTGCACGCGACGGTGTGGCCCGGCGTCTGCGCCTTCCCCGACTTCACCGACGCGCGCGCGCGCGAGTGGTTCGGCTCTTACTACAAGCAGCATTTGGACGAGGGCGTCGCCGGCTTCTGGAACGACATGAACGAGCCCGGCGTCTTCCTCTCGAACGAGACGCCGAAGCCGGACGTGTACCACCACCCGATGAAGACGTTCCCCCTGGACGCGCGCCACGCGGGCGACGGCGCGCCCGGCACGCACGCGCGCTTCCACAACGTCTACGGGATGCAGATGGCGCGCTCGACCTTCGAAGGTCTGAAGCGGCTCGCGCCCGGCAAGCGACCCTTCGTGCTGACGCGCGCGGGCTACGCCGGCGTCCAGCGCTACTCGGCCGTGTGGACGGGCGACAACGTCGCGAGCTGGGACCACCTGCGGCTTTCCATCCCGATGCTCCTCAACCTCGGCGTCTCGGGCGTGCCCTTCGTCGGCGCGGACGTGGGCGGCTTCTCCGGCAACCCCAGCCCGGAGCTTTACGCGCGCTGGCTCCAGGCGGCCGCGCTCACGCCGTTCCTGCGCTCGCACTCCGAGGCCGGCTCGAAGCCGCACGAGCCTTACTCCTACGGCGATGAGTTCACGAAGATCAACCGCGCGAGCGTCGAGCTGCGCTACAGGCTGCTCCCCTACCTCTACACGCTCTTCCGCGAGCACACCGAGACGGGCGCGCCCGTGATGCGCCCGCTCTGGTTCGAGTACCCCGAAGACCAACGCACCTACACCATCGAAGACCAGTACCTCGTCGGCCGCGACCTGCTCGTCGCGCCCGTCGTGCGCGAAGGCGCGACCAAGCGCGGCGTCTACTTCCCCAAGGGCGAGGACTGGGTTGACTGGTGGACGGGCAGACGCTACCGGGGGGGCCAGGATGCGGAAGTCGAAGCGCCGCTCGACCGCCTGCCGCTCTTCGCGCGCGCCGGCGCGGCCGTCCCCACGCAGCCCGTCGTCCAGCACACCGGCGAGATGGCCGGGCTGCCGCTCACGCTGGTCGTGCCCATGGAAGGTTCCAGCGCCTACACCAGCCCGGTCTACCGCGACGGCGGCGACGGCTACGACTACCTGAAGGGCGACAGGACTCGCGTCGAGGTTCGCACGGCCGGCTTCATCGTCACGTTCTCCGCGCCCTTCGAGTCGCAGACCTGGGTCGAGTACCTCGGCGTCGAGGAGCGGCCGCAGGAGGTGAGGGTGGGGGAGCAGACGCGTGAGTTCACCTACGACGCGGAAGCGCGGCGCGTCCGCGTGCAGGTTCCCGCGGGCCAGACAAAGGTAGTCCTGCTCCTCCGAGGAGTCCGCCCATGACCAACGCCCGCCCCGAACACTACCCCGGCGCGCTCGACCGGCGGCGCTTCCTCTCGTCGGTCGGCAAGGGGCTCGGGCTGGCGGCGCTTTCGTCTCCGGCGGTGGCGTCGCTCCTCAGGGACGTGCACGCGGCGGCGAAGCGCGTCTCGAAACTTTCGGCCGAAGACGCCGCGCGCGACGAGGACTTCTGGTTCGACATCCAGCAGGCTTTCTCGGTGACGCGCGGAATCGTCAACCTCAACAACGGCGGCGTCTCGCCCTCGCCCCGCATCGTCACCGAGGCGCTGGTGCGTTACATCTGGCAGCAGGAGGACGCCACCGCCTACACGATGTGGCAAATCCTCGAGCCGCAGTCCGAGACGATTCGCACCGGCCTCGCCGACCTCATGGGTTGCGACCGCGAGGAGGTCGCCATCACCCGCAACGCCTCCGACTCGCTCGAAGCCGTCCTGTTCGGCCTCGACCTCAAACCCGGCGACGAGGTGCTGACCACGACGCAGGACTACCCGCGCATGCTCACCACGCTCCGGCAGCGCGAGCGGCGCGACCGCATCGTCCTCAAGCTCGTGAAGATTCCCGTCCCGCCGAAAGACCCTTCGGAGATTACGGCCGCCTACGAGGCCGGGATGACGCCGCGCACGCGCCTCGTCCTCGTCTCGCACATGGTCAACCTGACGGGGCAGATCACGCCCGTCCGCGACATCTGCGAGCTGGCGCGCCGGCGCGGCGCCGAAACCGTGGTCGACGGCGCGCACTCCTTCGCGCATTTCCGCTTCCGCCGCGACGACCTCGGCTGTGATTACTTCGGCACTTCACTGCACAAGTGGCTCCACGCGCCGAAGGGGACGGGGATGCTCTACGTGAAGAGGGATAAGATCAGGAAAGTCTGGCCGCTCTTCGCCGCCGAGCGCGCGCAGGACTCGGACATACGCAAGTTCGAGGAGACGGGCACGCGCTCGGCCGCGCAGCGCCTGGCCATCGGCGAGGCGCTGCTCTTCCACCAGGGCGTCGGCCCCGAGCGCAAGGAGGCGCGCCTGCGCCTGCTCGCGCGCCACTGGATGAACCAGTTGAAGGGCGAGCCGGGCGTCCGCTTCAACACCTCCTTCGACGACCGACAGTCGTGCGCGCTCGCCAACGTCCACGTCGAGGGCACAGACCCCGTCGCGCTCTGCGGACACCTCTTCGCGCGCCACAAAATCTTCGCCACCCCCATCGTCCACGACGAGTTCAAAGGCGTCCGCGTCACCCCCAGCGTCTACACGACGCTGAAGGAGCTTGACCGCTTCTGCGAGGTGATGACGGGCGTCGCGCGCAAAGGTCTACCCAAAGCGTAGAACGGGGCGTTATGACGACCGAGCCAGCCGGGCGGAGAATCCAACACCGGAGGCACCAATGTCACAAGAGAGCGTCAACGTCGTGAAGGGCATGTACGAATCGTTCGGCAGGGGGGACGTCCGGGGCGTCCTCGCCGCGCTCGACCCGCGCGTGGAGTGGTGGGAGGCCGAGAGCTTCATCTACGCGGACGGCAACCCGTACGTCGGACCCGAGGCCGTGCTGCAAGGCGTCTTCGCGCGCCTCGGCGGCGAGTGGGAGGGCTTCGAGGTCGCGCCCGAAGAGATTCTGGACGCGGGCGAGACGGTCGTCGGCCGCGGGTACTACAGCGGCACCTACAAGCGGAACGGCCGGCGCGTGCGCGCGCAGTTCGCGCACCTCTTCACCTTCCGCGACGGAAGGGTGGTCAAGTTCCGGCAGTTCACCGACACGGCGCAGTTCCAACGTGCCGTCGGCGGCTAGCGCGGCCCCGCGCCCGACGCGAGTATGACTGACGAAGGGTCACACATCTTCTCCGACCTGTCGCTTGCGCGGCGGCTGGAGCGCGCCGAGGCGCGCGGCAACGCCGAGTTCGTAGAGGCGCGCGCGCGGGTCTTCCCCGAGAGCGGCGCGTGCTGGATGGAGGTCGCGGGCGCTTACGCGATGTTCGACGGCGTCGAGTCGCCCATCACGCAGACCTTCGGCCTCGGCCTGTTCGCGGAGCCGACCGGCGAAGACCTCGGCCGCGTCGAGGGGTTCTTCCGCGAGCGCGGCGCGCCGGTCTTCCACGAAGTCAGCCCGCTCGCGTGCCCGCCGACGCTGCCGCTCCTGAACGGGCGCGGTTACCGGCCGGTCGAGTTCACGAGCGTCATGTTTCGCGCCTTGCGCCCCGGCGTGCGTTTCGCCGAACGCGGCGCGGAGGGCGTGAGCGTCCGCGTGGTCGGCGAGGGCGAGCACGAGTTGTGGGCGCGGACTTCGGCGCGCGGGTGGAGCGAGTCGGGCTACGCGGACTTCATGCTGGGACTGGCGCAGGTCAGCGCGAAGCGCGCGGACGCGCTCTCGTTCCTGGCCGAGCTTGACGGGCTGCCCGTCGCCACGGGCGCCATGAGCGTCTGCGAAGGCGTGGCGCTGCTGGCCGGCGCGAGCACCGTCCCCGAGGCGCGCGAGCGCGGCGCGCAACTGGCGCTGCTCGACGCGCGCCTGCGCCACGCCGCCGGAGAGGGCTGCGACCTCGCCATGATGTGCGCGCTCCCGGGCAGCCCCTCGCAGCGCAACGCCGAGCGCCGGGGCTTCCGCATCGCCTACACGCGCGTCAAGTGGGGACTCTGCGACCCCGCGCCCTGACCCGCTCGGGAAGTCGAAGAGTTGTCAGCGGGACGCGGTTCATCTACGGCTCAGCGCGCGTGCGCGCCCGACTCTCTACTGACACCGCGACCCGGCGTCGCCATCTTTCCGGCGTCGAAAGGGTCGCAAAGACTTTTCTCATCCCGCTGACGAGAGCCTCATTCGCGCCAGCCTCACGACCAACCAGCAAAGGGGATAGCTCATGAGCGAAGAGTTTCTCTGAGCGCACCGGCCGCGCGTGAGCGGCGGGTCGAGACGCCCGCCGAGTGTTGAGAGCCGGCCGGGGGCCGGCTTTCTCGCATAAAGTTCTTGCCAAAAGCGCGCGCCTCGTCTATCCTTGCCGGACACTCACGGCATGTGGGGTAAACAATGATGAGATTTATCGTCCGACTCGCCTAGAACCGACCGCCGTAAACGACGCCCCGTCGTTTCTTTTCTTTCCCTTCTAAACGGAAAGCGGTTGCCCGACCACCCAAAGGCCGGGAAGGTGTGTGACGTGATGTTAAGTCTCGGGATAGAAGTCCGCGGCCTCTGTAAATCCTTCAGCAAGCGTAAAGGGTTCATCCGCTCGCGCCGCACGGTCGCGCACGCGCTCCGCGACGTCTCGTTCGAGGTCGGGCTGGGCGAGACCTACGGGCTGCTCGGCCCCAACGGCTCGGGCAAGTCCACGCTCATCCGCGTGCTCTCGACGCTGCTCGTGCCCGACTCGGGGTGCGTGCGTCTGCTCGGCTTCCGGCTGCCCGGCGAGGAGGCCGAGGTGCGGCGGCGCGTCGGGCGCGTGAGCGTGGACGCGGCCTTCTACAAGAAGCTCTCGGCGCGCGAGAACCTGCTCTACTCGGCCTTCCTCTACGGGATGGAGCGCGCGCCGGCCGAGCGGCGCGTGATGGAGATTCTCGAAGCCCTCGGCCTCGACGGCGAGAAGTTCACCGACCCGCTCGAAGAGATGAGCCGCGGGATGCAGCAGAAGGTCGCCATCACGCGCGCGCTGCTGGTCAACCCGCCGCTGCTGCTCCTCGACGAGCCGACGACGGGGCTCGACCCGAAGAGCAAGCGCGACGTTCAGACCTTCCTCGAAGCCCTGCGGAGCGAGCACGGGACGACCATCCTCCTGACCTCGCACGACATGGCCGAGACCGAGCGCCTCTGCTCGCGCATCGGCTTCATCGCGAAGGGGCGGCTCATCGCCGAGGGCACGGCCGACGAGCTGAAGCGCGTCTCGGGCGCCGAGACGCTCGACGACGCCTTCATCGCGCTCGCCGGCGAGAAGCTCGACGGGGAAGAGGCCGGGGGGAAGAAGAAGGAGGAGGAGGCGGTGGCCGGGGCCTGAGGCGCCCCGGCGCCGAAGGGAGGTTCAGAGATGGAACACGTACTCAGACAGACCTGGGCGTTCTTCTTCCGCGACTACCAGCTGACGCGGCGCTACTTCTCCTGGGTGGTCGTCTTCACGTTCTACGCGGTGGTCAACTCGGCGACGGTCGTTTTGATCGGCGTGGCGGCGGGCGACCGCCGGCTGACGCTGATGTTGATGGTGGGCGTGATGCTGTGGGGGCTGCTCTCGGTCGTCTTCCAGGAGATAGCCAACTCGATCACGTACGAGCGCTGGGAGGGCACGCTCGAATACACGTTCATGGCGCCGGTCTCGCGGGTCATACACCTCGCCGGGGTGAGCCTCTTCGCCACCGCCTACGCGGTCGTGCGCGCGATCGTCATCGTGGCGGGGATGCTGCTCTTCGTAGACCTCGACCTGTCGCGCGCCAACTGGGGCGGCATCGTCGTGGTGCTCGGCGTCTCCAGCGCGGCCTTCATCGGGCTGGGGCTGACGGCGGCGGTGCTGCCGGTCTTCAGCCCCGAGCGCGGCGCCGAGGCGACGAACATCTTCCAGGGCGTGCTGCTGCTCGTCTCGGGCGTCTACTACCCCGTGGAGGTTCTGCCGCGCTGGCTCCAGCCGCTCTCGGTCGTCAGCCCCGCGACCTACGCGCTGTCGGCGTGCCGCAAGCTGGTCGGCATCGGCGACGGGCCGGAGATGGTCGCGGGCGCGCCGCTCTCGGCCTGCGCCTACGAGCTGACGGTGCTGACGCTGATGGGGCTCGTCTCCATCCCGCTCGGCCTCTACGTCTTCGCGCTCGTCGAGCGCTGGGCCAAGCGGACGGGCAAGCTGAAGCGGACGGGATGATGAGAAGTAGTCAGTAGGCAGTAGAAAATGAGGCGGCGCGCCCGGCTTTCGACCGAGGCGCGCCGCCTTGTCTTACCCACTGCCTACTGACTACCGTCTACTTCTCCACTTCTTCCCTCAGTTCTCCTGCTGCGGTGGCGGCGGGGGCGCGGGGCGGCGCATGCGGCGGACGCCCGAGGGGGCGGTGTTGTCTTTGACCGCGTAGTCGGACGGCACCTGGAAGAGCGCGGACGCCGGCTCCGCGCGCGAGATGCTGGTCAGGCGGTAGGTCGTCTCGCCGGCGCGCGGGTCGCTGTGGCGCGTCATGACGACGACCTGTAGCTCGGGCGAGTACCAGCGCTCGTCTACGATGTGGATGGGCTGCTCGTTGCCGAGGTCGCCGGCCGGGATGGTCGTCGTCGTCCGCGTCCCTTCGGCCATCACGCCGTCGAACGAGCGGGCTTCGAGCTTTTCGGTCTTGGACTCGTACTTCGAGCTGTAACGCACGAACGACTCGCCCTCGCCGGCCTGCGTGACGATGACGGCGGTGCCGCTCGCGGGCGGAGGCGGAGGCGCCTCGCCGCCGGGGACACGCTGGTAGGTGCGCTCGACCTCTATCTTCTGCATCTCGGTCCGCGTGACCTTCCGGCGCTCGCCCGGCCTGGCGGCTTCCGCCTCGGCCGCGGCCTTCCCCTCGACGTCGGCCTTGAAGCGCAGCTCGACGCGCGGCAGCTTGCGCGCGGTCTTCTTCGCGGGGTCGAGGATGTAGTGGAAGCCCGCGACGGGGTCGTTGATGAAGACGGTCTGCGGCACGTCGCCTGAGGTGGCGTAGGGTCCGATGTGGCCGAGCGTCTGGTCGCGGCGCGTGCGCCCCTCGCCGTCGCGGTAGACCTGCGCGGTGTTCTTGCGGACGATGCGGTTGCCGTCGGCGAGCTGCTGGACGGACTCGGTGACGGCCTGCGCCGAGTAGGGCGCGCCCTTGACGAGCTTGCCCGCGAAGCTCATCTCGGTGGCCAGGAAGATCATGTTGTCGCCGCGCATCTCGACCGGCGGCGGCGGCGCGACGCCCGGCCCCTGCGCGATGAAAAACTCATCCTCCTCGACCTGCGGCGGCGCGACGACCCTTGTGCGCTCGCGCTGCTCCTGCCCCGTGGCGACCAGGCTGTTGCCCAGAAGCGCCGCCGCGACCGTGAAGACCATCAGCTTCCTCTGCATACTCTCAAACTCCTTTTCGTTTTCGTTCCTCAGAAACTTTTGCGGGCCGTCGCGGCCGTCAACTTGTTCTCCGGCGGGGGCCGCGGCGCCGGGCGCCGCGGCCGAGAGCCCATCCGACCGAAGCCCCGCGGCGCCGGGGCCCCCGCGCGGAAAGTGTGACGCCGTTTCAGCGCACGAAGCGTATGGCGCGCGCGATGCCGTCTTCGCCCAGCAGCACGTCGGCCTTGACACGTCCGCCGGCCGAGTCCGCGCCGACGGGCAGGCCGAAGGAGGCGAGCGCCGAGCGCGGCAGCTCGACCCTGACGAGGTGAGCCTCTTCGGCCGGCGGGTAAGGCACGCCCTGCATCAGCGGGATGAACTCGGTGGCGACCTCCTGCGCGCGCGCGTCGGCCGTGGGGCGCGCGTGCGCGCCGCGCGCGCCGCCGCCGTAAGAGGCGTTCACCGCGCGCGCGCGCGGCGTGAACGTCGCGCGCGGCGTCCTGTCCTTTAACACGCCCGTCGCGTGGGCTGCGCCTTCATCGACTTCCGCCGGCGAACCCTCCTCGACTTTGAGCGGCGAATTTTCTTCGACGCCCGCCGTCGCGCCCCACGCGACTTCCGAACCCGGCCCCGCGCCCGGAGCGTCCGGCGGCGGCTCGATCATCACGCGCTGATTAACTTCTCCGCCGCCGCGCGGCGCGTCAACTCCCGCGCCCGGACGCACGAGGACGAAGAGCGCGAGCGAAGCCGCCGCCGCCATCGACGCGGCCGCCGCCGTCTTCACCCACGACCAGCGCCGCACCTGCGCGCCCGCCGTCAGCGGGACGACGTTCGAGTGGCCCGCGCGGCCCGAGTCTTCTTTACTCTCCGAAGCGGCGCGCGCGCGCAAGGCCGCGACGAGCGCCACCTCGACGCGTGCGGGAGCCTCCGCGCCCTTCATCCCGGAGGCGAGCGCGCGCAGTCCCGTGGAGAGCGCGCGCTCGTCCGCGAGCCGCGCCGCGCAGGCCGCGCAGGTCTCTTCGTGCGCCGCCGCCTCGGCGAGCATCCGTGCGTCGGCCAGCGCGCCGCGTGCGTTGCTGCCAGCCCGTCTCTCGAATTCCTGACAGTTCATGCGTAACACCTCGCCGTCCGAAAAGCCTGTCCCGGCACCGACGCGCCCCCCGCGCCGGCCTCCGCCTCGCCCTCGACCGCGGCGGCCGCCGTGCCGCCCGCGCGCGTGCCGCGCATCTTCTCCGCGAGCATCGCCCGCGCGCGGTGCAGGCGCGACCTTACGGTGCCGACCGCGCACCCGAGCGCCGCGGCCGACTCGGCGTAGCTCATCTCGTGCAGCTCGCAGAGCACGACGACCTCGCGGTAGTGCGGCGGGAGCGCCAGCACCGCCTGTCTCAACTTTTCGACCGACTCGGCGCGCGTCAAATCGCCGAGCGGGTCGGGGCGCGCGACGAGGTTCTCGTGCGGCGAGTCGCCGCCTGCCTCGGTCTCGTCGTCGAAGCGGACGAGCGCGCGCTCGCGGTCGAAGGCGCGGAGGACGTGGTTGCGCGCGATGCCGTAGAGGTACGCGGCCAGGCTCCCACGCGCCGAGTCGAAGTTGCCGCCGTCGCGCATCAGGACCATGAAGGTCTCCTGCACCACGTCCTCGGCCAGAGCCTCCGACCCGCTCATCTGCAAGGCGAAGCGGTAGACCCCGCCCTGCCTGCGCCGGTAGAGTGTCGTGAACGCCTCCTCGTCGCCGGCCAGCATCAGCCGGAGCAGTTCAGCGTCCGTTTGTTGTAGGGAAACCGCCATCCTCAAGCTCCGGAACTCGTCTCGAAGGCCACCGGACACTTCCATTTCGTACGGGCGCGCCGGAAAGTTCCACGAAAAGCCGTGAACCGTAAACCGTGAACCGTAAACCGTAAACCGTGACAAGAGAAAAGCTGTTCCTTCTTGTCACGGTTTACGGTTTACGGTTCACGCCAAATATGTCCGGTGGTATTCGACGGTGGAGAGGTTCATCCGGAGGGCGCGGCCGCCGAGGACGTGTGTGAAGCGGACGCGCTCGGGCGTGTCGGCGGGGGCGCCGGGGGAGAAGGAGCCGTCGGGGAGCGCGTGGAGCCGCTGCTCGCCGTCGAGCCAGAGCGCGCCCCGGCGCAGCACGACGCGCGTCGAGCCGTACCAGGGGCTCTCGTGGCGGTAGCGGCCGACGTATGCGTCCCACTCCTGCGGGTGCTCGAACGTGCGCGGGCCTTTGTAACGCGCCCCCGCGTACCAGTCCGGGCCGTGGCCGGCCTCGACCACCGCGCCGCCCTCGCGCCCGAAGACGAGACGGAACAGCTCGAACTCGGGGTGCTTGACGATGAAGGAGTCCGCGCCGCCCGAGCGTTCGAGCGCGACGGCGCGACCCTTGTTCGTGAGCATGAGCCTCCGACCTTCGGCGGCGAGGACGAGCTGCCGGCCGTCGGGCGCGGCGTAGGCGCCCGCGTAGTCGGCCGCGTTCTTCACCTCGTCGGGCGGGGGCGCCGCCTCGGGGCCGTCGGGCAGCTCGGCACCGGCGCGCTCGGCGGCGAGGAGTTCGAGCGCGTACTTCGTCACCGCGACGGGGCGGTAGCCGCCGAGCCGCGCGTTGACCGACGCGAAGGCCGCCAGCCCCGTAGTCAGGTCCGCGTCGAACGAAGAGCTGAAGGCGACCATCCCGCCCGTGTGGCGCAGGTGCGTCGCGCCCGCCTTGTCCTGGCTGACCCAGAACCCGTAGGTGTAGCTCGCCTCCTCGCCGCGGAACGGAGCCTTGACGACGGGCCGCGTCAGCAGCTCGAAACTACTTTCGGAGATGATGCGGCGCGCGCCCGGCCCCGCGCCGCGATTGAGCAGCATCCTCATGTACGCGACCATGTCGGTCGCGGTCGAGGCGACGCCGCCGGCGGCCGTGTCGACCTCTATCCACGCGGCCTCGGCCAGGGCGCCGCGCGTGGGGAACGGCCTGTCCTCGAACTCCGGCGCGTAGCCGACGGCCATGCGACGCCGCAGGCGGTTGTCGATGACGGGCGCGCTCGAAGTCATGCCCAAAGGTTTGAGGACGCGCGCCGCCAAAGCGTCGGCGAACGGCCGCCGGTCGAGCGCCTCGACGAGCAGCCCGAGGATGAGATAGCCGATGTTCGAGTAGACGAACTTCTCTCCCGGCTTGTAGAAGGTTTCGAGCCCGGCCGCGACGCTCTCGGGCAGCAGCGGCGCGCCCTGCAAGCCCGAGGTGTGGCTGAGCAGGTGGTGCGCCGTCACCGCGCCGTGACGTTGTTCGAGCTTGAGCCACGGGAGGTACTCGGCGACGGGGCGGTGCAGGTCGACGCGCCCCTCGTCGTGCATCTGCAACAGCGCGACGCCCGCGAACGACTTCGAGACCGAGCCTATCTCGAACAGCGTCTCGGGGCGCACCCCCTACGCTGCGCCCCCGCCTCGACAATCAACGCCGGGTAGACCGACAGCGCGGCGGCGGCCTTCGCGCCGCCCTTCAAAAGTTCCCTGCGAGAGATTTTCGGGGGCATGGGCGAGACCTCAGACTCCTCACAGGCGGTCGGGCATGTCCGCGACGACGTAGGCCATGACGGCCATGGCGGCGACGCAGGCGGCCAGCTCCTGCGGGCTGACCTTGTCGAACGTGTCGGCGTGCGTGTGGTGGATGTCGAAGTAGTGCGAGCCGTCGACGTTGAGCGACGCGCCGGTCACGCCCTCGGCCATGATGGGGCCGATGTCGGCGCCGCCGCCGTCCGGGTCGATGCGGTCGGCGCGGATGCCCGAGAGGAGTCTGGCAATCTCACGCACGTCGGCGCGCGCCTGCGCGCTCGCGCGGGAAGAGAGGCCGAAGCCGGTCGGGCGGTAGACGCCGCTATCGGACTCGATGGCGAGGACGTGGTTCGGGACTTCCGCCCTGTGCGCGTCGCGGTAGGCGCTGCCGCCGCGCAGCCCGTTCTCCTCGTTCGTAAACAGCACGACGCGGATGGTGCGCCGGGGGCGCAGGTTCAGCTCCTTCAGGAGCCGCACCACCTCCCACGAGACGACGCACCCGCCGCCGTCGTCGTGCGCGCCCTGCCCCACGTCCCACGAGTCGAGGTGCCCGCCGACGAGCACGACCTCCTCCGGCCGCTCGCGCCCCTTCAGCTCGGCGACGACGTTGGCCGACTCGGCGTCGGGCAAAAAGCGCGCCTGCATCTTGAGGCGCACGCGGGGGCGCTCGCCGCGTTCGTACATGCGCTGGAGCAGCTCGGCGCCCTCGATGGTGACGGCCGCCGCCGGGACGCGCGGCGTGTTCTCGAGGTAGCGCAGAGACCCCGTGTGCGGCGTCTGGAGGCTGACGGGCGTGACCGAGCGGACGAGCGCGGCGACCGCGCCGTAACGCGCCGCGCGCGACGCGCCCGCGCCCCGGTACGCGACCGTCTGGCCGTAGTTCGTGAAGGGCACGTTGTAGACGACGACCTTGCCGCGCACGCGCTCGCCCAGCGCCTCAAGCTCGTCGAAGCTGCGGACGACGACGGCCTCCGCCGTGATGCCTTCGGGCGGCGTCCCCTCGCTGCCGCCCAAGCCCAGCATCGAGAGCTTGAGGCTCGAAGGCTCGACCAGCTCAAGGCTCTCCTCGCCGCGCACCCAGTGCGGCACCGTCACCTTCTCGGCGCGCACGTTGTCGAGCCGGTCGCGCTTCATCTCGGCGAGGGCCCACCCGACGGCGCGCTCGAGCGCCTCGGAGCCGCTCAGGCGGTGGCCGATGCGGTCTGTGAGCCACGCCAGACGGCGGTAGGCCGTGTCGTCGGTGAGCGCCGCGCCGATGATGCGCGCGGCGCGCTCGCGGTAGTCGGCGATTCTCACGCGCGGCGGCGGGAGGGGCTGCGGCGTGGGCGTGGCGGCCGGCGCGGGCGGCGGCGCGGGCCGGCGCTGCGCCGGCGCCTGTGCGAAGACGAGCGCTGTGACGAGCGCGAGCAGGAAGGTGCGTCGCAAGGCGGTTCGGTGCCTCCTTAATATTGACTGTCGGCTCTTCGTGGGAATCACCTCACCGAGGGAAAGTGTAGGCGGACTCGGGGCGCGCCGGCCGCGCTCACTCCCGCGTGGGCGGCGGCGCGCGGGGCTAAGATAACCCACCGCGCGGAGTTTTGACGAGTGGGCGCGCGGGGCCGCTTCGGAAGTCCGCCGCGGCTCGCTTCGGCGGTTCGGGGCGGCTCGCTTTAGAAGTTGGAGGAGCGGCGCGTGCCGTCGTCCTCGGTGCCGAAGAGCGGCGCGTACTCGCCGGACTCCTCGGCCGAGCGCAGCTCCTGCTTGAGCACCTTGATCTGGCGCGAGACCGCCTCGAACTCCTCGGCGTCGAACGACTCGGGCTCGCCCGCGAGCTTGAGCGCCCAGCGCGTGCGGCGCTCGGCGGCGGCCAGCGCGCGCTCGCTCAGGCGCTTCTCGCGCACCGCCCGCACCAGCTCGTCGCGCGCGGCGACGACGTTCTCCTCGCGCTCGCAGATGAGCACCATGTCCGAGCCCGCCTCGACGGCGCGCAGGCAGGCCTCGGGCACCGTGAGCGTCTGGACGACCGCGCCCATCTCCATGTCGTCGGTGATGACGAGCCCGTCGAACTTGAGGATCCGCCTGAGCAGGCGCGTCGTGACGTTGCCGCTGATGGTGGCGGGGAACTGGTGGAGCCCCTGGATGGTCGGCGGGTCGCCCTCCTGCCGGAAGAGGTCTTGCAGGAACTCCGAGATGTCGGGGAAGGCGGCGTGGCTGACCATCACCGAGCGCAGGCGCTCGCCGGGGCGGTGGAACATCAGGTCCATGAAGGGCACGAGGTCCTTCTGGAAAATCTCCTGCCACGTGTGCGTGACCACGGGGAGCCCGCGGTGCGAATCGACCTGCGAGACGCCGAGGCCGGGGAAGTGTTTGCCGCACCCGATGACCTGCCCGCGCTGCAAACCTTCGAGGTACGCGCCGGTGAGCATCGAGACCGTCTCGGGGTTGACGCCGAAGGTGCGCGCGCGCAGTCCGTTATCCTCGTTGTCGCCCGAGAGGTCGAGCACCGGCGCGAAGTTGATGTTGAAGCCCATCAGGCGGAGCGCGCGCGCCGCCAGCTCGCCGTACTTCTCCGCGAGGTCGGCGCGGCCCGCGCTGCGCACGGCCTTCGCCGACGGCATCGGCTCGCACACGTCGCGGAAGCGGTCGACGAGGCCGCCCTCCTGGTCGACGCCGATTAAAACGTCGCGGCCGGCGGCGTCGCGTATCTGCGCGGCGAGCATCGAGACCTGCTCGGCCGACTCGACGTTGCGCCCGAAGAGGATGACGCCTCCCGGGCGCACCTCGCGCAGGAACTCGCGCCAGTGGCGGTCGAGTTTGGTGGCGGGCAGGCCGACGAAAAGGAGTCGCCCGGCTTTCCTTTCGAGCGACTCCTCGGCGGCACCCGTCGAATCTTTCGGCGGCGTCAAACTCAAAACTCCCTCCCTGACCCGAAGACCATCTTCCGCCATTCGGATGTCGTGATTTTGTCGATTGTAACACGCCGGGGCCGCGCCGGCGGCAGGCGCGACTCTGTTATAATTTTCGAGAGTTTTTAAGGCCGGATTCGAGATGTGTGTCACGCTTGAGAGTACCGAGTCGCGCCCACGCCTCTCGCCGTCGGAGCTGACGGCGGAGGTGAAGCGGCGCGCGCGCGGGCTGGGCTTTCAGAAGGTCGGCGTCGTGCGCGCCGAAGCTTTGACCGAGGAGAGGGCGCGGCTCGAAGAGTGGCTGGCGCGGGGCTTTCAAGCCTCGATGGCGTGGATGGAGCGCGGCGTCGAGCGGCGCACCGACCCGCGCGAGCTTCTCGACGGCGCGCGCTCGGTCGTCGCCGTCGCGCTCAACTACTACACGCCGCACGAGCACGCGCGCGACCCCGCCGCCGGCAAAATCTCGCGCTACGCCTGGGGCGACGACTACCACGACGTGCTCGGCGAGAAGTTGAAGGCGCTGCTCGCACACGTGAGACAGCTTGCGCCCGAAGTTCAAGGCAAGGTCTGCGTCGACGCGCAGCCCAGCATGGACAAGGCCTGGGCGGTGCGCGCCGGGCTCGGGTGGATAGGCAAGCACACCAACCTCATCACGCGCGACTACGGCTCGTGGGTCTTCCTCGGCGAGCTGATACTCGACGCCGAGATGGAGTACGACGGCGCGCGCGAGGAAGACCACTGCGGCACCTGCACGCTCTGCATCGACTCGTGCCCGACCCGCGCCATCGTCGAGCCCTACGTCGTGGACTCGAACCTCTGCATCTCGCACGCGACCATCGAGCTGCGCGACGCGGAGCTGCCCCCGGCCGTCGCGTCGAGCCTGGACGGCTGGCTCTACGGCTGCGACGTGTGTCAGGACGTGTGCCCCTGGAACCGCTTCGAGCAGCCGTCCGAAGAGACGCGCTTCGAGCCGCGACCCGGCGCGCTCGCGCCCGCGCTCGGAGAGGTCGCCGACCTCTCGCACGACGTTTACGTCGAGCGCTTCCGCCGCAGCCCCGTCAAGCGCGCCAAGCTCTCGGGGCTCCGGCGCAACGCGCGCACGCTCCTCGGCCGCGCCGGAAAGACCGGCGAAGAGTAGCGGAGACCGGCCCGGCCTTTTAAGCTCGCGTCCCTTCGCGTTCAGAAGTCTCGTCCCGAAGCCATGTCACGACTCGGCCGCCTGCAAATCGTTTTCGCGGGCCTCGTCACCCTGACGCTCTGCGCCGGGGCGTACGCGGTGTGGACGGAGCACGGCGCCTTCCCGCCCAGCCTGCGCGGCTTCGGCGAGGTGACGCGGCGGGGCGAGGTGGCGGGCTGGGCCGTGGACGCCTCGCGCCCGGGCGAGCGCGTCGAGGTGCAGCTCTACGTGGACGGCCGCTTCGTCGCGCACGGCGTGGCCGCGCTCCCGCGCCCCGACGTGTTGGCCGCCGGCCGCGCGGCGGACGAGAGCTGCGGCTACAGCTTCGCGCTCCCCGCGCTCGCGGCCGGGGCGCACGAGGCGCGCGTCTACGCGCTCCACGCGCCGGGACGCGGGCGCGAGCTGCGCACGCTCAAACAGCTCGGCCACGCGCTCCGCTTCACGACCGGCGACGACGGCCGCGTCGCGGGTCACGAGCGTTAAGTCGGCGCGGCGGTCGCGCGGCGGACTTTCGTAGTCGGATTGAAACTCGACCCGCCCCTGGATTTTCTTGACTTGCGTGGCGGCTAGGTTTACGCTTCAGCCGCTTCAACGACACGGCGACCGACGCACCTCGCGCGCGGCGCCCCCGACGTAACCCCGCGAGCCTGCACCCGCGGCTCGACCCAGGCAGCCCGGCAACTTCTCTCAGCCCGTGCTCACTCCTTACCCGGCCATTATTCTTCGACGCCCCCGGGGGGCCGCAACGCGGCGCCCCGCTATCCTTTCAATGCCCCTCCGCTGAGGGCGCCCTCGCCGGGGGCTTTCCCCCCGCGCCCCACGTCAGGCTCAACTCCGATCCCACAGGGTGGGTGAAACGCCAGTGCATCCGGCCCCTTCCAGAGGGGGCCGGTCGTCCGGCGTATTCCTGCTAAAGCACCGACGCTCACAAGGTCTGGCTCACCCTGCTGATGATGATCCTGCTCCTCATCTACCTCATCTGGCGGCAGAAGCACTTCGTCATGCTCAAGTGCGACCTGACGCAGCCCCACGGGTGTCGGGCCGGCACGACGATCGGCGGCAAGGCGGTCATCCGCGTCGAGGGGACGGCCTCCGGCCTCGGCTTCAGCCGCTACGAACTCGCGCTGTACTACAACGGCTCGCCCGTCGCGGGCGGCATCATCTACGCCGACTCGGGCGGGAACCCGGACGCCTCGCTCACGCAGGGCAACAACCAGGTGAACGCGGGCACGCTCGGCTTCGTCGACGTGCAACAGGCCCTCATCGGCGCGGGCGTCGGAATCTTCGACTCGGCCGACTTCGAGGTCAGGCTCCGCGTCGTCGGCATCGACCAGAGCACCTGCAACCACACCATCAGCTTCCAGCTCAGGATCGCGCGGGCGTACATCAAGAAGGTGGGCGCGGCGTGGGCGCACGCCTACAAGCTCTTGAACGAGCCGCTGTGCCGCGTCCCGGCGCCGGCCGCCCCGTCGCCGGGGCCGCACGCCGTCAACCCGGCCTCCGTGGGCGGCAGCATCTACGTCCGGGGCGCGGCCTCCGTGCGCGGGTGCTCCAACGAGCAGATCGCCGAGGTTCACGTCTGGGCCGTCCCCGACGACACCCACACCTTCGCGAAGCCCGCGAACGGCACGCCCCTCGCCACCGCGTCGCCGTCGAACAACACGTACCACTCCGAGGTCATCTTCGGCGGCCCGCCCCCTATCGGCAACGACCAGCGCTCGGCCAACCCGCTCGACCTGCCCAGCGACGAGGGGGCGATACTTACTTACAGCCCCGGCTGGTTCACCCGCGAGGAGTGCTTCACGATCATCGTCGACCCCTTCGACCCGTCGAGCGATATCGAGTTCTGCCTGCCGCCGGTGCCCGACCTGCACTCGACCGGCTGGCCGACGGACACGCCGTCGCAGCCGACGGGGATGCCGACGGGCAAGTACACGCTCCTGCTCGGCGTCTCGGACACGGCCGGGCACACCTTCTACGACATCCAGCGCGTCTGGGTTGACAACGCCGGAGTCGTCGCGCCGACCCGCAGGCCGCGCCCAACGACAACTTCGGCGGCTACAGCCTCTCGTACCAGAAGAACGGCGTCGGCGGCGCACCGGGCATCACGCCGGCCGCCGCGGGACGCGTCCCCGCAGACTGGTCTGAGACGACGCCCGCCGCCGACGGCGTGCTGGCCGACTGGGACATCGTGGCCGACCTCGACAACGGCGCCGCCGCGCCCGCCCCGGGCTCGCACAAACTGCAACGCGGCACGCGCTGCGCCTACAACATCCACCTGAGCGTCAGCGACACCACGCTCGTCGGCGAAGGCGGCAACGGCCACGGGGACAACGCCAACTTCGCGGTCAACATCATCAACGACCTGTAGGGCGTTTTCCGCTTGAAAAGGCGGGGCCGGCCGAGCGGCCGGCCCCGCCTTTTTTTTCGCCCGGCCGCCCGTCCCGCGCCGCGCGCGGCTGTTTGGAGGGCGCGTCCGGCGCGGGGTATGATTCACGCGGGGCGGTGCCCTCGGCCGCCGATTTTTTTCGCCGGGTAAATGGTGAAAGCAGTCAGAAGTGAAAGCACTCCTCAAAGATTCCTACGGCCGTGCGATACGCGACCTGCGCGTGTCGGTGACCGACAAGTGTAACTTCCGCTGCTTCTACTGCCTGCCGCACGGGTCGCCCGAGGAGAACGCGCCGAAGTCGTCGGTGCTCACCTACGAGGAGATCGAGCTGGCGGTCGAGCTCTTCGTCTCGCTCGGCGTCGAGAAGGTGCGCCTCACCGGCGGCGAGCCGATGCTGCGCCGCGACATCGAGACGCTGGTGGCGAAGCTCGCGCGCGTCCCCGGAATCAAGGACCTCGCGCTCACCACCAACGCCTTCAACCTCGCGGAGCGCGCCGCCGGGCTCAAGGCCGCCGGCCTCGACCGCGTCACCGTCAGCCTCGACAGCCTGCGCCGCGCGGCCTTCACGGAGATCACCGGCGTCGACATGCTCGGGCGCGTGCTCGAAGGCGTCCGCGCCGCGCAGCGCGTGGGACTCACCCCCGTCAAGGTCAACGCCGTCGTCGTGCGCGGCCACAACGAGACCGAGGTCGCCGACCTCGCCGCCTTCGCGCGCGAGAACGACATCCACGTCCGCTTCATCGAGTACATGCCGCTCGACTCGGGTCACGGCTGGTCGCGCGAGAGCGTCGTCTCGGGCGCGGAGATTCGCCGACGCATCCACGAGCGTTTCCCGCTCGTCGCGGTCGGCGTCGAGCGCGGGTCGGAGACGGCGACGCGCTACCGCTTCGCCGACGGCGCGCCGGGCGAGGTCGGCATCATCGCCCCCGTCACCGAGCCCTTCTGCGGCGCCTGCTCGCGCGTCCGCCTCACGGCCGACGGCCAGATCAGGACGTGCCTCTTCTCCAAGGTCGAGCACTCCTTGCGCGACGTGATGCGCTCCGGCGCCTCGCGCGCCGAGATGGCCGACTACATCGAATCCGTCGTCCTCAAGAAGGAGCCGCGCCACTACATCAACGAGACACACTTCGAGCAGCCCGCCCGCACGATGAGCCTCATCGGCGGTTGAGCCGTGGGCGGGAAAGAGTCCAATCAGAAAAGTTAACCTCGCACGAAGTCGGAAAGGAACTACCTCGCACATGAACGGGGACGCATTTTTTAACGCGGTCGGGCGCGCGCTGGCGTGCGCGGGTCTCGTCGGGTCGGTCGGGCTCGCACAGGCGGGCGCGCAGACGGGGCGGGGGCAGTCGAGCCCGCCGCCGCCGCCGGATCGCGTGCGCTCAAACACTTTGAGGGTGGAGCTGCCGACGCCGGTCGCGGAGACGCCGGTGCCGTTCGAGGATGGGCGGAGGCCGGGCGGCCTCCAGACGCTCAGCTTCGTCACGCCCGACACCAACTTCGAGCTCGAAGTCGTCAAAGGCTCGCCCTTCTCCGGCGACGCGGTCACGGAGCACGCGCAGCGGCTCGGCGGCGGCAACCGCATGGTGCGCAAGTCCTCGGCGCGCCTGTTCCGCGACTCCGACGGTCGCACGCGCCGCGAGCACCTGCTGACGCGCGGCGGCGGCGCGGCCGCCCCCGACGGGCAGGAGCCGCGCCTCATCCGTATCGCCGACCCCGTCGCGCAGGTCGAGTACCTCGTCGATACGGTACGCGGCACCATCCGCAAGACGCATTTAACTCCGGGGCTCGCGGAGGCGCGCCGTCGCGCCGGCGGCACCGAAGGCTCCTTCGGCGTGCTGATGCCGACGAGCGCGGCGCGCAGGCGCGAAGCCTCCGGCGAGCAGGCCGCGTCCCCGCCCGCGCCGAAGAGGGAGAAGCTGGAGCCGCAGTTGATAGAGGGCTTGACGGTCGAGGGGACGCGCACGACCGTGACGATCCCGGCGGGCGAATTCGACAACGAGCAGCCGCTGGAGATCACGCACGAGCAGTGGTATTCGCCCGAACTGCGCATGGTCGTCCTCCTCAAGCACAACGACCCGCGCTTCGGCGAGACCGTCTTCCGCCTGACGGGCGTCACGCGCACCGAGCCCGCGCCCGAGCTGTTCGCCGAGCCGCAGGGCTACCGCGCCGAAGACCGCCGCGAGATGTTGAGAGGGCGCCCCGTGATGGGACGGCCTTGAGAGACGGTAGTCAGAGGGCGGCAGGCAGTTGAGACACGGAGCCTCATAGACGAGGCGGCTTGAAAGAAACGAGGGCGGCGAGTCAGTCAGACTCGCCGCTCTCGTTCTCATTCGGGACTCGTTCCCGTTTTAACCGCCTACTGCCTACTTCGCCTCACTTCTTCGGGATGCGCAGCTTCTGGCCCGGTTTGATTAAGTCCGGGTTGTCGCCGATCACGTCCCTGTTAGCCTCGTGTATGTCGCGCCAGGCGACGCCGTGGTGCTTGCCGATTGCCGAGAGCGAGTCGCCGCTCTTGACGGTGTAGGTGTCCGCGTCGGCTTCGCCCCGGCCGGGGTCGCCGCCGCCGACCTCGACGTTCAGGATGAGGTCGCCCGAGCGCATGTCCGGGTCGAGGCGGTTGTACTCGTCCCAGAGCTTCTTCTTGGCCTCCTCGCTCCCGACCGTGCCGGAGACGTGGAGCACGTCGCCCTCCTCGTTGACTCGCAGGTTGGAGACGCCGCCCTGGTTGGCGAGGTCTATGAGCGATTGATATTTATCCCTGACAGCCATAGTCCCTCCCCTACTTCTTGTCGTTGAGCTGGTTGTTGACCTTCTTGGCGCCGGACTCGTTGGCGGCCTTCATCGCGTCGGGCCACTTGGCCTTCGCCACGTCGCCCTTGAGCGTCACTTCGCCGCCGCTGACCGTGACGGTCACGCCCGTCACGCCGGCCTTCGCCAGCGCGGCCTCCGTCTTGTTCTTGATGGCCGTGTCCTCCGAAGCCGCGACCGGCGTCGGCGTCGAGGTCGGCGTCGCGACGGTGATGGCGTTAGTGTTGCGCGCCGCGTTCGTGTTGTTGGCGTTGTCGTCCTTGCCGCCGCACGCCGCCGCCCCGAGCGCCAGCGCGAGCACGAGCGCGCCTCCGCCCGCAGACCGAATCTTCATAGAGTTGCTCCTTTCACCCTTCTCAAAATTCTGTCAGTTATATTCCCGTAACGTCGCGATAGTGTCCGCTGGCGTTCAATAATTTGTGTATCTACATTGCCGGGAGTAGAATTCCCGCCAAATCGAGCGCGCGGCCGCTCCCCGCCGCCGCGCAACGCTTTCCGCCTTCCTTCAGAGAGGGAGAAAAACCATGCCCCGCCTGGTGAGATTCACGGCCTACGCAGGCGCGCTCCTCTGCGCGGCGCTGCTCGCGCAAACCTTCGACTCTTCCCGCGCGAGGCGAGCCGGCGCCGGCGCCGCGACCCCGCCGGGCGCCGCGCGCACGGACGCACGCGCGCACACGCCGCCGGACTTCGGACGTCTGCCTCTGAACTTCGAGCCCAACCGCGGGCAGGCCGCGCCGCGCGTGAAATACCTCGCGCGCGGCGCGGGCTACACGCTCATGCTCGGGCTTGACGGCGCGCTGCTCTCTTTGAAGTCGCGCGCCGAGAAGGGCGCGCGCGCGGCGACGCTCCGCATGAGCTTCCCCGGCGCGAACAAGGCGACGCGGCCCGAGGGGCTCGGCCTGACCGAGGCCGTCAGCAACTACCTCAACGGGCGCGACCCGCGCGAGTGGGTGACGGGCGTCGAGAACTACGCGCGCGTCGGTTACGCCGGAATCTTTGAGGGCGTCGATCTCGTCTTCCACGGGGCGGGCGGGAACGTCGAATACGACTTCCGGCTCGCACCTTTCGCGGACACGTCCCGCGTCAAGGTCAGGTTCGACGGCGCCTCGGGCGCTCGTCTCGGGCCGGACGGCGCGCTGCTGCTCAGCACGCGCGCGGGCGAGGTGCGCCAGCCGAGGCCCGTCGCCTACCAGGGCGACGGCGACGGGAGAACTTACGTCGCGTGCGACTACACGCTGAGCCGTTCGGGCGAGGTCGGCTTCCGCCTCGGCGCCTACGACCGCGCGCGCGCCCTCGTCATCGACCCCGTGCTCGTCTACTCGACCTACCTCGACCCTTCGGTCCACACCAAAGACGTGGCCGTCGACTCGACCGGCAACGCGTACCTCGTCGGCTTCGACATCACGGGCGACGTGCTCGTCCAGAAGCTCAACCCGACGGGGACTGGACTCGTCTACTCGACGCGCGTCGGCGGCTCGGGCACGGACGAAGGCCACGCCGTCGCGCTCGACTCCGGCGGCAACGCCTACGTCACCGGCCAGACCGACTCGCCGAACTTCCCGACGTCGCCCGACGGCTTCGACAAGACGTGCGGCAACAACGGCGCGTGCAACGACCTCGGGTCGGGCACTCAGCCCGACGCCTTCGCCTTCAAGCTCAACGCCTCGGGCTCCGGGCTCGCCTACTCGACGTACCTCGGCGGCTCGGGCGTCGAGCCGATACCGTCGCAGGTCAACTGGCCCATGGCGCCCGAGATGGACATCGCGGTTGACGCGTCCGGCAGCGCCTACGTCACCGGCTCGACCACCTCGCAGGACTTCCCCGTGACGCAGGGCGCGTTCAGCGCGACGCCGGGCACGAGCTTCGTCGCCAAGCTCAACCCGGCGGGGACGGCGCTCGCCTACTCGACCTACTTCCCCGGCGCCATCGCGCAGGCCGTCGCCGCCGACCCGAACGGCAACGCGTACATCACGGGGATGACGACCACCTCCGACAGCAACCCGCCGACGCTACCCGTGGTCAACGCCTACCAGCCGACGCTCGGCGGGGCGTTCACCTTCGACGCCTTCGCGGCGAAGCTCAACTCGGCGGGCTCGTCACTACTCTTCTCGACCTTCCTCGGCGGCCCCGAGGGCGCGGGCGACACGCCGCGCGGCGGCGACGACTACGGCAACGACGTGGGCGTAGATTCTTTCGGCAACGTCTACGTCACCGGCGCGACGCGCTCGGGCTGCTTCCCCACGTCGAACCCGTACGCCCCGCCCTCGGGCTGCGCGAGCGGCGGCGGCCCCAAGCAGTTCCTCGTCAAGTTCGCGCCCTTCGGCGACACGCTGGTCTTCTCGAAGAAGCTGACGACGCTCGTCAGCAGCAACGGCGCGCTCGCCGTCGGGTCGAACGGCTTCTCCACGGTCGCGTGGTCGTGCCAGCGCGCCGAGACGCTCTTCGACGTGTGCGTCAACGGCTTCTCGCCCACGGGGCAGACCATCTACGACGCGGCCTTCGGCGGCGAACGGCCGGAGTGGGTGACGGGCGCGGCGGGCGACAATGCCTTCAACCTCTACGTGACGGGGCAGACGGCCTCGGTCGATTACCCCGTCACTCCGGGGGCGCATCAACCGACGAGGGTCAACCCGGTCGCCTCGTTCGTCACCAAGCTCTCCACCCTCGTCCCCGAGGTGGAGCTTGAGGCGGTCGCCTACAACGTCGCGGAGGGCGACGGCAAGGTCAGCGTCCGCGTCCGGCGTTCGGGCAACCTCGACCGCGGGTTCACGGTCGACTTCGCGACCGCCGACGGGACGGCCAAGTCCACGTCCGACTACGGGGCCGTGTTCGCCAGGCTCAGCTTCAACGCTTTCGAGACGGTCAAGACCGTGGACATCTTTATCACCGACGACGCCTACGGGTCCGAGGGCGCGGAGACCTTCGGCGTGGCGCTCTCTGACCCGTCGGGCTCCGCGCGGCTCGGGGCCAACACCTCCGCGACCGTGCAGATCGCCGACAACGAACAGGCGGACGGGCCGAACCCCGTCGTCCCGCCCGGTTTCAACCCGGACTTTTTCGTCCGTCAGCATTACTTGGACTTTCTCGGCCGCGAGCCCGACGCCGCGGGGCTCGCCTTCTGGACGAACCAGACGACCAACTGCGGCAGTCCCAACCCCGAGGTCTGCCGCGTCAACGTCTCGGCCGCCTTCTTCCTGTCGATTGAGTTCCAGGAGACCGGCTTCTATGCGATACGCGCCCAGCGCGTCGCCCTCGGCCGCCGCTCGAACGACCCCGCGACGAGGATGACCTTCCGGGAATTGATGCGCGACCAGCGCGAGATTGCCGGGGGCCTCGTCGTCGGCGAGCTGGCGTGGGAGCAGAAGCTCGCCTCGCGCAAGCGAACCTACGCCTCGCGTCTGAACACCCTGATCATGTTCAACGGGAGCAACAACCACGCGAACGCGGCGCCCTACGTGGACACGCTCTACGCCACGGCGGGAGTGGCGCCGACCCCGGCCGAGCGGCAGGAGGCCATCGACGCCTTCCACGCGGCGAACTCCATCGAGGGGGGGCGCACGAACGCGCTGCGCGTCGTGGCCGACTCGAACTCGGTGAGGGCCGCAGAGCTCAACGCGGCCTTCGTCCTGTTGCAGTACCACGGCTACCTGCGCCGCAACCCGACCGACCCGCCCGACACGAGCGACGCGGGCTACCAGTTCTGGCTCTCGAAGCTGAACAGCTTTAACGGCGACTTCGTCCGGGCCGAGATGGTCAAAGCCTTCATCACCTCGGACGAGTACCGGCGGCGCTTCGGCCCGTGACGGCGCGGCTGTCGCCGGCCGGTTAAATGTTCTATAGTTCGGCCGAGACTTTGAAAGTCAGAGTGTTAACGGGGGAGCCGGCGCCACTTTGCGGAGGGCGCGGCTGAGAGTCGCCCGCGGGCGAGACCCTTTGAACCTGATGCGGTTAGTACCGCCGAAGGGAGGCTTTGTGAGGGGCCGTCCCTTCTCTTCCGAGGAAGAAGGGACGGCCCCTTACGTTTGCGCCGCGCCCCGCGAGGGCGCGCGCGGAAAGCGAATAAAATTCGATGAGTAACGGGAACGGAAACGAAGCGGCGCGCGAGGGCGGGCATGAGTCCAAGAGCGCGGAGCCGCAGAGCGTGGAGCCGCAGAGCGCGGACGTGCGCCTGCCGAACTCGCGCAGAATCTACGTCGAGGGCGAGGGGGGCGTGCGCGTCCCCTTCCGCGAGGTCTCTTTGCAGCCGACGCGCCTGCCCGACGGGCGCGTCGAGGAGAACGAGCCGGTGCGCGTCTACGACACCTCCGGCCCCTGGGGCGACCCCGCCGTCAGGTGCGACGTGCGCGACGGCCTGCCCGCGCTCAGGCGCGAGTGGATACACGCTCGCGGCGACGTGGAGGAGTACGAGGGGCGGGAGGTGCTGCCGCGGGACGACGGCTACCTCACCGAAGGCGCGGCCGAGTTCGCGAGGGTCAAAGACCGCGGGCGGCTCGAACCTTTCCCGGGCCTCAGGCGCGCGCCGCTGCGCGCGAAGCCCGGCGCGTGCGTGACGCAGATGCACTACGCGCGTCGCGGCGTCGTGACGCCCGAGATGGAGTTCGTCGCGCTGCGCGAGAACATGGGGCGCGGGGCGGCCCTGCACGCGATGAGGGAGCACGCGCGCGACGACAGAAGCTCGCTCTACCACCAGCACCGCGGCGAAAGCTTCGGCGCGTCCATCCCCGAGTTCGTCACGCCGGAGTTCGTCCGCGACGAGGTGGCGCGCGGCCGCGCCATCATCCCCGCCAACGTCAACCACCCCGAGTCAGAGCCGATGGCCATCGGCCGCAACTTCCTCGTCAAGGTCAACGCCAACATCGGCAACTCGGCCGTCGCCTCCTCCATTGAAGAGGAGGTCGAGAAGATGCGCTGGTCTGTGAAGTGGGGCGCCGACACCGTGATGGACTTGTCCACGGGGAAGAACATCCACACGACGCGCGAGTGGATTCTGCGCAACTCGCCCGTCCCCATCGGCACCGTCCCCATCTACCAGGCGCTTGAGAAGGTCGGGGGCAAGGCCGAGGAGCTGACGTGGGAGGTCTTCCGCGACACGCTCGTCGAGCAGGCCGAGCAGGGCGTCGATTACTTCACCATCCACGCGGGCGTGCGGCTGCCCTACATCCCCCTGACCGCGCGGCGCACCACGGGGATAGTCTCGCGCGGCGGGTCGATCATGGCCAAGTGGTGTCTCGCGCACCACGAGGAGAGCTTCCTCTACACGCGCTTCCGCGAGATTTGCGAGGTCATGCGCGCCTACGACGTGTCGTTCTCTCTGGGCGACGGCCTGCGCCCCGGCTCCATCGCCGACGCCAACGACGCGGCGCAGTTCGCCGAGTTGGAGACGCTCGGCGAGCTGACGCGGGTAGCGTGGGAGTCGGACTGTCAGGTGATGATAGAGGGGCCGGGGCACGTCCCCCTCCACCTCATCAAGGAGAACGTAGACCGCCAGCTCGAAGTCTGTCACGAGGCGCCGTTCTACACTTTGGGGCCGCTCGTCACCGACATCGCGCCCGGATACGACCACATCACGTCGGCCATCGGCGCGGCGATGATCGGCTGGTTCGGCACCGCCATGCTCTGCTACGTCACGCCGAAGGAGCACCTCGGGCTGCCGAACAAGCAGGACGTGAAGGACGGCGTCATCGCCTACCGGCTGGCCGCGCACGCGGCCGACCTCGCCAAGGGACACCCCGGCGCGCAGATGAGAGACAACGCGCTCTCGAAGGCGCGCTTCGAGTTCCGCTGGGAGGACCAGTTCAGCCTCGCCTTAGACCCCGAGGTCGCGCGCGAGTACCACGACGAGACGCTGCCGCAGGAGGGCGCCAAGCTCGCGCACTTCTGCTCGATGTGCGGCCCGCACTTCTGCTCGATGAAGATCACGCAGGAGGTCAGGGACTACGCCTCGAAGAATCAACTCGACGAGCAGTCGGCGCTCTCCGAAGGCATGAAGGAGAAGGCCGCCGAGTTCGTCTCCTCCGGCGCGGAGCTTTACCAGGGCGACCCGCCCGCCGGCGCCAAGCGCGAACACTGACCGGACTCCGACTTTAATAAAAGAATCGCGCCGAGGGTCTTCAACACCCTCGGCGCGATTCTTTTGTGGGCCGGCTCTCCCGCCCGCTGTTACGGGTTCGAGGGACTCTGGTCGGAGGCGGGCTGGATGACGCGGCGGCGCGTGTAGATGGCGCCCTGCTGGATGAGCCCGGCCTTCTGCGCGAGCGCGTAGGCCATCGAGTCAATGATCTCCTGGTTCTTGAGCTTGAACTGCGTCGTCCCCCGGAGGTAGGTCTCGGGGTCCTCGAACTGGATGGTCAGGTACTCGAACTTCTTCTTAAACAGCAGGCCGGGCAGGCCGAGGATGCCGGCGGTGCCGAGCACGACCTGCTGCGTGCCGTTGCCCATCAGGCGGCGCGTCTCGTGGTCGGCGAAGGCCACCATGACGGCGTCGTAGGAGATCGAGATGACCTCCTTCTCGTTCTTGTCGCGGAAGACGAGCCGCTGGTTGCGGTCGTCGAAGGTGAGCATCCCCTCCTGCTTCTTGCGGTAGCTGGCGAAGCCGCCCATGTACTTGGCCGGGACGACCTTCGGCGGCGCGGGCGGCGCGGGGGCGCTCACCTTGGGCGCGGCCTTGCCGTCACCTTGCGTCGCGGCCTGCGGCTGCTGCTCGGGCGTGGGGACGGGCTTCGGCGAGTCGCCCACCTGGCGCGTGCGCTGCGCGAAGGCCGGGGCGGGGGCGAGGGCCGCCGCGAGCAGTATCAGCGACAGGGACTTGCTTGCGAACTTCATTTTTTCGGGACTTCCTTTCGAGAGGCGAGAAACTTTCGGCGCCCTTTAAAGACGCAACTGGCCCAGGGTTCGTTGCCAAACGAGTGATTTTTTCAGGACGCAGAGCCGCTGGCGGTCGGCCGGCTCGCAGGCCGGTTCGAGCTGCGCGATGACCGACTCGACGAGCGGGACGGCGAACGCGCCGGCGTGCGCCAGCGCCTGCGAGAAGTAGTGGAGCTGCACCGAGCCGCCCGGGCCGCGGTGGAACTCGAAGACCTCCGCGTCCGGGAGCGAGAAGACCTCCTGCCCGACGGGGACGACGCGGCGCGGCATCCCGTGGTGCGCGGCCCAGCCGCCCGCGGCGTCGTCGCCGCGCGAGCGCCAGCCGAGGAGGAGGATGCCGAGCAGCACGCCCTGCTCGTGCAGGAAGTCGGGGCTCAGGACCTTCAGGTCGGCGTGCGACGAGAGGCGCGGGCCGAAGGTACCGTACTCGGGGTTGGCGAGCTGCGTGTCGTAGACGACGCCGACGACCTCCTCGCCCTCCCGGACGGGCAGGCGGACGAACTGCGCGAAGCCGTACTCGTCGGGCGAGGGCGGCGCGTCGGCGTCCAGCTCGTCGATGACCCGCGCCACGTAGTCGACGTGCGAGTTCGACTTGACGATCTTCGCGATTCTGCTCATCGGTCTAAAACGGCGCGGCGCGCGACCACTCGGGCACCTTGTAGAGAATCCACCAGAGCACGAGCTGGACGCAGAGCACGAGGAGGCCCAAGGCGATGCCGAGCGCCGAGGCGCGCGCGGCCCCGGCCGACGCGTGCGGCGCGCGCCACGCGCGCACGAGCCCCCAGCCGCCGAACAGCACCGCGCCGGGGCAGAAGAGAATCCCGAGGTACGGCACCAGCGCGTACGTGACGAAGGCGAACGCCGTCGCCGCCGCGCCGCTCTCTCTCGCGCGTGGCATAAACTCCACCCCCCCGCGCGCGGCCGCGCGCCGCCCCGCCGCCCGACGCGGCGAGCGCGCCGGCGCGACCGGCCCGTGCTGCCGCTTCTCCGGCGCGGGCGCGCGCTCGAACCGGTACGACGCGCGCACCGAGTCGGCCGGGAAGTACCCGCCGCCGAGCGCGCGCCCGCACGTCGCGCAGAACCGCGCCCCGGCCCTCCGCGCACGAGCCCCGCACGCCGGACACGCCCGCGACTCTTCGCCGCCTGAGGCTTCGAGGACGCCGTGTGTGCTTTCGCTGTCGCCGGAGAGGCCCTTCATATCTTTCGCCGGGGAGCCCTGGGACGTTCGGACGCGGACGGATGATGACAGATTTCTCGGCCGCGCTCAACGGCGGCGGCCTTTGCTGAGCGCCTTGCGGGAGACGTGGAAGTCGAGGTCGTGCTGGGCGGCGAAGTCCTGGACGACGCGGAGGAACTGTTCGCGGTCGCGCGCGTTCATGACGGCGGCCTCGTCGGCGGTCTCGATGGCGTAGGGGTAGCCGTTGCCGACGACGCACTCGGCGCGGACGGCGCCGACGACCTCCTCGACGAGTCCCGCCTCGTGCACCCACGCCGGGATGTCGAGGCGCGCGGGGTGGCCGTCCGAGGTGGTTTGCAGGTAGACGAAGCCGACGAGCGGGAGCCCGCGCTCGTCGAAGAAGCTCTCGGCGAGGTTCGGGCGCTGGCAGTGCCAGAAGACGGTGCGGTCGCCCCAGCGCGCGAGCGGCGCGGGGGCGCTCCCCGACGCGCGCGCGCGCAGGATTTGCGCGTCGTAGGCGCTCGTCTCCGGCAGGTCGCGGTTGAGCGCGGCGAGGAGGCCCGCGATGTCGTGCGCGTAAGAATGATCGACGTAGCCGACGACGGGCACCTCGGTCGCGCGCGAGAGCGCGACCAGTTCGGCGAGCGCGCCGGCCATGCGCTGCGAGAGGTGGCGGTCGGTGCCCTTGCGGAGCGAGGCGACGAGCAGCGTGTTGTCGAAGAAGGCGACGGGCGCGCGCTCGCCGCGCTCGCGCCAGCCCGTCCGGCGTTCGAGGAAGTCGCAGACGGCGCGCGCCTCTATCTCGAAGCGGCGGAGGCCCACGACCTGCTCGGGGCTCTCGAAGCTGCCGCGCGTGCCGAGCAGTTGCTCGGGCGTCAGCACCTCGAAGTGTACGTCCTTGAAGTAGCGACCCTCCGCGGAGTGCGGGTTCTCGAACGAGGCGACCTGCACGGCGGCGACGGGGAGGCTCGCGTCGCGGCCGGGGAAGACCTGGCTGCCGTCGGCGGCGAAGGTCACGCGGTCGCGCAGGGTCGCGAGCGCCCAGCGGCGCGCCTCCTCGTGCGAGCGCCACGTCTCGCCGAACGGGACGACGGCGCCGCCCGCGCCGTCGAGCTCGTCCGAGGGGTAGGCCAGACGCGCCTCGCGCGCGCCCGACTCGCGCAAGACCTCCGCGCTCGCGCGGCCGGCGAGCGCGCGCAGTCGCGCCGCCAGCTCGCCCACCTCGCCGCGCAGCGAGCGCTCGAACCTCGCGAAATCCTCGCGCGTCTTTTCGAGCGCGCTGATGACGTGCGTGCGGTAAAGCATAAGAGGGTGAATGGTGAATGGTAAATAGTAAATAGAACTTGACTTAGCCCGCGTCGCTGTTTCTACAGCCGCGGCGCACACTCAAGCACTATTCACCATTTACCATTTACCATTCACTACTTACCTCTCTGGACGCGCGCGAGCCTGTCCATCGAGTAGGAGTAGCGCGTCGTCTTGAGGCGACTCTCGACGAAGGTGTAGAAGAGGCCCTCCTTGTCGTCGCTGAACTTCTCGACGCCGCCGCGCCCCTCGCGCTTGAAGGCTTTGTTGGTGACGAGGTTCATCGACTCGGGCGTGTCCTGCGCGTTCTCGTGCTGGAGGACTATCTGCAAGACCGTCCCCTCGTAGTGCGCGGGCAGGCGCTTCGAGGCGACGAACTTGGGCGTGACGAAGAGGACCGTCACCCGCCCGCCCGAGACGTTGAACTCCAGCATCCCGTCCTCCGCGAAGCGGTCGGCCGCCGGCGCGCCGAGCGCCAGCTCCACGTCCGCGCGCTTCGAGACGAAAGGCTCCAGTCCCTTCCACGTCGCCGCCCGCGCGGCGCCGGCCGTGGTGAGCAGAACCGTCAGAGCGGCGGCTAAACTTAACGCGACGTTGCGCGCATGTGCGCGGCGAGAGTTTGTATTCCTCATGCTCGGGATGCTAGCTCAAAAGCCAGAGCACGTAAACCGAAAACCGTGAGCCGTGACCCGAAGGATTGCCTCCCTCTTGTCGCGGCTCACGGTTTTCGGTTCGCGGCTCTCGGCTACTTGGCGAACGGGCGGACGCGCTCGGCCGACTCTTTGAAGTAGTCGTCGGAGGGCGCAAGCTCAAGGCCGCGCTCGTAGGCGGCGAGCGCCTTCGCGTACTGCTTCGAGGACTCGTAGGAGAAGCCGAGCAGGCGGTAGACCTCCGCATTGTCGGGCGTCTTGGCGGCCGCCGATTCGAGCGCGGCGACGGCCTTCGGGAAGTTCTTCGCCTGCACCTGCGCGTAGCCGAGGTAGTAGAAGGTCTCGCCATTCGCCTGCGGCGAGGCGGCCGCGCGTTCGAGCGCGGCGACGGCGCGCGGGAACTGTTTGGCGAAGAGGAGCGCCTGGCCCTGCAGGAGCGCCGAGCGCCCGTCCGGGCGCACGCGTGCGAGCGAGTCGGCCGCGCGCACCGCCGAGAGGAAGTCGGCGTCGGCCGCCGCGCCCGTCGCGGCGCGGCCCCGGAACATGTAAGCCTGCGCCAGCATCTCCCAGCCCTGCGCGAAGGTCGCGTCGGCGAGCGTGGCGCGGTTGAGCATGTTGACGGCCGTCGCGTAGTCCCGGCGGTTGAAGGCGAGCTGACCCAAATAGAGCAGCGCGAACTTGTTCTTCGGGTCGGCCTTGAGCACGTCGGCGAAGGTGCGCTCGGCGTCGGCCGTCTTCTTCAAGTTCATCTCGG
Source organism: Acidobacteriota bacterium (assembly GCA_020200135.1). Lineage (GTDB taxonomy): Bacteria > Acidobacteriota > Blastocatellia > Pyrinomonadales > Pyrinomonadaceae > QHXN01. Next base: position 148,170 of record JAIVJI010000064.1, on the reverse strand, counting down.
CGACCGCGCGGTAGTAGAGCATCACCGCGTCGGGGCGCGCGCCCGCGCGCGTCGTCGCGCCGACGAGGAGCGGGAGCGCCTGCTCGTAGTTCTCCGCGAAGAAGTAGGCTTGCGCGAGCGCGTCCTCGGTCTTGGTGTCCTTCTCGCCGGTGGCGCTGCGCAAATCGAGCGCGCGTTCGAGGTCGGCGGCCGCCTCGGCGTAGCGCTTCAGGTAGAACTGCGCGTAGCCGGCGAGCTTCCACGCCTCGGAATTCTTCGGGTCGGCGGCGGCGAGCTGCTTCGCCTCTGCGAGCGCCGCTTCGTACTGCTTCTGTTCGAGCAGCGAGAAGGCGCGCGCGGTCGAGGCCGTGCCGGACGGCGCGCCGGCGCGCGCGGCCGACGGCGAGGCGTTGACGCTGGCGGCGGCCTCGGGCGTGGGCTGCACCGGCGTCACGCGCCGGGGGCGGGTCGCGCCCGACTGCGCGTGCGCCAGCCCCGCGCAGGCGACGAGCGCGGCGGCGCAGGCGGCGGGTCTCAGGTTAAGTCTCTTCATAAGCCGGAAGTGTTTCATAACGAGTCGGGCGATTTCAACCCCGCGGGGAGAGGGGCAGACCTTCGGATGTCCCCCACCCGAAACAGGTTCGCCGCAATTTCTCGCCCCCCGCCCGCCGGCGGATGCCGCGGACGTGTCGACATCGGTCGCGGGTAGCGCTGCCCGCGCCGAAAACGGCGACGCCGCGGACACGAACGGCGGCGTGCTCGGCGCGGAACCCGACGCGCCCGCCATCGTCACGCCAGACAGGGTGCGCACACTCGGCCACGGCGAACACCTCTTCGACACCCTGGGCAAACTGATAAGAAACATCCCATAGCCATAAACCGAAAGCGGAGGGGGCGGGACGCTAGTGTTAGCGTCCCGCCCCCTCCGCTTCCCAACTGCTTTTCTCACCGCGGACGGCCGTTCCCTCCGCCCGCGGTTGATATTTAACCAGGACCCTGAGGCCGTGCGGGTCCGCGCGCTCGACGCCGCCGACGACGTGGCTGATCGGAACGCGGGCGAAGAACACGCCTCTTCTGCCGCCCCGCTCGACGCGGATGACGCCGATGCCGGGCGTGCCGCCCGCAGCGTTGTTGAAGGCCGCGTTGTTGCCCGTCAGGGGATTCGGCCCGCGTAGCGCCATGAAGACGCGGTTGCCGCCGGGCGAAATGTCCATCAGGTCGGGCGTCGGGTCACTGCTCACCGGGCCGACCAGGCTGAACTGTTCCAGCACGGTGTTGCTGTCCGTGTCCACGACCGTGATGGTGTTGCCGAACCGCTCGGCGACCCACACGTAGCGCTCGTGCTTGGTCCTGACCGCCCCGTGCGAGTCCGAGTTAGCTCCGTCGTGCGTGAAGACGAGTGTCGGCGCGGGCGTGTTGGGCGGGTTCGCGCCCGCGTAGCCCGACAGGGGGAACGAGTACAGGTCGGATTCGAGCGGGCCGCCCGAGTTGATGTACATGCGACCGCGGGCCTGCACCCCGCCGCACCCTTCCGGGTGCACCGTGTCCTTGTCGTACTCGCCGACGATGGCCATCGGCGTCTGCCGGCTGTCGACGACGAACAGGCCGCCGCCGGCCAGCGTGACGAAGGTGAACTGGTCGCTCTCGTCGATGACGGGGCAGATGGGGCGGTTGCTCGGGCGCAGGACAGGGTCCTGGCAGGGCGCGCCGCTGGGCGTCGTGCAGGTCGCCAGGTCGAGCGTCGCGGCGGCGTCGAGCGTGAAGGTGTTCGTCGCGTAGTCCGTGTTGATGCGCTGGAGGAGCCTGCCGTTCTGGTTCGCGACGACGACGAACGTGCCGTCGTTTGACGGGACGGCGGCGTGGGCCTGCGCGCCCACGTCCACGCACCCCACGGGCGCCTTCGTCACCACGTCCATGAAGAGCACGTGGCCCGTCGTGACGAAGGCGACCGCCGCGTGCGTCCTCGACGGGCTGAAGAAGAACATGTGGGGGCGGCGCGGGGCCGTCCCCGTCCGCTCGACGCAGAGGTCGCGCGCCGCGCCGCCCAGGTCTAACGTCTCGGGCACGGCCGCGGCGGCGTCCGCCCCTTCGAGTTCGTCGCCCCGGTAGACGTAGAGCGTGCCGCCGCCGTCAGGCGTGGTGTCCGACTGGTCAATGACCCAGACCTCATATTTCGCCGCGTCGTCGTTCGCCGCGCCGTCCGTGCGCGCCCCCGCCCCCACGCCGATTAAGGTCAGGAGCAGACAGACGAAGAGCGTCACTTTGCGTTTCATGCTTTCACCTCCCGATGCGTGTTAAGAGTTTCGTGGAACGTGCGCCCGTTCGCGGGCGGGCGCCTCACCAGTGCCAGATTCGGTCGTGGCCCTCGAAGAGCGCCGCGACCTCCGCGCGGCCGATGAGCCCGACCCCCTCGACACAGTCCCGGCTGTCGAGCCCGCGCTCTTCGAGGTCTTCCCGCACGGCGTAGACCTCGACGCCCTTCCCCCGCAACTTCCTGATGTCCTCGCAGGGCCGCGCCGGGTGGTTGACGCCGGCCGCGCCGATCCGGAGCGAGGGGCATTCCTGCGGCACGAGGTAGTTGACCGCGTTCGCGCGCAGCAGCACCGAAAGCTCCGCCCCGGCGTTCCTGAGCGCGCCGCTGAGCCAGAGGATCGTGTCGTCCTGCTCTTCGAGCGTCGCGCGGTAGGCCGTCTCGACGACGTTTAAGATTTTCATGGCCGTCCTCCGATTCCTTTAGAGTTGTCTTTAAGGCCGCTTCACCGCGGCCGGTGCGCACGCCGCCCTACCTGGTCGGGATGACGAGCGTGTTGGTCGAGCCCTCGGCCATCTTGAAGAAGTCCGCGGGGCTGCCGCGCCTGACGCCTTCGACCGCGTTCGACGCGCCGCGCTCGTCCACGCACAGGCCGCAGTTGACCCACGTGAGGCGGTCGCCCCCCATCTCCAGCAGCGCGCTCACGAACTTGCTCGTCGTCGGGTGGTCCTCCTCCTCCACGGTCGTGCCCTTGACGGGGTTCGCGTGCGGGGCCTGTTCCTTGAGGGGCAGGCAGACCGCGCCCTCGTAGGCGAAGACGTTGACGCGCAGGCCCTGCCGGAGGGCGGCGGCGATGATTCGGAACGCCGTCGTCGAGTTCGCGGACTCGTAAGGCGGGTTCATCAGCGCGATCGTCAGAGTTTTTTCCTCCATCGTTTCCTCCTCCTCAGTGCCAGATGGCCTTCGTCTCCCCGCGCGCGAGCATCTCGACGAGCGCGCCCACGCTCGACTGCGAGACGCCCGCGCGCAGGTCGTCGCCCGCGATGCCGCGCTCGCGCAGCGAGAAGTCGTCGGCGAGGACGCGCACGCCCGCCTCCGCGAGCCGGGAGAGGTACCGTTCGCGCGCCCCGCGACGCGCCGCGAGCACGCCGTTCTGGACGAGGAAGACGGTCACCTCGCTGTCGCGCTCCTTGAGGGCCGCGGCCGTCTCGGCGACGAACTCCGTGTCGCGCGATTCGAAGGGGTCGCGCGTCTCGATGAAAAGGTAGCCGGTCATCATTCTCACTCCTTTCGCTGTGCGCATCGGGGCGGCACGATGCAACGCCCCTCAGCGTCCGTTGATTTGCAAAAACTTCTCTAAGGCTTCGCCCGGGGGGTGCAGACGGCCGAGTCGTAGCGCGGGCCGTCGTCGATCGCCGCGCCGCCGCCCCGGTCGTGCGGGACGGGGACCTTGACGCTCCCGCGGCAGCTCCCGCCGCGCCCGTCCGAGGCCGTGAAGTAGATGGTGTAGACGCGGCCGTTGCCCGCGCCGCTGCGCTCGGCGCGCACGTACGCGGTCGAGCCGTCGGGCGTGACGTGTGCGTCCGGGCACGTGTCGCCGTCGCCCGTGCCGTTCGTCGGCTCGTCCTGCATGACGCGGTCGATTCTGACTGAGACGGGGTCGCCGTCCGCGTCCCTCACGCCGAGGATCGAGACGGCGAGCTTCCGGTGATTGGGCGACCAGATTTCCCGCACGCTCGCACGCGCCCCGCCGCAATCGGGCGCGACGTTCTCGCACGCGTCACCGACGCCGTCGGCGTCCGCGTCCTCCTGGCCGGGGTTCGCGACCGCGGCGCAGTTGTCACACGCCTCGCCCCGCCCGTCGCCGTCCGCGTCGGCCTGCGACGGGTTGTAGGTGACGGGGCAGTTGTCCGCGGCGTCGGGCACGCCGTCCGCGTCGCCGTCGGGCGCGTCCCGCACGTCGCGCGTGAACCGCTCGCCGCGCGAGTTCTGGTAGCTGATGCGCCAGGTGAGCGCGCCGCAGGGGTCGCCGGGCGTCCGGGTCGTGAAGCGGACGGCGTCGGCGCTCAGGGTGGCGGCGAGCGGGATGACGGTCGCGAGCTGCTGCGTGTCGTCCGGGTGCGAGAAGAGTGCGGCCGTGGCGTCGCCCACGCTGACGGAGGCCGGCGGGTTGATGATCTCCGCCGTCACGTTGTAGGCGAAGCCGTAGCCCTCGTTGACGAGATCGACCCGCCACTCGCCCGGAGTGGTCTGGGTGCACCGGAAGACTTTCAGGTCGGGCTCGACGCGGTTGCCGGGGGCGAGGACGACGTGCTCGACGAAGTTCGTGTCGATGCGCGAGGGGGGCACGGCGTCGGGGAAGATGACGGTGCCGGCGTTGCGTATGCGCGTGCCGTGCGGCGCGTCGGCGCGGACGGCGGCGCGGAAGCTGACGCTGCGCGGCTCGCGGGGCGGGACTACGGGGTCGCGCCAGGTGATGACGCGGTTCGCGGGGTCGTAAGTCCCGCCCGCGTTCACGACGAGGGTGGAGGCGTCGAGGTCGGGCGGGAGCGCGTCGAGGACGCTCACGTCGTGTGCGTCCGCGTCGCCGATGTTCTCGTAGTGGAGCGTGTAGGTCATCACCCGGCCGGCCTCCGTGTAGCCGTAGCCGGCGGCGTTCACGCCCGGGTCTGACTCCTTGAAGTTCGGGTCGATGGGGACGCGGCAGTTCTGATCCTGTATCCCGCTGTTGGGCTCGCCGTCGCAGCAGTAGGCCGGGAGCGTGACCGTGCCGCCGTGCCCGTCGTCGAACGGGCCGCAGCTCTCGAACTGCGCGCGGCGGTTGCGCGCGGGCGGGGAGGTCGGCGGCGGCGCGGCGGTGCAGGTGCTGAGGGGCGGGAGGAAGATGCACTGCGGCGGCGTGCTGCCGCCGACGGCCCTGAGCGGCGGGTAACAGCCGCAGGCCGGGTCGTCACAGTCGGCCAGCCCGTCGCAGTCGTCGTCGACGCCGTTGCCGCAGACTTCGCCCGCCCCGGCGCGGGACGCCTTGTCGAAGTAGGTGACGGCGGTCGAGAGGTTGTTGCCGCGGTCGGTCTCAATCGAGGCGGAGGTGGCGAGCGCCACGTTCACCAGCGCGGAGTAGCAGCTCAGCCTCGCCGTGCCGTTGGAGGGGCTGTCGTCCGTGATGAAGGGCGGCGTCCTCACACGCAGGAAGGTTGACACGCTCGAAGCGTCCGCCACGTCGCCGACGGAGATGGTCGCCACGCGCCCGGAGGGGTCGAGCGAGAGGGGATGACCGGCGAAGAGGGGCGTCACGCCCGGCGGGAGAAAATCGACCACGCGCGTGTCGTTGGCCGCGTCGGGCCCGAAGTTCCCTGCCGTCATGTCATAGTTGAGAAGGGCATCGTCCGGCGTGACGTTCGGGGCGCTCTTCGTGACGGACAGGTCGGCGCGGTTCGGGGGCGTCGGGGTCGGCGTCGGGGTCGGGCCGGTCGGCCGGGCGGGCACGAAGCGCATGTCGTCCCAAATCTCGGCCCACCCGCACCTGCTTTCGAGCCTGACGCGGGAGATGTCGCCGATGTCGGACGCCCCGACGAAGCCGCCTCTCGACTGGGGGACGAACGGGAACGCGAAAGTCTCCGTCCCCTGCGAGCCGGTGAAGGTCGCGCGGCCCGGGCACTCGATCCACCTGTGCTGGAAGCCGACGGCCGCGACCGGCGGGCTGATGCTGACCTCGATGCCGGCGGGGAAGGGCGCTTGCAGGTGACAGTTGCCGGCGGCGTCACAGAAGAAGATGCCGTTCGTCGAAGTGGTGCTGAAGGTGAACTGCACGCCGTCGCGCGTGATGGTAAACTGCCGCGCGCCGTGCGGGGCGTCCGCCGGGCCGAACGGCACGAGCGTGGCGGCGTCGAAGGGCGGCAGGGTCGGGTCGAAATGAAGTAGCGCGAGCCCCGTCGTCGTCAACGCGAGACACAGGCAGACGGCGAGCGCGGCGCGGAGGAGACGCCTCGCCGTGCGTGGTCTGCGGCCGCTTTTTCGCGGGCGGCCGGCGGTCGGGAGACGGCGGGACTTCGCGCCCGGCTCAACCGTTGAAGACTTCGACATGGGTCTTTCCTCCTGAGTTCATCGTGAAGTCGGGTGGCCGCTTTCGGCCCAAAACGATGGCCGGGCGCGATCACGTGAAGGATCGTACCCGGCCCACTTCCTCAAAAACTTCCGCAAAACTTCCCGCCCGCTTCCCGCCCCTTTTTACGGCGGCAGCCCGACGCGACGGACGAGGTCTGAGAAGCGCGGGTCAGACCGGAGGTCGTCCAGCACGGGGTCTACCTTGAGCCAGGCCAGCCAGGAGTCGCGCTCCTCATAGGCGCGCTCCAGCCACTCGAACGCACGCCCCTTCTCCCCCAGCCCCAGGTGGATCGCCGCCACGCGGTACGAGGAGACGTACCTTCGCTTCGACAACTCGCCCAGTTCGTCGAGCACCTTCAGCGCCTCGCCCCTCCTCCCTGACACCGCGTACGTGTGCCCGAGCAGCACCAACGCCTGGGCGCTCCCGCCGGAGAGGGTGATGGCTTTGCGGAATTCCTCGATAGCCTCTTCGTACATCGCCTTCTGTTCGTAGGCGAGGCCCAGCTTCCAGTGCGTGTAGACGAAACTTTTGTCCAGTTCGAGAGATTTGTGGTACTCGTTTATTGATCGGTCGTACTGGCGCATCAGGTACGGGAGGAACCCGAAGTCCGTGTTGATGCTGAGCGACAGCGGCTCCAGCTCGTGCGCCCGGCGCACCTCCGCGAAGGCCTCGTCCAGGCGCCCCATTGCCGGCAGGTAGATCAGGCCGTACCAGTGGTGGGCGGTCGTGCAGGCCGGCTTCAGTTCGATGGCCCGCGCGAACTCTCTTCGGGCCGCGGCCCAGTCCCAGTCGTAATGAGCCAGACTGAAGGCCAGCGCGGCGCGCGCCTCCGCGAGCGTGTCGTCAATCTCCAAGGCCCTCGTCGCCGCCTCTTTCGCCCGCGGGAAGGCCTCCGCCGGCGCGAGCGCGCCGACCCCGAACGAACCGAGCACGACGTAAGATTCGGCCAGGCCCGCGTAGGCCAGCGCGTAACACGGGTCGAACTCAATCGCCTGCCGGAAGTGCTCGATGCCCTTTCTCAGCCCGTCCTCGGTCCGCTTGTTCCAGAAGTAACGACCCCTGAGGTAGGCGTGATACGCCTCGGTACTCTCCGTGTGGCGTCCGGCGAGCCGCCCTCGCTCCTCACTCGTCAGCCGCAGTTGTAGCTTCTCCGAAATCCGCCTGGCGATCTCCTCCTGAACGGCGAGCACGTCGGAGACGTGGCCGTCATATTGCTCCCCCCAAATTTGTGCCCCGTCCGACGTGTTAACCAGCTCAACCCTGATGACCAGGCGGTCGCCGAGTTGCAGCACCCTCCCGGTCAGGACGGCGCGGGCGCCCAGGGCGCGCCCGACCTCCTGCGGGTCGGCGCCCCGGCCCTTGTAACGAAACACGGTGCTGCTCGCCATCACGCGCAGCCCGCCCAACTGCGAGAGGTTGTTGATGATGCTTTCGGCGATGCCGTCCGAGAGGTATTCCGCGTTCGGGTCGGCGCAGGAGTTGTCGAGGGGCAGGACGGCGAGGGAGTCCCCGGCCCCGTGAGCGTCCTCCCGGCGCCCGGCCTCGCCCTGCGGGAGGGCTCGCGCCCGCCCCGACACTATTCGTTCGCGCAGCTCCACCGTCGCCCGCTCGGGCTCCGCGTCGAGTTCCTTCCGCAGCACCTCACAGCACTGCCGGTATTGACGGAGCGCCAGGTGCCGGTCCCCCATCTGCGCGTAAAGCGACATCAATCGCCGGTGTGCCTCCTCGTTAGGCGGGTCGCAGTCGAGAAGCCTCTTCCACTGTTCCACGCCCCGCCCGAACTCGCCGCGCGCCTCATACAAAAGCGCGAGCTTCGTCAGAAGCTCCCGACGCTGTCCCCGCAGTTGCTCGCGCCGGGCCGCGGCCCAATCTGCGTAGAGGTCTTCCGGAAGCAGATCACCCGCGTAGAGCGCCAGCGCCGCCTCGTACTCTTCCGCCTCGCCGCTCCTTTTCGCCGCGGCGGCACGCCGCTCAAACTCTTCGGCGTCGACCCGCAGCCCGCCCTGCGCGCGCAAAGCGAGCAGGTGCCCTTGCGACAAGATGAAGCGGGACTCGGCCGCCGATTTTAGTCCGGGTTCGAGGGCGTGGCGCACCAGGTAGATAGTTTTGTGCAGATTGTTGGCCGCCGCCTCCGCGTCCAACTCCGGCCAGAGTAGCTCCATCAACTGTTCGCGGTGAAGCTGGTGGTGGGGTTGGAGCGCGAGCAGCTTGACGAGCAGCTTCGGCTTGCGGCGCGCGAAACGCCGCCCCTCGACCGCGCGGCCGTCCACCACGACGCGGAACGGGCCGAGCAGGTGAATCTCCAGCACGGAGGGGGCCTCCGCCCCCTGCGGCTCAGTCTTCGACATACCGCCACCCCCGCCGGCTATTTCGCCCGAGCCGGCTTTCTCCCGAAGGCGTAGACGCGGCGCGTCGGGTATTCAAACTCGTAAGGCTCTCGCTCGACCACCCGCTCGACCTCGAACCCCGCGGCCTCCATGTAACCCGACATCTCCTCTTTCTCGAACAGGGTGACCCCGATCGAGACCGGCTTGTCGTACCACCGGTCGCGGTGAAGCTCCCCGCCGCCGCCGTGGAAGGAGACGAGGAGCCTTCCGCCGGGGCGCAGGGCACGGTGCATCTCCGCGAGGGCGCGCGGCGCGTCCTTGCGCCCGAGGTGGATGATGGCGTAGAAGCAGACGATCCCCGCCAGCGAAGCGTCGGGCACGTCGAGCGACAGCATATCCCCCTGCTCGAACGGGATGTCAGGGTTGAGCCGCCTCGCGAACTTGACCATCTCCCGCGACAGGTCGATCCCGCGCATCTCGACCCCGCGGTCTCGCAGGCGGCGCGCGATCTGCCCCGGGCCGCAGCCGATGTCGCAGACCCGCCCCCCGCCCCGGACGCTTTCGGCGAAGGCGTCGAGCAGTTCGCGGTCGAAGGGCTTTCGCTCGAGCTCGCCGAAGAACTCTTCGACGAAATTTTCAGCGACGCTGTCGTAACTGGCCTCTATCTCTGACTGTGGCTTCTTCATGTTGCAGACCCCACACCGTCTCGGCCGAATCGTCAAACTTGAGCCTCATGCAATCCGACGCGCCGCACAAGCTCTGTGAATCTTGAGTCCGTGCGCAGAGGGTCGAATCTCGGATCCAATGTCAGGTAAATCATCCACTCGGCGTTCTCCTCATAAGCCCGGTGCAGCCATTCGAATACTCTGTCCTTCTCGCCAAGACCCGTATAGACCACCGCCAGGCTGTAAGGCGAGACATACTTCCGCTTCGATAACTTCTTCAACCGGGCAAGCACCTTCGACGCCTCTTCCCTTTCGCCTGAGACCGCAAACGTGTGCGCGAGCGACGCCAAAACGTCCACGTTGTCTGCTGAAAGTTCTTTCGCCTTGAGAAACTCCGCGACGGCTTCCTTGTACATCCCCTTTTGTTCGTAAACCCGCGCCAGGTCTACGCGCGCCTGTAGGTACTGTGGGTCCATCTCAAGCGTCTTCTGGAGCTGTTCGACGGCGCAATCGTACCGGCGCGCAAAGTACAGAATGTCTCCGAAATCGCAGTTGATAGGGAGCGACAGCGGGTCGAGCTCCAACGCTCTTGCGATCTCCGTCAGGGCCTCGTCCGGCCGTCCGACCATTAATAAGCAGTAGGCATACCAGTGATGAGCGGTGGCGTAGTTCGGATTCGACTCAAAGGCACGCTCGAATTCTCGCTCGGCTTCTGACCATTTGTACTCATGCATGTGGAAGTGCGCCAGCGAGGTATGAGCTTCGGCGAGCGCGCCGTCAATCTCCAAAGCCTTGATGGCCGCTATCTTCCCTTGAAAGAACGCCTCCTTCGACGGCATGGCGGGAGTTCCGACGTCTCCGAGCTTGGCATAGCAATCGGCCAACCCGGCATAGGCCGCCGCGTAGTCGGGGTCTATCCCAATTGCCTGTTGGAAATAGCCCATGCCTCTCTTCACTCCCTCGATTGTCCGCTTGTTCCAGAAGTACCGGCCTTTAAGATAAAGCTGGTAAGCTTCCATGTTTTCTGTGTGACGCTTGTTCAGCCGCCCTTTCTCCTCGCCGCTCAACCCCAGTCGCAACTTGCCCGCCAGCTCCTTCGCAATCTCCTCCTGCACCTTGAAGATGTCCGAGGCCTTTCGATTGTACTGCTCGCCCCAAACTTGCGACCCGTCCGACACGTCAACCAACTCCGTCTGAATATTCAACGCGTCACCGCGGTGGAGCACCCTACCTGTGAGCACGGCGCCGACTCCCAGACGGCTCCCGACTTCCTGCGGGTCAACCTCAACCCCCTTGTAGCGGAAGACCGTCGAGCGGGCCATGACACGCAGTTGCGGCAGTTGCGAGAGGTTGTTGATGATGCTTTCCGTGATGCCGTCCGAGAGGTACTCCAGGCCCGGGTCGGCGCTCGCGTTGACGAAAGGCAGGATGGCGAGGGAGTTCGAGGCGGCGGCGCGGCGCGGGGCGCCCGCGGCGGCGCGCGGAAGAGGCCGGACGCGCTCGGCGATGATCTCCTCGTTGAGGGCGCGGGTCGCCCGCTCGGGTTCGGCGTCCAGCTCGCGTCGGAGCACCTCGCGGCATTCCGCGTACTGGCGGAGCGCCTGCTGCCGGCGGCCCGTCGCGGCGTACAGACGCATCAACTGCCGGTGCGCCTCCTCGTTCGACGGGTCACAGGCGACGAGCTCCCTCAGGCGTTCGACGCTCCGCTGGTACTGGCCGCCCGCTTCCAGCAGGCGGGCGTATCTTTGCAGCAGCTCACGGTAAGCGCCGCGCAACTGTTCCCGCCGCGCTGCGGCCCAATCTTCGTAGATGTCCCCAGCCAGCAAATCACCGCCGTATAACGAAAGCGCGTTCACATAGCCCCCCTCGTCTTCCCCCTTGACGGCCGCGGCGGCGGCCTGCTCGAACGCGTCCACATCAATCCACAACTTACCCGGCGCGCATAAAACTACCTGCCGCCCCCTCGTGAGGATGAAGTGGGAGTCGGCGGCCGCCCTCAGACCGGGTTCGAGCGCCTGGCGGGCCATGTGAATCGCTTTATGTAAATTGTTGCTCGCCGCGTCGGGGTCCGAGTCGGGCCAGAGCAGTTCCATCAGACGCTCACGATGAAGCCGGTGGTGGGGTTCGAGGGCGAGGAGCTTGACGAGCAGCTTCGGCTTGCGGCGCGTGAAGCGGCGCTCCTCGACCGGGAGGCCGTCCACCACTACCCGGAACAGGCCGAGCAAGTAAACCTCTAAAGATGGAAGGGCAACGCCTTTCCCTCGTGCGAGTTTCGGCATCTCATCGCTCTCAAATGCCAGTAGCCGTAGCAATCGAGCAAGCGCACTCTTGTTCTTGCCGAGCGTCACACGACTCTATTACAGGGGCACGGAAAGTCAAGAGGTAAAGGGCTTCGGCACCGCCCCGCCCGTGGGGCCTCGCCTGCCCGCCCCGGCCGGGGCGGAGTCTGGTGGGCGATACCTTCCGGCAAAAACGCCTGACCTCTATCGCGGCGATTGCCGATTCCTTCAGTGCGACCGCCGCGTCAGGTCAACGGGAGCGCCGCGAACCAGCGTGCGAACGCCTGCCACGGCTCGGTGTTCGTCAGCCCGAACAGAGCCGGAATCTGCGCCAGCACAAAGACCGCCAGCATGACGGGGAACACCCTCCGCCCCGTCCGACTGCGCCGCTCCATGAAGATCAGTGCGACTATGACGAGGTCGGTCAGCCCGAAGGTGACCCACTGGTAATTCCAGCTCGGCGTCCGGCTCCCCATCCAGAACATCAGGCGGATGACCACGGGGTCTATCAGCGTGAACGCGGTGCAGACCATGAAGCGCGCGTGCAGCGCGAGCGCATGGCGCTTGTAGATCGCCAGGGCGTAGGAGAGGCCGAACAACACGGTCAGCGACACCTGTAGATACAGGATGTAAGTCTGGACGGCGTACGCCTCGCCACTCAACCCCTTGATCCGGCTGTGTGCGAGCAGCACGATGCTGACGACGATGAGCGGCGCCAACACGTAGGAGAACCCTCCCAGCAGGCGGTGCCAGGACAGCCGCTTCGCACGGATCAGCATCGGCTGAGCGGCCAGCATCAGTATCCACACGGCCGCCAGTGACGCGTGAAAGTGCGTGTAATGGTCGGCGCTCAGCACCCGCGAGAAGTAGGTGGGCCAATAGGCCACCAGCGCCAGCAGGAACAGGCCGGCGAAGTACGGCCCGCTCCGCGAAAAGTTAAACGGGCGCGGCGCATTCTCCGCCCTGCCTTTACGCGTCAGGCGGCCGTCGACGCCACTGCCCGCCGCCCCCGCCTCCAGAATCAATCGCCTCTCAGCCATGATCTGCCTCCTCAAACCCTTTCATTAATCCGCGGCCCCCCCGTCGGTTTTCTACTCCGCTTTCCACCCGCCACAGGGACTTCAGTACAGGACCGACGTGAGGTAAGCCCCGCGCGGCCCCCTGTACTCGCCGGTCGCCATCAGCGTCATCGTCTTCACGACGCGCATCCCCTCGCCGAGGCACCAGCGGAAGAGCCCGGCCTGCCGCGTCGGAAGGAGGAAGGAGAGAGGCTCACCGCTCTCCCGCGCCGCCCCCGCGAGCAGGGCGCGCATGTCATCTTCGCCCTCGGCCACGGCGTGCCCGAGCGGCCACGAGTTGGGCGCGGAGGCGTAGGCCGTCACGCGCCCCTCGCGCAGTACGACGAACGGCCCGAGCGCCGGGGCCAGGCCCTTCAACTCGCCCGCGCGCGAGAACCCGTGGACCCTCCCGCACAACTCCGCGGCGGCGGTGTGGTCTCCCTCCCGCATCGGTCGGACTTCATAGCCGGCAGGGGGCTCGCCCACGGGACTCCCCTCCATCAACGCCAGCGGCTCCTTCACCTCGAAGCCCAGGCTCGCGTAGAGCGAGAGCGAGGCCGCGTTGAAGGAGTCCTGCACCAGGCGGACGCCGGCCGCGCCGCGCCCGCGCTCGATGACGGCCTCCATCAGCCGCCTGCCCGTCCCGCGCGCCTGTGTGTCCGGGTCAACCGTGATGGGGCCGACCCCGCGGACGGGGTCCCACTCCGAGAGGAAGTTGGAGCCGACGACGCGGCCGCCGGCCTCCGCGACCACGCCGTAGACTTTGGGGTCGTTGATGAAGAGGTGCGCGAGCTGCGCGCCGGCGTCGGCCGAAGGGAAGTCGGGCCGGAAGTCGTGGCGCTCGGCGATGCCCTTGAAGGCCTCGTAGATGATGCGCCCGCACGCTTCCGCGTCGTCCGGCGCGGCGGGCCTGATTCGGATGTCCATAACTCTCTCCTCCGCCATTCTCTCGGCGTTTAAGTCCCTCACGCACGTGTTTCGAGGGCGTGACCGGTCTGAGGGAACCCTCAATTTCTCCGCCCGCGGCCGTCGCCCCTGTCATCGACGCGTAGTCGTCGCCCGTCCGGCCGACCCTGATGACCTGGTGGCGCGCCGAGAGAGCTCACGAGACCGGCCGCCCGGTCGTCCCGTTCCAGCCGTTGACGGTGACCTTCATAACGAACCTCCTGCGCCGCGCCTACTCCTGCGCCCGGCGGTAGTCGGTCGTGAGCACTCCGGCGAAGCCCCAGTTCTCGGGCTCGACCTCGTCGATGATGACGTGGATGTGCTCGGGCCTCTTGCCGAGCACGTCGACGAGCGTCCGCGTGATCTCCTCCACCACCCGCCTCTTCTGCTCGACGGTCACGCCGTCTCTCGTGACCCGGACGTTGACGTACGGCACGGTCTGCCCCCCTTCTCTCTTCAGGCCGCCAGAACCTCGCGCATCGCCGCCGCAAGGTCGAGCAGCGCGCGCCCGCCGTCGCCGACGTAGGCCGAGCCGTGCATCAGGGCGAGCGTCTTCGGCCTGAGCGCGGCCAGACGGCGCAGCGTCTCTTCGGTCTGCGGCGTGTAGGGGTAGGCGCCGGCGAGCGGCCCCCGCAGGTCCGCGACGAGCCCCTCGCGGAACGGCCCGACCACGTCCGATTCGGTCAGCGGCGCGACGTCGCCCCCGTGCGTGAAGAGGTCGGAGCAGAGCAGCGTCCCCTCGGTCTCCTCGAACATGAGCCCCGCCTCCCAGCAGTGCGGCACGTGCGGCGTCTGTAGGAAGCGGAACCGGCGCCGGCCCGTCTCCAACGCCTCGCCGTCCGCGAGGGCGCGTGCCGGCCGCAGCGAAAAGTCGTTAACGCTCACCAGCGCGCCCACGACGCTGCACACCGGCTCGGCGCGCGGCGCGACCGCGAGCCAGTCGTTGAGCGCGCCGCACTCGTCGGACTCGAAGTGACTGAAAGACACCCAGCGCAGCCGCGACGGGTCGATGACGCGCGACACCTCTTCCAGTACCCGCGGGAACAGCCCGCGCATCCCCGTGTGGTAGAGGAGCGGCTCGTCGTCGGTGACGAGGAACTGGTTGAACTGTAAGTTGATCTCGGGCACGTAGGTCGAGATGCGGTACGTGTCCGGCGCGATCTCGTTCACTGACATACGGAACTCCCTTCCTGAAGCGCCGGGGCGTGCCCCGACGACGTGAAATCGCCTCGGGCTCGCGGGCGCCCGCGCCCGCGAGCCCTGAGTACGTAACGGCTCGCCCCCGTCTCGGGGCCGGAGCCGGCTCCCGAGGCCGCGCGGTAGACGCCCCCCCAGACCAGTAACGCGGAAGGGGGCGGCGGGATGGATCAGCCACGCGGCCTCGCGCCGATTTACGAGCAGCCCAGCAGGGCGCGGATGGCGTTCGCCCCCTCGATGAGCTGAGCCGCCTGCGCCGTCGTCAGCTTTTTGCCCGACTGCGCGCGCGTGTGGTTGACGAAGTCCGAGAGCCTCGCGCAGGCGGTCGCCGTGTCGCCGGCCTCCAGCGCGTCGAGCGCGCCGCGCAGCTTGACGGTCAGGCTGTTGGTCGTCCCGTAGGGGAGGTTGTAGCTCCGCACCAGCGAGATCAGGTCGGCGACGCGTTCGGCGGGCGTCCTCGCGGGCGGCGGCGGCGTCGCCTTCACGCCTCCCCAGTGGGGCGCGTACCCGCCCGCGGCGTTGAGACTCTGGACGTTCGTCCCGTCGGCCTGCATCACGTAGATGCCGTCCTCTTTGCCGATGACGGTGCCCTCCTCGTCCCGGAGCAGCGTCTTGCGGTAGAAGACGATGCGGCTGCCGTCGGGCGAGTAGGCCGGCTGCTGCGCCTCGTCGGCTGCGGCTCGGCCGCGTTGACGCCGGGGCCGCTAAGCGTGGTCTGGTTACTGCCGTCAGGGTTCATCTTCCAGATTTCGCCGCCCCGCTCGAAGAGGATGAACTCCGCCCCCGCCTCTGCCGCCGCCGCGCCCGCCGTCCTCGAAAGGCTCGGCAGCGAGAGGCCGCTGGCTACGCACAACGCCGCCAGAAACAACCGGGCCGTTAATCCGCCCCATAACGTTCTCTTCATCATCATGGCAAGTATTCCTCTCTTCCGTATGAATGTCGTCTCGGACCCCCGAGGCCGCACAGTCCGTGACGCCGTACAGATGCCTGTTCGGACTCGGCTGCTAACGCGTAGCACGGGCGGAGAAAGGATCAGGGTGGCACTTTTGGGCGCAATCCCCCACGTCGCAGGGCGAGATACCCGCCGCCCCGCTCTTACGCGTTAGAAGGTTGGAGCCGGCCGGCTCTGCCGGGAGGGCGACCGGCTAACGCCGGGATGGGCCGTGGGCCGGGGGTGCCGGGCGGGGATGTGACACGACAGACGCGCCCCGGCCCGTTAGACGCGGCGCGGCGGAGGGAATAGGTATGCTTGAGATTATTGATTTGAGTCAGGAAATCTTCACGGGCATGCCGGTCTTCCCCGGACTCCCCGAGGTGAAGATCACCGTCCACCAGTCGGACGAGGAGTTGGAAGGCATCGTTGACAGCGGCGTGGTCTCGCCCGCCGTCAACCTGCTGGAACTGGGCGAGCACACGGGCACGCACGTGGACGCGATCAGCCGCATGGGGCGCGAGCACCGCGCGCAGTCCATCGACAAGATGCCGCTGGAGACCTTCTACACCGAGGGCATCTGTCTCGACCTCTCGCACAAGGGGCTGATGGAGCTGATCGAGGTGGAAGATTTGGAGCGCGCACTCTCCGAAGCGGGCCTTGAGATTAGGCGGGGCGACACGGTGCTGCTCTACACGGATCATTACCGGCGCGCGTACGGGACGGACGACTGGCACAGGGGGCCGGGCGTGAGCGTCGAGGCCGCGCGCTGGCTGGGCCGGCGGGGCGTCGCGGCCTTCGACGTAGAACCGGCGGCGCCGGGCGTGCGCGGCGTCTCGAACAAGGAAGTCCACCGCGTCTGCGGCGAGCTGGGCCTCACGCACTACGAGAACATGTGCAACCTGCACCGGCTCGTCGGGCGTGGGCGCTTCCGCTTCATCGGCCTGCCGCTCAGGATACGCGGCGGGACGGGCTCGCCCGTGCGCGCCGTCTAACGCCCGGTGGTGGTGTTGCGGGAATGACTTTAAGGCAGGAGAGGATACTCTGGGCGTGGCCGACCGGCTCCGCGCCGAGCTCGCGGCCAAAGAGCGCGCCAGAGAGAGAGCGCGGCAGTTCGCGGACTACTGCCGGAAGCCGGAGGGCGTGTTCGGGACGGTGAGCACCCCCCTCGTGAAGAAGCGGGGGGTGCTCACCGTCCTGCGCGTGAATGTGCTCGCTCACTCGAACGGCACGCTGAAGTTACAGACAAATCTCGGGGCGTCCTTGGCCACCCGCCCTGAAATCAGAAGTTTAGTTTCAAGCCGAACTGGAACTGGCGGGGGTCGAAGGCGGCGGTCGAGCGGCTGCGGTAGCGACCGTTGCCGGCGCGGTCGCCCACGAGGTTGACGTCCTCGAACCGCGGCGAGACCGCGGCCTCGTTGAAGCGGTTGAAGAGGTTGAAGCCCTCGGCGATGACTTCGAGGCGGAAGCGTTCGCCCAAGGGGATGTTGCGCGTCACGCGCAGGTCGAGCGACTGGTAGGAGTGCGTCAGCCCGACGTTGCGCCCGAGGTTGCCGGACTGGAACGGCGCGGGCACGAAGAGCACGCCGTTCGAGTCGACCGACGGGCGGTCGGTCGAACTCGACAGGTCGTTGTTCGTGTCCTGCCCCGAGAGGATGTTGAAGGGTCGGCCCGCCGACCACTCGAAGATCGGGGCGACGATGAAGCCCGAGAGGAAGCTGCGGAACCCGCCCTCGCTGCGCCACGAGCCGGGCGCGGCCAACACGGCGCTGAAGACGAAGCGGTGGCGCTGGTCGAAGAGTGAGTCGGCGCGCTCGAGGTCGAGCCGGGTTACGTCCTGCGGCAGCAGCAGCGTCTGGAGGTCGCTCGAATCGTCGATCGAGTGCGACCAGGTGTAGGAGGCGAGGAACTGGTAGTTGTCGGCGAAGCGCCGGCGCACCTCGAAGGTGCCGGCGTGGTAGACGTTGTTGCCGTCCGAGACCTGCGCGTTGACGTCGCCGAAGGTGGTGACGAAGCCCGGCCGCGCGAGCGCGCCCGTCGCGGTGAGCGCGCCGTTGAAGACCGAGGGCGTGACCGCGCCGCCCGTGATGGCCTGCGTGAAGAAGTAGTTGGGCCCCGACGGGCGGAAGAGGTTGGCCGCGAACGGCTGGACGACCGCGCCGCGCGTGGTGACGGCGATGAGGCCGGGGATGGGCTGCGCGACGATGTTCGAGCAGGCCGTGGGCGAGACCGTGAGCACCGCAGTCGTGTTCGTCGGCTGAGTGCCGAAGCAGCGGACGAAGTTCTGGATGAGCAGCGCGTTGTTCGGCGCGTTCAGGTTGGTCGGGTGCGGCAGGTGGTGCGCGCCCGTGAAGAGCCAGCTCGCCTGGAACGACATGTTCGTCGTCAGCTTGCGCTCGAGCGTGACGTTGGCCTGGTTGGCGTAGGCGAACTCGAAGTCGGTCGAGACCGGCAGCGAGAACGGCAGGAACGGCCCGAAGCCCGGGAACGTCTGGTCGTCGAAGCGCTGGCGGCCGAACTGGTACCGCGCCGACGGCGCCGTGCCCGGCGTGGTGAACCCCGGCGGGCAGAGCGGGTTGCTGGAGGCCGCGGTGCAGACCGTGCCCTGGAAGATCTGCACGGCGTTCAGGAGCGCGGTCGGCGCCGGGCTGCCGGGCAAGGAGATGAACTGCTGCTGCTGCACGTTGTCGGCGATGTCGGAGTTGAAGCCGATGGCCAGGAGCGGGTGGTCGTAGAAGAGACCGTAGGCGGCGCGCAGCACCGTGTCGCCGTTGCCCGTCAGGTCCCAGGCCACGCCGATGCGCGGCGCGATGTTGTCCTTGTCGCGCGGGAAGCCCTGCTGGACGCCGAAGGCGTTGTAGAACTGCTGCGTGGTGCCGGCGGCGACGGTGAGCCCCGAGAGCGGGTCGCGGAAGTCCTGCACGGCGAGCTGGTCGGTTATCTCGTAGTCGTAGCGCACGCCGTAGTTGAGCGTCAGGTTCGGGCGAATCTTCCACGAGTCCTGCGCGAAGGCCGCGAGCGGGCGGTTCTTGAGGTTGCTGCTCGGGTTGCCGAAGCCCTGGACGAAGTTGTTGGGGAAGCCCAGCCCGTACTGCTGGACGGGCGTGAACGCCGGCGCGCTGCCGGGGAAGGGCGCGAGCGTGTTGGCCGAGAGCCCGCCGAAGTTGAAGAGGCCGGCGAAGTTCAGCTCGAAGAGCGCCGAGACGCTGACGAAGTTGGCGTCGCCGCCGAACTTCAGCGTGTGGTTGCCGGCGACCCAGCTCAGGCTGTCGCTGTAGGCGTAGCGGTTCTCGGTGCGGATGACCGGCGAGAACAGCTCGCGGCCGACGAAGGCGACGCCCGAGATGTTGTAGGCCGTGCCCTGCCCGTTCTGCGAGGTGAAGGTGGCGCGCCGCTGGCCGAAGTTGAAGCGCGCCTCGTTGACCATCGTGTTCGAGAGCGTCGAGTGGAGCGTGGCGACGAAGTTCGAGTCGCGCAGCGTCTGGATGCCCGTGCGCGAGAAGTCGTTCTGGCCGAGCGCCTGGTTCTGCGACTCGACCTGAATGCCCGTGATGTCCGACGGGTTGTAGCTGAAGCGCATCGTGAGGTCGTTACGCTCGTTGATGCGGTGGTCGAGGCGTCCCGACGCGAAGGTCGTGTCCTCGGCGATGGGGAAGACGCGCGGGAGCCCGAGCAGCGGGCGGAAGGCGTTCGGGTTGACGGGGACGGGCGCGCCCGTCAGGAAGAAGCGCTGGCCGATGGGCGTGCCGGCGGGGATGGCGCCGCCCGGGCTGATGAGCGTGCTGGAGCCGGTCAGGCCGGTCTGGCCGCCGGCCGAGGCGAGCGTCGCGTACTGGACGGCGGCGCCGGCGAGCGCCTGCCCCGTGGCGATGTTGGCGGGCACGCCCGTCCCGATGAGCGTCGCGGCCTGCGTCAAAAGCCCCTGGACGTAGGCGGCCTGCGCCGAGTTGATGCGCGTGAAGGTCTGCGAGAAGGGGAGGAACGGCGCGCCGATGGTGACGCTCGAATTCAGACCCTGGACGACGTCCGAGGTGAAGAAGCCCGACTCCTGCCGCTTGCGCTGCTCGAAGGCGAGGAAGCCGAACGTCATGTCGCGCGCGAGCGGGAAGCCGATCGTGGCGCCGTACTGCGCGCGCGTGAACGGCGGCTTCTTCTCCGGGTCGTTGTCGATGATGGGCGCGAACGGGTTCTTGGCCTGAATCGACTTGTGGCGGATGAAGCCGTAGACGTTGCCGCGCACCTCGTTGGTCCCCGACTTGGTGACGACGTTGACGACGCCGCCCGCGGTGCGCCCGAACTCCGGCGCGAACGAGTTGGTGACGACCTGGAACTCCTGCACCGCCTCCTGCGAGACGGTCGAGCGCGAGGCGTTGACCGAGTTGTCGGTGTTGTCGGCGCCGTCGACCTGGACGAGGTTCGAGCGCCCGCGCTGGCCGCCGAAGTTGAGACCCGAGGTCGGCGCGGGGCCGATGGGGCGGCCGTTGTCGCGCGTGACGTTCGAGGTCGTCAGCGCGAAGTTGATGTAGTCGCGCTGGTTGATGGGCAGGTTGTCGATGCGCTGCTCGTCGATGGTGTTCGAGACGTTGGTCTTCGAGGTCTCGATCAGCTCGGTCTGCGCGCCGGTGACGGTGACCACGTCGGTGATCTGCCCCAGCTCGAGCGCGATGTCGAGGTCGGCGCGCTGGCCGACGGTGACGGTGACCGAGGGGATGAGGGCCTTCTTGAAGTTGGCGGCCTCGACCGACACCTCGTATGCGCCCGGCGGGAGTTGGACGAGCTGGTAGAAGCCCTCGTCGTTGGTCGTCGTCGTGCGTGTGACGCCGACCGAGGGGTTGCGCGCCGTGACGGTGGCGCCGGTGACGACCGCGCCCGCCGGGTCGTGCACGAAGCCGCTCAGGTTGGCGGATGTGGCGTCGGCCTGCGCCAGTGCGGGGCCCGCGCCGAAGGCGAGCGCGCAGGCGCACGCGAGCACGAAACGGTAAGCGGTCGGGAGCCACCGCCGTGGGTTAGCACGCATAACTTCTTCTCTCCTTGAAGACAAATGGGTCGAATTCGGGCGAGGCGGCCGCCGCCGCACGTTGTTCGGGCGCGGGACAAATCCGCCAGCGTGAGCCTTGTCAAGGTTGCTCGCGAACAGACGGCGGGCGCGCGCCGGGAGCTTAGGCCGCTTCTCGCCCGCTCGTGAAAGGTGGTCTGTGACTTAAATCTCTGTTCTTGACGGGGAGCAACCTGTCGTCACTTACGAACGACTTTGTACCTTAAACAGACCGGCTTTGGCAAGAACCCTTTCCGGCGGGTGGTGTCCTAAATCTGTGTTGCTATTCTTCAGGGGGTTCTTTGATGATACTCCGGCGGCGCGGAACGGCCGGCGTCCGCTTCCTCAGAAGCCGCCTGTGCCTCTGATTCAGTATGGAGCCTAGCGTCTGGTGCTTCAGTCCGAGCAGCTTCGCCGCCTTCGTCACGCTTCCGCCCGTCTCCTCTAAAGCCTGCTCGATTATCTTCGCCTCAAGCTCCTGTACCGCGCCGTAGAACGAGAAGTTTTTATCGTGTAGCTGCACGCCCGCCAGCCTCCGCATGACCACGCGCGCGCACGCCCGAAGCCTCGCGGCGTCCTCCGCGTCCTGCGAGTCTTTCAACAGCCGGTCGGCGCGCGTGTAAGCCTTATAGACTTCCGCCTGAGTGAGTAGACGTCCCGCGCCGTATTCTTCGATTAAGGCCAGCGCCGCGAAACCGGCGATTGTGAGAGCGCCGACGCCTTCGGCTATGTCCGCCGCGCGGTACAGTACGGCGATAGAGCGTTCGGACGCCCCGAGCCTTGCCCACGCGACGCCTTGAACGGTGAGAGCGTCTGCGAGCAAGGCGAACTCGCTACCCTGCTCGAAGGTCTTAACGACTCCCGCGAGGATGCGGTCTGCCTCGCGGTGTAGCCCCTCAGCTATCAGAACGCGCGCCCGCGTCTCGTCAACCTGCGCGAGGTTGCCGGGGTCTTCCAGCCTCGTAAAGATGAACTCTGCCCGGTCTAAGTGTTCGTGCGCGTCTTTATACCTGCCGAGCTTGTAGAGTAAGAAAGCAAGGTTGTTTAAGTTAGTGCCGCAGTACCTTTCATGCTTGGCCTGCTCGTAGTGGTAAATTGCTGCGGTGTATTCGATGATGGCCTTATCAAAGTAATCCGCCCGCCCTTCCGCCGTGGCGAGCCTCCTAAAGACCAACCCCTTCTGCCCATGCCACCTTCCCTTAAGCGCGTCGCCGCAGCCCTCGAAGAACGCGGCGGCCTCGTCCAGCATCTTCCACGCTTCGTGATACCTGCCCGTCCAGACTTCAACGAGACTGCGCCTTATCAGCACTTTGGCTCTTAACTCGCCGTCATGATCGCCAAGCCCCTTTAACGCCTCTTCTAACGTCACCCGCGACTCGTCGTAAGAGCCGAGCCGCCAGTAGCACATGCCAAGTTCATACTGCGCCTCAGAGACCTTCGCGTGTTTACCCTGAGACTTGAACTTTCGGAGTGCTTCGGAGAGAAGGTCTTTAGCCTGCTCCTGCGCGCCCTGTACGTTACGCGCGCTGCCGAGCCAGCCCGTGAGCGTCCCACTTTGGAGTAAGACTTCGGCGGCCGTCACGGGCAGCAGCCTCTTCACTTCCGGCCTCTGCCCGACTCCCGGCCACAACTCGCCTAAAGCCTCGCGCGCGCCCTCGTACTGCCCTTTGTGGATGAGGTCTGCCGCTACACGGCAGCGCAACATGACGCGCTCATTCTCTGATAGTGAGGGGTTATCTAGTTCCTTCAGGCGGCTATCTGCTAATGTCATGTGAGGTCAGCCTTTCTCCGCACATGCCGATTTTTCGGCATGTGCGACAAAGCCCCCGAACCTTCGGGTTCGGGCGGCGGCTTCGGTTAACCCTCATTAAAGCGAGAGGAAAAGAGGATGCGTAAAGCTGTCAGCGTAGCGGCCTTGATACTGGCCTTGACGTTCCCCGTCTATGCCGGCGAGATGCCTAACGGCTCGCCACAGCCCCCGCCGCCACAGCCGGCGACCGCAGGGCAGGAACAAAACACCACACCCGACGCCTCGGAAGGCGAAGCGCCCGACGGGGCAACGGACAGTCTCGCGGAGACTGTTCTTGACCTGCTCGCGGGCGTGCTCGCGCTGGTCTAGTCCGCGCGCCTTCCGGCCGGGCAAGCTGCCTTCTGGCGGCTAGGGCTTAGTGTGCCTGTCGTGAGGGTCGGAAAGCAGAGGCGACCCACGGGCGGGAGATTAGCGCCGCCCGAAGGATATTGCAACAGATTTCTTTAGGCGTGTAAGAGGTCTTTCAGCGTCCCCGCGGAGGTTCGCCCACTTCTTTGAGAAAGCGTTCGTCAGTCTCGTCAGGCGGCGCGTGCGCATCTTGATAGTGAGGTTCGGCGCTCAGAGCCCGAGGTCGGGCTGATGATTTTCGGAAGCGCCGCCGCCGCGCGTCGCGCGCGCGAGGCGTCGTCGGAGGGCCGCGCTCGCGCCGAGTGCGAGGACGCCGGCCTCCGCGAGCGCGGGCGGGGCGAGCGCGGCGCGGCGCAGCAGCCCGCACAGACGCAGACGCGCGTCGAAGCGCGTGGCGTAGGCCGCGCGGTACTCGCGAGCGAGCGGCCCGAAGTCTTCCGTGCCCCGCGCGAGCCAGCGCGAGACGGCCGAGGCCGCAAGCTCGCCGCCTTCGAGCGCCATCAACATGCCGCTGCCGGTGAAGGGGTCGATGAAGGCTGCGGCGTCGCCGACGGCGAGCAGGCCCGGGAAGGGCGCGGGCTCGTGGCGGCCGAAGCTCTCGACCGAGACGCCGAGCCAGCGGTCGCACGCGCGCGCTCCTTCGAGCGTGTGCGCGGCGCGGCGGTTGCGACCGACGACCTCGCGCACGACGCGCTCGGCGTCGCTCGCGCGCGCGCGCACGTCGCGGGCGCGCGCGATGAAGCAGAGGTTACTCAGTCCGCCCTCGACCGGACTCAGCCCGCCGTAGCCGCCGGGGTAGAAGTAGATTTCGCAGACGCCCGGCGCGCCGCGCGCGCCCTCAAGGTGCGCCTTGAAGGCGACGAGGCGCGCGCGCCCGCTCGCCTCGGCGCTTCCCTCGCCCGCCGCGCCCGCGCCGCGCAGCTCGCGCTCGGCGCGGCGCACGACCGCGCGGTGCCGCCCCGTCGCGTCGAGCGTGACGCGCGCGCGAAACTCAAGCGGCACGCCGTCCACGTGCAGCCGCACGCCGACGACGCGCGCCCCATCTGTCAGGACGCCCGCGAGCGACGCCTCTTCGAGGACGACGGCGCCGGCCGCGCGCGCGCGCGCCATGAGCCGCGCGTCCATCTCGGCGCGGCTCAGGCCGAGCGCCTCGCCGCCGCCGCCGAACCACGCGCTCGGCACGGAGACGCCGCGCCCGGAAGGCGCGTAGAAGACCGTCTCACTGACGCGCGCGCCGCCGCCGTCCCTCATCCGTTCGAGGACGCCGAGCCGAGCGAAGTGGCCCAGGCACTCGGGCGAGATGAACTCGCCGCACAGCTTTTCGCGCGGGAACTTTTCCCGCTCGGCTATCAGCACGCGCGCGCCCGCCGCAGCCAGCTCTATCCCGGCGCACGCGCCCGCCGGCCCGCCGCCCACGATGATCGCGTCGAAGTCCGTCATCACGCGCTCGCGCTCAGGACCAGGCGGTAGGGGAAGCGCCGCTCGACGCGCACGTCCGACAGCCCCGCGCGCCCGGCTAAGGCTCGCAGCTCGCGCGGGCGGAAGCTGCGCAGGATGGAGAGCGCGCCGTCCTCGCGCACGAGGCGGTTGTGTAGGAGGAGCCGTCCGGCCGTCGTGTAGAAGTGGTAGGCGACGGGGTGGCGGTGCAGGTCGATGCAGTAGACGCGCCGCCGCGCGACGCGCGCCATCTCAGTGAGCACGCGGACGCACGCGTCGTCGCGGAAGTGGTGTGTGAAGAGCGAGCACATCACGTAGTCGAACGCCCCGGCGGCGAAGGGCAGGCGGAGCGCGTCGCCGCGCACCGACTCAATCTCCCAGAACTCGCGCGACTCCTCGGCCAGCCCCTCGGCCGCGCGGCCGTTCAGCTCGAGCCCGACGAGGCGCGCGCCCCTGCCCGCGCCCCGCGCCCACAGCGCGACCTCGCGCAGAAGCTTGCCCGAGCCGGCGCCCACGTCGAGCAGCGAGAACTCGCGCGGGCGGTCGCGCGCGATGTCGGGGAGCACCGAGCGGCGGAGCGCGCGCGAGTCGCCGAGCCAGCGGTTGACCCGGCGCAGCTCGCGCAGGCACCCCTCGTACTCCTCGGGCGTGTAGTCGCCCTTGTCGAGGTGCTCAAGCTCCTCGCTCCGCTGCCTGAACTGCTCGAACATGCCGCGCGCCCGCGCCGGGGCGCTCACCTTTGCAGAACGAAGTTGTAGGTGATGACGCCCGTCACCCTCACCGGCTTGCCGCAGAGCGTCGTCGGGCTGAACTTCGCGCGCTTGGCCGCCGTCTCGCTCGCGGCGTGCAGCATCCGGTGCCCCGAGATGGCCTTCGCGTGAACGACCTTCCCCGTCTCGTCAACGAAGATTTGCACGCTGACCGTCCCCTGCACGAGCAGGTTCTTCGCCTCGGCCGGGTAAGGCCACGGCGGCGGCTTGGAGATGGCCCTGCCGTTGAGCACGCCGCCCGAGACGACTCGCCCCGACATCGCCGCCCCGGGAGGGAGGTCCGCGGGCGGCTCGACCTTGAGCGTATCCGCCACTAACTTCCACGCCGGCGCGGCCGCCGGGTCGTCCTTGTCGTGCCGTATGTAGACGAGGTGGACGAGACGCTGCCCCTTCACGAGCGCGTAGACCTCGCCCGTGCTCGGCTCCTGCCCGATGCGGCCGGCGAGCTTGTAGCCCGCCGCGAAGCTCTCGCCCACCGGCAGGCACTCGTTGTCCGGCAGCTGTGGAATTTTCGCGCCGAGCCGGCGCGCGAGGTTCTCCGCGTAAGGCTGGGTCACGTTGAGGCGCGACAGGAAGAGCTGCGACGCGTCCCGCAGGGGCTGGCGCTCCGCCATGACCATGACGAGGGCGGAGCTGCCCTGGCGGCGCAGGGCGAGGTGCTGTAGCTCGGCGTTACTCTTGTCTTCGAGCGTCCAACCCTCGGGGTAGTCGAACGACAGTTGCAGAGCGCGACGCGCACGTCGCGCTCGCGCGCGCGGTTGGGCGTGTAGTCGAGGTCGCACTCGGGCGCGGGCTCGTCGAGGTTGATGGTCGGCGGGACGTGGCCCGTCGTCATGGCGCAGAGCGCCGCCGCGAGTCCCGCCGCGCCCGACGCGCCCTGCGGGTGTCCGATCTGCGACTTCGTCCCCGACATCGGGATGCGCTTCGAGGCATCGCCGAACGCGAGCTTGAGCGCCTGCGTCTCGATGCGGTCGTTGAGGACGGTGGACGTGCCGTGGAGGTTGACGTAATCGACCTCCTCGGGCGCGCGCCCCGCGTCTTCGAGTGCGAGCCGCATCGCGCGCGCGGGCTCCTCGCCCGTGTCTTCCAGACGGACGCGGTGGTACGCGTCGCACGTCGCGCCGTAGCCCGTCACCTCGGCGTACACGCGCGCCCCGCGCCGCCGCGCGCGCTCGTACTCTTCGAGCACGTAGACCCACGCGCCCTCGCCCAGAACCATCCCCGAGCGGTCGCGCGAGAACGGGCGCGAGGCGCGCTCGGGCTCGTCGTTCCAGTTCTCGGTCAGGACCTTCATCAGACAGAAGCCCGCGAGGATGCCGGGCGCGAGCGGCGCGTCCGACCCGCCGGCGAGCATAGCCTCCTGGCGGCCGACCGCGACGTGCTGCGCGGCGTAGGCGATGGCGTCGGTCGAGGAGGTGCAGCCCGTCGAGACGACGTGCGAGAGGCCGCGCAGGCCGAAAGCCATCGAGAGTTCGGAGGAGAGCCCGCCGTGCGTAGATGAAGGGATGGTGTAGACGCTCGCGGTGCCCGGCGCGTCGGGGACGTAGAGGTACTTGTACTGCTCCTCCGTGAAGGCCAGCCCGCCGCCGCCGGTGCCGAGCACGACGCCGAAGGCCCGCCTCTCTTCGGGAGAGAAGTCGGAAGGCTGAAGCCCCGCGTCTTCCATCGCCTCGCGCGCGGCGGCGAGCGCGAGCGGGACTGTGCGCGCGACGTGGCGGCGGTCTTTCGGCTTCAGCTCGGCCTCCCAGTCGAAGCCGCGCACCTGGCCCGCGATGCGCACTGGCGAGTCCGTCACGTCGAAGCCTTCGATGCGGCGGACGCCGCTCTCGCCGCGCAGCAGCCCGCCCCAGAACGCCTCGCGCCCGACGCCGAGCGGCGTCACGCACCCGAGCCCCGTGATGACGACGCGGCGCGGCTGCCTCAAATTCTTCAGCATAGGATGAGTCGCCCTCGGGCTGTCAGGAGAACCGGGCACGCCTGGGAAACGGGCCGTAGGATAACACGCCGCCCGAAAGAGGCAGTAACTCTGAAGTCAGCCTCCGCGCGCGGCGTCGGCCGACTTCCCCTCCCTCCGCGCGTGCCACAGCGCCGCGCCGGCGAGCGCCGTCGCGCCGCCGGCCATGTCGAGCAGGCTGTCGTAGGCGGTGCCCGTGCGCACGGGGACGAAGCTCTGGTGGTACTCGTCGACGAGCGCGACCGCGGCGATGAGGATGAAGGAGGCGGGCCACCAGCGGCGCGCGAGCGCGGCGCGCGACGACGTGCGGAAGGCGCGCGCCGCGAGCAGCGCCAGCACGGCGTACTCCGTGAAGTGAGCCGCCTTGCGGACGAAGAAGTGAGCCGGTGCGAGCGACGCCTCGGAGATGCCGGGGAAGAGCCACAGCAGCAAGGGGCGGATGATGCGCGAGGTGTTCGACGCCGAGAAGTTCGACGAAGACGCGAACAGCACGAAGCACGCCCACGCCACGACCGGCCCGTAGCGCCAGAGCCGCCCGCGCCGCGCCGTCGCCTCTAAGTCAAGCCCGTCCTTCTCGAAACTCACTGCCCACCTCGACCCAGAAAGAAAATGAGGGAAGCGGCTTCGAGCCTGCTTCCCTCACCTGACCTTCGAACTTTGACGCGCGGCCGGCCGCTACTGCGCGGCCGCCGCGCCCGAGACGATCTCGATGATCTCGCGCGTGATGCTCGCCTGGCGGATGCGGTTCATGTTGAGCGTCAGCGACTGGATGAGCTCGCCCGCGTTCTTCGACGCCGAGTCCATCGCCGTCATGCGCGCGCCCTGCTCGGAGGCGACCGACTCCAGCAGCGCGCGGTAGATTTGCGTCTCGACGAGGCGCGGCAAAAGCTGGCTGAAGATTTCGGCCGGCGGCTGCTCGTACTTGTAGCCGACGAGGTTCAGCTCGCGCGGCGAGTCGCCCTCCTCGCCTCCCTCTTCGGCGCGCGAGACCGGGAGAATCTGCTCGACGACGACGCGCTGCGAGATGACCGAGCGGAACTCGTTGAAGATGACGAAGACCTTGTCGACGCCCTCGTCTTCGGTGAAGCGGCGCATCACGTCGCGCGCGATTTCGAGCGCCTCGGCGTGCTCGATCCTTCCCTTGCCCGTCAGCCCCACGTACTCGCCGGCGATCTCGACGCCGCGCCGGCGGATGAAGTCTCTGCCCTTGCGGCCGACCGCCAGCACCTCGACCGACTTGCCCTCGTGCTCGCGCATGAAGGCGAGCGCGGCCTTCGTCAGGTTGGCGTTGAAGGCGCCGGCGAGCCCCTTGTCGGCCGTGACGAGCACGAGCAGGTAGCGCGAGTCGCCGCGCGCGTCCATCAGCGGGTGGCGGAAGTCCTCGCCCGCCTGCGACGCGAGGTCGGTCAACACCTCCGCCATCTTCACCGCGAAGGGCCTGGCCGAGACCGCACGCTCCTGCGCGCGCTTCAGCTTCGCCGCCGAGACCATCTTCATGGCCTTCGTGATCTGCTGCGTGTTCTTGACCGACTTGATGCGCCGGCGGATGTCGAGGAGGTTAGCCATAAAACGTTAGTCGGTAGACAGCAGTCACACTGTCTACTCTCTGATTACGCGGTGGCGGCGGCGCTCGTCCCGGCGGCCGGCGTCACATTCGTCGGGTCGGACGGCGGGTCGGGCTGCGGGTTGAAGCCGCGCTCCTGCCACGCCGCCTTGAAGTCGGAGACGGCCTGCACCAGCCCTTCCTTGATCTCGTCGGTCAGCGCCTTCTTCTCGCGGATGGCGTTGAGCGTGCCCGGGTGCGAAGTCTCGACGAAGCGTTGGAAGTCGGCCTCGAAGCGGCGCACCTGGTCGACCGGGATGTTGTCGAGCTGCCCGCTCGTCGCCGCCCAGAGGATGAGCACCTGCTGCGCGACGTCCAGCGGGCGGTACTGCGGCTGCTTCAGAATCTCGACGAGGCGCTGGCCGCGCGCGAGCTGCGCCTGCGTGGCGCGGTCGAGGTCCGAGCCGAACTGCGCGAACGCCGCCAGCTCGCGGTACTGCGCGAGGTCGAGGCGGAGCGTGCCCGCCACCTGCTTCATCGCCTTGATCTGCGCCGAGCCGCCGACCCGTGACACCGAGTTGCCGACGTTGATGGCCGGGCGGATGCCCGAGTTGAAGAGGTCGGCCTCGAGGAAAATCTGGCCGTCCGTGATCGAGATGACGTTCGTCGGGATGTAGGCCGAGATGTCGCCCGCCTGCGTCTCGATGATGGGGAGCGACGTGAGCGACCCCGCGCCCTTCGAGTCGGAGAGCTTGGCCGCGCGCTCGAGCAGACGCGAGTGCAGGTAGAAGACGTCGCCCGGGAACGCCTCGCGCCCCGGCGGCCGCCTGAGCAGCAGGGAGATTTCGCGGTAGGCCGCGGCGTGCTTCGACAGGTCGTCGTAGACGGTCAGGACGTGGCGGCCGCTGTCGCGGAAGTACTCGCCGATGGCCGCGCCCGCGTAAGGCGCGAGGTACTGCATCGCCGCCGGGTCGGAGGCCGTGGCGGAGACGACGATGGAGTACTCCATCGCGCCGAAGTCTTCGAGCGTCTTGATGACCTGCGCCACGGTCGAGTTCTTCTGGCCGATGGCGACGTAGACGCAGATGACCTCCTTGCCCTTCTGGTTGATGATCGCGTCGAGCGCCACGGCGGTCTTGCCCGTCTGCCGGTCGCCGATGATCAGCTCGCGCTGGCCGCGCCCGATGGGCACCATCGAGTCGATGGCCTTCAGGCCGGTCTGGAGCGGCTCCTTCACCGGCTGGCGGTCGACGACGCCGGGCGCGATGCGCTCCAGCGGGTTGTACGTGTCGGCCGCGACCGGGCCGCGCTCGTCGATGGGGATGCCCAGCGCGTTGACCACGCGGCCGATGACCGCTTCGCCCACGGGGATGCTCATGATGCGCCCCGTGCGCTTGACCGTGTCGCCCTCTTTGACCATCTGGTACTCGCCGAAGAGCACGACGCCGATCTTGTCCTCTTCGAGGTTCAGCGCGAGCCCGCGCACCTCGTGCGGGAACTCCAACAGCTCGCCGGCCATCACCTTCTCCAGGCCATGCACCTCCGCGATGCCGTCGCCGACCTTGATGACGGTGCCGACCTCGGTGACCGTCACGCCCGCCTCGAAGTTCTCGATCTGCTGGCGGATGATTTCGCTGATCTCGTTCGCTCTAATCGGTTCCATAACTTTATGTTTTTGATTTACGATTTTCGACTTGTGATTCTTATCGCTTTGCCGTTCGGCTTAAGCCTGACCCGGCGGCTCTTCGAACCGCAAATCAAAACTTCGGAAATCGGAAGTCCTAAACTCCCCCGACCATCCTTTGCTTCATCTGCTGCAACTGGCCACGCACCGAGCCGTCGTACAGCGTCGAGCCGATGCGCGTCACGACGCCGCCTATCAACTCCTCATCCACCTCGAACCGGAGCCGCACCGTGCTGCCGGTCAGCTGGCCGAGCCTGGCCCGCAAAGCCTCCTGCGCGTCCGGCGAGAGCGGGCGCGCGGTCGTCACCTGCGCCGTCACCACGTTAGAACGCCTGTCCAACTCCTCCGCGAACTGGGCGGCGACCTCGCTCAGCTCCGCGAGCCTGTGGTTCTGCAACAGCACCTTCAGGAAGTTTGCCGTCGTGGGACGCGGGCGAGTGCGTCTGATGAGCTCTTCGAGGACGCCGCGCTTCCGCTCGTAAGGTATCGCCGGGTGGCGGAATACTTCGAGCAGCTGCGCGTTCGAGCGCAACAGTTCGTCCCAACCCGCGGGACTGCTCGCGAATCTTCCGCATCTCCTCTTCCGTCGCACGCTCGATGCGCGCGCTCTCTTCAGCGGCTTCCTTCCGCGCCTGCGCCCGGATGGCTTCAACCTCCGCGTCCAGCCGAGCCAGTCGCCCCTCGACCTCTTCGAGCTGCGCCACCGCTGCCGCCTTCTCTTCCTCGGCGCGCATCAACTCGTCGCGGATACTCTCCTGCCGCGCCCGGAACGCTTCTATGACCGGCCGTCGCAAGAAGTAGAACATCGCCCCCGCGAAAAGGAGCAGGTTAACTAGCTTCGCGATGGTCGGCAGAAATTCCTGAAAACTCATTCTAATTGGCCTCGCCCCACAGGTTTGAAGAGCGGTGCTCCCTTCCAAAAACAGCTAAGGAAAGTTTGTTCGTGGACAGGCTTTCACCTCCGGAGGAGATGAGAACTGATGTTGGCTGCCACCCGCTCCGCCTCTTCCCGAAGGCTTCCTCTAGCCTGTTCGACCTGGGCGCGTATCTCGCCCTTCTGTTGTTCGATTTGCTGTTCGACCTCTTCGCGCACAGTGGCGATTTTGCGTTTCCGCTCCTCGTGTGCCGCGGATTGCTGTTGTTCCAGCAGACCGTAACCTTCGGCGCGCGCCTGCCTTAACGAATTCTCGTAACGCGACAGACTCTCTTTAACTCTATGAATCGTCTCGCGCGCCTCGCCCGTGCGCCCGCGCGTCCGCTTCTCACGCTCGCTCAGGATTCGTCCTATCGGTCTGAACAGAAGCCTATTCAGGACAAACACCATTGTGATAATGATCGCAATATGAACTATCAGCGTACCGTCCGGTACCAGCTGGATGGATTCGGCGAAGGCTAACATAGTATTTAGGCGTAGAAGTAGCTGCGTCAGTAAGCACAAGTCGAGCGCAAAACTCAACTGTAAGTAAAGTTTGCGGTATGGCTAAAGAGCGGAAGTTTAACACGCCGGATTTTGGAGCGTCAAGATTGCGAGCGATGTTGAGTTAACCTTTGAATGCGTGAGAAACGATTGCATGTGGAAGAATCTTAGTCCCCCATCTTTACAAATTAAGACTGTGTGGGTATGACCTTTTTCGAGTTAAAAATTCTGAGATATAAACTACATCTTTGCCCCAGTGGTCATTTTACTTTCTACATGAAAGCCAAAATATTGGTTTTGATATTTTCAACTATCTTTACCCATGATTATCTCGTAGACTCTATTTAAGTCATTTACGTCAAAAAACTCGATTTCAATCTTTCCACCATCGTTCTTCTGATTGACCACTATATGCACTTTAGAACTTAACTTTCTGCGTAGCTTATCCTCTGCGGACCTGATATTTGGATCTTCTTTGATGGTGGGTGCGCTGACTAACTCTACCCCCTCGACTATCCTTTTTATAGTTCTTTCCGTTTGGCGTACCGAATGACCTTTATCAATAATCTCCTTCGCCAGCTTTCTCTGGGTTTCAGGCTCGTCAATTCCCAGGAGTGCCCGTGCGTGTCCCATCGAGAGTTGTTCCGCTTCGACAAGGCGCTGGATGTCTTCAGGCAGCCGCAACAGCCGTAAATAGTTGGTAATAAACGTTCTATCTCTCCCGACCCTTTGAGCAACCATCTCCTGCGTGAGTCCCAAACTTTCAATCAACCTCTTATAAGCGTGGGCTTCCTCAATCGCATTCAACTCCTGTCTTTGTATATTCTCTATTAAAGCCAGTTCTAACATTTTATCTTCGGGTATCTCTTTTACGACGCAAGGCACCCTGTGAAGACCGGCACGCTGGGCGGCACGCCAACGCCTTTCACCAGCCACCAACTGATATTTTTCAGTGGCCGTTCTGCGAACTAACAAAGGCTGAATAATTCCGTTGGCTCTTATCGACTGTGCAAGCTGCTCCAGACGTTCCTCGTCAAAGGTCGTCCGCGGTTGAAAATTATTTGGCTCGATGAGGTCTATATCAAGCTCAACCATCTCCTCACTAGTTATCGCCGGCTTGTCCGACAGCAGCGCGCTCAGCCCCCGTCCTAACGCTCTTCTTGTCATGAGCCATTATCTCCTTTGCTAACTGAAGGTAGCTTTCCGCCCCGCGCGACTTGATGTCATAAAGTATGATTGGTTTACCGTAACTCGGAGCCTCCGCCAGGCGGACGTTACGAGGGATGACCGCCTCGAAAACCTGATGGCCGTAAAAGTCTCTTAAATCCGCGGCCACAGCGGCTGATAAATTTGTGCGCTCGTCATACATCGTTAGCAGCAGCCCTTCAATCGTTAAAGAGGGGTTGAGCGAGCGTCTTATACGGGCGAGCGTGTCGAAAAGCTCTGTTACTCCCTCAAGCGCATAATATTCACATTGGATCGGAACCAAGAGAGAATTTGCGGCCGTCAACGCATTTAAGGTGAGGAGTCCCAGAGAAGGAGGGCAGTCTATGATTATGAAGTCGTAATCGCTTTCGAATGTGCGGATTGCTTTCTCTAGTTTATATTCTCGTCCTTCGAGATCGACTAGCTCAACTTCTGCGCCAATCAGATTTTTATCCGCCGGAAGTATTTTGAGGAAGGGAATTTCCGTGTTTTGAATCACATTTTGTGGCGCCTCATCTAGCACGAGAACGTGATACAAACTCCTTCTCAAACTACCTCTTTGTATTCCCACTCCTGACGTAGCATTTGCTTGAGGGTCAGTATCGATCAAAAGCACGCGAGTTTCCGCGATAGCAAGACTGGCAGCCAGATTAACAGAGGTAGTGGTTTTTCCGACCCCGCCCTTCTGATTTGCTACGGCGATCACTTTTGCCATTTAAATGTTCCTTAACAACGCGGGCATCGCTAATCGCGGACAAATTATCACACTTTGCCGTAACAGGCTACAAAATCCCTCTAAACACTATCCTAATCCACAAAAAATGGTGTTTCACGTGTCACATCTGCAGATGTGACACGTGAAACACCAGGACTATTACTCAATTAGTTTTTTGAAGACTTGAGGAAAAAGAGCAAAGTTGTGAGGGCACCCGGAGTCATACCAGGGATTCGCGAAGCTTGGGCAAACGTTTGAGGCCGTATACGTTCAAGCCTTTCAACCATTTCGTGAGAAAGACCGCTAACTACATTAAACTGCAAATCAGAGGGGATTTGGACGTCACCCTGAGTACTTATGCGCTCATTATTTTGGTGTTGAGCACGGATATAGCCGTGGTAAATGATGTCTCCGATAGAAGTCTCTAAGTCAGAAAGTTTTGTTTGGCTACGAAAACTTGATGGTAAAAGATTGAAAATCAGG
Organism: Acidobacteriota bacterium; assembly: GCA_020200135.1. Taxonomy (GTDB): domain Bacteria; phylum Acidobacteriota; class Blastocatellia; order Pyrinomonadales; family Pyrinomonadaceae; genus QHXN01. The sequence continues at coordinate 114,031 of JAIVJI010000064.1, read as the reverse complement.
GGGATATCGACTTCGTGTAGCTGGGAAATGGAGGCTAAGGAGATAGAATCACCCAAATCCTTTTGAAGGATACGAGCCAACTCCTGATACTCAGGATCAGAGCGCTTAAAACGAGTCTCAAGCAGAATATTACGTAACCTGGCTATCCGATCTCGTCTTGCAGAGAACTTCGCCCATTCCGTATCTTCGATAAGCCCTAAATTCTTCCCGTAAGGGGAAAGACGAGCGTCCGAAGTATCAAAACGGAGCGAAAGTCGATTCTCCGCGCGGGAAGTAAACATTCGGTAAGGCTCGTCAACTCCCTGAGTTATCAAGTCATCTATTAAAACTCCAATATAAGATTCCTCGCGGCGCAACGTAAACCCCTCCCGGCCCTGAATATAGAGTGCGGCGTTAATACCCGCGAGGAGTCCTTGACAGGCGGCCTCTTCGTAGCCGGTAGTGCCATTAATCTGCCCCGCAAAAAACAACCCTTGGACTCGTGTGGTCTGTAAAAAATGCTTGAGTTCTCTCGGATCGACAAAATCATACTCGATGGCGTATCCCGGTCGGATTAGCTTCGTCTCTTCCAGACCCCGAATCTCATGCACGAGCTCCTGTTGTAGCTCAAACGGCAAAGAGGTAGAAAAGCCGTTAAGATAAACTTCGTATGTGTCATAACCTTCAGGCTCAAGGAAAAGCTGGTGCCGCGTTTTTTCAGGGAATTTTACTACCTTATCCTCGATTGAAGGGCAATATCGTGGGCCTATACCTTTAATCTGGCCAGAATATAGAGGAGATTCGTGCAGATTATCTTGAATGAGTTTGTGAACTTCTTGATTAGTATAGCCAATGTGACAGCTAACTTGTGGCTGCTCAATAGATTCCGTTAAAAAGGAGAAGGGAACTGGACGTTCGTCGGCGGGTTGCGCCTCAAATGCCTCCCAGTCAATTGTACGTCCATCGAGTCGAGGAGGTGTACCTGTTTTTAGCCGTCCAACCGGAAAACCCAATCTTTTTAAGCTTTCCGCCAGCTCAATCGATGCGGGCTCCCCCGCGCGACCAGCGGTATAAGTCGAACGGCCATTGTGAATTAACCCATTTAGAAACGTACCGGCGGCAAGAATGACTGCCTTCGCTTTTAGTCGTCTAGTATCTTGGAGTTCGATACCTTCCACGTGCCCCTTTTCAATAACGAAGTCGGTCACGACACCCTGCCGAAGGTTTAGATTCGAGGTGTATTCGAGAACGTGCCGCATCTCAGTTCGGTAAAGAGCCCTATCCGCCTGGGCACGTGGAGCCTGTACCGCCGGTCCTCGAGAGCGATTGAGCAGGCGAAACTGTATACCGGTGCGGTCGATGACACGCCCCATAATCCCCCCCAGAGCGTCTATCTCCCTTACTAGATGGCCTTTAGCAATACCCCCGACCGCCGGATTACATGACATTTGGCCAATCATATCTAGGCTAATAGTAACCAGCGCAGTATGGCACCCCATACGCGCCGCCGCCGAAGCGGCTTCACAACCGGCGTGCCCAGCACCGATTACAATCACATCAAAATCTTCGTCAAAACTAGCTTTCATTTTCCTATACAGAAACTCGAAAATATTTGAGAGAGAATCGCCTCGGGAGTTGTTTCGCCTGTTATCTCACCCAGAAACCGCAGAGATTCGTAAAGTTTCGCAAGGATAATCTCTTCGCTCAGCCCTCCCCGAATTAATTCTCCGGCAGACTCTAAGGAGTCGCTCGCCCGCCGCAAAAGATCGAAGTGTCGGGCATTAGTAATGACAAAGCTATTTTCGTCCAGATAATTAGCCGAAAAGGGCTTGATTATTTCCGCACAAAGAGTCGTAAGTCCGTCTCCGGTTTTTGCGGAGACGGGAATCAGAATCAAATCTTGAGCCAACTGTTGTGCATTATGAATACGAAAGCTTTCTAAATCGCTTTTGTTTAAAGCGACCACACTGTAACTTTCAGAAGCCTCGCTTACAATCTTTTTATCTTCTTCAGTAAAAGGCTGAGAGCCATCGATTACCGCGACGATGAGGTCCGCATCTGCCACGGCGCGTCGTGTGCGCTCTATCCCTAACTGTTCAATTACGTCGGCGGAGGAACGAACGCCAGCAGTATCAGTTATTAGGACGGGTATCCCCTCCAGGTTGACGACTTCGCTGATAGTGTCACGTGTGGTGCCGGGAATCTCTGTGACGATAGACCTGTCCGATGACAGCAAGCTATTGAAAATACTGGACTTACCTACATTAGGTCTTCCGACTAATGCGACACGTAGCCCTTCCTTTAGAAGCCTTCCCCGGCGAAAGGAGTTAGCTAATTCGTCAAGTTTTGCCGAGAGAGACGAAAGCTTTTCTGAAATGTTGCGTACGATGTCCTCTGGCAGATCATCCTCTACGAATTCGAGCGAGGATTCGAGGGGTACAATTATATCCAAAAGAGAGTCTTTGACAGGCTGAAGCCTTGCCGAAAGTTCTCCGCCAAGTTGTCGAGCCGCCTGGCGGACGGCCGCATGTGTCTGAGCCTCAATAAGATCGCGTACGGCCTCAGCCTGTGTGAGGCTGAGGCGTCCGTTGGCGACAGCCCTCATCGTAAATTCGCCGGGCTCGGCCGTCCGGGCGCCGAAGAAGAGGAGAGAATCAAGAACGCGCAGAAGGAGCTGAGGAGAACCGTGACAGCTAAGCTCTATGACATCTTCGCCCGTATAGGAGTGGGGAGCATGAAAAAAGGTAACTAATGCTCGATCAATAACTTCCCGGGTGTCGGGATCATAAATGGCTTTAAGAATAACCCGATTGGGCTCCGGGCTGAAATTAGGGTCGTTAAGGAGCGAACATGTTAGGAGGAGTGCGCTTTCTCCGCTAATGCGGATTACGCCAATCCCGCTACGTCCGGGCGGTGTCGAGAGCGCGACGATAGTGTCCGACACATGCACAACAGGTGAGAAATCGCAGTAAAAAGAGAAAAGGGCCGCGCTTTTATGATATCGGCGCGCCCCTATCAGAGAAATTACTATTTAGCTGGCGTTTTGAGGCTGACCTTGAGGCGGCGCGCGTTACCCTCACCCACTGACTCGGTGAAAAGACTTTCATCCTCAGCGAGAGATAAGTGAATAACACGTCTCTCGGCAGCACTCATCGGGCCGAAAAAGAAGGGCAGGCCGGTCGAACGCACGCGGTCGGCCGCGTGGCGCGCCATCGCACGGAGTTCCTTCTCCCGAATCGCGCGAAAGTTATCGACGTCACAGACGAAGCGTTCTCCCTCCGCAAGCCCACGTATGAAGGACTGGTTAACGAAGTGTTCGAGCGCGTCCAAAAGCTCGCCACCCTCGCTGCGCACTAGCGGCGAATCCGGGCCGTCGATATTCAAAATGCAGGTGTTATCACCCTCGCTCGCCTGTGCATGAAGCTCGAATCCGGCCATGCGGAAGATGTCGTTTAAGAACTGTTCTGCCTGTCCGTAAACTTCCTTCATTTGACACCTAATGGGGGTAAGTTGTTTATATTAAACGGCTTAAGCCTGAGTCGGGCTGGCGTCGTTGAACTTCTTGTTTGGACGCGCGCCAGCACGATCCTTCTCCGGGGGAGGCTGCTCCTCATCATCTTTCGACTTGAGCATGCGGTTTATTAAAATCTGCTGGCCGAAGCCGACGAGGTTGCCCACGAGCCAATAAACCAAGAGTCCCGCCGGGGCGCTCCAGAGGATGTAGAGCATCATCACCGGCATGATGACCGCCATCATTTTCCGCTGCAAAGGGTCGGCCGACGGGGCCGGCGTTATCAACTGTAAGACCAGCATTGACGCGGCCATCAGAATCGGGAGCAATTTGGTCGGGTCGCCAGCCGAGAGGTCCTGAATCCATAGGAACGACGACTGACGAAAGTCTATCGAGATGGTAATCGCGACGTAAAGCGCAATCAGGAACGGCATCTGAATCAGAAGGGGCAGACAACCGCCGAGGGGATTACCCTCCTTCATCAGACGTAACTGCTCCATCTGCAGTTCTTTGAGCCGCGGGTCGTTCTGCTTCATCCCCTTGATTTTTTCCTGCAACTCCTTCATCCGCGGCGCAAGTTTCTGCGCCTTCTTCATGGACTTGGAAGAGCGCCATTTCAGGGGGAAAAAGAGCGTGTAGATGATAATCGTGAAGAGGATAATTGCGAGGCCGTAGCTGCCCGTCAGACTGTTTAGCTGCTTGATAGCCCAGAGAATCGGCATCGCGAGCGGCTTGGTTACGCGCTGCGTCCAACCGTAATTTATCAACTGACCCAGGTCTACCGGCTGACCGGGGAGATTTTTGTTAATAAATTCGCTCGTTTCCTGTAACTGGTCAAGGTCTTTAGGCCCAGTGAAGATGTGAACCGGCGCTCCGTCGGCGGGGACGGGGACGTAACCGGTTATTAAGTACCTTTCCTCCTTCTGGCCGTCGCTCTGATGCTCATACTTTTCGGTGCGGTACTCCAGCCCCGGAGCCAGGCTAGGGAGAACCATCGTCATCGCAAAGTAAGTATCACCGACAGCCGCCCAACGCGCAGGGGCTTCAAATTTTTGTACGTGAGAGCTGTTTTTATCCTGGTCAATTGAGGATGCCGTCAGGTGTTCGACCTCGTCGCCGACGGCGGCGATACCCTCGGGCGCGATAGAGTAAAAGTCGTAGTATTTGACTCCCTGATCGGCGATGTTTGGTCCGACGGCTATTTTAGTGCCGGGAATCGGCTGGCCGGCCTGTAAAACCTTTGTCTCCAGCTTGATAACGTAATGCTCCGCGTCGAAGGTAAGCTTTTTCAAGACCTCGACCCCGCTCGCGGGTTCGTTTAAACGAAATTCGACGGATTTCTGCTCGCCGGGGTTGAGACTCAGTTCGGCGTTTCCCGTCTCGCCGTTTACCCCGCCGACGGCAAAATTTCTCGAAGCGATGGTCGCGTCCAAATCTTGCCTACCCGTCAAAATCTTGAGAGGGGAGAGGCCGCGGCTGAGGCCCTCGGGCGAAATAAGCTCGAGGTCCTTGGGGTTATCCTTGGTGCTGGAAGCCGAACGCAACGGCTTTACCTCACCGCTTTTCTCCTTGATCTGCTTGATGACCCAACTTCTGGGAATCGCGCCGCGGCTGTCGAACTCGACCTTGTAGAGAGGAGTCGAAACGGTCAGAGACCGCTGGGGAACAGTGTCCGGAGCCGGAGCGCTTGTGGGCTGATTCTGAGCGTCAGCTTGATTGGGAAGGACGGCGGGAGCAGGCGTGGCCGTGGCGTTTGCGGCTGGCTGCGCCGTGTTGGCGTTCTGCTGGTCATTCGCCGGAGGAGGAAAAAGATAGCTCCATCCAAAAAGAATTACAGCCGAAAGTACAAAAGCCAGTAAAAGACGCTTCTGATCCATCTATTTCATACCACTCACTTTAAACTATACGTCGGATTGTGAATAAGCTCGCAAAATCACTTGACCGGGTCGTATCCGCCCGGATGAAAAGGGTGACAGCGTAACAGGCGACGTAGACCCATCCAGACGCCGCGAATTGCCCCATACCGCTCCACGGCCTCAAGCGCATATTCTGAACAGGTTGGAACAAATCGACAAGAGGGCGGGAGCACGGGCGAGATAAACGCCTTGTAAAATCGGAGTAGAGATGTAAGCGCGAGTCTTACCAATTATTTATCCGTTTCTCACGGAGATATTTGTTCGCCGCGCTCGACCTGAGTAATTATTCGCCTTAGATCAGAGATGACCGCCTCCGTCTTTACCTCCAGGAGGGAACGGCGCGCGTTAAAAACCCAATCGTACCTGCTTTTAAGGGCGTCCAACTCGCCGTTGGTTAAACGGAAAGCCTCACGCAAGAGACGCTTGGCACGGTTGCGTTTAACGGCGAGACGCGACATCTTTCGCGAGGCCGTTATGCCTAATCGATGCTGCGAGAGCCCGGTCCGCAGTACGAAGACTGTCACCAGACGCCCCTCAAAACGCTTACCTTCACCGTAGACCAGGCGGAATTCCGCCGATTTACGCAAACGCGCATCCTTCGGCAAAGCAGTCTCAATCAGTAATGTGACGGGGTCAGACGCCTGCGGCCCTTGGCGCGTCGCCTCTTAAGTACCAGGCGGCCGCTCTTCGTAGCCATACGCGCACGGAAGCCGTGGGTCTTGGCGCGGCGACGATTATTTGGTTGGAATGTTCTCTTAGGCATAACTATTCAAATTTTCTCCTTAAGGCGAAAGTATTAAGACTAGCCGCTAATACGGTTTGTGTCAAGGAAAGTGAGGGTTATCTAAATCGACTGAGAAGTTGATTTCATAGATTCTCGCGACGCCAAACCTCAGAGTCCCTGAAAACACTAAAAAAATAATCGTCTTGAAACAATTCATAACTTTAGTAATTTCCAAGAAAGTTCGAAATTCCAGAGTTAGGGAAAAGTTAAAAAAAGAGCCCGCCGAAAAAAAATTTCTACCCTGTGGAATTCTCTTGCATCCAGGGTCAGGTTATGCTAGTCTCGCGCCCGTTTCACAGACGGCTATCGCCTGTAAATACTTGAAAGTAAAACACTTAAAGCTTCACTTTAAGTTTTCCAGAGTTTTCCACAGCCCTGTGGAAAACTCTGTGGAAAACCTTCAAAGGTCTTTCAAAAGAGAGCTTAAAAGGGAAGTTTTACAACACCTTCCGGTGATTGGTTCAACAGTTAGCTTGAGCAAATCATGGAGGGGGACTGTACTTTTTTAATTCAGCCACTCTTCTTCCGAGTGTGGCTGAAGGCGAGAAGCTTATGAGCACAATTTACGAGAACAGAATTTGGAACGACATCCTTGTCGCGGTAGAGAAGCGCCTGAATCGTCAGAGCTTTGAGACATGGATACGACCCATCCATTTCGAGGGCTACGACGAGGCCGGCCATGTGCTCCACCTTCGCGCCCCTAATCACGTAGTTAAAGACTGGGTGAGTTCCAACTATTCGGACGTCCTAGACGCCTCGTTGTCGGAGCTGAACCTGGCCGACCATCAAGTCGATTGGTCTGTGGACGAGGACTCGCAGACCCACGGCTCGATTTCCGACAAAGAAATCGACAATCTCGGGACGCTGGACTTAGAGAAACAGCCCGTGGCGAGCTCGCCCAAGAACACATCTTCGAGCCTCTTCTCCTTATTAGAAGCCGCGCAGTCTGACGGACTGACACCGGGTGCGACGACCTTCGTGGACATCGAACCGCTGGAGAATTCGCTTAACCCGAAGTGTGCGTTCGGGACTTTCGTCGTAGGCTCCTGCAACCAGTTCGCGCACGCTGCGGCGCTGGCCGTCGCCGAGGCGCCTGGAAAAACTTACAACCCGCTCTACATCTACGGCGGCGTCGGGTTGGGGAAGACGCACCTCGTACACGCCATCGGCCACGCCGTCAAAGAGCGGAACCGCTACCTCCGCCTGTCCTACATTTCGGCTGAGCGTTTCATGAATGAGTTAATCAACGCGATTCGCTATGACAAGACGCAAACTTTTCGTGAGAAATATCGCTCTATCGATGTTCTCCTGATGGACGACATACAGTTTATGGCGGGCAAGGAGCGCACGCAGGAGGAGTTTTTCCACACCTTCAACGCGCTTTACGACGGCCAGAAACAGATCGTCATCACCTCGGACTGCCCGCCGCGCGAGATTCCGACGCTGGAGGAGAGGCTCCACTCGCGCTTCGAGTGGGGCTTGATCGCCGACATCGAGCCGCCCGACCTCGAAACAAAGGTCGCCATCCTCAAGCGTAAAGCCGACTTGGACGGCGTGAGCCTGCCCGACGACGTCGCCTTCTTTATCGCGAGCAAAGTCAAGAGCAACATACGCGAGCTCGAAGGCTCGCTGGTACGGCTAATTGCCATCTCCTCTTTGCGCGGGCTGCCCATCTCCAAAATGCTGGCGCAGGACGCCATACGCAATATCGCCGAGGACGATCAGCCGGCAGGAATAACCATCGACCAGATTCAACGCGCGGTGGGTTCGCACTACAAACTGCGCGTTGACGACCTGAAGTCAAAAAACAACTCGCGGCAGATCGCAGTGCCCAGGCAGGTGGCCATGTACTTGTGCAAACGTTTGACGAAACACAGCTTCCCCGAAATCGGCAGAGAGTTCGGCGGGAAGCATCACACCACCGTCATCCACTCCGTGGATAAGATCGAGGCGCTTGTTTCCAAGGACCAGAATTTCCACAGGGTCGTGAGCGACATTATGGATAATCTTTGCAAGTAGTTAGCTCACTTTTGAGGTGAATTATTTTCCACAGCCCGATTTTCTAATAAACTCTGTGACTTCAACGGTTTAATTAAAAGTTTTCCACATTTCCACAGGCCACTTATTAAACGTGCCTGTGGAAATGTGGAAAACTTTTTCTTCGAGTTCTTTTTCCACACAAAGATAAAGTTTTCCACAGCAATTTCCACAGCCGTTGTGGAAAACAATTCTATTGACTGCAACACTTAAGTCACTTTTCCACATTTCCACAGGCACTACTACTACTACTAGATATATATATAAGGTATTTAATTAGAGTAAACAGGAAAAGCGTCTCCGGCCAGATTACTTCAATGCCTTTAAAGGCTATCATGTGATTGCAAAAGTTTAATCCCTCAGAGGAGTTTAGAAATGGAGTTCACGATCAGTAAGACCTCTCTCCAAAAGGAGCTGGGTCTCGTACAGGGCACGGTAGAAAAGAAGAACACGATTCCGGCGCTCTCCAATATCCTGATCGAGTCGGTCGGGGAAGGTTCAATACGCATCACGGGGACAGACCTCGACGTGACGTTGCGCTGCGAGACCGAGGCCGAGATCAAGACCCCCGGCTCGATGTGCGTGGGCGCGCGCAAGCTCTTCGACATTGCGCGCGTGCTGCCGGACGCCCCCGTCAGTTTTCGGAAGGAGGAGAACAACTGGGCCACGGTCAAGTGCGAGCGCTCAAACTTTCGCATTGCCGGCATCGACAGGGATAACTTCCCCGAAGTGCCGAGCTTCAAGTCCGCCCCCGTAAAATTATCCTCGGGCGTCTTCAAGACCCTCATCGACCGCACGATCTTCGCCATCACGCTGGAGGAGTCGAGGTACACGCTCTCCGGCGCGAAGTTCATGCTGAGCAAGTCCGGGGCGCGGATGGTGACGACCGACGGCCACCGTCTGGCCTACGTCGAGCGTAAGGATTTGGGCGAGGGCACCCCCGCCGAAGAGATCGACGTGCTCATCCCGCGCAAGACTCTCGCGGAACTCACGAAGCTGACCTCTTCGTTCGAGGGCGAGATCGGGCTGGGCGCCGACGAGAATCACATCTACTTCGAGGTCGGCCCGCGCCTCCTCATCTCGCGCACGCTGACGGGGCAGTTCCCGAACTACGAGATGGTGATGCCGAAGACGAACGACAAGAGGGCCGAGTTCGACTCGGCGCAGCTCGGGCAGGCCATACGCCGCGTGGCTCTGATGGCCGACGACCGCTCACACGCCATCCGGTTCCACCTGACACCCGGCAGCCTCCACATCAGCTCGCAGACGGCTGAAGAGGGGGAGGCGCGCGAAACCGTAACCACGGAGTATGCCGGCGACGAGACAGAGATCGGCTTCAACGCCGCCTACCTTCAGGACTTCCTCAACGTCCTGAGCGACGGCTCGGTCGCCTTCGAGTTCAAGGACGGCAACTCTCAGGCGCAGCTCAGCCCCGCCTCGGACGACGGCTACGATTACAAGTATGTCGTCATGCCCATGCGCCTCTGATTACGCGAGCCTTAAAACCGGCAAGCCTGCGCCCCTTTCGAGCAGCGTATGTTAAACTCGACATATGCTGCTCGAATCTATTGAGGCTCACAATTTCAGAAATTTGAGCGGCAAAATCAGCTGGGGCGAGGGCCTGAACGTCATCTACGGCGAGAACGGGCAAGGCAAGACCAACTGGCTCGAAGCCATCTACCTCCTCGCAACCACCAAATCCTTCCGCACGCAGCGGCCGCAAGAAGCCATACGATTCGGCGAGAACCTGTGCGTCGTACGCGGTCGCGTGACGCGAGCCCGAGACGTCCACAGAGATTTACAGGTAACTCTTCAGGGAAGCTCAAAATCACTGTCTCTGAACGGCAAACGAGAGACGGTGACGAGTTACCTGAGCCAACTCCACGTCGTGCCCTTCACGGCCGACGAGCTCGAAGTGGTGCGTGGCGCGCCCGAAGCCAGGCGCAGGTTCTTAGACCGGGGCGTTGTCTCCCTCCACCACAGCTACGTCCAGACGCTCACCGACTACCAGCGCGTCGTCAAGCAGAAGAACCGTCTGCTCCAGGACCTCTCCGACTCGGAAACGAGCCTCGAACACGCGCGCGACCTGATCGAGCCCTGGAACGAGCAGATCGTGCTCCTCGGCGCCTCCATTCACCGTGCGCGCCGCGACTACGCCGAACGCCTCGTGGAGAGTCTCCAGCAGCGCCTGTTCGAGCGTGAGGAGGTCGCGATTCGACACGTCTCGGCCCTCGAAGGGAAGGGCGACCTGGAAGATTACGAGTCGCTGCTCAGGGAGCGTCTGCACCTGCGCCTGCAGGCCGAGATCGCCTCCGGCTACGCCCTCATCGGCCCCCACCGTGACGACCTGGAAATCCTCTTTGACGGCCGCGATATACGCACTTACGGGAGTTCCGGTCAGCAGCGTAGTGCGTTGATTTTACTTGACTTAGCGGCGATTTCGGTGTATTATTCGTGGCACAATGAGTATCCGCTTTTCCTGATGGATGATGTGGATGCGGAGCTGGATAGAAGGCGTATCGGTCATTTGCTGGAATACCTCGAAGGGCGCACGCAGACCTTCATCACGACCTCCAAAAATGACCTCATCAAAGGGCTCGCCACACACGCGCAGCTTTTCGAAGTGAGGGGCGGTGTGGGCGCCGACGCCGGCCGGGCCGAGCAGGACGCGACAATCGTTACGTCCGCCGAAAGCATCTAAATTCCATCATCCGTTTACTTCCCAGAGCAGGAAATCGGTATGGACGATATGGATATGCAGGAAGAGGAGATTACTTTGCCGACAGCAACTTTAACAAAGAAGAAGAACGATTCTTATACCGCAACTTCGATCACGGTTCTGGAGGGCCGGGAGGCCGTGCGCAAGCGCCCGGCCATGTACATCGGCTCGACGGGCGAGATGGGGCTGCACCACCTGGTCTACGAGGTGGTCGACAACTCCGTGGACGAAGCCCTGGCGGGTTTCTGCGACACGGTCGAAGTCTTCATCCACCTCGACAACTCGGTCACGGTCATCGACAACGGCCGCGGCATCCCCGTCGATTACCACAAGCAGGAGAAGAAGTCCGCGGCCGAGGTCGTGATGACCAAACTCCACGCCGGCGGGAAGTTCGACACGAACGCCTACAAGGTGTCGGGGGGGTTGCACGGAGTGGGCGTCTCTTGCGTAAATTTCCTCTCTGAGACGCTCCGGCTCGAAATCTGGAGGGACGGGGCGACCTACGAGCAGGAGTACGTCAGAGGGATTCCAGCGACCAAATTGGAGATGACGGGTAAGACCCGCCGCAGGGGAACGAAAATCACCTTCAAGCCCGACTCGGAGATTTTCGAGGTCTCAGAGTTCAGCTTCGACAAACTCTCCGAGCGCCTCCGCGAAAAGGCTTTTCTGAACAAAGGCATCCGCATTACCATCAAGGACGAGCGGCAGGAGCCAGAGCGCTCGCACGAGTTCTATTATCGCGGCGGAATCGCTGAGTTCGTTAAGCACCTTAACAAGAACAAGACCGTCCTTCACGACAAGCCGGTTTACTTTGAAAAGTCTGGCGACGTGCTCTCGGTCGATGTCGCCATCCAGTACAACGACGGCTACGATGAGAAGGTCTACTCCTTCGCCAACAACATCAACACCGTCGACGGCGGGACGCACCTCTCGGGCTTTCGCTCGGCGCTGACGCGCACGATCAACGCCTACGCGCAGTCTTCCGGGCTGGCCAAGAATTTCAAGAGCGCCCTGTCCGGTGATGACGTGCGCGAGGGCTTAGTCGCTGTGATTTCGGTGAAGCTGCCGCAGCCGCAGTTCGAAGGCCAGACCAAAGGTAAACTCAATTCGGACGTGAAGGGCGCCGTCGAATCTTTCCTCAACGAGCGTCTTACCGAATATTTCGAGCAGAATCCGACGGTCGCCAAAAAGATCGTCGGCAAGGCCGTTGACGCCGCACGCGCGAGAGACGCGGCGCGTAAGGCGCGCGAGATCGTCCGCAAGGGCGCGATGGGCTCGACGATGCTGCCCGGGAAACTCGCGGACTGCCAGGAGAGAGACCCGGCGCAGTGTGAGCTTTACATTGTGGAGGGAGATTCGGCCGGCGGTAGCGCCAAGCAGGGGCGTGACAGGAGGTTCCAGGCGGTTCTTCCGTTAAAAGGTAAAATCTTGAACGTCGAGAAGGCGCGTTTTGACAAGATGCTCAGCCATAGCGAGATTAAAACGCTGATTACGGCTATGGGGACGGGCATCGGCAAGGACGACTTCGACGTCAACAAACTCCGCTACCATAAGGTCATCTTCATGACCGACGCGGACGTGGACGGCTCTCACATCCGCACGCTCCTCCTGACCTTCTTCTATCGGCAGATGCCCGAGTTGATCGAGTCCGGACACATCTTCATCGCACAGCCGCCGCTGTTTAAAGTAAAACGTGGGAAGCGCGAAGAGTACATAAAGGACGAGCGGTCGATTGTTCGGTACCTCATGCGCCAGGCGACGAGTGATCTTAAGGTCACCTCCGCCGGGAATAGCGTCATCGAAGGACGTGAACTGGCACGCTCCCTGGAGCAGATGGTCGAGCTAAATCGTTACCGTGAAAAGCTTATCAGAAGGCTCGGCAACGATGAGCGCCTGCTGCATATCCTTCTCGAAGCCTTCGGGGGGCGGGACGGCGTCCTGACTCAGGAGGGCATGACGCTCAGGGGAATTTTCCAGGATAACGAAGGCGAGCAGATCGGGCGCGTCGAAGCGGCGATGGCCAAAGCGGGGTACAAGACGGAACTCGCCCCGGACGAGGAGCATGGATTGTGGGAGATTGAGACCGTCGTCTCAAGCGGTTCAAAAGTTAAAATCGATTGGGACCTCGCGAGCCACGTCGAATTCCAGAAGGCCGTTGAAATATACAAGACGCTCGAAAAGCGTCTGACTGCACCGTTTACACTTGGGGAGAACGGCTCTAAGGAGACCGTCGGTTCTCGGGAGGAGTTGCTGGAGCGGGTGCTTACGGCCGCCAAGAAGGATTTGACGATTCAGCGCTATAAGGGACTGGGCGAGATGAATCCGGAGCAGCTCTGGGAGACCACGATGAACCCTGAAAAGCGCACGCTCCTTCAGGTCAAAATAGATGACGCCGTGGAGACGGACCAAATCTTCACAATCCTGATGGGCGACGCGGTTGAACCCAGGCGCAGATTCATCGAAGACAACGCCTTGGATGTGAAGAACTTAGACGTATAAGTTTTTCTCCACGAGAGGGTCTTGTGTGAATCTATTTGACACACTCGACCCTCTCGTGTAGAATGAAGACCCTTTCCTCCTGTGGATCTTACCGCTGCATGCATCTCGCGTATGCAGCGGAATTTTTTTGCGGAAAACTTTGTTTCGGAAATACCGTCCCCAGCTTCGTAGTACTAACGAAAATGAAGACAAGCTTTGGGGGTATTTCCGACCCTATCATTACATCATTACTCCTCTTTGGAGAGGGCTCCGTCAACCTGCTCGTCCAGGTCGATGCGGCGCGGCCTCGTGGCCCCCAATTCGTTGTAACGTCCGCCCGGCGCGAACTGGCCTGACTCGCCGACGTTGATGGCGCGCTCGTCGTTGGCGGGGTTAACGTCCTCAATCGGGTTCGGCGTGGCGTCGGGTTTGAGTTCGGGGTCTTCATTCCTCTCACCGAGTGAGCTTTGGGTCTGGTTCATATCCGGCATCTTCTTCCTCCTCGTTCAGAATTTAAGGTTTACACCCACTCGCTAAAGCGGTGTGTGCGAAAGCGGTAAAGCTTGAGCGGCTCGCCGGCCTTGATGCCGGCCTTCCTGGCGGCGACGCCGACCTGCTGGCCGGGCGTCCCGATGCCTTCGATGGACGGCAGAAGGATCCCGCGCCGCGAGCCCGAATGGTTCGTCACGACGACGCCGAACACCGAAGGGTTCAAGTCCTCGAACACGGCCGGCTCAAGTCTCCCGAGGACGTCTACTGAATAACGCAGGGAGGTGAGTTCGTCGCCCGAGAGAGGTTTGAAGCGCGGGTCGCGGGTCGCCGCTTTGATGGCGTTAACTATCACCTCCTCTCCCAGAGTGCTTTTCTCCGGCTCTATCGTGCCGATGCAACCCCTCAACTCGCGCCCCAGGGTCTTGATGCAAACGAAGCAGGCCGACGGGCGAATCAGCAAAGACGTGAGCGGAGAATCGTCCGGCCCGATGACCTCACGTTTCAAGACGTAGGCTTCGACCGCCGCCCGCGCGAGCGCAGTTATTTGACAGCCGGCGGGCGAGAGTTGAGAGGCCAAAACCTCCGCGTCGTTAAAGGACACGGCCGCCGCTGGGCTCGCGCTTTCGACATGCTCGGTCTTCGTGGCCATCGGTTAGTTAATTCAGACTTGAGCGCGACAGCTGAGCCACAAGGTAGCCGACGCCGAAGGGCGCCTCATAGTGCATGACCTCACAGACACCCTCGCCCCCAACGGCGGCGCCCAGGGCGACGAGCATCGAGCGGTAGCCGCATTCGCCGGCGAGCCGCCTCAGCCCCTGGTCTATCCGGGTGATGCTGCCGGGCCGGTTCAGGCTGAGCGACTCGACGACCTGCTCGTCGAAACGGTGCGCTTCGGGGTGAAAACCCGCGGGCGCGTCGGGGGTGAGGCGGTGGCTCAAGTCTCCGCTCGCGACAAGCGCGGCGGGACGTTTGACCCGTTCGACCGCGCGCCTGACGCATTCGCCGAAACGCAGGTGGTCTTCGTCGGGGAGGAAGCTGTATCCCAGTGCGACGACACGGCCGACCCAGCCGTTGCGCAGAAGAAAATAGAGCGGCACGGCCGTCCCGTGGTCGAGCGGGAGCGCGCCGAGATTGACGACGCGGTAACGCTCTTCGGCCGCGGCTTCCTCGACGGCGGCGAGCAGCTCTTCGTCTAGTGCGGCTTCAACGATTGCCTCGGGGGCGCGGAAGTTGGCAAAATCCCCTCGCAGACGCGCGCCGCCGTAGGCGACGAAGGAGTCACGCTCCAGCGGGGCGTGTGGCGAGACGAGGACGACCGTTTCCGCGCCGCAGTCTTTGACACGCGCGGTCAGCACGCGCATGGCCTCGACCGAGGCGCGCACCTCGCCCGCCCGCGCGCCGCCTACTTCCGGGACCATGATCGGCGGGTGCGGTGCGATGCCGACGAAGACGAGAGGACTGTTTTTCATCATCCTCGACGTTTGCCGCCGGGGGAAACTCTTCTGGTAGGGGTTGGGACGGATTCTAACAACTGTGGTTTTTAAGGGCAAGGATGACGGGCTTTAACCAAGAGTTCGATGTGCTCATCGTCGGGGCGGGGCCGGCCGGCTCGTTCGCGGCCGAGAGGCTGGCGCGCGCGGGCGCGCGCGTGGCGCTGTTCGACGGTCGGCCGGCGGGCGAGGCCAAGGCGTGCGGCGGCGGCGTCACGTCGAAGGCGCTCAAGGCGTGGCCGTTTCTGTTAGAAGCCGGCGGGCGCGCGGTCACGGAGGTGGAGATGGTCTCGCCGGCGGGCGACGGCGTCCGCCTCAAGCTCGCGGAGCCCTTCGCCGTCTACTCGCGCTGCGCCTTCGACTCTTACCTGCTCGGGCGGGCGCAAAGAGCGGGCGCCGAAGTCTTCGAGTGCCGCGTCTCGGTTTCGACGGAGAAGGACGCGGACGGCGGCTGGGTCGCGCGCGCGCGCGGCGGCGGGAGTTGGTGGGGGCGTGTGCTCGCGGCGTCGGACGGCGCGAACAGCGCGATCGCGCGTCGCTTAGCCGGGCCGCTCCCGAACTCGGACATGGAGGTCGCGTTCGGCTACCGCACACCTCTGAACGAGGCGGACGACGCCCCGACGGTCATCGCCTTCCTGCCGGGCTGGGCCGGTTACGCCTGGGCCTTCCCGCGGCTCGACCACATCTCTTTCGGCATCGCCACCGCGCAGGACGCCTTCGACCACAAGACGCTCGACCGAATGCTCTGGGACTTGGATTTACTACGCGTTGCGCTCGGCGGAACTCTTCGCCGAGGCTTACCTCGCGGGCGACGTCGGTTCTTACGACGCGAGGTGGCGGGCCGACTTCGGCCGCGAGCTGCGCCGCGCGTCGAAGATGAGACGCAGGTTCTACGGCGACTTCTGGGGCGGTCCCTTCACGGACAGGATGATCAAGCTCGCGCGCGCGCACCCGGGAATCCGCCGCACGCTGCGCGAGCTGGTCACGGGCGATCAGGGCTACCTCGACCTCAAGCGCACGCTCGCGCGCCGCGCCCTCAACCCCTTCTGAGTTGAACGCGGAACGTAATCCCTACCCTCAATCGAGTGAGAGAACCCCCGGCAGGCAAACGTCTCGACTGAATTCGCCGGGGGGAACCCCAGCATCATTCGGCGAAACCTCCGCACAGCACAGAGGTTCCCCTACTCTGTGTAGAGGAACCTCTACGCTGTGCGGAGGAAGTCTTGAATTGTTTGGACGTTCCTCGCGGCGAGTCGAGCCGAGACGTTAGTTCTTCTGGTCATCCCCCCGGTCATCGTCGGGTTGTGTGTAGGGGGCGAGGCGTCGTTTGAGTTCGTCGGGGACGGGGACGGACTCGAAGGTGTTACGGCGGACGGCGACGAGGACGAAGTGCGCCTCGGCGACCAGTTCGTCGGTGCCGTTGCGGCGCACCTCGAAGTCGAGGCGCAGCGACTTCGAGCCGACGCGGCCGACGTAGACGCAGACCTCCAGCAGGTCGTCGAGCTGCGCGGCGCGGCGGAAGTCGCATTCGAGGTGAGCGCGCGGCAGCCAGATGTCCAGCTCGTCGAACATCACGCCGTAGGGGAGTCCCACCGCGCGGAACAGCTCGGTCTCGGCGAACTCGAAGAAGCGTATGTAGGCGCCGTAGAAGATGATTCGCGCCGCGTCCACGTCGCCCCAGCGGACGCGCTCCTCGATGCTGTATTTCCAGGGTTCGTTCACGTCTCTCAATCCACTTTCGATAAGCCGCCCACAAAATCAACAAGCGCGCGGTTGAACTCTCCGGGGCGCTCGACGTTCGAGAGGTGCGCCGCGCCTTCGACGCGGACGAGTCTCGCGCCTTTGATGTTCGCGGCCATCGCCTCGGAGTCCGAGGGGGGCGTGATGGTGTCTTCGGCGCCGACGAGGATGAGGGTCGGCACGTCAATCCGGGGGAGCAGTTCCGTCTGGTCGCGTCGCGTGGCCATCCCGCGCAGCGCGGCGGCCGCGCCTTCGGGACGGGCGGCGAGCATCATCGAGCGCACGCGCTCGACCACGTCGGGACTGCCCTCGCGCGTGGACGCCGAGAGCAGCTTCGGCAGCGTCGAGTCAACCAGCGGCCGCATGCCGTCGCGCAGAACCTTCTGCGCGTTCTCCTCGCGCGTGCGCCGCCCCTCGTCGGTGTCTGCCTGCGGGCGCGTGTCCGCGAGGACGAGCGCGCGCACGCGACGGGGGAAGCGGCGGAAGAACTCGAACGCGACGTAACCTCCCATCGAGAGCCCGCCGAGCACCGCGCGCTCGACGCGCAGAGCGTCGAGGAGCGCCGCGAGGTCTTCGGCCATCTCGTCCATCGTCGCCGCGCCGCCGTCGCCGAGCGGCGTCTCGCCCAGGCCGCGCAGGTCGGGCGCGATGACGCGGCAGCTCGCGCTTAAGACTTCGGACTGCTCGCCCCACATCGAGCGGTCGAAGGGGAAGCCGTGCAGCAGCACGAACGCCTCGCCGCCCCCCGCGTCGTCGTAAGCCACCTCGATACCGCGCACGCGCGCCACGCCTCTGCCCATTCGTCCTCCACGTACGGAAGTTCGCCCCGGAAATTTAGCAGCGTCGAATGATAGCCCCGGGGTCTTAAATATTTAAGAGCCCGGCGCGCGTCCGCCGCCGAGCGCCTCGGCGTAGACGCGCTCGGTGGCTTCGACCGTGCGCGCGATGTCGAAACGCGCGCTCGCGGCCTCGACCGCCCTCTCGCCGAACGCGCGGCGGCGGGCCTCGTCCCTGAGCAGCGAGACGACGGCCGCGGCCAGCGCGTTCACGTCTCCCACGGGGACGAGCAGTCCGTCTGCGCCGTCTTCGACGACCTCTCTCGCGCCTTCGGTCGCGGTCGCGACGACGGGGACGCCGCACGCCAGAGCCTCGACCATTGCCAGCCCGAAGGCTTCGGAACGCGAGGCGGAGACCAGCAGGTCGAGCGAGGCCAGCAGGCGCGGCAGCTCGTCCTCGTCGAGCCGCCCGAGGAAACGCACGCGCCCCGACAGCTTCCACTCCTCGACGACTCCCGAGACGCGCTCGCGGTACGCGCCGCCGCGTGAAAGGTCGTCGCCGACGACGAAGAACTCGACCCCGCCGCCGAACACCTCTGCCACCTGAGCCGCGGCGTGGAGGAACTCGACGTGCCCCTTGACCGGGCTCACCTCGCCGACGATGCCGACGCGCAGCGGCGCGCCGTCGCCCGCGCGGCCCTCCTTCCTAAACTTCTCACGCGCCTGCTCGAAGCGCGTGAGGTCAACGCCGTTCTCGACGACGCGAATCTTTTCGTCTTCGAAAATCTTCTGCCCGCGCAGCGCGCGCGCGACGGCGCCGGAGACGGCGATGACGCGCGAGACGTTCGAGAGCGCGAGGCGGTGCGCGCGGCTCAGGGGGAAGAGGACGTGGCGCGTGATGACGAGTCGCGCGCGAGCGTTGCGGCGCGCGGCGAAGGACGCGAGCGTGTAGTCGCGCGCGACGTGCGCGTGGACGATGTCTATCTCTTTCTCGCGCGCGAGCCGCGAGAGCCTGAGCGCGCCGGGGAGGTCGAGCGCGTTGCGCAGCGGGAGCGTGAAGACGTTCGCCTCGGGCAGAAACGAAAGCCGCCAGCGGAGCGGCGAGCCCTCGGCGAGCGCGACGAAGAGTTCGTGGCCGCGACCGCGGAGGCCGCGCGCGAGGTCGGAGAGGTGCCGCTCGCCCCCGCCGAACGCGCGCGCCGAGCTGACCTGGAGGATTCTCATCGGGTCGAAGGGCTTGACGGCGTGCCTAGTCGCTCGCGGCGGCGTCCGACGCGCGCGACGCGAGCGGCGACGAGTCGTATTCGGCGAGGAGGTGCGCGGCGTCGCGGTAGATGCGGACGCAGCCCGCCGCACGCAGGTCTGCTTCGGGGAAGCCGCCGCCGAGCAGTCCGATGGTCTTGAGCCCGGCCTTGCCGGCGGCCTCGGCGTCGTAGGGCGTGTCGCCGACGACGAACGCCTCGGAAGGGCTCACGCCGTCGAGACGTTCGAGCGCGGCCTCGAAGATGTCGGGGTGCGGCTTCGACTTCTCCGCGTCGTCCGCCGAGGTCTCCTCCTCGACGAGGTCTTCGATGTCGGCGATCTTTTTATAAGTCTTCAGCTCGTCGGCTTTGGCCGAGGAGGCGAGGGCTATCCGGAGCCCTTCGCGCTTGACGCGCTCGAACAGCTCGCGCACCGCGGGGAAGCCCTCGACGCGCGGCAGGTAGTCGCGCTTGAAGATTTCACCGCGGTACTTCTCGAGCTCTTCGCCGAACTCGTCCAACTCCTCCTCCGAGAGGAAGACCGGCATCAACTGGTCGCCGCCCTTGCCTATCTGGTAGCGCACGCGTTCGTACTCGACGCGCTTGCCGAAGTGCGCGAGCGCCTCCTGCCACGCGCGCGCGTGCAGGTCAACGGAGTTGACGAGCGTCCCGTCCACGTCGAAGATGACCGCCTTGACCAAAGGAATTCCCCCCTGAAAGTTTTGAGCCGACGTAAGTGCGAGGCACGGATTATACCAGCGCGCCGCGTCGCGCGTCGCGGGCGTGCCGCGCCCGCGGCCGCTGACGCCGAACAGAACACAGCCGCGCCCGCTCGTTCCGCTTTGGTACGCGAACGCGGGACAATCGTGCCGGCGTTGGTTCTACCGCTTCGGTTTGCGCGGCGCGCGCGGGCGGGCGCAGTCGGCACGGGTCTTGCCATTATGTGTGGGCGGACAGGTCTCTCCGGCGCGCGTGGCGTGTTCTCTCGCCGCCCGCGCCCACTTCGGGGGTTGAAGGCGAAGGAGTCAGTTATGGCCAAGCTTGTGACGGGGATTTTCAAGACGCGCGTGGCGGCCGAGGCGGCCGTGGACGCGATTCTGAAGCGCGGCTACACGCGCGACGACATCTCGGTGCTCATGTCCGACGCGACCAAGTCGAAGGAGTTCGCCATCGAGACGCGCACGCACGCGGCCGACGGGCTCGGCTACGGCGCGGCCGTCGGCGGGACGGTCGGCGCGGTGGTGGCGGCCATCGTCGCGGTCGGGACGAACGTGGTGCTGCCCGGCCTCGGGCTCGTCGTCGCCGGGCCTCTGGCGGCGGCGCTGGCGGGCGCGGGCGCGGGCGGCATGGCGGGCGGGCTCATCGGCGCGCTCGTCGGCGCGGGCATCCCGGAGCACCGCGCGAAGGTCTACGACGCGACACTGCGCGCGGGCGGCATCCTCATCGGCGTCGAGGCGAAGACGGACGAGGAGGCCGACAAGCTCGAAGAGCTGCTCGGCGACCTCGGCGCGGAGCACGTCAGACAGGAGTAAGGACGAACGCTGAACGCTGGACTGTAAGTCAAAAGCTTTTAGTTCATCGTGAGGCGGCCGGACGGGTTGTTCGCCCGCCCGGCCGCCTCACGGTGTGTGACCCTTTCAGAGGGGTCAGCGTTTGATGGCGTCGCCCGCGTCTTCGAGCACGTCGCCGACCTTGCGCTTGGCGCCGCCCCAGCCTTCCTGAACGTCACCCTTGAGCTTGTCGGCCGAGCCCTCGGCCTGCAAATCGTCGTCGCCGGTCAGGCGGCCGAGACCCTCTTTGACGGAGCCCTTCGCCTGCTCATATTTGCCTTCCATCTCGTCGCTGTTCTGAACACCCATTTCGTCAATCCTCCTTGATTAATTCAAAACCGGGAGAGTACGCGAACTAACGCTGTTCGGGTTGTAAAGATGGCAACGTCCATGCCAACGTGTCGCCCGGCCGGCGTGTGGGCGGAAGGTGTTGTGAGCGGCGAAGATGCGGGCGCGTGGTCGAATCGGTCGCCGAAGGCGCGGGCGCGGCGCGGGTTCGTTTCCGTACGCCGCGCGGCCTGTCTTGAGACAAGGCGCGGGCGAAGCTTTACAAGGGCGTGGGCGGCGTCGAAAAAAAATAGGGCGCGCGAACCGCGTGGGTTCGCGCGCCCTTTCGGAGTTAAGGCGGCCTCCGAGTCTAAGCCTTGAAAGTCTTAGAACTCGAAGCGCGCGCCGAGCTGAACCTGACGCTCGCGGAAGAGCGTGCTGTCGGCGCCGGTCGTCTGGAAGAACGGCGCGTTGGCCGTCAGACACTGGGCGGCGCCGGCCGGGCAGCCGGTCGTGGAGAAGTTGTAGATGGAGCTGTTGACGCCGGTGACCTGCGTCCGGTTGAAGAGGTTGAAGCCCTCGGCCAGCACCTCGAACCGCATGTTCTCCCCGAGGTTGAAGCGGCGGGAGACGCGCATGTCGAGGTACCAGATTTTCGGCTGCTTGAAGAAGTTGCGGTCAAGCAGCGCGAAGCGGTTGGCGCCGCCCGAGCCGTTGACGCCGCCGCCCGGCGTCGTGTTCGACGCGAAGCCGTAGGCCGTCGGCGTGATGGAGCCCGAGAGGCCGCCCGTCACGCGCGCGCCCGAGAAGGCGTTGAAGATGGGCGCGATGGTCCAGCCGTTGAAGATGGCGCGGCCGACCTGGCTGTCCTTCAGGCTCGCGAAGTCCGTGTTGTAGACGACGCTGGCGACGAACTTGTGCCGGCGGTCGAAGGACGAGAGCGCCTTCTCGTTCTGCTGGTCGAAGGCGTTGAAGGGCGTGTTGTTCTGCGTGAACGTCGCCGAGGTCTGGCCGTTGTCCTCAGCCCTGGAGAGCGTGTAGCTCGTCTGGAACTGGAGGCCGCCGGTCAGGCGGCGGTTCGCCTGGAGCACCAGCGCGTGGTACTTCGAGAAGATGTTGCTGCGGATTTCGGTGATGGCGCCGAAGTTCTGGTTCGGCCGGTTGCCGACGAAGATGGGCGTCGTGTAGGTCTGCCCGTTGAAGTCGCCGCCGACGACCGGGATGTTGACGGTGCCCGAGGGCGCCGGCAGGTTGGTGTCGATGAAGGTCGGCAGCGAGTTGCCGAAGCTGAAGAGGTACGAGGCCGAGAGCACGGTGTTGCGCGAGATCTGGCGCTCGAAGATCAGGTCGGCCTGGTGAATCTGCGGGAGCTGGAAGTCGTCGGCGAAGTACTGCACCGCCGGGCGGACGACAACGCTCGACGTGGTCGAGCCGATGGGCACCAGCAGGTTCGGGTAGATGGGCAGGCAGGCCGCCGCGGTGCAGCCCGCCGGCAGGTTGTTCGCCGCGATGGAGAGCTGCTGCTGCGAGCGCGTGGCGTCGAGCCCGGTGTTGATGAGCGCGTTGTAGACGGTCGAGTTGATGACGCGGCCGTAGTAGAGCCCCCAGCCGCCGCGCAAGCTCGTCTTCCCGTCGGTGGTCAGCGCGTGGGCGAAGCCGAGGCGCGGGCCGAAGTTGTTCTTGTCGTTGACCATGTTCGACGTGCCCGGGATCGCCGCGTTGGGGCTGATCGGGTCGGGGTTCGCCTGGTACTCGTAGCGCAGTCCCAGGTTGAGCGTCAGGCGCGGGTGGATGCGCCAGTCGTCCTGGACGAAGAAGTTGTAGTCGACCGTGCTCATCTCGAGGCCGAGCGGCCCGATGCCCTGGTTGAAGGCGCCCGCGTAGCACTGGCCGGCGCGGCGCGTCGAGCTGAAGCACTGGCCGTTGGTGCCGCCCGCGAGCGCGCGGGTCGCGCCGTTGGTCGCGAAGTTGGTGTAGTCGACGATGAAGTCGCCGAGCGCGCCGCCCCCGGTGTAGTTGAACTCGCCGCCGATGAAGCGGATGTTGTTGATGATGTCCTTGACGTAGTTGATGTCGCCGCCGAACTTGACCGTGTGGTTGCCGGTCGAGTAGGTCATCGTGTCGGCGAACTGCTTGCGGCGCTCGTCGGGGAAGGCCGGGCGCTCGAGGAAGTCGGGGATGCCGAAGCTGAGGCCGTTGGTGATGAAGGTCTGCGGCGCGCGGCCGTTGAAGGAGTTGCTCGGCTCGCCCGACTGCGGCGCCTGGCTGAACTGGCGCTCGAGGTCGCGGCCGTACTGGAAGCGCGCCTCGTTGAGGAGCGTGTTGGTGAGCGTCGAGGTCAGGCGCAGCGTCACCCAGTCGATGTCGACGAGGTCGTCGCCGAAGTTGTCGCGCGCGCGCGTGTTGGTCGCCTGGGTCTGGATGCCGTTGGGCGAGTCCCAGCGCAGGCGGTTGTAGGTGACGGTGAACTTGTTGGCGTCGTTGATGCTCCAGTCGACCTTCGGCAGGAAGAGCGTCTGGTCGCCGCGGCGCGTGACCTCGCCCGTCAGGCTGTTGAGGAAGACGAGCGAGGCGTCGATCTGCGGGTTGGTGATGCCGCGCGCGTTGAGCGTGGTGCGGTTGGCGGCCGACAGGTTGAGGAAGTTCGGGTTGCTGAAGCGGGCCAGGCCGGGGAAGTCGCGCTTCTGCTGGTCGTAGGAGAAGAAGAAGAACGCCTTGTCCTTGACGATGGGGCCGCCGACGGTGCCGCCGAACTGGTGGCGCACGTCCTTGGGCTTGATGCCGACGGGCGTGAAGACGCCGTTGACGAGCACGGTGTTGGTCGCCAGCGGGTTGCGCGCGCCCCACTTGTTGTTGCGCTGGAAGTAGAAGATGTCGCCGTGGAACTCGTTGGTCCCCGACTTGGTGACGGCGTTGACGACGCCGCCGGCCGAGCGGCCGTACTCGGCCGAGTAGCTCGACGTGTTGACCTGGAACTCGCGGATGGCCGACTGGCTGACCGAGTAGCTGATGCGGGTGCGGCCGCGCTCCTCGGCGAAGAACGCCTGGTTGTTGTCGCCGCCGTCGATGGTGTTGTTATTGAGTAGCCCCGAGATGCCGCGGAAACTTATGAGGCCGAAGGTGCCGTCGGGCACCGCGCCGGGCGTGAGGATGGCGAAGTTCGACCAGCGGCGGCCGTTGATCGGCAGGTTGTTGATCGAGGTCTGGTTGATGTTGGTCGAGAAGTCCTGCTGCTCGGTGTTGATGACCGGCGCCTCGCTCGTCACCTGGACGGTCTCCTGCGCGCCGGCGAGCCCGAGGCTGATGTCGACGGGCGTGACGCGGCCGACCTCGACGACGACCTTCTGCTGCGTGAAGGCGGCGAAGCCCGAGGCGCCGACCGTCACACTGTAGTTACCCGGGTCGAGCTGCACGACGCGGAAGCGTCCCTCGTCGTCGGTGGTGGCGGAGACTTCCTTGCTCGTCTCCTCGTTCCTGACGGTGACCGGGGCGTTGGCCACGACCGCGCCCTGCGGGTCCTTGACCGTGCCGCCGATGGCACCCTGGGTCGTGGACTGCGCCCAAGCGGCGGGCGCCCCAAGGGCGAGGCAGAACATGAGCAAGGCCAGCGCGGAGGCGAACTTGCGGAGGGGATTTTTCGGCATATTTCTTCCTTTTCCTGCTTTAGGTGTTGCGGTGGTTCGGGAATCGGGTGCCATGCTTTCCAACGTCTCCCGAGGGTGTCGGCCGACCTGTTTGATTAAGAAAGATGGCTAGAAAGAGAACGGAAACTTATACCATACGGGAAGAAGGTTTCGCGACCGTTACGCCCGCGAAAACGCGGTGTTAATACTACACTTCGCCGGCACGCGCAAGACGAAAAAAGGCCGCACGCCCCCGCCCGAAGCGCCCGCGCCGGCGTCCACTCCGAAGGGGCGTCGGGGCGAGTGTTGAGGGGAGTTTGGTGCGACCAGAACCGTCACGGGGCGTAAAGTATTCCGTCCAAAAACCTGAATCAAAAAGTCCAAAAAATCGGATGCTGGCATACGCCTTCTCCGCCCGGTTCGCGTGGGTTTTTCGGCCCCCCAAACTTAACTAGCAGGGCGGGAAGGGTTTCACTGCCCCCGCGTCAAATCCTTACTCGGGGCGTACCGCGGGCGCTTTCCTGCGCCTTCGGACGAATCAAAAAGTATGCCAGCAAGCCGGCGCGCCGGGCGCGCCGACGGGGTGAATACGAAGAGGCCGGGCCGAAGGTTTTTGAACCTTCGGCCCGGCCTCTCGGCGGTCGGGCTGGTCGGGTCCGCCGGGCGGGCGGCGGTTAGCGCCGGCGGCCGCGCGCGCGGCGTGGCTTCGGCCTGACGGCGTCCTGTTCGCTGGCGCGCGGCTGCGACTTCTGATCCTTCTGGCTCTGTAGCACAGCGGGCGCGGGGCAGACGCAGTCGTCGAACGCCTCGACGTTGATGTAGAAGCGGAACGAGCCGGTCTTCTCGACGCCGAGGAGGAACTGCACGCTGACCGTCTCGCCGTCCTCAATCGTGTTGCCGTCGAGGTTGATGTAGCCGACCCCGAGCGAGGAGTTGAGCGCGCCGCCGTTGGGCTGCGTGGGCGGCTGCTCGACGTAGGTGCCGCGCACGTCCACCTCCGTCCCGTCCGAGCGCGTGACCGTGATGTCGCCGGAGTCGAGCACGCGCAGGTCGGCGTAGGCCGGCGTCTGCGGGAAGGTCGTGATCTGCACGACGCGGAAGCTCAGGTAATCGACGGGGCCGCCCGTGTTGTTGGTGAACGTGCGGCGGATGGACATCGTGCCGAACGATTTGTTCTGCCCCGTGTCGCCGAAGTCGCGCACGCGGTTCGGTGCCGCGCCCGCCGAGCGGGCGGTGTCGAGCAGCGCGAACGGGAAGTCGGGGTTGCGCTGGACGGGGCTGCTGAGCCCCTCGGGGCCCGGCGCGCCGAGGCTCTGCGTCGTGCCCGAGGTGTCAACGCTGACGAAGTCATTCTGGTTGACGCCCGAGTCCTTCGGGATGCCCGGCGTGGTGCAGCCGACGCCCTGGACGAAGGCGCACATCTGGCGCAGCCAGCTGTAGTCCTGCGCGCCGCCGACTTCGAGCCCCGGCGTCAGACCCGTCCCCTCGCGGTACAACTCGGGGACGCTGGAGTAGCCGACGGCGTCGAGCCGCTCGGTGAGCGTGAAGAACGCCGGGTTGGCCGTGCGGAAGAGCGCGATGCCCGACTCGTCGAGGATGTCGATGTTGTACCCGCCCGCGGGCGTTACGCCGTCGGGTAGCAGCACGCCGTCGGCCACGCCGTAGTCGGCGAGCGAGTAGCCGTCGGTGTTGGCGGCGAGGAAGTGGTGGCGCGCCCGGATGACGGTGCCGTTCGGGATGATGAACCTCACCTGACCGTCCGAGGCCACCAGCGCCCAGCCCGCCGAGCCGTCGATGGTCGAGACCGTGATGTCGGAGTCCGTGTTGTTGTAGAACTCGATGAACTCGTCGTTCTCGGCCGGCGTCCCCGGCGCGTTGGGGCCGCCCGGCGTGTCGCCGCCGCCGGTCTCGGGCGACGCCTCCTCGGCCTGATCCGGGCCGTGGAAGCGGAACTCGCTGATGATGAGCGAGCCGGCCGCCTGCCCGTCGCCGAGCGCGTAGTAGGAGACGACGGGGTCGTGGTCGGAGTTGCGCTCGGGGCGCGCGGCGTCCGAGGCGAAGGCCGCGGCCGGCACTTCGGGGAAGTCCGAGTTGACGCGCGCGACGGCGGTGCGCGTGTTGCGGGCGCGCGCGGCCGCGTTGACGATGTGGTGGTCGAGCGCCTGCGGCGTGTGCTCGAAGATGAAGCTGTACCGCTCGGCGGCGGGCAGCGTGTCGATGAGGTTGACGAAGTCGGGGTCGACGAGATCGGGGCTCTGGTCAACCACGATCTGGTCGTCGGGCGTCGGGTTGCCCTTGATGACCGAGACGGAGTCGTCGTAGCCGCTGCTGAACTGGAAGGCGTTGTAGTCGCCGACCGAGATGACGGGGACACCGGGGTTGGCCGTCTGCAAGTCGTTCAAAAGGTCGGCCAGACTCTCGGCCTGCTTCTTGCGCTTCTCGCGCACGCGCGGCCCGTCGCCCGCGACCTCTTCGATGCCGAGGAAGGAGCGGAGGTGGTTGACGACGACGATGACGCGCCGCGGGTTTGGCCCCGTCGGGTCAACCGTCCCGTCGAAGACGAGGGGCGGCCGGTCATTCAGGAAGGTCGTCGCGCCGCCCGGCGGAGTGTAGGTCTCGTCCTTGCGCTCCTGCGTGACGCTCGTCACCGAGACGCGCGCGGTCTTGATGAGGAAGCCGACGTTCTGGTCAAGGTCACCTCCCCCTTCGCGGTTCCCCTCGGAGAGGTAAGCCTCGTAGAGCGGGTTCGGGTCTCCGGCGGCGACGGCGTCGTTGTTGATCTCGTCGCGCAGCGCCTGGAGGTGTACGAGGTCGTCGATCTCGATCAGGCCGATGATGTCCGGGTAGTGGAGGACGGTGCGGACGGTGAGCGCGGCCTTCTCGCGCTGCGTCGCGCTGCCGTTGTCGAAGTTTTCGATGTTGTAGCTGGCGACGGTGAACTCGCCGGCGTTCGGCACGGGCACAGGCACGGCCGCCATGTTGGCGGTGCGCGTGAGCGCCGCCTCGTTGATGAGGCGGTACTGGCCGAAGGCGAAGTCGAGCGGCCCGGCGACGTTCGTGATGATGACGTTCGAGGTGATGGTCTCGCCGGTCGAGCCGGCGCGGCCGTTGGTGTCGAGCAGGAGGCGCTCGGGGTTCTCGTCCCAGATGGGGATGCAGCAGTCGGGCATCCCCGTGGTCGGGTCGGGCGGGACGGGGTCACTCGCCGGGATGCCCGGCTCGCGCATGGGGCGCGGCTGGCCGGTGATGACCGTGGACACGTCGAAGAAGTTGTCGTTGGGCGAGACCGTCGTCAGCGAGGCGGCCGACAACCTCATGCCCTCGTACTTCTCTAGCTGCGGCTGCGTCGGTGCCGCCGCCGGGTTGAGGATGGTCGTGTCGAGCGTGACGGCGGTCGGCAAAGTGTTGCCGGTGCTGTTGACCGAGACGTTGGCGTTCGAGGCGCTGATCTCGGTCAGGCCGTTGAACTCGACGGCCGTGCCGGTGACGGTCGCCTGGTCTGCGACGGCGACCGTGGGCGCGGCGGAGGTGAAGACGAAGATGCCCTCGGAGGTGTTCGGGTCGGCGTCGTTGTCGCCGACCTCCTCCTGCAGGAAGAAGCCGTTGGACTTCAGCAGCGTGACGATGCCGCGCACGGTGACGGTCGCGCCCGCGACGGGGGAAGACGTGCCGCTGCCCTGCACCTGGCTGATGAGCGAGAGCGCGAAGTCGTCGTTAACAATCGTGCCTTGCCCCTGCCCGTCCGAGACGGTCGCGCCGACGACGTTGGTGACGTTGACGAAGAAGGTCTCGTTGGGCTCGACCGTCGTATCGCCGTTGACGTTGACGGTGAAGTTGTAGGGGCCGGTGCTCCCCGTCGGGATGGACTGGCCGGTCAGGCAGTTCGCGGTGTAATCGTTGTCCTCGGTCGTCGGGTTGTCGTCCTGCGCCGTGCCGTCGGCGGAGCAGATGTCGAAGGTGACGCCGCCCGCGCCCGCCGGGGCCGAGAGCGTGACGGCGAAGGTGTAGGCGGTCGTGCCCGCGTTGCCCTCGTCCTGCGAAACGTCGTTGACGGAGAGGGTGACGCCGCCGCCGCCCGTACCCTGCGGCGTGATGGAGAAGTCATCCACCGAGAGGCCGTCGTCCGAGCCCGAGGCGTTGAGGTCGTTCCAGCGAATCCAGAAGGTCGCGCCGTTGGGGATGCTCAGGCTGGGGATGGTCGTCGAGAGCGCAGTGCGGTTGGCGGCGGCATTCCCGTCGAGCGCGGCGGCGGAGGCGGCGGTCTTAATCGGGTTCGTGAAGTCGAGCGCGTTCACGTCGGTGTACGTCCCGGCGCACGCCCCGGAGTCCGCCCCGCAGAGGTTGGTGGCGTTGGTGCTGATTTGAAAGTCGAGGCGGTCGTCGCGGGCCGCCGCCGTGTTGCCGATGCGCCACTGCTCGCCGGTGTAGGCGATGTCGAGCGAGGTGATGGTGCCGCCGGTGTTGTTGGTGAACTGCGCGCCGAAGGTGGGGATGAGCGTGCCGCTTAGGAGGCCGCCGAGGGCGCGGTCGGTGTTGCCGGCCGCGCCGTAGCTGTAGGTGTCGCCCGTGGCGCTGCCGCCGGTGTCCACGCCGTACTGGTCGTTGTCGCGCGCGCCGCCGCCCGACTCGGTGATGTACCACCCCGTCGGGAGCGTCTCGTTCGTCGTGCTGGCGGCGGTGTTCGAGAGCGTGTTGAAGTTCTGCGTGTAGGCCGAGCCCACCGTGGTCAGGGAGACGCTGCCGGTGCCCCTATCTATGTTGGGCGGGCCGGGCTCATCGAGCGCGGCGGACGACGACGGAGACTTCGGCGAGCCGGCCGGCGTCACGCTCTGCCTCGTCACGCCGGCGGCCGCGTCGGGCGAGATGCGGCGCACCTGCGCGGCTACGGGGAAGATGAAGGCGACCTGCTGGAGCAGGATGAAGGCGGCCGTGAAAATAGCGAGCAGGGGGCGGCGGGCAGAGGCGACACGCCTTCCGCTGGGGAATGAAGTGGGCACGGAATTCCTATTCCTTTCCTGGCTTGAATGCTTCGCGGGCTGGCGTCCTGACCCTTTCTTCTGGGCTGTAGGCGAGACGCACGCGCGGACGAATTGCGGCGTTAGGGTTTTATAGGATAAGGCGGCGCGGCGTCAAGCTAAAGAGCCTCGACGCCGCGCCGTCCGGGCCTTGTCCGGTGGTTCAGGGCGCGGGCGTGAGGAAGCGGGCGCGGTACTCGGTCGAGGAGAGGAACGCCTTGACCATCTCGGCGCGGCGGTAGTCGCCGCCGAAACGTTCGAGCTTCGAGAGCCAGAAGTCGAGACCCGAGAAGTCCGTGTCGGGCGCCTCGGTCGGCGCGCGCCGCAGGTAGCCGAAGTACTGCATGAGGACGAAGGCGCGGCTCGTCTCGCGGCGCGAGAACTCGGCGTCCTCCGCCACCTTGCGCAGCACGGTCGCGCGCGTCTCGGTGCCGGCGGTGAGGCCGGCGGCGAGTCCGAGCCGCTCTTCGAGCGTCAGGACGTTGCCGGCCTGCGCGTTGAGCTTCTCGACGTACTCGTCGGGCGTGAGACTCTGCGGGTAGGCCAGCGCGAACTCGGGGCGCGCCATGAAGTCCCCGAGGAAGAGCGCGATGTTCTGTTCGAGCCTTAACTCCCAGCCGGCCTCGCCGACGACGACCCCGCGCCCCACCTCCTGCGTGTCGCGCACGAACTCCAGATAGCGCGGCAGCGAGCGGACGCGGTAGTCCCTCTCGGGGAGCGACGCGCGGTAGAGGCTGTAGACGAGGAAGCCCGTGCGCTGAAACTCGATGGAGAGGAAGAAGGCGGCCGACGTGTCGATGCGCTTGACCTCGCGGCACGCGGCGTCGGCGCCGCACGACTCGATGCCGCCCACCCAGAACTGTAGGCCGGCCGCGTCGGGCTCGCGGTTGAGAAAGTCGTGGTAGTGCTGCCGGACGAAGAAGGCCGAGTCGTCGGCGGGGTTCGAGGCGGCCGGGCCGAAGTCGTTGTCGTGGATGACGAGCGCGGCGCGGTCGCGCAGGCCCGTCACGGCCCCGGCGCCCGCGGGCCTCCCGCGTTGAGGTTGTTGTCCGCGCAGCCCCCGCCGGCGCGTTGCGCCGACTCGGTGGCGAGCGCGGGCGCGGGCGCGGGCCCGGCCGGCCCTTCGTAGCAGACCGAGGCCGAGCCGTAGCCGACGAAGTCCACGACGCCCGCCGACTGCAAACCCGGGCAGCCCTGGAAGGAGCCGTCGGGCGCGAGCAGCGCGATGAGGCCGGTCGTGGTGTTGAGGTTGAGGGGCACGGGCCCCGGAAGGATGCTCAGGTCGAAGTCGGGCGCGGGCAGCGGCTGGCCGACGGCGCCGTCGCCCTTCAAGCCGATGAGCAGGTAGCGGCCCGGCTGGACGACGATGCCGCGGCTGGACGCGAACCGGACGAAGACCGAGGCGGGCCCGCTGATCGTGGACATGTGCAGCGCGTAGTTGTTCATGTCCACCGGCTCGGCGCCGCGGTTGAAGATTTCGACGAAGTCCTTCTGGTAGGACGCGCCCGGCTCGCCGCCGCGCGTGTAGACCTGACTGATGACGAGGTTGGGCGAGCCGCTGATGGTCTGCGCGTGCGCCGCCGGCGTCCGCGGCGTGAAGAGACAGAGCGCGACGAGCGCGGCGGCGGCCGCCGCGAACGCAGCAAGACCGCGACAGTTGGAGCGGCGGATTTTCGCGGCGCGGGGGGAACTAAACATGGCTAGACTCCAAAAAAGACGGATTACATCGGAAGCCCCCTTGACGCGCGTGTAGACGGCAAGGCGCGTGCCCGAAGAAAGGGCGTCGGGGAGTCGGGAGTCGGGAGTCAGAATTAAAAGGCGGATGCCTTCTTCATTCTGACTCCCGACTCACGACTCCCCGACCCCTGCGTTACTGCCCGAACCGCTGGCGGTACTCGGCCGACGAGATGAAGGCTTTCACCATCTCGGCCTGAATGTAGTCGCCGTTGAAGCTGTTCAGCTTGCCCAGCCAGAAGTCGTAGCCCGAGAAGCTCAAGCCTTCGGGCGGGTCGTTCGGGTTCCTCCTCAGGTAGCCGAAGTACTCCATCAGCACGAACGCGCGGTTGAATTCGCCGCCCGTCTTAAAGGTCGGGTTCTCGATGACGCGCGTGAGCACGGCGGCGCGGCCGGCCGGGGTGTTGCCGGCCGCCGTCAGTTCGGCGGCCGCCTGATTGCGCTCGGCCTGCGAGAGGTAGCCGCCGGCCGTCGCGTTGAGCACTTCGACGAACTCCCCGGGCGACTGCGAAGCCGGGTAGCGGAGCAGGAACTCGGGCCGGGTCACGAACTCGGCCGTGTACGCCTGCTTGTTCGCGTTGAACTGCCCCGTCCAGTCGCCCTGCCCGACGACCACGCCGCGCCCTATCTGCTGCGCGTCGCGCCACAGCTCGCGGTAGAGCGGGAAGCCGCGCAGCCGCGAGGAGTTGCCGGGGAACGACGCCTTGTAGGCGCGGTAGGCGAAGTAGCCCGTGTCCTGAAACTCTATCGACAGGAAGAAGGCCGCGCTGACGTTGATGCGCTTGACCTCCAGGCACCGGGCGTCCGCGCCGCAGATGTCGATGTCGTTCGTCCAGAACGTCCGCCCCGTCTCGTCGGGCACGCGCGAGAGGAAGTCGGCGTAGTGCTGGCGGACGAAGAACTCGGCCGTGTCGATGGGGTTCGGCCCTGCGGTCGCGTCGTTGTCGTTGATGGACAGGCGCATGATGTGGCGCGTGTCGAGCACGACGCCGCCGGTCGGGTGGTTGAGCGCGAGAGTCAGCGTCTCGCCGCCCTCCGTGCGCGCGTCGTCGGTGATGAGCACGCGGAAGCTCTTGCGCGTCTCGCCCGCCGCGAAGCTGAGCGTGCCGAGGGCCGTCGTGTAGTCGGTGCGCTCGCTGGCGGTGTCGTCGACGGTGGCGTACTGGACGGAGGTCGGGCCGGTCGAGCCGGCGCGCGTGACGAAAATCTCGGCGAAGCCGGCGCCCTCGCCGACCGAGGCGGTCGAGGACTCGAACTGCACGGTGCTGGTCGGCGAGGCGAAGGTGCAGAGCCGCTGCGCCGTCGAGCTGTTGCGCGGCGTGGGCGCGGCCGTCGTGAAGTCGGCGACGTTGTCGTCGGTGTCGGCGCAGCCGTCGGTGTTGCGTACGGCGGCTGTCGTCTGCGAAGGCGCGCGGAAGTTCGCGCTCCCCTCGACGCAGTTCGTGGGGCCGTAGGAGAAGAAGTCCGCGAGCGCCGCGTCAACGCCGACCGAGCAGCCGAACTGCGCGTAGAGGTGCGTGGGTATGCCTTTGACGAGCGCGACGCGCCCGCTCGCGCTCGGCAGCGCGAGGTTCGTGGGGAAGAAGCCGCCGCCGCTGTCGGGCGTCGGGAGCGGCGCGCCGCTGTTGCCGGCGCCCGCGAACTGGAAGAGGTAATACTTGCCGGGGTCGAGGCCCACGGAGCCGCCCGACGAGACGACGCGGATGCCGACGGGGGTGAGGACGCCGCCCGTCATCCTCGGCGCGACCACCAGCACCTGGAGCGTGTAGTCCGAGAGGTTCACGGTCACGTTGCCGCGGTTGAAGATTTCGACGAAGTCGTTCTGGTAGGTCGCGCCCGACTCGCCGCCGCGCGTGTAGACCTGGCTGATGACGAGGTCGCGCGAGCCCATCGCGGGCTGCGCCGACACGTCGCGCGCCGAGCCGGCGAGTCCCGCGAGGCAGAGGGCGGCGAAGAGCGCGCGCGTCAGCAGCCGGCGGCGCGCGGGGGCGTTGGCGGTTGCTTCGAGAAGCGTTCGGGGCATGGCGAGGTTCCTCCTGCGGTAGGAAGTGAAAGGGCGAGCCGGCGTCCTCGGCCGGGCGAGATGCGGTTTGGGTTGAAGGACGGGCGCGGGGAGAAGTTTGAGCGCCCTGCGAAAATTAAGCCCGCAAATCTTACACGCGCCCGCCGGGGGTGGCGACCGGCCGGCGGGCGGCCGCGAGGGCCGCCCGGTCGGTCGGTCGCCGCCGCCGGCGGGCGCGCGCGCGTGCTACCTGAGCGAGACGTTGACGGTGTGCTGCGCGCCGTCGCCCAGGTCAACCCTCAGCCGGTACGTCCCCGCCGTCAGCCCCTTCGTGCCGAGGTTGAAGATGTACTGGCCGTCCGCGTAGCGGAACAGGTTCCCCTCGGTCGCGTCCGAGGTGGAGCCGGCCTCCTCCTCCGTGCCGGCGACGCCGTCGCTGATCTTCGTCACGTAGAGCCGCGCGACGGCGTCGGTGACGGGGGCGCTCGCGCCCGTCAGCCGGAACTTGACGGGGACGGTCTGCCCGAGCTTGAAGACCGAGCCGCCGCCCGCGTTGATCGGCTGGAGGTAGCCCGACCACGAGTGCTGCACGCCGACGCCGATGGTCTCCTCGGCGAAGAGTCCGCCGCCGTCGGTGACGCGGACGCCGAACTCGTAGACGTGCCCGGCCTGCGCCGCCGTCGGCGTCCACGCGAACTGGCCGGTCGCGGGGTTGATGGACGCGCCCTGCGGGACGGCGCCCGTCAGGCTGTAGCTCAGACCCTGCGCCGGCAGATCGGCGTCTGAGCCCGAGGCCGTGAACGCGAGCGTGCCGCCGTAGACGACGACCTTCGGCCCGATGGCGGCGAGCGCGGGCGCCTGGTTGACCTCGCCCACCGTCAACGCCACCGGCGAGCCGGTGCTCTCGACGCCGTCCGAGACGCTGACCGTGAAGACGAAGGGCACGCCCGTGCCGCCCTGCGCCTCGGTCGGCGTCCAGTTGAATTCGCCCGTCGTCGGGTTGATGCTCGCGCCGGCCGGCGCGCCCGCGAGCGAGAAGGTGAGCGTCTGCCCGCCGTCGACGTCGCCCGCCGTCGCCGTGAAGGTGAAGGCGGTCAGCTCGACGACGCTCGCCGACTCCGGCACGCCCGCGAGCGCGGGCGCGTCGTTGACCGGCGTGACGTTGATGTTGACGGTCGCCGCCGCCGAGTCCTTGCCGCCGTCGTTCGCCTTGAAGGTGAAGCTGTCGGGGCCGTTGTAGTCGGCGAAGGGCGTGTAGGTCAGACTGTCGCCCGTGCCCGAGAGCTGGCCGTGCGCGGGCTGGCCCACGACCGCGTAGGTCAGCTCGTTGTTGACGTTGAAGTCGGACGCGGTCAGCGTTATCGCCTGCGCGGTGTCCTCGGCCGTCGCGACCGTCTGGCCGTTGGCCGCGGGCGCGGTGTCGTACTCCGCGTCGAGTTTCGCCTCGATGACGTTCTGGATGGCCTCGGGGACGTTCGAGAAGAAGTCGTAGCCGGTGAGCGCCTCGACCTGATCGACCGTGGCGAGGTACTTCTTCCAGTCCACGTTACGGATGTTGTCGTCGTTCGGCATGATGACGGCGAAGGTGCGCGTCGCGGCGTCTACCCGCGCCACGTCGTCGCCGTTGGCGCGCGGCATCACCATCACGACTTTCCACGTCAGGTCGGGCACGGTGACGGTGTTGCCGCCGGTGTCCTGGATGGTGTTCCAGTTCCCCGTGCTGCTCTGGCCGCCGACGCCGTGGCCGCCCGAGACGATGTAAATCTCGTTGGCCGAGCCGTTGAGCATCGTGCGGATGTGGCCCTCAAGGTCGTTCCACGGCCCCTGGTTGTTGCCCGAAGCCTGCGGGACCATGTTGGTCATCAGGAAGGTGGCCGAGTTGTCCTCGACGGACGAGGTGCGGTCGGCCGACGGGACCATGTGGCCGCGGTCGAAGCCGTAGGTGGCGAAGTTGTAGCCGCTCGTCACGCGCTTGAAGCCGGCCGGGAGCGTCAGGTCGGAGCGGAAGTCGTTCTGGCGGTCGGCGACGCTCGTCGTCCAGGTGGCGTCGAGGTGCCAGCTCGTCCAGTTCGGAATCCCGCGGTCGTTGTTGTAGGAGAGGGCGTACTGCGGCTTCATCATCAGGTAGTTGAGCGGCGTGCCCGCGTCGGCGACCGCGCCCGACGGGTTGCCCATCACCACGTGCGCGGCCGGGTCGCGGACGACCAGCGTCTCGAACGTCCAAAAGTAGTTGGCGGCCATCGGGACGGGCGTCGCGCTCTGGGTGCTGACGTGGCTCGCCAGCACGGTCCCGGTGCACTGCTCGCCGGATGCGAAGTCGGTGTCGGGGTTGAGAGTGAAAGTCGTCGGGCCGCCCGTCACGGCCAGCGTGTGCGGGCCGCTCTCGGTGCAGGAGAGCGTGAAGCCGCCGTTCTGCACCGTCACCGAGTCGTCAAAGGTGACGGTGACGTTGGCGGCCAGCGGGAAGCTCGTCCCGCCGTTGGCCGGGTTGGTCGTGGAGACCTCGGGCGGGAGGTCGCCGGTCGGGCAGACGTTGAGGGGCGTCGAGGTGTTGCGCGGGGTAGGCGCCCCGGCGACGAAGTTGGCGCCGTTCTGGTCGGTGTCGCGGCACCCGCCGCGCGCGCGCAGCGCCGCCGTCGTGTTCGTCAGCCCCGGCGCCGCGGCCGTGCCCTCGAAGGCGTCCGCGGTGCCGTACCCGACGAAGTCCATCAGGTTCGGGTTGCCGAGGGGGTTGCCGCCCGTAATGGCCGTGGTCGAACGCACGAGCGCGACCTTGGCGTTGCCGGAACTCATGAGGGTGGTGTCAGACGCGTCGGGGGTCGGCAGGTTGACCGTGCCGCCGGCGCCCTGCGACTGCTGAACCAGGTAGTACTGGCCCGGCTGGAGGATGACGCTCGTCAGCGGGGACACGTTCCAGGAGGTGCCCGTCGCCCCTGCGTACTGCACCGACCAGCCGGCGAGGTTGATGGCCGTCTGGCTGCGGTTGAAAATCTCGACGAAGTCATTCCTGTAGGTCGCGCCGGAGTTGCCGCCGCCGCCGTAGACCTGGCTGATGACGACCGAGCCGGGCGTGACGGGCGACGGCGTCGGCACGGGGGTCGGCGTCGGCGTCGGCGTCGGCGTGGGAGTGGGAGTGGGAGTGGGAGTCGCGGTCGGCGTCGCCGTCGGCTCCGGTGTCGGGTCACCGCCGCACGAGGCGCTGTGCGAGCCGAGGCCGCCGAAGGTGTCGGTGGCCAAGCCGTCCCACTCGACGGCGGGGCTGAAGGCGTCGTTATGGATGGCGTCGCCAACGCAGACGGTGGACTTGCGGCGGATGGTGTTGTCGGCGGTGGACTGGACGCCCGTGCCCCACTCCGTGCCGGGGTCAACCCCTACTTGGCCGATTGAATCGACGATGACGCCGCTCTTCTTCAGAAGAACCGCGTCGTCGCCGTTAAACCAACTTGCGCCGGCCTGCTGATTGGCGGCGGCTAAGATAGTAGCGTTGGCGTTCGTGGGGGCGAGGACAAAAGTGCCGTTTGCGGGGACGTTGCCGGCCAGAGTGGCTGTGAATCCGGCGGTGGTTGCGCCGTTGAAATACATCTCGACGGTATAACCGGCCGTCCCCAGGTTCACCGCCGCGCCGGAAGGGTTATAGATTTCGAGCGCCTTATTGTTAGAACTGCCTTCGATATATTCCGAGAAGAAGAGGTCTCCGGCCGCGGCTTCGGCCGTGGGTATGAACGGAATAAATTGTGTCGGGATGGCCAGGGCCAGGAGTGAAAAGACGAGCAAGAGGGCGGTCAGGCGGAAGCGCACGGGTGCATGCTTCGGCCCACTGGCGGGTGGGTGCATGAACATTCCTTTCGTGGAAAAGGGGGTTTAAAGGTTGGCGCAGTCCGGGGCAGCCGGGAAGGCGCGTGTGTGTAAAGTCGAGGCGATGCTTTTACTCGATTTTTACTGTTAGGTCAAACCGCTGTAGATGAGCCCGCTTAAGATGCCAGGCCCCCTGGGCGCGGTTGCTTTCAGGACGGTGTTGAAGTGCAGTTAAATAAGCATTGATGGCGGGAATCCAGAAACGGCGCGGGGCGCCCCGGCAGAGTCATGCAAACCCCGCCGGGGCGCCCCGCGCGTCACGCCCTTTTTGCCGGGCGCTCCAACAAATCTTCAGACGCGCTCGAAGATGATGGCGATGCCCTGTCCGCCGCCGATGCAGGCGGAGGCGAGGCCGTAGCGGCCGCCGCGCCGCCTCAGCTCTCCGAGCGCCGTCAGGACGAGGCGCGCGCCCGAGGCGCCGAGCGGGTGGCCCAGCGCGATGGCGCCGCCGTTGACGTTCGTCTTCGAGCGGTCGAGCCCCAGCTCCTTCTCGACGGCGAGGTACTGGCAGGCGAAAGCCTCGTTGACCTCGACGAGGTCGATGTCTTCGAGCTTGAGGCTCGCCTTCTCCAGCGCCTTGCGGATGGCCGGGACGGGGCCGATGCCCATCACGTCGGGCTCGACGCCCGCGTAGGCCCAAGAGACGATGCGCCCCAGCGGCGCGGGGCCGTGCCGGCGGACGAACTCCTCGCCCGCGATGACGAGCGCGGCCGCGCCGTCAACTATCCCCGAGGCGTTGCCGGCGGTGACGAAGCCGTCCTTGCTGAACGCGGTCGGGAGTTTCGCCAGCACTTCGAGCGTCGTGTCGGGGCGCAGGTGGTCGTCTTTGTCCACGACCTTCACGCCCTTGCGCGTCTTCACCTCGTAGGGGACGATCTCCTCGGCGAAGACGCCCGCGTCCTGCGCGCGCTTGGCCTCCTGTTGCGAGCGCAGCGCGTAGGCGTCCTGCTCCTCGCGCGTGATCTCGTAGCGGCGCGCGAGGTTCTCGGCCGTGCCCGCCATCGTCGTGTTGCAGTAGGTGTCTAAGAGCGCGACCATCAGCGAGTCTTCGAGCTTGCCCTGCCCCAGCCCGAAGCCCGAGCGCGCGCCGTAGATGACGTGCGGCGCCATCGACATCGACTCCATCCCGCCGACGAGCGCCGTGCGCGCCTCGTCCAGCAGGATCATGTGCGCGCCCGAGACGACGGCCTGGATGCCGCTGCCGCAGAGGCGGTTGACGGTGAGCGCCGGGCGGTCTGCGGGCACCCCCGCCTTGAGCGCGACGTGGCGCGCGCCGTAGATGGCGTCGCCCGAGGTCTGGAGGGCGTTGCCGACGATGGTGTGGTCGATGTCTTCGGCCGCCACCCCCGACGCCTCGAGCGCGCCGCGCGCCGCCGCCGCGCCCAGGTCGATGGCCTTCACGTCCTTGAGCGCGCCGACGTACTCTGTCATCGGCGTGCGCTTGCCGCCGAGGATGAAGATGTCTTTACTCATGATGTTTTAGATGTGCCTCTCCGTCGAAAATCTGCCCGCCGAAATAACCACGCAGTGTAGCCGAGCGCCCGCGGCGCCGTCAATTTAGCCCGAAAAATTGACTTTACCGCCCGCCCGGCCGGTGATAATCTCGGCCGGCGGCCGCGGTAAACCTCAAAAGGCTTTGCGGCCGACCGCGCACACGGCTCCACACAGGCTTTACGCCCCGCGAGCGGTGTCACTACCCGTGAGACGAACTTACGGGGCGGGGGAACGGCCGCGCTGCCGCCCCCGCCGCCACGCCCTTTCAAGGATTAAGGAGAGACGTATGAGCAAGAGAGCCTCACGCCGGGGTCTCGCGCCGGCGGCGCGCGCCGTGCTCGCGGCGGCGCTCGTGTGCCTGTCGGCGGCCCGCGCGCTGCCGCAGGAGACGCCGAAGCAGTTGGAGGAGAACCGGAAACTCGGTCTGAAGATGCTCAAGGTCATCAAGGAACAGATCAAGCGCGACTACTACGACCCCGCGTTCCACGGGGTGGACGTGGAGGCGCGCTTCCGCGCCGCCGAGGGGAAGATCAGGGAGGCGACGCAGACCGGCCAGGTGCTCGGCGTCATCGCGCAGGCGGTGATGGACCTGAACGACTCGCACACGAACTTCATCCCGCCCATCCGCAACAACATCGTCGTCTACGGCTGGCGGATGCAGATGATAGGCGACGCGTGTTACGTCACCTCCGTCATGCCCGGCAGCGACGCCGAGGCCAAGGGGCTGCGCGCCGGCGACAGGGTGCTCGGCATAGACAACTACGAGCCGACGCGCGAGAACCTCTGGAAGATGCAGTACTACTACTACATGCTGCGGCCGCGCGCCCGCATGGTGCTCGACGTGCGCGCCCCCGAGGGGCGGGAGCGCCAGATCGAGATACTGTCGAAGGTGCGCAAGCGGAAGTTCGTGAGGTTCTTCGGCTACTACCTGTTCGAGCCGACGCGCCCCGACGTGGACGACGAGAGCGACGAGCCGCTCTACCACGAGTTCGGCGAAGACCTCATCGTCTGCAAGCTGCCCGACTTCGACCTGGCGGAGGAGCGGGTCGACAAGGTGATGAAGAGGGTGGCCGGGCACAAGGCGCTCGTCCTCGACCTGCGCCGCAACGGCGGCGGGCGCGCCGACGCCCTCGAACGCTTCGTCGGGTACTTCTTCGACCGCGAGGTCAAGGTGGCCGACCTGAAGCGGCGCGGCGGGATGAAGGAGGTCAAGGTCAAGCCGCGCAAGAAGAACAACTTCTCGGGCCGGCTCGTCGTGCTCGTCGACAGCGACTCGGGGTCGGCCGCCGAGGTCTTCGCGCGCGTCATCCAGTTGGAGAAGCGCGGGACGGTTCTGGGCGACCGCACCGCGGGCAAGGTCATGCAGAGCCTCGCCTACGACTACCAGATCGGCGACGACGACCCGGTCTTCTACGGCCTGACGCTGACGGTGGCCGACCTCATCATGACCGACGGCAAGAGCCTCGAGCACGTCGGCGTCACGCCGGACGTGGCGCTGCTGCCGACGGCCTCGGACCTCCAGCAGAGGCGCGACCCCGTCCTCGCGCACGCGGCGGCGCTCGCCGGCGTGGGGCTGGACCCGGCCAAGGCCGGCGACCTCTTCCTGTTCAAAGAGGGGCCGCTCAGTCCGTGAATCTGTGCGTGGCGCGGTAGCGGTGGAGCAGCTCTTCGAGGAAGCCTTCGTAGGTGAACTCGGCGAGGTCGTACTCGGGGCGGAGCCGGTAGAGGATGGGCGTGGCGATGCGCCAGGCCATCCACTGGCGCGGCATCTCCTCCATGTCCCAGCGGCGGCGCAGGAACGCCTCGACCACCTCGACCTCGCGCGCCGAGAGCAGGTTAACGTCGGCGCGGAAGGCGACCGCCTTGAACGAGCGCCTGAGCGCGGCGTCGGCCGTCGGCGCCGAGAAGACCTGCTCGAAGGAGGGCGCCTGCGCCTCGCGCTCGCGCACGACGACGGTGCCGGCGACGAGGTCGCCGAGCCGCTGGTCGCGCGAGCTGACGAAGACCGAGACGAGCCCGACCGAGTAGAAGGGGATGACGAACCAGGGCATCATGTCGAGGAGGCGGACGAGGTTGCGCGCCGCGGCCTCCCAGAAGGTGACGGGGCGGCCGTCCTCGCGGATGACCCGCAGGCGGAGCCGGCGCTTGCCCGGCGTCTGCCCCGACCACGCCCACTCGAAGAGCACGAAGTAGCCCGACCAGATGAGGAAGACCGCGACGACGAGGAGCGCGAGCAGCCACTTGGGCGCGTTCGTCACCCAGCGGCCGAGGTCGGAGAAGCCGATCCACCAGATGACGAAGAGCGCCACGACCGCGATCAGCACGAGCTGGAGGAAGTGGTCGAAGGCGCACGCGAGGAAGCGGTTCCCCGTCGAGGCCAGCGCGAAGTGCAGCGGCACGCGCTCCGGCGTCTCGATGACCAGCGTCTCTTCCGTGGGCTCGACGGCGGACATCTTTTAAAGTAGACAGTAGTCAGTAGACAGTAGGCTCCGCTCGGCGGATGTTGACGCTGACACACGGACGATTCGTCATAAGAAAGTTCTTCTACTGACTGCTGACTACTGCTTCTACCTACTGCTTCTCGCTCCGGTGCGCCGCGATGCGCAGGAGCCATTCGAGTTTCCTGCGGTCGGCCTCGTCCGCGAAGCGCTCGAAGTTGAGCGCGAAGCCGATCTCCTCGGCCTGGTAGACGACCGTGCCCCAGAGCGTGATGCGGCCGGCGCGCGGGAGTTGGATTTCGAGCCTCACCGTCTCGCGCTTCTCGACGAGGTCGTCGGTGAGGACGAAGCAGCCGTACTCGCTGAGGTCCGTGACCGTCGCGTCGCGCGCGGCCCGGCTCCCCTCCCAGCGCGCCCGGAGGTTGACCCTGTAGCGCGTGGCGCGCCTGCGCTCGTGCCAGCCTTCCCGCCCGCTGCCCCGTTCCATAAAAACGAAACCCCCTTGCCCGCCCGCCCTCTCTCCCGGCCTTCAGTCGAGCGACGGCAGCGCGTCGTCCGGGTCGGGCGGCTCCGCGCCCGCGTCGAGCCGGAGCGCGCCGAGCTGGCTGTACATCGACATGAAGTCGAAGTTGTTCCAGGCCTCCACGATCTTGCCGCCGCGCACGCGGGCGAAGGTTATCCCGGTGAACTCGACGGGCTGTTGCGTCGCGCGGAAGCCGAGCGTGTCGCCCTCGTGGCGGCCGCGCACGGTGCAGCGCGCCGCGACCTTGTCGCCCTCGGTGATGGTGTCGTCCACGACGACCTCGACGCCGGGGAAGGCCTCGCGGAACTGCCGGTGGAAGGGCCTGAAGCCCGTGGGGCCGCGTAAGCCCTCGGCGCCCTCGCCGGCGAGCCCGTGCGCGACGCCCTCCTCGTCGAACAACTCGTCGATGGCCTCCGCCCGCCCCTTGTTCCAGACCTCCTCGAACCAACGGCGGATGAGCGCCGCGTTGTCTAAGGCTTCGTACTCTTCGGACATTTCACTCCTCCTTCAGTTGGCCCGCGCCGGCCGCTTCAACATCTGTGCTTCCCAACCCAGATACTCCGCGCGCAGGCGCTCGAAGACTTCCCCTTGTGAGTTGCGCGAGTCGGCCTGCTCGCGTGCGTCGGCCGAGAGGTCGAAGAGGTGCTCGGTCTTCTCGTCAACCTTCAGGTACTTCCAGTCGCCGGAGCGCGCCGCCGCCTGCGCGCCGATGCGCCAGAAGAGCGTGCGTGGGAAGGCCGGGCGCTCGCCCCGCAGGGCGGGGAGGAGGTTCTGGCCGTCGAGCGGGTAGCCGGGGTGCGCGCGCGCGCCGGCCGCGGCGAGGAAGGTCGCCGTCCAGTCCATCGTCACCGCGACCTGCTCGGTCGTGCGCCCGGCGGGGACGACCCCCGGCCAGCGGACGAGCGCGGGGACGCGGATGCCGCCCTCGTACAGGTCGTACTTCTGCCCCCTGAAAGGCCAGTTGAAGGAGAAGCGCTCGCCGCCGTTGTCGCTCGTGAAGACGACGAGCGTCGAGCGGGCGTGCCCCGAGTCGGCGAGCGCGCGCAGCACGCGGCCGACGCCGGAGTCTAAGCTCCGCATCATCCCGGCGTAGGTCTTAAGCGACCCGCCCGAGGTGAAGGCGAGGCGGCCACGCCCCGCGAGCGTTTGACTGAC
Organism: Acidobacteriota bacterium; assembly: GCA_020200135.1. Taxonomy (GTDB): domain Bacteria; phylum Acidobacteriota; class Blastocatellia; order Pyrinomonadales; family Pyrinomonadaceae; genus QHXN01. Next base: position 71,212 of record JAIVJI010000064.1, on the reverse strand, counting down.
GGCCTCGTCGCGCGGCCCCTCCCAGGGCCAGTGCGGCGCGGTGTAGTTGAGGCTCAGGAAGAAGGGCGCACCACGCTTCTGTCGTCTGAGGTATTCGACGGCGCGCTCGGTGATGAGGTCGGTCATGTAGCCGACGCGCTCGACCGGCGTCTCCGCCTCGAAGAGGTCGGCCTCGCCGTCCGGGTCCCTGTGCGTGAAGTAGTCGCCCGCGCCGCTCATGATGCCGAAGAACTCGTCGAAGCCGCTCTTGATGGGACTGTATTTCGGCAGGTAGCCGAGGTGCCACTTGCCGACGAGCGCCGTCCGGTAGCCGGCCGCCTTCAGGAGCGACGCGACGGTCGGGTGCTCGGGCGGCAGGCCCGGGTCGCGCCCCTGCCGCCGCAGAGCCTCTCTCGCGACGACGGGCTCTTCGAGCCCGACGGCGGTGCGCGCCGGGTAGCGCCCCGTGACGAAGGCGCACCGCGTCGGCGTGCAGACCGCCGAGGCCGAGTAAGCCTGCGTGAAGCGCACGCCTTCGGCCGCCAGCCGGTCGAGGTTCGGCGTCCGGTAGTCGGGCCGCCCGTAGCAGCTGAGGTCGCCCCACCCCAGGTCGTCCGCCATCACGTAGAGCACGTTCGGCCGCGCCGGCGGCCGGGCGCGCGTCTCGCCCGACGCCGCGCCCGCCGCGGCCGACGCCGCGACCGCCGAAGCGACGAACTCGCGGCGCGTGATGCCTTCTCCGTGTTTTGTGTTTTTGGCCATATGAACGTGCCCACACGAGCGGCAGGGGCGGGGCATTAGCGCAGGCGTTGTTGACGGGGCGAGTGCGACGTTCGGCCGTGCTCAGGACGCGCGCAGGAGTGCGCGTTCGACTTCGCGCGGCAAGTCTACGAGGACAAAAAACTTCGCGGGGTAGAGATAGTCTTCGCCCTCGTTGTCGATCACGCGGACGTATTCCGAGCGCGCCGCGCTCTCGTCGGGCAGCACCTGATAGATCATGCGCGGGGTGAGCAAGTCCGGGTCGTCCGTCTCGACGCAGACCGCGAACCTCGGCGTTATGTTCCGACGCTTGGACATGTTTGCTCAGTCGAGGTAGCGCTTGATTCGCATCTTCCTTTTGCCGATGCCGTGCGCCTCGAACCAGTGTATCTCCGCCAGCCGTATCGTACCATCGTAGAGCCTGACGTTGGCAATACCCCTAATTTAAGGAGTCCCGTAGGGACAGAATGTTTATAGTCTAAGACGTTTATTTACCTTCTAAGCTCCGTAGGGGCGACATGTGTATGTCGCCCCTGACGGGGCTCGTGTCGCATAGACTGCGGAGACTATAAACATGCCGCTCCTACGGAGCGCAGACTCCAATTACTCAATAACGTCGTCGGTACCATCAGCAGGCATGTTTGGGTCATAGCTGCTTTGGCCGATTGCTGGAACCACGTTAACAAAACGCTTCTTGCCAACTTGCAGAAGCACCATCCTACCAACTTCGGTTAAGTCAACGACCGCTTGAACGTCGGTGCAGCGCTCTCCATTAACGCGCACCGCCCCCTGCTGTATTAAGCGGCGCGCTTCCGCTTTTGAGGATGCGATGAACGGCATCTCAATCAGTAAGCGCGGCAGCTTATATTTGCCATACGGTACTGCCCAGACCTCAATCTCGGTGGGCACCTCCTTGCGTTTGAAGACGCGGTTAAACTCCTCCTCGGCGGCGTCGGCCGCCCCGCCGGGGTGGAAGTCCGAGATGATGCGCTTGGCGAGGGCCACTTTGAAGTCGCGCGGGTTGGCCTCGCCCGACTCGGCGCGCGCGCGCATCTCGCGGATGTCGGCGACGGTGAGGTCTGTGAGCATCTCGTAGTAGCGCCACATGAGGTCGTCGCTGATGGACATGACCTTGCCGAACATCTCCTGCGGCGGCTCGTCGATGCCGATGTAGTTGCCCAGAGACTTCGACATCTTCTGGACGCCGTCGGTGCCTTCGAGGAGCGGGGTGATGAGGACGACCTGCGGCTCCTGCCCGTACTCGCGCTGGAGGTTGCGGCCGACGAGGAGGTTGAACTTCTGGTCGGTGCCGCCCAGCTCCACGTCCGCGCGGAGCGCGACCGAGTCGTACCCTTGCGTCAGAGGGTAGAGCAGCTCGTGGAGCGCGACGGGGCGCTCCTCCGCGAGTCGCTTCTGGAAGTCGTCGCGCTCCAGAATCTGCTTGACCGTGACGTGCGAGGCGAGGCGGATGAAGCCGTCCGAGCCGAGCTTTGACATCCAATCGGAGTTGAAGCGCACCTCGGTTCGCTCGGGGTCGAGCAGCTTGAAGATTTGCTTCTTGTAAGTCTCCGCGTTGGCCTCTATCTCCTCGCGCGTGAGCTGCGGGCGCGTGGCCGACTTGCCCGAGGGGTCGCCGATCATCCCGGTGAAGTCGCCGATGAGGAAGATGACCGTGTGCCCCAGCTCCTGGAAGTGCCGGAGCTTGCGGATGACGACCGTGTGGCCGAGGTGTATGTCGGGCGCGGTCGGGTCTGCGCCGAGCTTGACGCGCAGGGGGCGCCCCTCCTTCTCACTCTTCAGAAGCTTCGCGCGCAGGTCTTCCTCGCGGATCAGCTCGACCGCGCCCTTGCGCAAAAACTCCAGCCGTTCGTCGATGTCCATGCGCGAGAGTGTAAGGTCGGGAAGTTCAAAGTTCAAAGTTGAGGGCGCGGCGCGGCTCAGACCTCACGCCACATGCAGAGCGCGTCTTCAAAGTGGTCGCCCGACCTGAACATGTGCTTGAGGCGTCCCTGCTCCTCGAATCCGAAGTTTTTGAAGAGGGCGACGGCGCGCGCGTTCTCCGGGTGGGTCAGGAGGTAGAGCACGCGCAGCGCGGCGTTCCCCTCGGCCCAGTGCAGCCCGGCCCCCATGAGCGCCCGCGCCAGCCCCGTCCCCCAGAAGTCGCGCGCGACGGTGATGCCGAGCCACGCCCCGTGCTTCAGGCGCTCCGATATCTGCCCTTGCAGGGTGAGCGTGCCGACGATCTCTTCGGACACGACGGCGACGAGGACGAGGCTGTTCGCGGCGGCGCGGGCGTACCGGATGACCTGGGCCTCCTCCTTCGCCGTGTAGAAGAACTCGCCCGCGCCGTAGTCGAGGTAGGGCGATTCGCCGCCGACCAGATCGGAGTGTCCGACCATTTCCCTGGCGTCGCGCTCCTCGGCCGCCCTGATGATGCAGTGCGAGCCCTCGTCCAGCACGACCTTCCAGGGGTTGATTACGGCCAACGCGCGCCCTCCCTTGCGGCCCCGGCGGCGGGGCGGCCTTCAAAGCCTCGCGACGCGCCGGCCGACGACCTCGTAGCGGCCGGAGCAGACGAGCGCGAGCGCCTCCGTGTAGGCGCGGTGCTCTTCGACGAGGATGCGTGCGGAGAGCGTCTCGGGGGTGTCGGAGTCGAGGACGGGGACGACGCGCTGCGTGACGACGGGGCCGCCGTCGAGCGTCTCGTCGACGAAGTGGACGGTGCAGCCGGAGACTTTGACGCCGTGCTCGACGGCCTGGCGCTGCGCGTCGAGGCCGGGGAAGGCCGGCAGCAGCGACGGGTGTATGTTGAGCACGCGGCCGCGGAACTCTCCGAGGAAGCAGGGCGAGAGCAGGCGCATGTAGCCCGCGAGGCAGACCAGTTCGACGCCCGCGGCGCGGAGCGCCGCCGCCACCTCGCGCTCGTGCTCCTCGCGCGTGCGCCCGCGGCGCTCGACGACCGCCGTCTCTATGCCGCGCTCCCGCGCGCGTTCGAGCCCGCCCGCCCGCGGCTTGTCGCTCAAGACGAGGACGACCTGCGCGCCGGGCACGCGCCCCTCGCGGGCGGCGTCGGCCAGCGCGACCATGTTCGAGCCGCGCCCCGAGATGAGGACGCCGACCCTCATACCAGCCTGACGTCGCGCGCGCCCGTGACGACGCGGCCGATGGCGAAGCACTGGCCGGGGCTGTCGAAGTGGTGGCGGACCGCCTCCGCGTCCTCGGGCGAGCAGATGACGACCATCCCGACGCCCATGTTGAAGGTGCGGTGCATCTCGGCTTCGGCGACGTTGCCTAGCTCCCGCATCAGCCCGAAGACCGGCGGGACGGGCCACGACCCGCGCTCGACCTCGGCGGCCGTGCCCTCGGGCAGCACGCGCGGGATGTTCTCAAGGAGCCCGCCGCCCGTGATGTGCGCGAGCGCCTTGACCGCGCCCGTGTCGAGCAAGCCTTCGAGCGGGCGCAGGTAGCTCAGGTGCGGGCGCAAAAGCGCCTCGCCCACGGTCTCGCCGAGCGCGTCGAGGTGCGTGCCCGCGTCGTAGCCCGCGACCTCGAAGAAGAGCTTGCGCGCGAGCGAGTAGCCGTTGGTGTGCAGCCCCGCCGAGGGGAGCCCGAGCAGCACGTCGCCCGGCCGGACGCGCCCCCCGTCGATGACCTTCGCGCGGTCGACGACGCCGACGATGAAGCCCGCCACGTCGTACTCGCCCTCGGCGTAGAAGCCGGGCATCTCGGCCGTCTCGCCGCCGAGCAGGACGCACCCGTTCTCGCGGCAGCCGCGCGAGATGCCGTCCACGACCGAGACGATCACCCCGGGCGAGAGCGAGCCCGTCGCCACGTAGTCGAGGAAGAAGAGCGGGCGCGCGCCCTGCACGAGGATGTCGTTGGTGCAGTGGTTGACGAGGTCGCGCCCCACCGTGTCGTGGACGCCGGTCATGAAGGCTACTTTCAGCTTGGTGCCCACGCCGTCGGCCGAGGCGACGAGCACCGGCTCACTCATGCCGGGGAACGCGCCGTCGAACATCCCGCCGAACGTCCCTATCTCGGAGAGCGTCCGCGCGTTGAAGGTCGAGCGCGCCAGCCCCTTTATCTTCTCGACCGCCGCGTTCGCCGCGTCGATGGAGACGCCCGCGTCGGAGTAGGTGATTGATTTGGTCATCGGTTATGGACGCTTTGCCGGCCGGCGCTTGAACGAGCTTTGGCTTTCACCGGCCTCGCCTTCAAAGACTCCATCTCCCCACGCGTCGGGGACGAGACGACTGCCCTCAGAGCTTGAAGTTCTTCCGACCCCCGCCGCCGCGCTTCTCAAGCTTCTCCTGCAAAGCCTTGACGCGGTCTTCCGATTCTTTGCGCGAGTCGTCGTCGAGCGAGACGTTGATGACGAGGTGGCTGCCCGACTCCGTCCCTTCGGGGAGGAGCGAGGCGGGCAGCTCGACCTTCGTCTCCTCGTCCTCGCCGACGTGGAGGACGGCCACGCCGCCGTCCTCGATGCGGTCGACGACGGCGCGCGTGCGCTTCGACTTTCCACCCTTCTCCATATTTTCGCCTCACACGTCCCTGAACTCCGGCGCGTACCTCACGAGCCCCGCGCGCCCGCCGCTCAACGCGTGCCGGTTCTCCGTGCGTTCGCGTTGGCGTTCCTGTTCGAGTTCGAGCGCGCCTCGTCTTTGGGCTTCGGCGCGGGCGGGAGGTCGCCGAAGTCTATGAAGCCGCGCCGCGCCGAGTCGTCCCTGAGCGCCTGGCGGCCGGCCCACATGTCCTCGTTGGGCTTCGGCTCGCGCGCGGTCGAAACCTTCGCGTCGCCCTCCTGGCCGCGCGTCGAGATGAGAATCTCGCCCTGGAAGTCGGTCCGGTAGACACGGACGCCGGCGGCCTTCAGGCGGTCGAGCACCTCCTGCGAGGGGTGGCCGTAGCGGTTGTCCATCCCGGCCGAGATGACCGCGAGCTTGAACTCGCCGCGCTTGAGGAAGTCTTCCGAGGTCGCGTACTTCGAGCCGTGGTGGCCGACCTTGAGGACGGTGGCGCGGATGTTCGCGCCGTTCTTAATCAGGCGCTCGCGCTCGGTCTGCTCCTCGGCGTCGCCCGTCAGGAGCATCGAGAAATCGCCGTAGTCGAGCCGCGCGACGACCGAGTTGGCGTTGGGCTCGTTGCCGCCCGAGCGCAGGTCTTCCCTGGTGAAGAGCGGCGCGATGGGCGCGAGCACGCGGATGAGGGCGCCGCCGCCCAGCTCGAACGACTGGCCGGGTTCGGCGCGGACGAGGTTAATGTTTTTCTCGTCCACCGCCTTGAGGAAGTCCTCGTAGTTCTTCGTCGTGTGGGGGACGCCGGAGTAGAGGACGTTGCCGACGTTCGTGCCGCGGATGACCTCGTCGGCCGCGCCGATGTGGTCGGCGTGCGGGTGCGTGGCGACGAGCAGGTCGATGTGATCGACGCACCCGCACCCGCGTCTACTTCCCGCCACTCAGTTGACCTCCAGCAGTCTCTCCGCCCTCACTCGCCGTAGGCGTGCCTGTCCATCAGCTCGGCGAACTGCGACCACGTCAGCCGCCTGTCTTTCTGGCGCCGGCCGCCGCGCCACGTCAGCGAGCCCCGCCCGATGATGATGGTGCCGATCTTCTCCTCGCTGGCGTAAATCCCGAACTCCATCGAGCTGCCGGCCTTCGTCAGATCGAGTATCTGAACCTGCGCGGTCACCCTGTGTTTCCTGACGGGCTGCTTCTTTTTCGTCGGCATTTTTAACCTCTCGTCGTCGTCGTGGTTTTTAGAAAGTCAGTCGGACGGGACGGGCTCGTGCTCGCGCGCGTACTGGGTCTCGGCGCGCGGCGAGATGCGGGTCGGGTAGCGCCCCGTCCAGCAGGCGACGCAGGAGGTGTCGGCGGGCAGGCCGCAGGCTTGGAGCATCCCCTCCATCGAGAGGTAGCCGAGCGAGTCGGCCTCGATGAAGCGGCAGACCTCCTCGACCGACAGTTGCGCGGCGATCAGCTCCTCCTTGTTCGGCGTGTCCACGCCGTAGTAGCACGGGCTCACCGTCGGCGGGCAGCTGATGCGGACGTGGACCGCGCGCGCCCCCGCCTCGCGCACGAGCCGGACGATCTTCTTCGAGGTCGTGCCGCGCACGATGGAGTCGTCGATGAGGACGACGCTGCGCCCCCGGATGAGGTCGCGCACGGGGTTGAGCTTGAGACGGACGCCGAAGGAGCGGATGGACTGCCTGGGCTCGATGAAGGTGCGGCCGACGTAGTGGTTGCGCACCAGCCCGAAGCGGAAGCTGATGCCGCTCTCGGCGGCGTAGCCGATGGCGGCCGCGACGCCCGAGTCGGGGACGGGGACGACGAGGTCTGCGTCGGCCGGCTGCTCGACCGCCAGCCGCTTGCCCATCTTGTGCCGCGACTCGTTGACCGAGCGGCCGTAGACCATCGAGTCGGGGCGCGAGAAGTAGACGTGCTCGAAGACGCAGAAGGAGCGGGGCCGCTCCGGGAGCGGGAACGTCGAGCGCAAGCCCCCTTCGTCGATGACGACCATCTCGCCGGGCTCGACGTCGCGGACGTACGCGGCGCCGATGAGGTCGAAGGCGCACGTCTCGGAGGCGACGACCCACGCGCCGTCGAGCCGTCCGAGCGCGAGCGGGCGGAAGCCCCGCGGGTCGCGCACGGCGACGAGCGCCTCGGGAGTGAGGAAGAGCATCGAGAAGGCGCCCTCGGTCTCGCGCAAGACCTCGGGGATGGCTTCGAGCACGGTGGCGGCCCCGGACTGCGCGATGCCGTGGAGGACGACCTCGGTGTCGGAGGTCGAGGTGAAGATGGCGCCGTGGCTCTGGAGCCGCTTGCGGTCTTCGGTGGCGAACGGGAGGTTGCCGTTGTGGCAGACGGCGACCTGGCCGTGCGGGCCGGCGCCCACGAGAAAAGGCTGCGCCTCGCGCACCGAGACCTCGCCGGCGGTCGAGTAGCGCGTGTGGCCGATGGCCGAGACGCCGGGCAGGCGGTTGAGGCGCTCCTCGTCGAAGACCTCACTGACGAGCCCCATCGCGCGCTCCTGCCGGAGCACGTTGCCGTCGGTGGCGACGATGCCGCACGACTCCTGCCCGCGGTGCTGCAACTGGTAGAGGCCGAGGTAGGTGAGCCGCGCGGCGTCGTCGTGGCCGTAGATGCCGAACACGCCGCACTCGTCGCGGAAGCCGCCCCTCAAGTTTTCGCTCGCGCCGACGTCGTCTGGAGTCATGTGGTCGCCGAAAGTCCTTGACCGGGTTTGAAGCGACATTGTAGCAGGAAGGAGTAGTCAGGAGACAGTAGACAGTAGTCAGTAGAAAAACCTTCGTGGGCCGAGCCGCCAGGTTTCAGGCGTCAACGTTCGCCGGGCGGTAGCCCTACTGGCTACTGACTACTGACTACTGACTACTGTATGATGGCCGGGCAGAATTCCGTGAGGCGGAGGTGAGGCGCGTGTTCGGAGTGAAGGTCTACGGCGCGGACTGGTGCGAGGACACGCGGCGCGCTCGCGCGTTCCTCGATCGCCTCGGCGTGCAGTACCAGTACGTCGACATCGAGCGTGACGAGGCGGCGGCCGACTGGGTCAGGGAACACAACGACGGCAAGGAGCGTAAGCCGACCGTGGACGTGGCCGGGCAGGTGCTCTCGGTGCCGACCGACCACGAGTTGACGGGCGCCCTGCGCGAGCGCGGCCTGATGGCCTGATGGTCTGAAGATGGGCGAGGACCGACAGGGCTTCACACGCAGACTCGCCGCCGCCGGCGCGATGTTCGCGCTCGTCGCCGCGCCCGCGGCGGCCGTGTGGGGCGTCTACCGCCGCCTGCCGGAGGGCGAGCGCGCGGCCGAGCGCGCGGCGCGACCCGGAAGACAGCGCACGACGCTCCTGCGGCTGCGCCTGCGCCGCGAGGAGGTCGGCTTCCCGGTCTCCGCGCGGAAGACCCCGGTCCAGCTCTACCCCATCAACATGGCGGCGGCGCGCAGCGAGTTCGACTCCGAGCGCCGCCCAGGCCAACGTTTCGAGGAGTTCGCCACGCGCCTGATGGGCGGCCGCTCGCCGCTCACCGTCGAGCTCGACGAGGGCGGCGAGGCCGTCGTCGCCGTCCCGCCCGGCAAGTGGTGGGTGCACGCCACCGTCGAGGGCGACCGCGAGCTGACCTGGCGCCTCTCCGTCAACGTCACCGGGCGCGAGAAGACGGTCGAGCTGACCAAAGACAACGCCTACCTCCGCGCGAAAAGATTTTGAAGACGGTGATAAGTGATGAGCGACAGGTGATAAGAGAGAGCCGTCGCTTCTTCTTATCACCTGTCACTCATCACTTATCACTTTCCATCTATGAAGGCTCTCAGGTTCGAGAACAATCGACTGGGTCTGTCGGACGTGCCCGCGCCCTCGCGCGAGGGCGAGGCGCTGGTGCGCGTGCTGCTGGCGGGCGTGTGCAACACGGATTTGGAGATAGCGCGCGGGTACGCGGGGTTCGAGGGGACGCTGGGGCACGAGTTCGTGGGCGTGGTCGAGCGCGCGCCGGGCGCGGAAGAGCTTGAGGGGCGGCGCGTGGTCGGCGAGATCAACGCCGGGTGCGGGCGCTGCCAGTGGTGCCGCGCGGGCGACCCTCGCCACTGCCCCGAACGAACGGTGCTCGGCATCGTCGGCCGCGACGGCGCGTTCGCCGAGTACCTGCAACTTCCGGCCGCGAACCTCCTGCCCGTGCCCGACGAGGTGCCGGACGCGCGCGCCGTCTTCACCGAGCCGCTCGCCGCCGCCTGCGCCGTCGCGGAGCGCGTGAGGTTAGAGCCCGAGACGCGCGTCGCGGTCGTCGGCGACGGCAAGCTCGGGCTGCTCTGCGCGCAGGCCCTGAAGGCGACGACGGGCGCGGGCGTCACGCTCGTCGGCCGGCACGACTCGAAGCTGGAGATTGCGCGCGGCCGCGGCGTGCGCGCGCTGAAGACGGAAGAGCTGCCCGTCTCGTTCGGGCGCTGCTTCGACGTGGCGGTCGAGGCGTCGGGCTCGCCCGCCGGGCTCGCGACGGCGCTCAAACTTTTGCGGCCGCGCGGCACGCTCGTCCTCAAGTCCACGTTCCACGGCACGACCGAGCTGAACGCCGCGCCCGTCGTCGTAGACGAGATCAGCATCGTCGGCTCGCGCTGCGGCCGCTTCCCCGTCGCGCTCGAACTGCTGCGCCGCGACGCGGTCGAGGTGGACGCCCTCGTCCACGAAGAGTTCCCGCTCTCGGAAGGCGTCCGCGCCTTCGAGCGCGCCGCCGAGCCCGGCGTCCTCAAAGTCCTCCTGCGCGTGTGAGACGAACCTCCCGGCGTTCCGAGTTCGGCGTTGAAGTGGATGAGACTGAAGACGAACCTCGCCGCCGACGGCGCGATACTTTTGACGACGCTCATCTGGGGCTCGACCTTCGCGGTCGCGCGCGGCGTGCTCGACCACTGGCCGCCGCTCTCGTACCTGGCGGTGCGGATGCCGCTGGCGGCGCTCCTCTTCGCCGCGCTCTTCCCCCGGCAAGTCTTCAGGGCCTCGCGCGCGGCGTGGGGCGCGGGCGCCACCCTGGGCGCGCTCATCGGCCTCGGCTTCATCGGGCAGACGGTCGGGCTGCTCTACACGACGCCGGCCAAGTCGGCCTTCATCACGGGCATCACGACGCCGCTCGTGCCCGTCGTCGCCTACCTCATCTGGCGCGCGCGCCCGAGCCGCGAGAACCTGCTCGGCATCGTGCTCGCCTCCGCGGGCGGCGCGCTCATCCTCGCGCCCGCGAACGCCGGGGGAGTCAACGCGGGCGACCTCGTCACGCTCTCGACGACGCTGCTCTTCGCCGCGCACATCACCCTGATGAGCATCTACGCGCGACGCTTCGACCCCGGCCAGTTGAGCGCCTTGCAGGTGACGACGGCCGCCGCGCTCGTCGCCGCGGCGTGGCTGCTCCTGCGCGCCTACGCGGCGCTCGCCGGCGCCGACTCGCTCCCGCCGGGGCTCGCGCGCGAGACCGAGCCGCTCGCGTGGAGCCCGGCCGTCCTCTGGCAGCTCGCCTACCTGTCGGTCGTCGCCACGGTCGCGACCTTCCTGCTCTGGACGTGGGGGCAGGCGCGGATGTCGGCCACGCACGCGGCGGTCATCTTCAGTCTGGAGCCGGTCTTCGCCACCATCTTCGCGGTGCTGCTGCGCGGGTCGGCCGAGTGGACGGGCGGGCGGGCGACGCTCGGCGCGCTGCTCGTCGTCACGGGCGTCATCGTCTCCGAGCTTCGCTGGGGAGGGGAAGGCCGTCGCGCCATCGATTCGGAGGACGGGCCGGGAGAGACCGGCGGCGAGACGGAAGCGGACGCGCGCGGCGTGGCCGAGGGCTGAGGCTTACGGCGCGGCCCCGGACTTCTTATTTTACGCGGCGGCCTGCGACGGCCGGGTCTTTGCGGCGGGTGGCCGTCTTGGTTATACTCGGGGCTCGCCACTGTCGCCCAAAGTCTCCCTCGTTCCGGCGCACAGTCCAGGCGGCGCCCCGCCCCGCGTAAGGCCGCCGCGTGACCCACCAGGTCCCTTTTGAAATTTAGAAGGTGAAAAGTTCTTATGTTGCAAATCCCGAAGGGCCAGACGACTGAATCGGAGCGCGCCATCCTGCGCCACCTGCGCGTGTGGATCGCGGCGCTGGCGGTTGGTTGCCTCGTTGTGGGCGTCGGCGTCGGCGCCATGCTCAGCCGCACGAGCGTCCTCGCCGGCGAGGAGCAGCCCGCCGGCAGCGCGGCCGCCATCGCGCGCGCGCCCGAGGCGCTCTCGGCCTCGTTCGCCGAGATCGCCCGCCGCGTCGAGCCGGCGGTCGTCAACATCGACACCGTCTCGGCCGCGCCCGCCGTGGCCGACAAGGACGGCGACGACGACGAAGAGGGCGAGGGGGGGGACAACCCGCTCCTCGACATGCTGCGCCGCCACGCGCGGCGGCCCTCGCGCGGCGTGGGCTCGGGCTTCGTCGTCGACCCGAAGGGCATCATCCTCACCAACTTCCACGTCGTCGAGAACATGACCGGCATCATGGTCAAGCTCCAGACGGGCGAGCAGCTGCGCGGCACCGTCATCGGCCGGGACGAGGAGACCGACATCGCCGTCATCAAGGTCAACGCCGGGCGCGACCTGCCGGCGGTCAACTTCGGCAACTCCGACGAGATGCAGGTCGGCGACTGGGTGCTCGCCATCGGCTCGCCGTTCGGCCTCGAGCAGACGGTGACGGCCGGCATCATCTCGACCAAGGAGCGGCAGACCGACCCCGGCGCGTCTTTCCGCCGCTTCATCCAGACCGACGCCGCCATCAACCGCGGCAACTCGGGCGGCCCGCTCGTCAACATGCGCGGCGAGGTCATCGGCATCAACTCGCAGATCGCGACCTCGACCGGCGACTACAACGGCATCGGCTTCGCGCTCCCCACCAACATCGCCTCGTCGGTCTACAAGCAGCTCATGACGACGGGCAAGGTCAGGCGCGGCTACCTCGGCGTCTTCCTCGACTCGGTCAAGCCCGAGTTCGCGCGCGTCTACAACCTCCCGAAGGCCGCGGGCGCCATCATCCGCGACGTGGCCGACGCCAAGGGGCCGGCGGCCACGGCCGGCATCCAGACCAACGACGTGGTCGTCGAGTTCAACGGCCAGTCGGTCGAGAGCGCGCAGGACCTCATCAACAAGGTCGCCTCGACGCCCGTGGGCACGAGCGTCCCCGTCATCTACCTGCGCGAGATGGCCGACAAGCTCGAGCGCCGCTCGACCAACGTCACGGTCGGCGAGCGCCCGCCGCCGCGCGGCGGCGTCGGCGCGGGCCCCGAGTCGGAGCGCGACGCCGGCGGCGCGAAGCTCATCAAGCCGAAGGCCGAGGAGGAGGCGCCGAAGAGCGACCGCCCGACGCTCGGCCTCAAGCTGAGCGAGCTGACGCCGCAGATCGCCAACGAGCGCAACCTGAAGGGCGTGCGCGGGCTCTTCGTCCAGGACGTGGACCAGGCCGGCATCGCCTTCGACGCCGGCGTCCAGAAGTTCATGGTCATCCAGCGCGTCAACCGCCAGGGCGTCTCGACCATCGAGGACTTCGAGCGCGTCATCAACGCGCTCAAGGCGGGCGACCCCATCGTCCTCCACGTCTCGGCCTTCAACGGCGAGCGCGTCACGCAGTCGATAGTCCAGTTCACTTATCAGTAAGAGCCGTGAACCGTAAACCGTGAACCGTGACGAGTAAGAATAGTCTTTCTCTTGTCACGGTTCGCGGTTTACGGTTCACGGCTCTTTACGATTTACGGCTCGCGGTTTACGATTCACGACACAATGGCACAAGCGAAAAAGGCACTCGGTAAGAGTCAGAAGAACGGCCGCGGCGCGGCGCGCGCCGCGACGAAGAAGTATCCGAACTACATCGGCGGCGAGTGGGTCGCCTCCGCGTCGGGCGAGTGGTTCGATAACGAGAACCCGGCGGACGTGCGCGAGATCGTCGGCCGCTTCCCCGTCTCGACCGCGGAGGACGTCGCGGAGGCGGTCGAGGCGGCGCAGGACGCGGCCGACCGCTGGCGGCGTCTGCCCGCGCCGCGCCGCGCCGAAATCCTCTTCCGCCTCGGCGAAATACTCATCCGCAACAAGGACAAGTTCACGCGCGAGATGACGCGCGAGATGGGCAAGGTCTTGAAGGAGGCGGGCGGCGACGTGCAGGAGGCCATCGACTGCACCTACTACACGGCCGGCGAGGGGCGCCGGCTCCACGGCTTCACGACGCCGGCCGAGATGCCCGACAAGTTCGCCATGTGCGTCCGCCAGCCCGTCGGCTTGTGCGGGCTCGTCACGCCGTGGAACTTCCCGATGGCCATCCCCTCCTGGAAGCTCATCCCGGCGCTGGTGTGCGGCAACACCGTCGTCATCAAGCCCGCCGAAGACACGCCGCTCTCGACCTACAACCTGGTCAAAGCCTGCGAGGAGGCCGGCATCCCCGCGGGCGTCGTCAACCTCGTCGCGGGCTACGGCGAGACGGCGGGCGCGGCGCTCGTCGGGCACAGGGACGTGCGGCTCATCTCGTTCACCGGCTCGACCGAGGTCGGCCGCATCGTCGCCGGCGTCTGCGCCGAGCGCAACGCCGTCTGCTCGCTGGAGATGGGCGGCAAGAACGTCATCATGGTGATGGAGGACGCCGACCTCGACCTCGCCGTCGAGGGCGCGGTCTGGGGCGCGTTCGGCACCTCGGGGCAGCGCTGCACCGCCTCGTCCCGCATCGTCGTCCACAAGAAGGTCTACAAGAAGTTCACGCAGATGCTCGTCGAGCGTGCGCAGGGGCTTCGCGTCGGCGACGGGTTGGACGAGAAGACGGACGTCGGCCCCGTCATCAACGCCGACGCGCTCCACCGCATCCTCGGCTACATCGAGGTCGGGCAGAGGGAGGACGGCGCGCGGCTCGCCTGCGGCGGGAGTCGCCTCGACAAAGGCGCGCACGCCAGCGGCTACTTCATCGAGCCCACGGTCTTCGCGGACGCCGCGCCGGGGATGCGCATCGCGCAGGAGGAGATTTTCGGCCCCGTCACGACCGTCATCCCGGCCGGCTCGCTCGCAGAGGCGGTCGAGATAGGCAACGGCGTGCGCTACGGGCTGTCGGCCTCCATCTACACGCGGGACGTCAACCGCGCCTTCCGCGCGATGCAGGAGATGTACACCGGCATCTTCTACGTCAACTCCTCGACCATCGGCGCCGAAGTCCACCTGCCCTTCGGCGGCACCAAGGCGACGGGCAACGGCCACCGCGAGGCCGGCACGCAAGTCCTCGACATCTTCACCGAGTGGAAGTCGGTCTACGTCGATTACAGCGGCAAGCTCCAGCGCGCGCAGATAGACGAGGTGAACTTCGAGTAGCCGGGGCTCGCCCCTTTAAGTTTTCGGCGGTTCCTGACCCGACGAGATGAGAGCATCGTTCACTGAAGTCACCTTGCCATCGTCCCAAAACTAAATGATTGGAGACAAACAACAGTGATCGTCGGACTCCCCAAGGAGATTAAGGACAACGAGTACCGCGTCGGTCTGACGCCGGCCGGCGTGCGCGCGCTGAACGACGCGGGACATAAGGTCGTCGTGGAGAAGAGCGCGGGCGAAGGCTCGGGCTTCGAGGACTCGCTCTACGAAAAGGCCGGGGCGCGCATCCTCGACTCGGCCGACGACGTGTGGGCCGAGGCCGAGATGGTCGTCAAGGTCAAGGAGCCCATCGAGCCCGAGTACCCGAGGATGAAGGAGGGGCTGCTGCTCTTCACCTACCTCCACCTCGCGCCCGACCCGAAGCAGACGCAGGCGCTTTTGGAGCACAAGGTCACCGGCATCGCCTACGAGACCATCACCGACCGGCGCGGGACGCTCCCGCTCCTGACGCCGATGTCGGAGGTGGCGGGGCGCATGGCCGTGCAGGTCGGCGCGCAGTACCTCGAGAAGATGAACGGCGGGCGCGGCGTGCTCCTCGGCGGCGTGCCGGGCGTGCCCGGCGCGCGCGTCGTCATCCTCGGCGGCGGCGTGGTCGGGACCAACGCGGCGAAGATAGCGGTCGGCATGGGCGCGCAGGTCACCATCGTGGACAAGAACCTCGACCGCCTGCGCGAGCTGGACGACATCTTCCTCTCGAAGATTACGACACTCGCCTCTTCGGCCTACGCCATCCACGGCGCGATTGCCGAGGCCGACCTCATCATCGGCGGCGTGCTCGTCCCCGGCGCGGCCGCGCCCAAGCTCGTCACGCGCGAGATGCTCAAGGACGTGATGAAGGGCGCGGTGATAGTCGACGTGGCCGTGGACCAGGGCGGCTGCATCGAGACGACGCGGCCGACGACGCACTCGAACCCGACCTACTACGTCGAGGACGTTTTGCACTACTGCGTGGCGAACATGCCGGGCGCGGTGCCGCGCACCTCGACCTTCGCGCTGACGAACGCGACGCTGCCCTACGCGCTCCGGCTCGCCAACCGCGGCTTCCTCGAAGCCATCTCCGGCGACCCCGGTCTGAAGGAGGGCGTCAACACCTACGCCGGCAAGATGACCTACAAGGCCGTCGCCGACGACCAGGGGCTCGAATACGCTTCGCTCGACGAAATACTCGGCCTCACGCCGCAGACCAGCTCGACGGCCGGCGGCGCGGGCTGAGGCCCTCCGAGTCTCACAGACAAGTCCGACGGAGAAGAAAACTCCGACGAAGAGGAGAGGCCGCCCCGAATCGGGGCGGCCTTTCCTCTCCCTATTTAAACTCCCGAACTCTCAGGCGAGCAGGCGCGCGAGGTGTGCGGCCAGCTCTTCGGCGGGGACGGGCTTCGAGAGGTAGACGTCGGCACCCGCGTCCGGGCCGGCGTTCCGCGCGTCGGCGCCGCTCAGGAGCACGACCGGGAGACTTTTGAGCGTCGGGTGGTTGCGCAGGAAGCGGCACAGCTCGTGACCCGAGAGGTGCGGCATCACGGCGTCGGTGACGACCGCGTCCACCGTCGTCGAGAGCAGCGCCTTCATCGCTTCGAGCCCGTCGGCCGCCGTCAGCACTTCGTAGCCGGCGCGCCGCAGGATGACCTCCAGGTAGCGCCGCAGCGAGCGGTCGTCTTCGGCGAGCAGGACGGTGGCGCGCGCGTGCGCGGCCTCCGCGCGGACTGGCTCGGCGGCCATCTGTTCGAGCCCTTGGGGCGTGGTGCTCATCGTGCGTGGAAAACCTTTCGGGGGCGTCCGCCGGCCGAAGCCGGGCGGGGAAGAGAGGACGCCTCCCGGAACTTCAGCAACCCCCGTGCCCGCCGCGCGCGCCCTCGGCGGCGCGCCGCAGCCCGGCGCCCGCCGTGCCGGGCTGGCGTACTTTAAGAGCCGCGCCCGGAGGCGTCAAGTCGCGCCGTCCGAGCGGTTTGGCCCGGCATTTTGGAGTGCGACTGCGCGCCCGCGCGCGTCTGCGAAGGGCTCGCCGCCGCCCGAGTGAATCAAGTCGGGCTCGTTCTTTCTGACGCGCCGCCCGGTCAGTTTGCTACGGCGAAAAACCGCGCCGACTTGTCCTCCTCACCAGCCGCTCGGGGCGGCGAACCGGCCCACGCCCGCGCACATCTATCCTCTTTCGCCAAAACCGCCCGCGCCGAGCGCTTGAAGTGGCGCACGCCTTCGGCCATACTCGCCGGTCGGGCCGGGGCTTAGAAAGTCTTCGGTGTCAGTCTGTCAGTCGGAACGGGGTCGTTCGAGATGTACGAATTCGCAGTCACGCCGGCCGTCACGCAGATACGCCGCCGCGGCGTGACCATCACGGAGGTCGAGCCGGGGGGCTTGGGCGCCGAGCTTGAGCTTGAGCCCGGCGACCGCGTCGTCCGTGTCAACGGCCGCGTGGTGCGCGACTACCTCGACTTCCGCTTCCACACCGGCGGCGAGACCGAGTTCACGCTCGACGTGCTCAAGCGCGGCGGCGAGGAGTGGGAGCTCGAGGTCGAGCGCGCCGAGGGTGAGGACTTCGGCCTCCAGTTCGAGAACATCGCGCCGCGCCAGTGCGCCAACGAGTGCCTCTTCTGCTTCTGCAAGGGCAACCCGCCCGACGCGCGCCCCGCGCTCTTCTTCCGCGACGAGGACGTGCGCCTCTCCTTCCTCTACGGCAACTACACGACGCTCACCTCTATCACGGAGGACGAGATGACGCGCGTCGTCGAGCAGCGCCTGACCCCGCAGTACGTCTCAGTCCACGCGACCGACTTGAAGGTGCGGGCTCATCTGCTCGGCGTGGACGAAGGCCGCGCGGACATCTCCGACAAGATGCGCCGGATGATGGACGCCGGCATCGAGATTCACGCGCAGGTCGTGCTCTGCCCCGACATCAACGACGGCGAGGTGCTGAGCAAAACAATCGAGGACCTGGCCGCCGAGTACCCGCGCGTCCGCAGCGTCGCCATCGTCCCTTTGGGCCTGACGCGCTACAACACCGACGAGCGTCTGACGCCGGTCACGCCCGAGTGGTGCCGCCGCATCATCCGCGAGGTCGGCCGGGCGCAGAAAGATTTGCGCGCGCGGCTGGGGACGAACTTCGCGTTCCTGGGCGACGAAATCTACCTGCGCGCCGGGCTCGACGTGCCTGGGCGCCGGCACTACGGCGACTACCCGCAGATCGAGGACGGCGTCGGCATGGTGCGCTCGTTCCGCGAGGAGTTCGCGCGCCTGCTCCGCCGCGTCGAGAAGAACCGGCCTCCCGACGCCGCGCGCCTCCACGCCACCATCCTGACCGGGGCGCTCTTCGCGCCGGTGCTCGAGGAGCTGGTCGGGCGTCTGAACGCGCTGGCCGGGACGCGCCTGAAGGTCGTCGCCGTCGAGAACCGGTATTTCGGGTCGGAGATCGTCGTCGCCGGTCTCATCACGGGTCAGTGCGTGCTGGAGTCGCGCGAGCGAATGGAGGGCGACTTCGTCATCCTCCCCTCGACCGCGCACAAGTCGGACGAGCCGGTCATGCTCGACGGCACGCGGCTCGAAGACCTCTCGGCACGGCTCGGGCTCCCCGTCCGCGCGCTCGACCTCGCGGGGTTCGGCCGCCTTCTCGCCGGCGCGAACGCCTGAACCCCGGCGCCCGGCGCCGCGCCACGCCCGCACGGAAAACCTCCCGCCCCGCCCCCCCGTAAAATTTACTTTTCAGAAAATTGAAGCCGTTTCCGAGAATTTGGATTGACGGCCGTCCAAATCGCTAACTAAATCCGGTAAACCTTGAACTTAACCGGCTCCGGCGCAGGGGAACAGGTGTTGCCTGTACGCGAAGCGACCGCAAGTCATCGCTCGTCAAGCAGCGCCAGGCACGACGGTTTTTACTGCCCCGGCCGCCACGCTGAAGACACTTTCGACAAGATAACAACGGAACGCTGAAGGGAGCTTTACACATGTGCGAATTTAGCCTCAGAAGTTTGGTCGCACGCACCCTGGCCCTGTTTACGTTGCTCGTCTGCACCGCGCCGCTCGCGCTGGCGCAGGTGACGACGGGCAGCCTCCAGGGCGTGGTGCTCGATCCGAACAACGCGGCGGTCGCGGGTGCGACCGTCAAGATTACGAACCTCGAAACCGGGATTTCCAGGGAGGCGACGACGAACGCCGAAGGGTTCTACCGCGTGACGAACCTCAACTCCGGCGAGCGCTACCGCATTGACGTGACGGCCTCGGGTTTCGCCCCGCGCGCCATCGAGAACGTCGTCGTGCGCGTCGCCACCGAGAACACGGCCGACGTGCAACTCGGCGTCGCCGGCGTCACGGGCGAGACGGTGCTGGTGACGGGCGAGACCGCCCTCATCGACAGCGGCCAGAGCCAGCTTTCGACCAACTACACACCGCAGCAGCTGACGCAGCTGCCCTTCGTCGGCTCCATTGACAACCTGGCGCTCCTGACGCCGGGTGTCGTCACGCCGGGCGACGCGGACTTCACCAACGGCGTCGGCATCTCGGCCAACGGCAACCGCGGCCGCTCGAACAACTTCCAGATCGACGGCCAGGACAACAACGACAACTCGGTGGCCGGCCCCTCGCTCTTCATCAGCAACGCCGAGGCCATCGGCGACTACCAGGTCATCACCAACTCGTTCTCGGCCGAGTTCGGCCGCAACTCCGGCGCGCAGATCAACGTCGTCACCCGCTCCGGGACGAACGAGTACCACGGCGCGCTCTTCGAGTTCCACCAGAACTCGGCGCTCAACGCGCGCGACAACATCGAGAAGCGGCAGGCCGCGCGCTTCGGCTTCCTGGCGCAGAACGGCCTCTCGCAGTTCGCCGGCTTCGCCAACCGCTTCAGCGAGGGGCCGGCCCCTTCCCGCGAGAACCGCTTCGGCGGGCGTCTCGGCGGCCCCATCGTGAAGAACAAGGCCTTCTTCTTCTTCACCTATGAGGGCACCTTCACCCGCGGCGAGGACGTCGGTGACGCGCTGGGCAGCTTCACCTTCCAGCCGAACGCGGACGTGGCCTCCAACGCCAACCGCCTCTTCGGCAACGCGGCGACGACCGCGCTGGGCGAGCTCGGCCCCGCGACCCGCGCCGGCACCGGCAGCTTCCTCTGCGCCCCGCCCGTGAATGACTCCGACGGCGACGGCATCCCCGACGAGTTCACCTTCGGCGGCCCGAACAACTTCGCGCCGCTCGCCATCGTCGCCGACCCGACCGCGCCGGGCGGCCGCCGCACCCTCTTCGGCTGCGAGGGCGTCCGCAGCGCCCGCAGCTCCTCGACGACGCACCAGTTCATCGGCCGCGCCGACTGGAACCTGACCGACAAGGACGTCCTCGTCGCGCGTTACATCTTCGACAAGAGCGAGTTCCCCGACATCGGCTTCCGCTTCGTCGGCGGCTCGTTCTTCGACGTCCCGTCGCGCAACAACAACCTCGGCCTGACCTACACGCGCACGCTCAACCCGGCGATGGTCAACGAGGCGCGCTTCAACTTCTCGCGCCTCGACGTGAAGTTCGGCGACCCGTCCTCGGCGCAGCCGGGCTCGAACAACCCCGGCCCGGGCATCCAGTTCGCCGGCACCCGGTCGATCACCCCCGGCAGCCTGATCACGGCCTTCGGCACGCAGAACAACCTGCCGCAGTCGCGCGTCGTTGACGTCTGGCAGTTCCAGGACACCGTCTCGCAGACGGTCGGCAACCACGCGCTCAAGTACGGCGCCGACATCCGCCACCAGAAGGTTGACAACTTCTTCCTGCCGAACTTCCTCGGCACCTACACCTTCCGCAACGGCGGCGCGCTGCCGGCCAACACCTTCTTCAACACCAACGGCACGGCGCGCACGACCGCCACGGCGTTCGAGAACTTCCTGCTCGGCCGCCCGGGCACCATCGCCTTCGCGCTCGGCAACCCGCAGATCGAGACGACGCAGAACGACTTCTTCTTCTTCGTCCAGGACGACTGGCGCGTCCGCCCGACGCTGACCTTAAACCTCGGGCTGCGCTACGAAGTCTCGACCACGCCGTTCAACCCGATCATCAAGCGAGTCCGCGAGCGCGAGTCGAACTCGGCGACGGCCATCTTCAACACGGCCTTCCCGATCGAGTTCCGCACGGCGCAGGAGCTGCCGATTGACAAGAACAACTTCGGCCCGCGCGTCGGCTTCGCCTGGTCGCCGAACTTCAACTTCATGGGCGACCGCTTCCGCGAGGGGCGGACGGTCGTGCGCGGCGGCTTCGGCGTCGCCTACGACCCGCCGTACTTCAACATCGTGCTCAACACCGTGACGGCCGCGCCGTTCGCCGGCGTCGGCACGCTGACCCAGACCCCGGGCGGGGCCGGCTCGGTCTCGTTCCCGTTCCTGCCGCAGACGACCGCGGCGCTCAACGGCACGCCGGGCACCAACGGCGGCGACCCGCGCCTGTTCAACCAGACGAGGGTTGACCCCGACTTCTACAACCCGTACACGATGTCGTACAACTTCGGCGTGCAGCAGGAGATCTTCCGCCGCAGCGTGCTCGAAGTCCGCTTCGTCGGGTCGCGCATCGTCGGCCAGTTCCAGACCATCAACGGCAACCCCGACCTGCGCTTCCTGGCCCGCGCCGGCGTGGCGTTGCGCAACGACCCGGGCGCCTTCACGGGCGGCCGCCTGCCCGCGACCTGCGCGCAGGCGACCTGCCAGGTGGGCAACGCGGCCAACCTCTTCAACACGCGCACGACGGACGCGACCGGCGCGCGCATCCTCGGCAGCGGCCGCGTCAACCCGGAATTCGGCCTGACGCGCACGCGCATCAACGGCGCCAGCTCGACCTACAACGGCCTCCAGGTGCGCTTCGACACCCGGTTCACCAACGACCTGACCTTCAACGCCAACTACACCTTTTCGAAGACCATCGACAACGCGTCCGAGATCTTCTCGACCTTCGGCGGCGGCCAGACCGTCGCCCAATCGCAGAACCCGTTCGACTACACTGACGGCGAGCGCGGGCTGTCGGCCTTCCACCAGAAGCACAACTTTACGTCGAACTTCCTCTACGAGCTGCCCTTCATGAAGGAGCAGCGCGGGGCGCTCGGCAAGTTGCTCGGCGGCTTCCAGGTGGGCGGGCTCATCCGCGTCGGCTCGGGCCGCCCCTACACGCCGACGAACTTCTTCGCCACGTATGACCCCGGCTTCGAGAACGGCTTCATCGGCTCCGGGGCCCTGCGCCCGTTCAACGGCAACCCGAGCGCGCCGAACGGCACCATCGCCTTCGGGGTGACCACGGCCTGCTTCCTGCTCTTCGGCGGGCCGGAGTGTGCCAGTGCCAACGCCGTCCCCGGCAACTTCGTCATCTACGACACGCGCAACGTCGGTTCGACCGGCCGCATCGTGACGGCCGCCGAGGCACGCCAGCAGGCGCGCCTCATCTACAACGACTTCGGGATGTTCTCGCAGTTCGGCATCCCGCTGACCGACCTTGAAGCCGTCAGCCTCTTCCGCACGCCCTTCGGCGACGTCGGGCGCAACACGTTCTTCGGCGAGAATTTCGCGCTGGCGAACCTCTCGCTCTTCAAGACGACCAACATCACCGAGTCGGTGAAGGTCGAGTTCCGCGCCGAAGCCTTCAACATCCTGAACCACCGGAACTTCGGCGTGCCCGACCCGTTCACCGAGGACGCCTCGTTCGGCAGCTTCGTGGGCAGCTTCCAGAACCCGGGCTACAACAACGGCGGCAACCGCACCATGAGGTTCGGCCTCCGCTTCATCTTCTAAACGGCCCCCGGGCCGCCCGGCGCCGCCCACCCGGCGGCGCCGGGTCTTGCTTCAAAGGGGGAGAGCCGCCGTGCTCTCCCCCTCTTTTTTTCGTATAATCCGTCCCGCCGAGCCCCGACCCGACACGTCCCCCGCCGGGCCGCGCGCAACCTAAGCCCGAGACGACACCCGGCCTCAGAGAGGTAATCATGCGTAAAAGAATCCTTGCGACACTACTCGCGCTCGTCTTCATCGCCCCGGCCCTAAGCGCCCGGCAACAGCCGCCTCCTCAGCAGCCGCCGCCGGACGCGGCCGGGCAGGAGGAGACCGTCCGCATCGGCGCGTCCGCCGTCCACGTCGACGTCATCGTGACGGACAAGTCGGGGCGGCGCGTCACGGGGCTGACGGCCTCGGACTTCCAGGTGCTCGACGAGAAGCAGCCGGTCGCCATCGACTACTTCGCCGCCATCGAGGGCTCGCGGCTGAGCCGGCCGGCGGGCACGGGCGGCCAGCCCGACGCCGACGCCGCACAGCGTTCAACCCTGCTCAGGCCCTACCCGGGCCGCCACATCGCGCTCGTCGTCGACGACACGACGATGACGAACGACAACTTCATCCGCACGCGCAAGGCGCTCACCGACTACGTCAACAACAGGCTCGGCCCGTCCGACATGGCCGCCGTCATCTCCGTCGGCGGGCGGATGGGCACCTCGCAGCAGTTCACCAACGACAAGCAGCGGCTCCTCGCCGCCATCAACCGCCTGACCGCGCCGACCAACCGCACCCAGATGGCGCGCGGCCAGATCGACATGACCTACCAGGAAGCGCAGCGCATCAACGCCGGCGACCGGACGGTGCTGGAGGCGGTGGCGCGGCGCGCCTCGGCCTCCAGCCTCGCCAACCAGGGCAGCTCCGGGACCCTCGCCGACAATGGCCGCGTCGGCGGCGGCGGGATGACGCCCATCGGCTCGGCGGGCGGTGACGACGAGGGGACGGGCGCGTCCGAGGCCGGGCTGATGCGCGCGCGCGTCCGCAACGCGGCGCAGACGCGCGTCCAGGAGATCGCCGCCGACACGCGCAACACCGCGCTCGCGCTCTCGAGCCTCTTCAAGGGCATGGCCGACCTGCCCGGCCGCAAGGTCGTGCTGCTGCTCTCCGAGTCGTTCGTCACGCTCGGCGGCACGACCGAGGACCAGACCAACCAGATGAACCAGCTCATCGAGCAGGCGCGCCGCGGCGGCATCAGCGTCTACGCGCTCGACGCCGGCGGCCTGCGCACCACCTCGTCGCAGGCCTCCGAGCAGTTGACCGGCGTGGACATTCTCGCGAATAACCTCGCGGGCAGCGCCACGATGAGTGAGTTCGAGAAGCTGAGCGCGGCGCGGATGGTCGCCTACGGCACGGGCGGCTCCGTCATCGCCAACACCAACGACATCACGGGGGGCTTAGACCGCGCCGTCGAGGACTCCAGCTCCTACTACGTCGTCGGCTTCCGCCCCGCGGCGCTCGACAACAAGTTCCACCGCCTCGCCGTGACCGTGAAGGGCAAGCCCGACCTCATCGTGCGCACGCGGCGCGGCTACCTGGCGGTCAACCAGGAGACCGTGCGCGGGACGGGCGCGGAGCTGGCGGCGGCGCTGTTGTCGCCGGTGCCGGTGCTCGACCTGCCCGTCGAGGTCGTGGCGCGCGTCGTCCCGGCGGGCGGCGGCCAGTCCGTCCAGCTCGGCTTCCACGTCGGGCGCAACTACCTGAGCCTCCCGGCCGAGGGCTCGGCCGACCAGACGGCCGCCTACGAGCTGGTCGCGGCGGTCTTCGCCGCAGGCAAGGACGAGCCCGAGGGCGGCGTCAAGCGCAGCTTCGCCTTCGACCTGTCGAAGCCGGAGGAGCGGCAGAAGCTGGCGGCCTCGGGGTTCACCTTCGTGCCGCAGCCGATGACGTTCGCGCCCGGCCAGTACCAGGTGCGGGTCGTCATGCGCGAGAAGACGAGCGGCGCCGTCGGCTCGTCCTACCAGTTCTTCGAGGTGCCCAACCTCGCCGACCGCAAGGCCGTCTCCGCGAGCAGCCTGCTGCTCTCCGAGGCCGGGAAGACCGAGTTCAGCGGCGCCAACGCCTTCAAGCCGAACTCCGAGATAGACATCCGCTACGTGCTCTACAACGCGCCGAAGGACCCGAACGACGTGACGCAGCGCGTGCGGCTCGTCGACGCGAAGGGGACGGTGATGATGGAGAGCCCGCTCGCGATCGCGCCGCCGCCGGCCGGGCAGACGGTCGCGCCGCAGGGCACGCGCCTCAAGGTGCCGCCCCGGCGCGGGCGCTACTCGATCATCTTCTTCGTGCAGGACAAGGACAAGAAGGGGAAGATCGACATCGAGCGCCGCGCCGACTTCGTCGTTGAGTAGCTCCGGGCGGGGCGGGACGCGCGCCGTCTTAGACGCGGCGCGCGGGCGTGACAAAAGCGGGCGGGGACTTCTGAAGTCCCCGCCCGCTTTCCGTTTGCAACCGCTATGTTTTCAAACGCGCCGCGCCGTCACTGCCTGGCGCGCAGCTCCCTGACCGTCGAGCGGACGCGCGCGGCCTCGGGCGCGTCGGGCGCGAGGCGCAGGTAAGTCTCCAGCTCGTCGGCCGCGCGCTTGTAGTCCTGCCGCCCCCAGTAGATGCCGCCGAGGTAGTAGTGCGCGACGGCGATCTGGCCGCCGCCCGACGCGACCGCCGCGCGCAGCTCCTTCTCGGCCTCGTCCGTCTCGCGCCGCTTGAGCAGGATGACGCCGAGGTAGAAGTGCGCCGTCGGCGACGACGTGTTCCGCCCCACGGCCTTGCGGAACTGCGCCTCGGCCTCTGCGAACTCCTTCCGGTCGTAGAGCGCGATGCCGTAGTTGAGGAGCGTCGGGAAGTCGTCGGGCGCGAGCTTGAGCGCGGCGCGCAGCGGCCCGGCCGCCCTCTCCGGCTGCTTCATCTTCAGGTAGAGCGCGCCGAGGTCGCTCAGCGCCAGGCGGAAGTTCGGGTGGAACTCCAGCGCGCCCCTGAGCAGCTCGGCGGCGCGCTCGTTCTCCTTCTTGCGCGCCGCCTCGACCGCCTTGTGGTAAAGCTCCACGGCGGCCTTGGGCGCATCGGCCAGCGACGCGTCCAGCACGCCGGGCGGGCGCGACTCGCCCGTGCCGGCGGCGCGCTTGGGGCGGAGGTTGAGGTAGACGGTGGCGACGCGCGGCGCCTCCCTGACGGTGCGGCCCGTCGTCTGATCGAGGTAGACCGACTCGCGCGCCGCCTCGTACTGCTCGGTGCCCTCGACGACGACGGTGTAGGAGCCGGACATCAGCGAGGTGAAGCGGAAGGCGCCGTTCGGGTCGGTCAGCACCGAGAGCGTGCCCGAGTGTGTGCTCTCCAGCAGCACGCGCGTGCGCGCGTCCGAGATGCGCCCCGAGGGGAGGAAGACGCGGCCCTGTATGACGTGGCTGCCGCCCGTGCCCATGGTGTCGATGCCGCCGCCCGACTGCGCGAGCGCGGACGCCGGCACGCAGACGAGGGGCGCGAGCAGCGCGAGCAGGGCGCGCGCGGCCGGGCGGAGTGCGCGCGCGGCAAGCGGGCGGCGCGCCGTAAGTTTTGAGGGGTTCGAGGACATTCCGGCTCCTCCGAAGGCGACCAGGCGGGGTCCGGGTCTACTGCTAGTTTGTCCGGGGAAAACGGCGGGGGACAGGATATCAGAAAAAAATTAGGAGGGGTGCAAGAGTTTTGCACCCCTCCCCGCGAAACTCGTCGTCCCCCCGCGCGGGGGGACGGCGGCGGAACAAACTAGAACGAGAACTTCGCGCCCAGCCGGAGAGCCGACGGGAACTGGAAGATCCTGCCCGAGCCGAAGAACGGGTTCGGGACGTCGGGCACGCCGTTGACGCCGCTGGTGATCGAGAAGGTCTCGTCGAGGCGGATGGCGCGCTGGTTGTTGAAGACGTTGAACCAGTCGAGCTGGAACCGGAGCTGGCGCTCCTCGCCGAAGTTGATCGGGTAGTAGGCGCCGAGGTCGAGGTTCCAGGTCGTCGGCGTGCGGTTGCTGCCGATGCTGTCCACGACGTTCGGGAAGCCGGCCGGCGCCGGCGCGGTCGCGGGGACGATGGCCGTGCCGCGCGGCGCGCCGAAGCCCTCGTTGTCGCCGTAGTCGACGTCGGGGATCAGCGCGTTGAAGGGGATGCCCGACTGCGCGCGGAACGAGCCGCTGAGCATCAGCTTGAACGGCGTGCGGTAGCTGCCGTCAAACTTGAACTGGTGCGGGCGGTCGTTCGGCAGGCGGCCGTAGAGCCCGTTGAGCAGGCTGACCAGGTCGAACAGCGAGGTGATGTTCGGGTCGCTCTGACCGTTGTCGTTGCGGAACAGGCCCTCGTAGTTGCCGATCAGGCTGGAGTAGACGTAGGAAGCGATGAACTGGTAGTTGTTCGTGAAACGCTTCTGCGCCGTGAACTCGAGCGCGCGGTAGTAGCGGCGCGCCGGGCCGAAGCAGGCGTTGAACTGGACGCAGGCCAGGTCCTCGGTCGTCACGTCCTGTGAGACGCGGCGGCCGGGGTTGAACAGGAAGTAGTCAACGCCCTGGTTGAACGACCCGTCCTCGATGACGTTGTCCTGGCGGCGGTAGACGCCGCGGAAGCCGAGCGCGAGGTCCTTGATGGGCTCGTACTCGATGCCGGCCGTGTAGTCCTCGACCGTCTGCGGGCTGAGGCCCGGGTCGATCGGGGTCGGGTGCGCGCCGAGGTTGGCGATGGTGCGGCCGGGGACGATGAACGAGCCGGCGGCGAGCCCGCCGTAGTTGCTGACGTTGAAGTTCTTGTCGGTCTGGCTGTCCTCGGAGCCCGCGCGGACGTTGACGTCGAGCGGGATCGGCGCCTCGACGAAGCGCGCGAAGTTGGCGAAGACCTTGCCGCGCCCCGTCCCGGTGAAATCCCAGCTAATGCCGAGGCGCGGCTGGAGGTTGGCGATGAAGTCGTTGAGCTTCAGGTAGGAGACGTCGTTCTGGCCGTACGCCTGCTGGTAGTCCCAGCGCAGGCCGAACGTCAACTGGAGGTTGCGCGTCGCCTTGAACTCGTCCTGGACGTAGAAGCTCTCGACATCCGTGTAGGTGTCGGCGATGTTCTTGAAGTCGCGGATGCGGGTCGAGTTCAGGACGAGGAACGGGTTGTTCTGAGCCTCGGCCAGCGTGATCGCGCCCGTGATCGCGCCGGTGTAGCCGGCGCTGGCGGCGATGAGCGCCGCGCGGTTCGTGGCCGCCGCGCTCGGGCAGACGATGGTCGTGCCGCGGGTCGTGCAGACGCCGAAGCTGTTGGTCACGCGGTAGCCGCTGACCTGGTTGGTGTCGGTGAAGCCGCCCGCGAAGGGCAGACCCTGCGAGTTGGCGAAGGTGCGCTCGGGGCCGGTCGAGCGGGTGTCGATCTCGTACATGTTCCGGTTGAACTCGAAACCGTACTTGAGCGTGTGCTTGCCGAAGATGTTCTGCAAGCGGCCGAGGAACTCCAGGCGGTCGCGGTTCTGCGTGGTGAAGAGGCCGAAACCTTGCTGGACGAAGCTGCGCTGGAGCGAGCCGCCCGGCGAGTTGACGAAGCTGACGAAGCCGTAGCTGCGGTTGACGCAGGGCGTCACGGGGTTGTTGTCAACGTCGTCGCAGCGGATGTCCTGGACGTTGGTGTTTGTCACCGCCGCCACGGCCGTGCCGGCGCCGTTCAGCACCGCGAAGTTGTCGGTGATGAGCGGGTCGACCGGGTCCTCGGGGAGGGCGTTCAGCCTCTGGAGGTGCAGGCCGAAGGCGAACTCGCCGATGAAGTTCGGCGAGAAGACCGAGTTCAGGCGGGTCGTGTAGTTGTGGCCGCCGCGCTGGATTTCGCCGCGGAAGCTCGCCGGGTCGTTGCCGAAGCCGGAGACCCCGAGGTTGGCGCTGCCGTAGAGGAAGCCCTGCTCCTTCGAGAAGTCGCCGAAGGTCGAGAAGGTCATCGTGTGGTTCTGGTTGATGCCCCACGTCACCTTGCCCGAGTAGAAGGGCGTCGTGACCTTGTTCTCGACCTCGTCGCGGAAGGTCTGGGTCAGGAAGAAGTTCTTGCGCTGCTGCGGGTTGAACGCGCCGAAGAACCAGAGCTTGTTCTTGACGATCGGGCCGCCGAGGTCGAAGCCGGCGTCGAGCTCGGAGAAGCCGCTCGGGGCCGAGCCCGTGAAGGAGAACTGCTCGACCTCACGCACCATGCTCTTGGTCGTCACGTAGCCGAAGAGGTCGCCGCGGAACTCGTTGCCGCCCGACTTGGTGATGACGTTGAAGATGCCGCCGGTCGACTTGCCGTACTCGGCGCTGAAGGCGCCGGTCTTGATCTCGACCTCCTGGACGAACTCGAACGGCAGGTTGGCGCCCGAGCCGCCGAAGGCCGGGTCGCTGACGGTGATGCCGTCGAGGATGTAGTTGTTCTCGGGGCCGGACGAGCCGGCGACCGACGGGTCGCGGTCGCGGCCCGAGGAGTCGCGCAGGCCCGAGCGCGAGACCGTCGGCGCGATGGTGTAGAGCGACTGGAC
Organism: Acidobacteriota bacterium; assembly: GCA_020200135.1. Lineage (GTDB taxonomy): Bacteria > Acidobacteriota > Blastocatellia > Pyrinomonadales > Pyrinomonadaceae > QHXN01. The sequence goes on along the minus strand of JAIVJI010000064.1, from coordinate 42,341 downwards.
GGTGCGCTGCGTCGGGAAGTTCGAGAACTGCTCGGTGGAGACGTTCGTCCCCGTCGTGTTCTGGGTGACGTCGATGGCGGCGCCGGAGCTGGCCGTCACTTCGACGGTCTCGGTCGCGCCCGCCGGGCGGAGCGTGACGGCGACGGTCGAGGTCCTCGACAGGTTGACCTCGACGTTCGTCTGCTCGAACCTGGCGAAGCCCTTGTCGGACTCAATCGTCACCGAGTAGCGCCCCGGCGGGAGGTTGCCGAGGCGGTAGATGCCATCCTCGTTGGTGACCGCCGTCTGCGGGCGGATAAGGTTCGGGCTGGTGGCCGTGACGGTCACGCCCGGAACCGCCGCGCCGTTGACGTCGACGACAGTCCCCTCAATCGATCCCGTCGTGGAGTTCTGCGCCGCCGCGCTCATCGCCCCGAAGAGCGAGATCGCCAGCGTCAGCATCACGGTCACGAACCGTATCGGATTTCTCATGCTAACTATTCCTTTCGTTGTGTTTAACCTTCTAGATGTTTCTGGTGTTTGATCAGAAGGCACATTGCTGTACAGGATTACCTGTGCCGGATTAAAGCAACTCGAAGGCCACCTTGTCCCGTATTCTCGGTTTTGTACACTAAGTCAAAAAATACAGGACTTAAGCGTTTGCCGGAGGTGGCCGCGCGGGCACCGGCCGCGATGCCGCCGAAACTAAAAACCGAATTTTTGAAGGCGACTTCAAATTTTTGAATAAGTTTCGCCACAGATGCGCCTAAGTGTGCCGCCGCGGCGCTGTGCTACAATCCGCCGCGCAAATCACCACGGCTTAAATGTTTCGGGTCGCGGAAGCGAAGAATCTTGGCGACGCTCGCCGTCAAAAACCTGCAACTGGCGCCGCTCGGCGCGGGCGACCTCATCGACCGCACGGTGCGGCTCTACCGCCGGCACTTCGGCGCACTCATACGCGCCAGCGTGCCGCCCGTCGTCGTCTCGGCGGCGGGGTGGGTGCTGCTGCTCGTCTGCCTGCGCGCGATGTCGGCGGCCGCGAGCGAGGCGCGGGTGGTCGTCTACTTCCTGGGGGCGGCCGCCGGGTTTGGCGTCTACGTCTTCGGGCTGCTGTCGCAGTTGACCGTGATGGGCGGGGCTTCGCGCAACCTCGTGATGCACCTGCTCTGGGGCGAGCCCGTGACGACGCGGCTCATCTACCGCAGCGTGCGCTCGCGCGCGTGGGCGCTGTTCCGCGCGTCGGTGGTCGTCCTCTTCTGGCTGTTCATCTCGACGGTGGCGGCGCTCGGCTCGGGGCTGATGGTCTGGACGATGGCGGCCTTCGCGGTGGGCCTCCTGGCGGCGACGACCCAGGCCGCGGTCGTGCAGTGGCTCGCGCTCATCCTCTTCCTGCTGGTGACGGCGGCCTCGGTGCTGCTGATACTCTTCGTCTTCTTCTTCGTGGCGGGGCGCGTGGCCTACGTGCCGCAGGTGCTGATGGTCGAGGGGCGCGGCGTCTTCGACTCCATCAGCCGCAGCGCCGGGCTGGCGCGCGGGAACGTCCGCCGGCTGATGGGGATGTTCCTGTTCACGGGGTTCGCGTGGTGCTCGGCGGGGATACTGCTGCTGCTGCCGCTGGGCTGGTTCGCGCACCTGAACGGCGTCAACCCGCTGGAGCTGGACGCGACGCGCCTGCCGGCGTGGTACACGGTCAGCTCGGCGGCGCTGGGGCAGGTCTCGACCATCCTGCTCGCGCCGGTCTGGATAATGGGGCTCTCGCTGCTCTACGTCGACGAGCCCCCCCGCCGCACCGAACGCGGACGGACGCGCCCGCGCCGATTCGCGCGGAGCCAGCCGCCGGGCCGCACGCCCCGGAGGAAGGGCCGCACGGTGCGTCGGAGAAGCCGCCCGGCTCCGTCCTCGGGCTCTGAAGTCGGATGAGATTCGCGCTCCGTAAAAATGTTCGGCCGGGACGCGCGCCCAGCGGCTCGCGGCTCGCGCACGCCGTCTTACTCCCCCTCTTCGTGGGGCTCGCCTGTTTCTTCCCGACGGCTCAGCACGCACAGTCTCGTCCCGCCGCCGACGCGCGGCCGGCCCGGAGCCCTTCGACGCTCGCGGACTACCGCGCGCGCGTGCGCGGCGCGGTCGAGCCGCTCGAAGAGCTGGCGGCCCTCTACGAGCGCGCGGCCGCGGCCGGCGAGTCGGATGAAGAGTCCGACACGGACGCCGGGGCCGAGCTGGAGGAGGTCGAGGCCGAGCTGGAGGAGACGGCGCCCGAAGTGCTCGGCGCAGTCCGCGACTCGCTGCCGCCGCGCGAGAGGGTCGGCCGGGGCGCGGACTTCATCGACGTTGACAACGCCTGGCTCCACGAGGCGCTCGACGAGGCCGCCGAGGACGCGGACGAGTATGAGAAGTACGCGGCCGGGCTCCGCGCGGCGGCCGGGCGCCTGCGCTCGCTCGAAGCGCGGCTCGCCGAGGCCGAGGGCGGCGCTGCCGAGCCGCTCGACAGGGACGCCGAGCGCGGCCGGCTCAACGCCATCCTGCGCTCGCCCGTGTTCGACCGCGAGGTGCGCCGGCAGCAGGGCAACGCGCTCCAGAATCTGGTCAAACGTTTCGTCGAGTGGGTGCTGAGCCTTTTGCCGAAGGGCGGGCCCATCAGCCGTGGCGCGAGCCCGCGCGTCTCGACGACGACGCAGGTGGTCGTCCTCCTGCTCTGCCTCGCGGTGCTGGCGTACGTGGCGCGCCTGCTCTGGCTGCGGCGCGGGCGCGGGCGCCGGTCGCGCAAGCCAAGGCGCGGGGCGCGCGTCGTTCTGGGCGAACGGCTCGAAGCCGACCAGACGGTCGCCGACCTGCTCGACGACGCCGAGCGGCTGGCGCTCGCGGGCGACCTGCGCGGCGCGATACGCAAGGCTTACGTCGCGCTGCTCTGCGAGCTGGGCGACCGCGGCGTCGTGCGCCTCGCGCAGCACAAGACCAACCGCGATTACCTGAGCGCCGTCCGCCGCGCCGCAAGCCCCGGCCTCTACGCCGAGATGCTCCCGCTCACCTTCGACTTCGAGGTTCACTGGTACGGACTGCGCGACGCCACGGCCTCCGACTGGGAGAGCTTCAAGACGCGCTGCCGCCGGGCGCTAAACAAGTCTGGAGTCTGAAGTCTGGAGTCTTGAGCAGGAAATGAAAACGAATTTGAGAGTGCCGCTGTGTTGACTCCAGACTCCAGACTTCAGACTTAAAAATATGAAGAGCCGCCTGCTCATCTTCGTCTCGTTCGTCGTGTTGGTCGCGGTGTTCGCGGCGCTCAACGCGGCGTCGTACGTGCGCGTGGAGGAGGAGTTCGAGACCGAGTTCGCGCCCGACCGCTCGACACAAAACTCGGGCGGGACGGGGACGCGCGCGCTCTTCGAGTACCTCAAGCAGAGCGGCCACGAAGTCTCGCGCTGGGGGCTGCCGATGAGCGCGCTCGACGGCCCCGAGGGCCCGCAGACCCTCGTCATGGTCGGGCCGCTGCGGCGCGAAGTCGAGAAGAACGAGGCCGACGCGGTTCTCCGCTGGGTCGGGTACGGCGGCCGCCTCGTGCTCATCGACCGCGCGCCCGCGCCGACGCTGCTCCCGCCCTCGGGTCGCTGGCGCATCTACACCGAGGCGGTCGAGCTGCCCGGCCCCGAAGTGCTCCCGCACGACGCCGAGAACATGACGCGCGGCGTGCCCCTCGTCTCGCCCGCGCAGCCGACCGCGCTCACGCGCCACGTCACGGAGGTGACGCGCTCGCGCTTCGCCTCGCGCCTCTACGTCTACCAGCCGTCCGCCCGAGTCGGCGTCGGCGTCGGCGCGGAGAGGCCGACGCCCTCGGCGGAAGAGGACTTCTGGGGCGGGGCGACCGAAGACGCCCCGCCGCCCGAGCCGCCCGAGGTTGACGACACGGGCCCTGACACGAGCGCGCCGGTCGTCCACCTCCGCGACGGGCGCGAAGGGCGGGGCGCGCTGCTCGTCGATTACGCCTACGGGCGCGGGCGCATCGTCGTCCTCTCCGACCCTTACATAGTCTCGAACGCGGGCGTCAACCGCGCCGACAACCTCTTCCTCGCAGTGGGCGTGGTGACGGGCGGCCGGCGCGGGCGCGTCGCCTTCGACGAGTTGCACCACGGCTTCGGCGAGGCGCGCAACCTCCTCTTCGCATACTTCAGCGGCACGCCCGTCCTCTGGATGTTCGCGCAGGGCGCGCTCGTCGCGCTGGCCGTGGTCTGGACCCGGGGCCGCCGCTTCGCGCGCGCGCTGCCCGCGCCGCGCGCGGACCGCCGCTCCAAGCTTGAGTTCGTCTCCTCGATGGCCGAGCTGCAACAGAGAGCGCGCGCTTACGACCTCGCGGTCGAGAACATCTACCAGCGCACGCGCCGCGCGCTGGCGCGCTACAGTGGGCTGCCCGCGACCGCGACGGCCGCGCAGATCGCCGAGCGCGTCGCCGCACGCTCCGGCCGCGACCGCCGGGAGCTGGAAGCACTCCTCGGCGAGTGCGAGGACTCGGCGGCCGGCGCGCCGCTCGGCGCACGCCGCGCCGTGGCGCTCGCGCGGCGCCTGCGCGAGCTCGAACGCGACCTCGGCATCCTCATGCGCTCGCGCGAGATTCGCCAGGCGCGTTAGGGAGATTGGCGATTTTAGATTTTTGATTTGCGATTTTCTGTGGTTACATACGGCGGCCCGGGCTCTCGAAGACAAGTTCTTAAATCGAAAATCAAAAATCTAAAATCGCCAATGCTTGAATACGTCCCCTCCACCGTCGAGCACATCAGGACGGAGCTGCGCAAGGTCGTCGTCGGGCAGGACGAGGTGGTGGAGCAGTTGCTCGTCGCGCTCCTCGCCGAGGGGCACGCGCTCGTCGAGGGCGTGCCGGGGACGGGCAAGACCCTGCTCGTCAAGACGCTCGCGCGCATCGTCGGCGCCGACTTCAGCCGCATCCAGTTCACGCCCGACCTGATGCCCTCGGACATCACGGGCACGAACGTCTTCAACACCTCGACCGCCAGCTTCTCTTTGCGCCGCGGCCCCGTCTTCACCGACGTGCTGCTCGCCGACGAGATCAACCGCACGCCGCCCAAGACGCAGTCGGCGCTGCTCGAAGCGATGGAGGAGCGGCAGGTGACCATCGACGGCGAGCAGCACCGGCTCTCCCCGCTCTTCACGGTCTTCGCCACCGAGAACCCCATCGAGTACGAGGGCACGTACCCCCTGCCCGAGGCGCAGCTCGACCGCTTCCTCCTCAAAATCCTCATCGACTACCCGACCGAGGAGGAGGAGCGGCAGGTCGTCTCGAACTGGGACGCGGGCTTCAGCGCGCGGCGGCTCGAACAGGTAGACGTGCGCCCGCTCGCAGAGCCGGATGCCGTCGTGCGCTGCCGCGCGGAGGTGCGCGCCGCGCGGATGGAGCCGGGCGTGCAGCGCTACCTGGTCGAGCTGGTGCGCCGCACGCGCGAGCACCCGGCGGTGGCCTACGGCGCGAGCCCGCGCGCGAGCGTGGCGCTGCTGCTCTGCTCGAAGGCTCTGTCGGCGATGCGCGGGCGCGACTTCGCCACGCCCGACGACGTGCGCGACGTGGCGCGCCCCGCCCTGCGCCACCGCGTATCTTTGCGCGCCGAGGCCGAGCTGGACGGCGCGACCACCGACTCCGTCATCACGGACATCCTCAACACGGTCGAAGTCCCGCGCTAAGGTTATGACAGACTTCAAACCGCGAGACCCGGACTACGAGCGGCGCGTGCGCGAGAGCTTCGCGCGGCAGCGCGCGATGGAGACGCTCGGCATGCGGCTCCTGCGCGTCGCGCCCGGCGAGGTCGAGATCGGGTTGGACTTCAGGGGGGAGTTTACGCAGCAGCACGGATACCTCCACGCCGGGGTGGTGACGGCGGCCGTGGACACGGCCTGCGGCTACGCGGCGCTGACGCTCACGGACGCGGGCTCCGAAGTGCTCTCCGTCGAGTTCAAGCTCAACCTGCTCTCGCCGGCGGCGGGCGAGCGGTTCGTCGCGCGCGCTCGCGTCGTGCGCGCCGGTCGCAACATCACGGTCTGCGCGGGCGACGTGTTCGCGCTCCGCGGCGGCGGCGAAGAGAAGCTGGTCGCCACCATGCTCGCCACGATGATGCGGGTCGGCGCTTGAGAGACGGCGTGATACGTTTCGTCTTCACAAAACTCTTCTACGCGCTGCTCGCCGTGGGCTTCGTGCCGCTGTCGCTCTCGTGGGGGCGGCCGGGGCTGCGTTGGGCCGCGCTTCTCTACGACGCGGGGCTGCTGGCGCTGGCGTTCGCCGACGCGCGCGCGAGCCGCCTGCCCAAGGGGCTCGAAATCTTCCGCGAGTTCGGCGGCCGCTTCCACATCGGCGCGGAGACGGAGGTGCGCGTCCGCGTCGAGAATCACGCGCCGCGCTCCTTCCGTCTGAAGGTCAAGGACGAGCACCCGCCGGAGCTTGCGCTCGTGGCTCCGCGCGAGGCGGAGCTGAGCGTCGGGCCGCACGAGTCGAAGGTCTTCGCCTACGCGCTCAGGCCCGAGAGGCGCGGCCGCTTCGAGTTCGGGCGCGTGGCGCTGCGCTGGCGCACGCGGCTCGGGCTCGCGTGGCGCGAGGGGCAGGCGGGCGAGCCCACGGCGGTCAAGGTCTACCCGAACGTGAGGCGCGCGCGCGAAGCGGAGCTGAAGGCTCTGGGCGCTCGGTCGCTCGTCGCGGCGCAGCGGCGCGCGGCGTGGCGCGGCGAGGGGCGCGACTTCGAATCTCTGCGCGAGTACGTGCCGGGCGACGAGCTGCGCCACGTCTCGTGGAGCGCGACGGCGCGGCGGGGGCGCCTGACGACGCGGCAGTACCAGATAGAGCGCGACCAGACCGTGCTCGTCGCCCTCGACGCGGGACGCTTGATGACCGCGCGCATCGAGCGCGAGACGAAGTTCGACACGGCCATCCACGCCGCGCTCGCCCTGATGAGCGCGGCGCGGCGCGCGGGCGACCACGCGGGGCTCCTCGTCTTCGGCCGCCGCGTCGAGGCTTACGTCCCGCCGTCGAAGGGGCGCGAGCAGTTGGAGCGCGTGCTCGAAGCGCTTCACGCCGTCGAGCCCGAGCTGATCGAGCCGTCCTACACGCGCGCCTTCGAGTTCGTGGCCGCCAACTGCAAGCGCCGCTCGCTCGTCGTCCTCCTCACTGATCTGGTGGACGAAGAAGGCTCGCGCGAGCTTCTGACCTCCCTGCGGCTGCTGCGCCCGCGCCACCTGCCGCTCGTCACGACCATCGCCGACCGCGACCTCCGCGCCTCCGTCCGCGACGCGCCCGCCGACGCGCGCGAACTCTTCGCGCAGTCGGTCGCCGAAGAGATCATGCTCCAGCGCGAGTCGGCGCTCCGCCTCGTCGAAGCGCAGGGCGGCCTCGCCCTCGACGTCACCGCCTCGGCCCTCGTCCCCTCGCTGCTCGAGACTTACATCCGCGTGAAAGAGCGCGGGCTGCTGTGAGCGGAAAATAGAATTAACAGGGATGGACAGGATGAACAGGATAGGGACTTAAGAATTTCAAATCTTAAGTTCTTAATCGCTGTCTATCCTGTCCATCCCTGTTAATTCTTCAGGACGAGCCTTCCCCCCTCCCGGCGAAGAGGAGGTAGGCGTAGAGGGCGAGGCCGGTGGCGGCGGCGACCGTGAACTTGGCGGCGGGGGAGATGTCTGGGGAGGGCGAGACGAAGCCCTCGATGGCGGCGGCGAGCGCGAGCAGCGGGACGCAGCCGGCGACGAGCTGCGCGGCCTCGCGGCCGCGGAGGCGCAGGCTGTCGAAGCGCGGCAGGTCGCCGGGGAAGAGGAGCGCCGTGCCGAAGAGCATCCCGGCGCCGCCGGCGATGAAGATGCAGGTCAGCTCGACGACGCCGTGCGCCGACATGAAGGTCAGCAGCTCGTGGCCGTAGCCGGCGCGGTAGGTGAGCGCGAGCACGGAGGCGTGGGCGAGGCCGTTGAGCGCCAGGTAGTACAGCGTGCCGATGCCGAAGGTCGCGCCGAGCGCGAAGGCGTTGAAGGTGACGCGGATGTTGTGCGTGCCGATCTGGCTCGCGGCGATCTGGTTCGCGTCGTTGACGTCGTGCCACCAGCGGGGCTTGCGTTCGAGGATGTAGTCGCGCATGTGCGCGGGGACGCCGGCCAGCTCTGAAAACTCGGGGTCGCGCGTCGTCGCGACGAAGGCCAGCGCGGCGAAGAGCATGTAGGTGGCGAAGGCCAGCGCCACGAAGCGCCGGGCGCGGCGGAAGGCGCGCGGGAAGTCGCGCGCGAAAAAGTCGCGCAGCCGCGTGCGCCCCTCGGAGGCGTCGGCGCGGTAGATGCGGCCGTGCGCGCGGATGACGAGGCTGTTGAGGTAGTTGACGAGTTTGGGGTCGCGGCACTCGGCGCGCGCGATGGCGAGGTCGGAGGCCGTGCGCCGGTAGATGCGACCCAGCTCGCGCACCTCCTCGCGGTGCAGGCGCCGCATCGAAGAGCCGTCGAGCAGGTTGAGCAACTCCTCCAGGCGCTGCCACGCGCCTTTGCGGTCGGTGATGAAACGGTCCGGGGAAGGCATGGTCGGGATTTGCGATTTTAGGTCGGGAGGCTGTAAGACACCTTGCTCCCGGCAACTGATACATAGCCGCGCTCTTGCAGCGCCGTCATCAGGGCGCTGATTTCATCGGGGGTGAGTTGCTTGAGGAAGAGAGCCCCGATGGTGCTTGTAAGGGTTGTCACGGTGCGAGGCTTGGCCGCGCCCCGCTTGCGGAGATCGCCGATAATCACTGCAATCCTGTCCGGCGTAGACTTCGCGTTGCCCACCTTCTTTACCCTGTCCGGCGCAGACTTGGCGTCGCCCGCCTTGAGGAATGGAATGTCGCCGACCTTCTGGACCCGAAGCGCACGGAGTTTGCGGGTCTTTAGATGACTTAGGAGTGGGTCGAACCCCGTGTCCTTTGAAACAACATGAAAGTAGGCTTCGGGGTCCTTCCCGGCCAATTGGCCGATGTAGAACGCGATGTGGAAGTCGAGCGCGTTCGGACCAGTGCCCGAGACCTTCACGTACTCGACGTTCGATCCCATCTGTTGAAGTGCCGCCGCTGTCTCGAATGGGATTTTGTTCTGATGTGCGCCGACAAACACGATCACCCGGACATAATCGTGCTTGAGCGCGGATAAGTCTTTAGGTTGCACGCTCTCGTAGTCGATGAGTACGTAGTTTGTTCGCACGTCTCGGTCAAGCGTAGTCCGACCGGATTCGGTTCACGCCCCGTTCCACGCCCGCCCCCTTAACTCGCCCTTCAGTCGATTCTCATCCGGCGGTAGCGCGCCTCGACGAACATGTAGAGGCCGTAGGCGACGAGGCCGAGCGCGACCGCGCCGAGGACGTAAGGGCCGTACGGCTGCTGCTCGAGCGCGCGGAGCGCGCCGCTCAGTCCCCGCGCCTCCTCGGCGCGCGCGCGCAGCGCCGCCTGGACGAGGAAGATGCCGACGATGCCGAAGACGACGCCGCGCGACACCAGCCCCACCTGCCCGGCGCGCGTGGCGAGCGGGCGCGCACGCTCGCTCATCTCGTGCCGCTTCCACTTCTTGCAGAACTTGGCGGTGAAAGCCTTGTAGCACTGGTAGAGGCCGAAGCCGACGACCGACAGGCCGGCCAGCCCGACCAGCAGGCGGCCGAGCGGGAGCGCGAAGAAGAGCGCCGTCCACTCCCTCGACTGCTGGTCGCTCCCCTTGCCCGCGCCGTGACCGAGGATGAGCTGGACGGCCGAGTAGCCGAGCCCCGCGTAGACGACGCCGATGCAGCCGTAGCCGAAGCGCACCGCGAGCCCCTTCCAACTCGTCCCCTTGTCCTCGGTGTCCCTGAACGCCTGCACGAGCCGCCAGAGCGCGTAGGCGGCCAGCCCCGCGGCGACGACGCCGAGCAGGACGCGCCCGTAAGGCTGGCGGACTATCTGCGTGAGCGCGCCGCGCGAGTCGGTCGGCTCCTCGCCGCCCTCGACGGCGCCGAACGCGGCGAGCGCGCCGACGATGACGTAGACGACGCCCTTCGCCGCGTAGCCGAACCGCGCCAGCCGCTCTATCCACGGCCGCGCGGCGCGCGTCAGTTGTTCGGCCCTCTGTTCAGCCTTCCCCCCGGCCTCGCCCAAAGAAACGTCCGCCCTGCCCATCTACACACACCCCTTGAAAGACTTAACCGCCCGCTGAGGTCGCGCGATGTTCTCACAGTTCGGGGCCAAAGAGAACCGCCCGCCCGCCCGAGACAACTCCGCAATGTTAGAGGGGTATGAAGAAATAGGTGCCTTATCAAACACTTACATGTCGCCGGGTGCGTCTAAGTGTGCCGGTCGGTTGCCAACGGTCTCCGCGAGCAGCCTCTCGAAGCTGCCAGAAAGGCTCTGCTGCATCTCGGGAAGCACCCGGAGGCGCAAGGCGTCCTCGACCTCACCGACCCGGCAGACCAGGCGGCCGTGCTCGACGAGACCCCCGTCGCCGCCGTGTGGGGCGTCGGGCCCGCCTACGCGAAGCTCCTGAAGGGGAAGGGCATCGGAACAGCACGCCAGTTGAGGGACGCCGACCGGCGCTGGGTGCGGCAGAGGATGACGGTGGTCGGCGCCCGCATCGTCGAGGAGCTGCGCGGGGTGAGCTGCATCCCGCTGGAGAAGTGCCCACAGGGAAGAAAGTCTGTAACCTGCTCGCGCTCCTTCGGGGTACTCGTCGAGTCGCCGGATGAACTACGCGAGGCCGTCGCGGTCTACATGACGATAGCGGCGGAGAGGCTGAGGCGCTCCCGTCTCGCCGCCGGCGTCGTCACCGTCTTCGTCAACACGAGCCGCTTCGACCCCGGCCCTCAGTACAGCAACTCCGCCACGTTCGAGCTGGCGTATTCGACCGACTCGACGGACGAGCTGCTGGCGTGGGCTCTCAGGGGGCTGGAGCAGATCTACCGCGCGGGCTACAGGTACAAGAAGGCGGGGGTGATGCTGAACAAGCTCGGGCCGGCGGAACAGCTCTCAATGCGGCTTTTCGGGGACGACCGCTTCGAGAAGTCGCGCCGAGGGATGAGGGCCGTGGACGAGATAAACGCGAAGCACGGTAGGAACACCATCCGCTTCGGCGCGGTGCCCACCAAGGGGAGGTGGGAGACGAAATTCCTGCGCCGCCCGCGGTGCTACACGACACGCCTCGACGAGGTGCTCCGGGTCGCCTGAGGCCAGCGAGAAGCGCCTGCATTTACCTCCGCGGCCGCATGTATAAGCTCCCAATCCTCACCTCATCCATTTGCGCACCGCCAAGTTTTTAACCATAACTTCAACCCCTTTAACCTATCAATACACTCTTCGGACTCTCCTCCGTATCAGCCGCTACGGCCCCCGTATCCCGGCGCCGGCGGGCAAAGGGGATGAGCA
>JAIVJI010000064.1:992-30883 GCA_020200135.1 Acidobacteriota bacterium | reverse complement strand
GTGGTGGCCACCGAGAAGAGCAGGTGCGCGAGTGTCATCGTCGGCGTCATCCAGAAGGCGAACAGCCAGCCGACGTAAAGCGGGTGCCGCACGAGGCGGTAAGGCCCCGGTGCCCCGAAGTTCAGGGCGGTGTAAGGCCGGCCCAGCAGGTAGAGCCAGACCTGGCGCAGGCCGAACAGGTCGAAGTGGTTGATCAGAAAGGTTGAGACCAGCACCAGCCCCCACCCGAAGGCGAACAACGTCCACAGGACCAGCCGCCCGCCCGGGTTCTCCACAGACCACACCACGCCGCCCAGCGGCCGCCACTGCCAGAACAGAAGGAGGAGCGCGAGGCTGGAGAAGAGGACATAAGTTGACCGTTCCAGCGGCCTTGGCACGACCCGCGTCCACCAGTCCTTGAACCACTTGCGCGCCATGACGCTGTGCTGCACCGCGAAGAGCGCCAGCAATGCCACGTCGATGGCAAAGGCGACGCCCAAAGGGCCGTCCGCCACCCCGTCGAGCGTCCTCGGCACTCCGAAGTTGCCGACAAAACCGAGTGCGTACAGGAACGTCCCCAGGAAGATTAGATAGCTGAGAGTTCCGTAGGCGAAGAATGCGATTCGCTTAATCATAGCCGTGCCTCCGTGCGTTCGCCCTGCATGTTGAGGTCTTCGGCGCGGGTACGCTATGGGAGTTTCGTCCCGGTTCGGGTAGACTGCCGTGCGTTTACCGGGACGAATGTCCCGAGTCGGGAGGGAGCGGCGTTCGATGAAGAGGCCCACTCAGCGGATCCGGTATCTGCGAACCCCGGACGGCGTCCGTCTCGCCTGGGCCGAGGCGGGCGCCGGTCCCGTGCTCGTCAAGGCCGCGAACTGGCTGACGCACCTCGAATACGAATGGGAGAGCCCGGTCTGGCGCCACTGGATTCGCTTCTTCAGCGACCACTTCCGCCTAGTGCGGTACGACGAGCGCGGGTGCGGGATGTCGGACTGGAAGGTCGGCGACCTCTCCTTCGAGCGCTGGGTCGGCGATCTGGAATCGGTGGTCGCGGCGGCCGATTCGCAAGAGCCGTTCGCGCTGCTCGGCATCTCCCAGGGGGCGGCGACGTGCCTGGCCTACGCCGTGAAGCACCCGGAGCGCGTCTCGCACCTGATACTCTACGGCGGCTACGCGCGGGGCGTGCTGCGCCGCGACGACCCGGACAGGGAGCGCGTCTACCGCGCGATCATCGACCTCGCACGCCTCGAGTGGGGCAATGACAATCCCGCCTTCCGGCAGGTGTTCACCTCGCGATTTATTCCGGGGGGCACCGAGGAACAGATGGGCTGGTTCAACGAACTGTGCCGGAGGACGACTTCGCCGGAGAGCGCCGCCGGGCTTCTAGAGGCCAGGGGCGTGGTCGACATCACCGAACTGCTCGGAGAGGTGCGGACACCGACGCTGGTGCTGCATTCACGCGAGGACTACATCACCCCGATTCTGGAGGGACATATACTCGCCGCCGGCATCCCCGGCGCACAGTTCGTCGAGTTGGACTCGAAGAACCACGTCCTACTGGAGAACGAGCCGGCCTGGGAACGCTTCCGCGAGGCGGTGTTGGAGTTCACGGGTATCGGCGTCCCGGCGGTCGGCGAGGACCCCGCGTTCGCCTCGCTCTCCCCGCGGGAGCGGGAGGTGCTGACGCTGATAGCGGAGGGCCTCGGCAACGCGCAGATCGCGGGGCGCCTCTCCATCAGCGAAAAGACCGTCCGCAACCACGTCTCCAATCTGTTCGACAAACTTGGCGTGTGGACGCGCGCACAAGCCATCGTCTTCGCCCGCGACCGCGGGTTCCGACAAGGAGGTCACCAGCACCACGGTTAATAACAGCTGTGCGGTCGCGGGGCGCGTCCGGTGTGGGACGTTTAGTTCGGAGAGGGGGCGTGGACGCGGGCGTTGTGCATGAATCGACTTTAGCTCAGCCCGGGCGGAAAATTCATGGGCTCGCCGTTGCTGTCCGCGTATATCTTTTTATACGCGGACACTGGTGTACGAGTTGGTTGCGAGTGCCACACGGCTTGGGACATTTTGGTGCAACCGCGGGGCGGCGATTTGCCAGTAAATCCGTCCCGCGGCACCCCGTGACCTACCGCCCGCCCCTTTGAAACACCTCCGCAATAAAATCGGTGTAACGTCTCCGGCCCCGAAGCGTTGCGATTCCCCCTTGATTAAATTGTATCCCCGGCGAGTTCGGGTCTGAGGTGCTTTATGAAGCCGAGCGTTGACGACCGTGTGGCGGCGCGCGTGCGCCCCGAAGGCTCGCCCGTCATGTACCAGTCGTGGGGCGACCTTCTCTTCATGCACTGGCAGGTGCCGGAAGAGCTTCTGCGCAAGCACATCCCGGCGCGGCTCGACGTTGACACCTTCGAGGGGCGCGCCTTCGTCGGCGTGACGCCGTTCACGCTCTGGGGCGTGCGCCCCGTCTTCGTACCGCCCGTGCCCTTCCTCAGCGAGTTCCACGAGATAAACGTCCGCACCTACGTCCACCTCGGCGGCGACCCCGGCGTCTGGTTCTTCTCGCTCGACGCCAACAGCGTGGCGGCCGTGACGGGCGCGCGCGCCTTCTACCGCCTCCCCTACTTCAACGCGCGCATCGAGCGCGAGCGCGCGGGCGAGACGACACTTTACTCCGCCTCGCGCACGGACCCCGAAGGCGCGCCGGCCGAGTTCGAGGCGCGCTGGGACGTGGGCGCCGGCCAGCCAGAGGCCGAGCCGGGCACGCTCGACTTCTTTCTCACCGAGCGCTACTGCCTCTACGCGGCCGACGGCGACAAGCTCTACCGCGCGCGCATACATCACAAGCCCTGGCCGCTGCACGGCGCGAGGCTGCGCTCGTACCGCTCGACGATGGTGGACGCCGCCGGACTCGGCCACCCGGCCGGCGAGCCGCTCGTACACCACGGCGGCCCCGTGGACGTGGAGGTCTGGCCGCTCGAAGAGGTCTGAAGCGCTAGCGCGCCGGCGCGGTCTTCAAATCTATTCTGAGGAACTCGGCGGGGGCGTTCGAGGCGTTGTCGAAGGAGGGCGTGCCGCCCGCCTCGGACCAGAGCGTCTCGCCGAGCGCCATCGACACTTCCGTCCCGCCGCCGGCCGAACGCAGACGCGCGGGTGTGAGCGCGACCAGCAGCGAGGCCGCGCCCGCCGCGCCGCCCAGCCCCGCGCACCTGCGCCGCGCGGCGCACGTCACGCGCGAGATGCGGACGCGCGCGTCCTCGTACCTGACCTTCTGAGTTTGACGCGCGCCGCGTCGCGGCTCGGGCGGGAAGCGGCCCCGGAAGGCGCGGCGCGCGGCGTCGTCAAAGCCCTTCAGCTCGATTCTCAAAAAGTCGGTCGGCAGGTCGGTCAGGCTCTCGACGCTGTGGCGCTCGTCGGCGCCCCGGCTCAGGCGGAAGCCGCCGGCCCGCACCGCCGGGCGGACGAGCGTGAACGCCTCGTCGCCGGTGTGGACGAAGCGGACGGGGCCGCTGTCGCGCAGGTAGACGTAGACGGTCGCGTTGTCCGGGTGGTCGTGCGTCGAAACCTTCTCGCGCGGCTCGTAGTGGACGCGCGTGACGCGCACGCGCGCGTTCTCGAACGCGCGCCTGTAGGCGTGAGGCGCGACCGCCCAGGGCTCCTGCGCGGGCGCGGGCGCCGGCAGGACGAGTGCTTGCAGGAGCGCCAGCGCGAAGGCGTGTGCGAACATCAATCAAGTCTCCCTGACGGCGGTTTCCCTTCGGGCGAAGGCGGCGCGTGCGCCTCGCCACGGGCGCGGGTTAGTATTGCCCACGATGGAACGCGTAGTCGAGTGTGTGCCCAACTTCAGCGAGGGGCGCGACCCCTCCGTGGTCGGGCGACTGTGCGAGGCGGTCGAGTCGGTCGCGGGCGCGCTCGTCCTCGGCACGCACGTCGACCCCGACCACAACCGCTCGGTCGTCACCTTCGTCGCGCCGCCCGAGACAGTTGTCGAGGCGGCGGTGCGCGTCGTCGCGCGCGCGGCCGAACTCATCGACCTCAGCCGCCACGCGGGGCAGCACCCGCGCATGGGCGCGTGCGACGTGCTGCCGTTCGTCCCGGTGCGCGGCGTGGGCGTTGACGAGTGCGTCCTGCTCGCGCACGAGGCGGGGCGGCGCATCTGGGGCGAGCTGGGCATCCCCGTCTACTTCTACGAGAGCGCGGCCACGAGGCCCGAGCGGCGCAACCTCGCCGACGTGCGGCGCGGCGGCATCGAGCTGCTGCGCGAGCAGATAGCGACGGTGCCGGGGCGCGCGCCCGACGTGGGAGAGCCGCGCGTCCACCCGACCGCCGGCGCGTGCATCGTGGGCGTGCGGCCGCTGCTCATCGCCTACAACGTGACTCTGAGGACGGGCGACCTCTCGGTGGCGAAGCGCGTCGCGCGCGCGGTGCGCGAGCGCGACGGCGGGCTGCCGAATCTGAAGGCGCTCGGGTTCGAGCTGGCGAGCCGGGGCGTCGTGCAGGTCTCGATGAACCTGACGAGCTACGAGCGGACGAACCTCCACCAGGCCTTCGAGGCCGTCAGCCGCGAGGCCGAGAGGGAGGGCGTCGAAGTCCTGGCGAGCGAGCTGGTCGGCCTCGTCCCCCAGGCCGCGCTCTACGCGGCGGCCGCGCACTTCCTCAAATTGGAGAACTACACGCCCGACGTAGTCCTTGAGAACCGCATCGCCGCCGCCATCGAGAGGAAGCGCGCGGAGAAGGGCGACGACGCCTGACGCCGACCTTGAAACAACTGAGACTGATCGCGGGCGCGCGGCTCGTGGAGGGCGGGCGCTGGGCGCGCGAGAATCTGTACGCGCTGCTGGTGCTCGGGCCGCTCGTGCTGGGGATGACCTACTTCGGCGTCGGGCGCATGGTGCGCGAGGCGGAGTGGAGTCCCACGGAGTGGCAGACGCTCTTCGCGTGCGTCGCCGCGGCCGCGTGCCTCGCGGCGCTCAGCCTGTCGCGCGCGAGCGTCGAGGTCTATCACGTCCGAAGTCCCGAGTGGGTGCTCGACGCTTTGCCGGTGTCGGCGGGCGCGCAGTTGTCGGCGGCGCTCATGCTGCGCGCGTCGCGGACGCTGGCGGTCGGCGCGGTGGCGCTCGTGCTGCGCTGGCTCGCGGGCGGCGAGGTCGTGAGCGCGCGCTTGTTCGCGTCGCTCGGGCTGCTGGTCGCGGTGCTCGCGTCGGGCGAGGTTCTGTCGGCGCTCGGCTGGGTGCGCTGGTCGCACAGGCGCGGGGGCGCGCAGGGCGCGGCGTCGCTCGCCGGCTTCGCGCTGTGCGCGACGGTCGCGGGGGCGCTTCTGGCGGACGTGTCGAGGCCGGGCGGGCTGAACGCCGTCGGGAGGGCGGCGCTCGTCGCGGGCGGAGTCTTGACGGCGGCGCTGCTGGTCGCGCTCGCGTTCGCGGCGCACGCGCGCTGGCGTGCGTCGGACGCGGAGTTCGCCAAACGTCTGGGCGCGCGCGAGAGGTGGGGCGGCGGCGTCGAGCGTCTGGCGGAGCGCGCGTGCGGCGGGCGGCGCGAGCTGTCGTCGCAGCTCGCGCGCGACCTGCGCCTGACGCTGAGGGGCTTCTCGTCGGCGGTGTACGCGGCGGCGGGCGTGGCCGTGCTCGTCATCCTGCTGCTGGTCGCGCTGCTCGCGGGCGGGGTGCTGCCCGGTGGCGAGTCGGAGAGTTGGACTTCGACGACGTGGCTGCCGCGCGTGCTCGCGGTGAAGTTCGCGTGCGTGCTCGCCGCCGCCGCGTCGGCCGCGCTGCTGCCGGTGCTGGTCGCGCACCAGCGGCCGCACTTCTGGCTCGAACGCTCGGCGGGGCTGAAGGGCGAGGACGCGTGGCGCGCCAAGCTCTACCTCGCGCGCGTGCTGGCGGCGCCGGCCGCGTCGGCGGCGTGGGTCGCGGGGGCGGCGTGCGGCGCGGTGCCGGCCTCGTACGCGCCCGCGCTGCTGGCGGAGTGCGTGGGGCTGTGGTGGCTCGTGAGCACGGTGGCGGGCGGGCTGGCCTTCGAGATGCCCGACCAGCCCGGCCTCGCGCTCGTCGTGACGCTGTGCGCGGCGCTCGCGGCCGGAGGGCTCGCGGCGGTCGTCTGGCCCATCGGGTTGGCCATCTATGGGATGGGCGTCCAGCCGCTCTGCCTGCGCGGCGTCGAGCGGGCGCAGTTTTATCTAACTTCGACGGAGGGCGTTTGAGCGCGGAGAGTCTGTTGGTCGTCGAGTCAGTGTCGAAGCGTTACGGCGAGACGTTGGCCGTGGACGGCGTGAGCCTGCGCGTCGGGGCGGGCGAGGTCTACGCGCTCGTGGGCGCGAACGGGGCGGGGAAGTCGACGCTGATACGCATGATGACGGGACTGGCGGAGCCCGACTCAG
The DNA here is from genome assembly GCA_020200135.1 of Acidobacteriota bacterium. Classification (GTDB taxonomy): domain Bacteria; phylum Acidobacteriota; class Blastocatellia; order Pyrinomonadales; family Pyrinomonadaceae; genus QHXN01. The sequence continues at coordinate 24,531 of JAIVJI010000064.1, read as the reverse complement.
GCGACGTGACCGTCTGCGGCGAGGAGATGCGCAGGCGGCCGCTCGCGGCGAAGCGGCGCGTGGGCTACCTGCCCGAGGAGCTTTACTTCTACCAGCGTCTGACGGGGCGCGAGTACCTGCGCCTGGTCGCGGGGCTCAAGGGCGCGGACGACGCGCGGGCGGCCGAGGAGGCGGAGTTCTTCGAGCTGAAGGCGGTCGAGGGCAAGTGGGTCGGCGGCTACTCGCTCGGGATGAGGAAGAAGCTCGGGCTGGCGGCCGCCTTCATCGGGGCGCCGCGCGTGCTCGTGCTGGACGAGCCACTGAACGGGCTCGACGTGGAGATGATGCGCAAGCTCCGCCTGCGCGTCGAGCGCGAGCGGGACGCGGGCGCGGCCTTCGTCGTCTCGTCGCACGTGATGAGCTTCGTCGAGCGCGCGGCCGACCGCGCGGGCGTGATGAGCGGCGGGCGCATCGTCGCCGAAGGCACCCCGGCCGAGCTGCGCCGCCTCGCCGGAATGCCCGACGAGCCCTTCGAGGACGTCTTCTTCCACCTCGCGAAGTGAGCCGTGGCGTACCGAGCGGGCGCGCGCGGTTGATGAAGTGGCGGCGCGGGGTTGATAATGCCGGCGCCGGTTTTAGACAGTATGTGCGCCTGCCGAGCCCCTGCGCGGTAGGAAATTTTTCAGTGACCCTCATGGAAGACCATCAAGCGAGCCGCGACTCGGCGGCCGCGGCCCCGGCCCCGATGCTCGAAGACGACCAGTTGCGCCGCGTCCTCGACGCCTTACCCACGCCGGTCTCCTACGTCGATACCGAGCTGCGCTTCCGCTACAACAACCGCGCCTACGACGCGTGGGTCGGCCGCCCGCACGAAGAACTCTGGGGCACGCACATCCGCGAAACGCTCGGCGAGAAGGCTTACGCCGAGGTGCTCCCCTACGCCGAGGCGGCGCTCGCCGGCCGCGAGGCGAGCTTCGAGAAGGAACTCGAGTACCCGGGCGGCACGCGCCGCTACGTCAGCGTCTCCTACGTCCCAGACTTCGACTCCGAGAACCGCGTGCGCGGCTTCGTCGCGCACGTCCGCGACCTCACGAGCCGGCGGAGCGCGGAGGGTTCGATGCGCTTCCAGGCGCACCTGCTCGACACCGTCGAGCAGGCCGTCATCGCCACCGACCTCGAAGGCAAAATCACCTACTGGAACCGCTACGCCGAACGTCTCTACGGCTGGCCGGCCGCGGAGGCCGTCGGGCGCAACGTCCTCGAGGTGACGCCGGCCGAGACCTCGGCCGAGCAGGGGGCCGAGATCATGGCGCGGCTCAAGGCGGGCGGGGCGTGGTCGGGCGAGTTCGTCGTCAGGCGGCGCGACGGGACGTGCTTCCCGGCGCTCGTGACCGACGCGCCCATCCACGACGACGCGGGGCGGCTGGTCGGCGTCGTCGGCGTCTCGGCCGACCTGAGCGAGCGCAAGCGCTCGGAGGCGGCCGTCCACGAGGCCGAGCGGCGGGCGCTCAAAGAGTACGAGACGCTGCTCCACCGCCTGACGCACCTGGCGGAGTCGCTGGGGACGGCGCGCGACCACCTGACCATCTTCCGCGACCTGCGCGACTTCGCGGTGGTGAGCGTCCCCTGCATCGGCATCTTCATCTCGCTCTACGACGAGGCGCGCGACGTGCGCGTGGCGCGGTACGCCTGGGGCGACGGCGAGGAGGTGGACGTCTCGCAGCTCCCCCCGATGCCCGTCACCGCGTCGGGGCCGAACAGCCGGGCCGTGCGCACGCGGCAGGTCGTCATCACGAACGACTACTGGGAGACGAAGCAGAAGGGGCGCGGGCAACTGGGCGTGCTCGTCGGGCCGGACAACGGGCTGCGGCCGCAGTCGTCGCTGGTCGTCCCGATGGCGACGATGGGGCGCATCGTCGGCACCGTCGAGGTGCAGTCCTACGAGAACCACGCCTACCGCGAGGAGCACGTGACGGCGATGAGGATGGCCGCCAACCTCGCGGCCGTCGCCATCGAGAACATGCGGCTCCTCCAGTTCGAGACGCGCGCGCGCGAGTCCGCCGAGGAGGCCAACCGTTTGAAAGACGAGTTCCTCGCCACGCTCTCGCACGAGCTGCGAACCCCGCTCACCGCCATCCTCGGCTGGGCCTCGATGCTGCGCGACACCCGGCTCGACGAGAAGACGTTCAAGACGGCCGTCGAGATAGTCGAGCGCAACGCGCGCACGCAGCAGCAGATCGTGGACGACATCCTCGACGTGTCGCGCATCATCACGGGGCACCTGCGGCTCGACGCCGGCCCGACCGACTTGCGGCAGGTGGTCGCCGCCGCCGTCGACACGGTCGGCCCGGCCGCCGCCGCCAAGAGCATCAGCTTACGCGCCGACTTCGAGCCCGGCGTCGGCCCCGTCGTGGGCGACGCGCGGCGCCTACAGCAGGTGGTCTGGAACCTCCTGCTCAACGCGGTCAAGTTCACGCCCATCGGCGGCGAGGTGCGCGCACACCTCTCGCGCGAAGGCTCGCACGCGCGGCTCGCCGTCACCGACACGGGCGCGGGGATTCGCCCGGACTTCCTGCCTTACGTCTTCGACCGCTTCCGGCAGGGCGACCAGTCGACGACGCGCGTCTACGGCGGGCTGGGCCTGGGCCTGGCCATCGTCCGGCACCTCGTCGAGCTGCACGGCGGGACGGTGCGCGCGTCGAGCCCCGGCGAGGGGCGCGGGGCGACCTTCACGGTCGAGCTGCCGCTGCTGCGGGGCGCGGAGCAGGGGGCGCGTAAAGAAGACGAGCGGGCGGCGGGGGGCGGGTCGGACGCGCGCACGCAGCCGGCGGCCATCTTGAAGGGCGTGAGCGTGCTCGTCGTCGACGACGAGCCGGACGCGCTGCACCTCATCAAGGCCGTGCTGGAGATGAGGGGCGCGAGCGTGACGGCGGTCGGCTCGGCCGAGGCGGCGTGGGGCGCGCTCGAAGAGGCGTGGCCCGACCTGCTGGTGTGCGACATCGGGATGCCGGGCGAGGACGGCTACCAGCTCATCCGCCGCCTGCGCGCGAGCGCGGGGCGCGGCCCGACGCTCCCATCGGTCGCGCTCACCGCCTACGCGGGCGAGGGCGACCGCGCCCTCGCGCTCGAAGCCGGCTACCAGCTACACGTCCCCAAGCCCGTCGACCCCGCCGCCCTCGTCGAGGTCGTCGCCGACCTGACGGGGAGGCAAAGTTAGAGCGTGAACCGTAAACCGTGAACCGTGACAAGAGAAAGCTGAGGCTTCTTCTTGTCACGGTTCACGGTTTACGGTTCACGGTTTTTAGAAGTCGCCGTGGCAGGCGTCGTGACCACAGTCGCAGTCGATCTGGATGGTGTTCTCGGTGCTCTGGCAGTGGACGCTGCAGTACTTCTCGCCCTGCTCGACGGGGCAGGTGCAGGGTGAGTTCTTGCAGACGTTGGCGCCGCGGTTGTCGGCGTCTCTCACGGTCTCGTCGGCCATCTTCGCTGTTCCTCCGGGTCTCTGGCAGTTCGTAGAAAAGATGAGTCGGTTCTATTCCAAATCGCGCGGGGAGTCAAGAAGCAGTAGGCAGTAGGCAGTAGGCAGTAGACAGTAGGCTCCGCTCGTCGGGCGGTGAGATTGACTGTCGGGCGAATCGCTCAGGGAAAGTATTTCTACTGGCTACTGACTACTGCCGACTGTCTACTCAAAGGTTTTTTCTCAGGAAGCCGACCATCTTCCAGGCGTCGAGGTAGACCCAGGGGCGCTCGCCGCTGGTGTAGTGGCCGCAGGGGAGCCAGGAGACGCTGACGGGGACGCCCGCCGCGCGGACGCTCGAGATGACCTCGTGCGAGAGGTCGGCGGGGAAGGTCAGGTCGTGGCGCGCGGCGATGAAGCGCATCGGCCGGCGCCGCAGATGCTTGAGCCGCCCCGTATAGCTCATCGGGCTGATGGGCAGCCACGCCTCGCGCAGCTCTTCGAGCGAGAGCGAGCCCTCCAGCCCTCGGCGGACGTGTTGGGTCGAGATGCCGCGCCAGACCACGTCGGCCACGTAGCCCGAGACGTGGTTGAAGACGCCCGCGTCGATGCGCTCGTCGTGGACGAAGGCGAGGAAGGCCGTGCAGGAGCCGATGCTCGTCCCCGTCGCGCCGATGCGCTCGTACCCTTGCGCGTCGAGCCACGCGACGGCCGCGCGCGTGTCCACGACCCCCTGCCGCAGAGACTGGAGCGTGCGCCCGACGTTGGAGCTGACCATGTAGTCCGCTCGCTCAAGCTCGGGCGGCCGACGCTCCTCGTGGTAGGGGAGCGTCAGCCGGAGCGCCGCGATTCCGAGCCGCGCGAGCAGGCGGCAGAGCGCGACGTGACTCTCCGCGTCGGCGTTCCACTGCGGCAGCACGACGACGGCGCGGCGCGGCGCGTTCTTAGAGGCGGCGCGCTTCTGCGGCTCGGCGGGGAAGAAGCGCGCGCGGGCGGTGTTGTTCTCGGGCGCGGGGGTGTGGACGGCGCTCGTCCACGTGAGGCGGTCGCCTTCGAGCCTGTAGTCGGTGACGGGCGTGAGCGCGTAGAAGTCCTCGCTGCGCGCGACGGCCTCGCGCGAGGCGCTGAGGACGGCTTCGCGCGGGTCTACTCCGGCGGGGCCGCCGGCGCCGTTCGCGTGCGCGGCGACGAACTCCGCGCCCCACTCGAAGGGGCGTACGACGCGGTTGGTGTCGCGCGTCGCGCGCCGCCGCTCCTGTGCCCTGATGATTTTACCCAGCAAGTTTTAAGTCCGAACCCGGATGCCTTTAAGATGGTTTGAGCGTTGAATCCTAAAGGCCGGCGGCGCCGAAGGCAAGCGCGCGGGCCGCGGGCGCCTTATTGGAGGCAAGAGTTTGCAGTCGGAAGACTACGCGTACCTGTACGAGCTGGAGGAGAGCTTCTGGTGGTTTGTGGGGATGCGCCCCGTGGTGGCGGCGGTGCTCGACCCCGTCTGCCCGCCGGGGCGCGCGCGCGACGTGCTCGACGCTGGGTGCGGGACGGGCGGCATGGTCACGTGGCTCGAACGCTACGCGGGCGGCCGCCCCGTCGCGGGCGTGGACATCTCTTCGGACGCGCTCGCCTTCTGCCGCGAGCGGGGGTTGCGCGGCGTCGCGCGGGCTTCGGTGACGGCGCTCCCGTTCGCCGACTCGACCTTCGACCTCGTGACGAGCTTCGACGTGCTGGTGCAACTTCCCGGCGAGGGCTCGGACGAGACGGCGATGCGCGAGATGTTCCGCGTGCTGCGCCCCGGCGGCGTCGCCTTCGTGCGCGCGGCCGCCTACGCGTGGATGCGCAGCGGCCACGACGAGGCGCTCGGCACGCAGCGGCGCTACAGTCTGGCGCGGCTCACCGGCGCGTCGGAGCGCGCGGGCTTCCGCGTGCGGCGCGCGACCTACGCCAACTCGCTGCTGCTGCCGGCGGCGGTCGTCAGGCGGCTCGTGCTCAAGCGGCTCGGGCTCGCGGACTCGGGCTCCGACGTCAAGCCACTCCCGCCGGGTCTCGCCTGGCTCAACCGCGCGCTCGCCTCCGCGCTCCGCGCCGAGGCGCGACTGCTCAAAGCCGGCGCCAACCTCCCCGCCGGCCTCTCCGCCGTCTGCGTCGCGGAGAAGCCGAAGACAGTAGACAGTAGACAGTAGGCAGTAGCCAGTAGTGAAAACAGAAGCGGCGTGCCCCTATCGAAAACCGGGCGCGCCGCTTTGTTCTTCTACTGGCTACTGGCTACTGGCTACTGTCTCACTCAGGCCCGCTTCTGGTTGCGCGTGAAGGGGTCGGCTTCGGGCTTCCAGTAGTGCGCGCGGTTCTGGCGGTAGAACTCGACCGTCTGTTCGAGCCCCGCGCGCAGCGGCGTGCGCGGCCGCCAGCCGAGCGCCGACTCTATCTTGGCGTAGCTCGAATGGATGTTGCCCACGTCGATGAGCTGGCGCTCCTGCGGGAAGGGGACGCAGCGCACCGAGCCGAGCCCGGTGATGGAGATCAGCTCATCGGCCAGCTCGGCCAGCGAGACCGGCTCGCCGCCGAGGTTGAAGACCTCGCCCTCCGACGCCTCGCTCGCCCCGGCCAGCAGGAGCGCCTCGACCACGTCGTCGACGTGGTTGATGTCGCGCCGCTGGCGCCCCTCGCCGAAGAGTTCGATGACGCCGCCGTCCATCGCCTGCCGGATGAACCACGCGATGAAGCCGTGGCGGTTGTGCCGGACGAGCTGGCGCGGCCCGTACGTGTTCGTCAGCCGCAGGCAGACGGCGCGCGTGCCGTAGAGACGGTGGTAGAGCAGGTGGTAGTGCTCGGCCGCGAGCTTGTTGATGCCGTTCACGTCGAGGGGCGCGACGCGGTGCTGCTCGTCCAGCGGCAGGTAGACGGGGCGGCCGTAGACCTGGCGCGTGCTGGTGAAGACGACCTTGACGTGCGGGTTGAAGTTGCGGCACGCCTCAAGCAGCGTGAGCGGCGCGGCGCAGTTGTGTTCGAGGTCGCGTAAGGGGTGGCGGATGGAGTCGAGGTGGCTGACGCTGCCCGCGAGGTTGAAGATGTAGTCGACGCCGCCGACGAGGTGGTTGACGACCTTCTGGTCTCGTATGTCGGCGGTGTGGACCTCGATGCGGTCGCGCACGTCGCGGACGTTGAAGGGGTTGCCGCCCTGGTCCGGCAGCAGCGCGTCGAGCACGGAGACCTCGGCGCCGACCTCGACGAGGCGGCGGACGAGGTTGCTGCCGATGAAGCCGAGGCCGCCGGTGACGAGCGCCGTGCGCCCCTTGTACTCTCCGAAAAGTTTAGGCTCGTTCATGGTCGTCGGGGAGAGCGACAGGAAAAGTTCAGGCTCGGCGCCGCAGCAGCCGGGACGGCGCGCCCGCCTTCAGCCACAGCCCCGTCAGTTCGAGCGCGGTGCGCCCGACGCGCCGCAGCGTGAAAAATTGCGAGCGCCCGTGCGCGCGCTCGTAGTGGTGGACGGGCGTCTCGGCGAAGACGCGGCCCGCGCGGTGCAGCTTGTGCACCATCTCGACGCAGATACTGCCGCTCGAAGAGATCAGCTCGATCCCCTCGAACGCACGCCGCCTCAGCAGGCGGAAGTCGCAGTCCACGTCGCGGATTGGGATACTGAATAGAAGGTGCGCCATGCGGTTGTACAAAGCCCCGATGGCCTTGCGCCGCCACACATCGGCGCGTTGTATCTTATAGCCGTTGACGATGTCAACCCCGGGGGTAAGCAGCGGCCGCAAGTTCGCCAGCTCCTTCACGTCGTACTGTCCGTCGCCGTCCGTGTAGAAGACCAGCTCCTTGGTCGCGCTCGCGAAGCCCGTCCGCAGCGCGGCGCCGTAGCCGCGGTTCACCCCGTGGTGGACGACCCTCAGCCGCGGCTCGCGCCGCGCGATCTCTTCGAGCACCTCGGCCGTGCGGTCCGAGCTGCCGTCGTTGACGACGATGACCTCGTAGTCGTCGGCGAGCGCGGGCAGCACGGCCAGCGCGTCCGCGACCAGCCCGCCGATGCTCCCCTCGTCGTTGAACGCCGGGAAAAAGACGCTGATGCCTTCGACCATAAGTCTATCGCACCCCGGCGGGCGGAAGCGACCCGCCGCCGCAGAGCCTGTAAGCCTTCCCCTCCTCGGCGTCGAAGGCCCAGGCCGTGAACCATCCCCCGACGACTCCCGACGGCAGGGCCGCCGGGGGAAACATCTTCACCCAATGGGTACTTTCGTCGTCGGCCTTGGCCCCCATGGTCTCGCCCCTCTCGACGGCGGCGAGCGCGAAGGCGGTCTGGTCGTCTTCGCCGGAGCCGTGAGCCAGCACGATGGCGTCGGCCGGCTCGCCGCGGCGGTGCGGCAGACGCGCGCTTCCCGCGGTGATTACGTCGCCGGAGGTCGACCGCGCCAGGACGAACTCGCCGTAGGCGTCGGAGCAGACGAAGCCGTCGGGCGCGAGCGCCTTCATCCGCCCGTCCTTCACGAGCGGCGGGCGCAGGTAGCCGAGTCGGTCGAGCGCCGCCGCGCGCGCGCGCAGCTTTGGGACGTTCGGGTGGAGTCCCTCGGCCAGACACCGCTCGTTGGGCGCGGCCTCGACGAAGAGCAGGCACGCCTTCGCGCGCAGACGCGCACGCCGCGTGGGCGCGGCGCCGTGCTTCACGACGAGCACGAAGGCGGCGACGTGCGCGAGCACGAGGAGGACGGCCGCCGCCGCGCCCAGCCGCCTGAGCAAAGCCGCGCGCGACGCGAGACCTCGCCCCCGCCGCGCCGCGTGCCACGCGACGCAGGGCAGCAGGTAGACGAGCGCCACGAGCAGGTACAGCGTGAAGGTCGTATACCTCGAAGACAGAGACTGCGCGACGCCGAAGCCGAGCCTGCCGGCCGTGACCATCGCGGCCGTGACGACCGAGTAAGCGCCGAGCGCCACCCAGGCGCCCGCGCGCCTCACGAGCGCCGCATCATTCCTGTGCCGCAGAAGGTACGCGCACGCGAAAGCGTAAGCCGCGAGAGCGCACGCGCCGGCGGCGACGGCGACGGGCAGCGGCCTCGGCCCCAGCGCGAGCGGCCCGCCCGACAGCGCCGACAGGTAGATTAACGCGTCTACGGGGCGCGTCACGGCCTCCGAAGGCGCGGGGTGCCCCTTCGGCGTGTGGTAGCCGTAAACGTAAGCGGCCAGGCACAGCCCCAGGCACGCGCCCCACAGCGGCAGCCAGCGCCGCGCCGACGCACGCGCCTCGGGTCGCGCGGCGAGAATCGCCAGAGGGAGCACGAGCCAGCACACGACCCCGTTCGCCGAAGAGAACGTGGCGACCGCCGCGAGGCACGCGCAGACGAAGACGGAGGCGCGCGCCCCAAGTCGCTCCGAGTAGGCCGAGACGAGGCCGGCCGTGACGCACGCGCCCGGCACGAAGTAGACGACCTGCACGCCGAAGAGCCAGTTCTCGTACTGCACGGCCGAGAAGATGAACAGGCTCGCCAGCAGGAACTGCACGCCGCCAGTCCCCGCACGACCGCCCGAAGGGTCGGCCGAAGTCCGCGCGGCGAGGCTCCGGACGCCCAGGGCGGCGGCGCACGCGAGCAGGAGGCACGCGAGCATCTCCGCGCGGACGTTCCAGCCCGTCAGACGTCCCAGCGCGACGAAGAGGAGGTTGGGAAAGAACTGCCTGTACTCGTTCTGCTGCGCGAAGAGGTCTGCGGCCGTGAGCGTGCCGCGCGCGAGCCGCTCGAAGAACGGCGCCAGGTCCCAGTGGTCCCAGTACGGCACGTCCACGCCGTACCTCAGGATGAGCCACGCCGGCGCGCAGGCGGCGAGCGCCGCCGACGCCGTCAGCAGCGCCCCGCGCCACGCCGACTTACCCGCGTCAGTCTCCACGATGAAGCCAGCCCGAACCCTGTGCTAGGATTGCCGCCCGGCGGCGCTGTTGGCCGCCGGCGCTTAAAGACCATGAAAAGCCCCAAGCGGATAGCCGCCCTACTGCTCGCAGGCTTTCTCGCCTTCGCCCCGCCGGGGACGATGATCTTCCTGCTGGCGCTGCTGGTGGCCCTCGCCGGGCGCTGGGGCGCCGCGGCGGCCGTCCTGCTCGCCGTCGCGGGCGTCGCGGCGCTCCTGATCGTGCGCCGCAGACGCCGCGCGCGGACGCGTGCGGCGGACGCGCCCGAACACCCCGACGCCGGTTAAAACCTTTCCCGAATCCCTCTTCGGAATCCTTACGTCAGACGGGCGCGGACAAAACGCGAGGGCGGGACTGTTAACCCCGCCCACACATCCCATCCGCTGATTTGCGCGAAGGCCGCCGGAAACGTCTTTGGGGAAGGCGAATATAGCAGATTTCCCACGGGGCGCGAAGCAGACTGCGGCCGGCGGCGGCGGCCGCCCCTCAACGAATCGGGGTCGCCGAAGCCCGTCTTAAGTCCGGCCCTTATGGATTAAGGCCGGCAGCATCGAAGGCAAGCGGGGCACCTGAGCGTCTGCCCTAAGGCTGACCGAAGCGGCGGCGGTATTCGAGCGATGTCACGAAGGCTTTGACCATCTCGGCGCGGCGCACGCGTGCGAGGGCGACGCGCTCGTCGCGCACGTCCTCGTTGGGCAGACTGAAGGAGTCGAGCTTCGCGAGCCAGAAGTCGTAGCCCGAGAAGTCGAAGTCGGGCGCGGCATCGGGGTCGCGGCGCAGGTAGCCGAAGTACTGCGAGAGGACGAAGGCCGCGTTGTAGAGCCGGCGGTAGACCGAGTCGCTCTCGACGACGCTGCGCAGGGCCGCGGCGCGCCCCTCGTCGCCGCCCGCGCCGAAGGCCGCGACGGCCGCCGCGCGCTCGGACGGCGTCGGAGTGACGCCCGCGTTCTGGTAGAGCGAGTCAACGTACTCGGTCGCGCTCTGCGCGCCGTGCGCGGCGACGAACTCGGGGCGCGCGACGAAGGCGGCGGCGAACGCCTGCTTGTTCGCTTCGAGCCGCGCGTCGGCCTCGGGCGTGCCGACGACGACGCCCTGCGCGACGCGCTGCGTGTCGCGCAGGAAGTCGAAGTAGCGCGGCGTCTGCTTCCTGTCGCCGAAGCCCGCCTTGTGCGCGCGGATGACGAAGTAGGCCGTCTGCTGGAACTCGATGGAGAGGAAGAACGCGGTCGAGACGTCGACCCGCTTCACCTCGCGGCACCGGGCGTCCGCGCCGCACTGCTCGATGCCCTGAGTCCAGAACTGGAGGCCGGCGGCGTCGGGCTGCCGGCTGAGGAAGTCGTGGTAGTGCTGGCAGACGAACGCCTGCGAGTTGTCCAGGGGGTTCGCGCCGCCTTCGCCCGTGTCGTCGTCCGCGACCGTGAGCGTCGCGACGGCCGGGACGCGGAAGTTGACGTTCGCCGAGGCCGAGACCAGCTCGACCCGGATCGTCTCGGGGCCTTCGGCTAAGGCGTCGTCGTTGACGGGCAGGGCGAAGCTCTTCGACGACTCGCCCGCGGCGAAGAGGAGCGCGCCCGTCGTGTGCGTGTAGTCCGAGCGCTGAGTCGCCGAGCCGTCGCGCGTCCGGTACTCGACCGTCGCGGGCGCGCTCAGGTCGCCCTCGCGCAGGACGGTGACGAGCGCGGCCGTGCAGCCCTCCGCGGCGCCGTAATCCTGCGCGGAGAAGCGTGCGAACGAGGCCGGCTCGGCGCCCGGCGGCGCGGCGTAGCGCGCGACGGCGATGTCTCTGTTGCCGGTCATCGGATGATCTGCTAGGCCGACGATGACGAGCTTGCCGTCCGTGGTCGCCGTGAGCCCGTTCGTTAAAGGGGTCGCGTCGAGCGAGCCGTCCGCGTTGTACCGCGCGAGCGCGAAGTCCGAGTCGGGGTACGGTCTGCCGCGGGCCGCGCCCGCGGCGACGAGTTTGCCGTCGGCCTGGACCGCGACGCCGGTGGCGAAGTCGCCGCCGCCGAAGGAGGTGGTCACGCGCCCGTCGCCGTCGAAGGACGTGTCGGGGGTGCCGTCTGCCTTCAGGCGCAGGAGCGCGAAGGAGGAGCCCGGGCTGACGGACGCCGTCCCCGCGAGGACGATCTTGCCGTCGGGTTGCAGCGCCGCGTCGAAGGCCGCATCGTAATTGCCGACGTCGACCGAGGTGCGGCCGCCGGAGCCGAAGGTCAGGTCGAGCGAGCCGTCGGCGTTAAAGCGCGCGGCGAAGAAGTCGGACGCTGTGGAGTCCGGGTGCAGGCTCGTCCTCACCGCCCCGGCGGCGACGATGCGGCCGTCGGGCTGGACGAGCACGGCCTCCGGCCACGCGAAGAACGAGGGGGCCAGAAGCGTCTTGACCTTGCCGCCCGTGCCGAACGTGCCGTCCAGCGTGCCGTCGGGGTTGAGCCGCACCAACGCTAAGTTCGGAGTATTGTCCGTGGTCGTGAAGGTCACGCCGATGACGACGATCTTGCCGTCCGGCTGGAGGGCGACCGCCGACGCGTTGTCGTGCCAGTTGGTGAAGTCGATCAGCACCTTCCCGCCCGCGCCGAACGTCGCGTCGAGCGAGCCGTCCGCGTTGTAGCGCACGACAAGCATGTCGCCGATGAACGGGGCGGGGTTGCTCGGGCCGGAGAGGCCCGCGACGACCAGTTTGCCGTCGGGCTGGGCGGCGACGGCCTGTGCGGTCTCCTGGCCGCCGAAGTCGGTCGTGACCGTCCCGCCCGAGCCGAAGGTCGGGTCGAGGTCGGCCGCGGCCCGCGCGCGACCGGCAGGCGTCAAGGAGAGGAGAAGCGCGAGCAGCGTCACCGCGGCCGCGCGCAGTCGTCCCGCCAGCGTGCGTGTGAGCCGCCGGTCTGCGAGGAGTCTTTTCATGGTGCCTTGCCTCGGAAAGTTGGAGAGCGAACGGGGAGCCGCGGGTGCTTCGACGCGTGGATGATACGACCCCCGGCGGCCCGCCAACAAGCAAAAAGTGCACGCCCGCCGCCGCAAAAAAAGGCCGCCCGCGGCTCAACCGGGGCGGCCTCCGTGCGCGTCGGGGCGCGTATTTACGGGCGGACTATCCAGAGGTTGTAGCTGCCGGTGCCGCTGTAGGAGTAGACCTGGAAGCGGTAGTAGCCGGCCGTGCCCGAGTAGGAAATGGTCTCGTTGGAAGAGACGCTCTCGCTGCGCGCGACGATGACCCACGACGAGCCGTTCCACTTCTGCAAGTAGAGGTCGAAGTCGGCGCCCGAGGTCGGCCCGACCAGACAGCCCTTGTGCGTGCCCGAGACCGAGCTGTAGTAGTAGCTGCCGTTCGGGTGGTAGTCGTAGTCGCCCGTGTAGGTGAGCGTGCCCGTGTATTGCGTCCCGCCCGAGCAGGCCGTCGGCACGCCGCCCCCGCCGTCCGTCGTCAGGAGCGAGTAGAGCAGGCGGTTGGGCGAGCCGGTGCCGATGTTGGTCAGCACGCCCGTCGTCGCGGTGTTGACGATTGCGTCGCGCACCGTGGCCGGGCTGGCCCCGGTGTTGTTCTGGAGGTAGAGCGCCGCGACGCCCGCGACGTGCGGCGTCGCCATCGAGGTGCCCGAGATGGTGTTCGTCGCCGTGTCGGACGTGTACCACGCCGAAGGGATTGACGAGCCGGGCGCGAAGATGTCGAGGCAGGAGCCGATGTTCGAGAAGTCGGACTTGGCGTCGGTCGAAGTCGTCGAGCCGACGGTGATGGCGGCGCCGACGCGCGCCGGCGAGTAGTTGCAGGCGTTCTGCCCGTAGTCGTTGCCGGCCGCGACCGAGGTCGAGACGCCAGCGTTGATCATGTTCTGGACGGCGGTGTCGAGCGAGGAGGACGCGCCGCCGCCGAGGCTCATGTTGGCGACCGCCGGCAGTTGCCGGTTGGCCGTCACCCAGTCCACGCCCGCGATGACGCCCGAGGTGGTGCCGTTGCCCGAGCAGTCGAGCACGCGCACGGCGTGAAGCGTGACGCCCTTCGCCACGCCGTAAGTGCTGCCGCCGACGGTGCCGGCGACGTGTGTGCCGTGGCCGTTGCAGTCGTTGGTGCCGTTGCCGTCGTTGATCGCGGTGTAGCCGTTGCCGTTGGCGCGGCCGCCGAACTGCGTGTGCGTGGCGCGGATGCCGGTGTCGATGACGTAGGCGTGGACGCCCGCGCCGGTCGGCGTGTAGTTGTACTGGCCGTCGAGCGGGCGGTTGCGCTGGTCGATGCGGTCGAGGCCCCACGGCGGGCTGGTCTGGGTGGTCGAGGCGGTGACGACGCCGTCCTCCTCGACCGACTCGACGCGCGGGTCGTGCGTGAGCGCCTCGGCCGCCTGCTCGGGCAGCCGGATGGCGAAGCCCAGGAGCGCGTGCCTGTAGACGGCGAGCACCTCGCCGCGGTGCTGCGAGGCGATGTCGGCGGCGACGTTAGCCGCGAAGGAGTTCTCGCCGCGCGGCTGCGCGGCCCACTCCTGGAGCGTGACGATGTACTGGCCGGGCACGGCGCGCGCCTTGCGCTTGATGCCGCCCTTCTGACCTTGCCCCTGCCCCTTCGAGGCGGGCGCGACTGTGAGAGCGGCGGCGAACGCGAGCAGCAGCGCGGCCGCCGTGAAAACTGAAAGTCTCTTCATTCAATCCTCCGAGTGTGTTGGTGGGCCGTGGGTCTTGGCGGCGCGCGGCGGGGCAGCCCCGCGCGATGAGGGGGGCGCGCCGTCGCCGCCGTGGAAAATGAGAGCCTCAGGCGTAAGAGTCATGCTCCGCCCGCGATGAGTTGAGATGAGCGCGAGGGTGCCGCGGGAAGCGCGCCGGGGGGACGCACTCCGGGCCTCGGTCATTTACTCCGACAGTCGGGTGTCGAACGAAGCGAGGTAACGGGACAAGACAAGGCCCGTGAGGGGCCACACAAACCTTTGGTTCGGGGGAAGGCGAATATAGCCAGATTCACGCCCGCGCGCAAGTCGCCGGCGCACAGACTTCAGCGCTTTCTGCGCTCGCGGTAGCGCGCGAGCATCTGCGGGGAGATGAGGAGCGTCTGGAGGAGCGAGCCCGTGGCGAAGCGGCGCGCGAGCGAGCGGAAGAGCGAGGCCGCGCCGGGCGTGTAGGCGAACCACCACACGTCCTGCACGAAGGCGAGGCGGTTGACGTGGACGTGGTGCGGCGCGACCATTTCGAGCAAGCCCCAGCGGCCGTGCGTGCGCCCCAACCCGCTCTGCTTAACGCCGCCCCACGGCGTCTGCGCGATGCCGTGCGTGTAGAGCACCTCGTTGACCATGACGGTGCCGGCCTCGATGCGGCGCGCGACGCGGCGGCCGCGCCCGATGTCGCGCGTCCAGACGCTCGCCGTCAGTCCGAAGTCGCTGTCGTTGGCGAGGCGGACGGCCTCCTCCTCGTCGCCGAAGGTCATCAGCGGGAGGACGGGGCCGAAGGTCTCCTCGCGCATCACCGTCATCGAGTGGTCGACGCCGGCGAGCACCGTCGGCTCGTGGAACCAGCCGCGCTCGGAACAGCCGCGCGCGCGCCCGCCGCCGGTCAGGACTTGAGCGCCGCGCGCGACCGCCTCGGCGACGTGCTCCTCGACGAGGCGGAACTGCCGCTCGCTCGACATCGAGCCGAGGTCGCAGGCGGGGCCCGGCTCCTGCCGGAGCGCACGCACCTTCTCGACGACGCGGCGCGTGAACTCTTCGGCGACGCTCTCGTGGACGTAGCAGCGCTCGACCGAGGCGCACGCCTGGCCGGAGTTGGCGAACGCGCCCCAGACCGCCGCCCCGGAGGCGGCCGAGAGGTCGGCGTCCTCGAAGACGATCATCGGGTCTTTGCCGCCGAGTTCGAGGACGACCGGGATGAGCCGTCGCGCGGCCGCCTCCGCCACGCGGCGGCCCGTGGGGACGCTCCCCGTGAACATGATCTTGTCGGCGCCCGCCTCGACGAGCGCGGCGCCGGTCGAGCCGTCCCCGGTCACGATCTCCAGAACGCCTTCGGGCAGACCCGCGCGCGCGAACACCTCGCCGACCTTCAGCCCCGTGAGCGGCGTCAGCTCGCTCGGCTTGAGCACGACGGCGTTCCCGGCCATAAGCGCCATGACGACCTCGCCCAGCGGCGTCGCCCAGGGGAAGTTCCACGGCGAGATGATGCCGACCACGCCGACGGGGCGGTACTCGACCGTGGACGTGCGCCCGAGGAAGCGGTAGAGGCCGATGTCTATTTTCTCGGGCCGGAGCATCCGCCCCGCCTTGCGCGCGAAGAACTGCATCAGGTCGATGGCCGGCACCAACTCCATCGCCAGCGCCTCGGCCGCCGGCTTCCCCGACTCGCGCGAGATGAGTTGGGCTATCTCGTCCATCTCTTCGAGCGCGACGGCGCGCGCGCGCATCACGACCGACGCGCGCGCGCGGAAAGAGAGCGCGCCCCAGGCCCTCTGCGCCGCGCGCGCCCTCCCCAGGGCGGCGGCCACGTCCCCCGCCGAGCCGAGCGGCGCGCGCCCGACCTCTTCGCCGGTCGCCGGGTCGTAGGAGATGATTTCGCGCGCGAAGCCGGCGCGCGGCCGTGCGGCGTTGGCGTTGGTGTTTCCGATTTGGGTCATCGCTTTTGCCTCGCGCGCGATTATCGCGCGGCGGGGCGGGGTTTGAAAGCCCGCGTCGAAAGCCGTTGACGCTTACGAAGATGAGGGAGGGACTTCCTGTGGTTTAGCGGCCTCGTCCCTTTGGATAAAAAATTGGAAGAATTGAAGGAGCGAAGCGATGAGCCCTACGCCGCCGATGACGACCATAGACCACGGGCTCGCGCCGGATACGACCGCCTTGACCTGCAAACGGATGTAGCCGTCGGACAGGTGCGAGTTGTTGTTACCGGAGTAAAGCTCGTAAGTATAATCCGTATCACTTAGGTCTCGGCTTTCCGCCGAGCTGAGTTGCACCACCCCTATAAAAACTCCGTTCGAGACCGGAAACTTTATGGGCGCTCGAAAACCCGGGTCTTTCGGGCCGCGTAACCTCAGCGAGACCTCGGACACGCTTGTGTTGGCGAGGTTGCCGGCCACGTCAAAAAAGATCGGCCCCTTGCCGTTGTTAATAACTATTACCTTATCCCTCCTCATCATCACCCCCGTCTCGTCGCGGGGGTCAATCCCGATTTGCAGCACGTAGATCAGGGACGAAGATAAGTAGAAGAGAAACCCCGTGATGATTAACGCCAGAGCGAGGACGATGCCCCGCCTCGGTCTGCCCCTTGCGCAATTCCTCGGCAGAAGCGGTGGCCGGGTTCAAGTTAAGTTCGCCCCACGTCTTCCTGTAAGTTTGCAGCGCCCTATCCAAAAGGGCCGCCCGCTCCCCCTGCATACCTTTTATGCTTTCGATGATGGCGAGGAAGTCTTTGTCCTTCTTCAAGTCGTCGACGATCTTGTCGACCGTCTTGTCCGTCTTGAACCTGTTCAGGTCGTTGTCGGTAAAGCATTGTCCCGCTTGAATGCCCACGCTGTCCCGAACATATCTGCGTTGTAACTGTGTGATTTTGCCAATCAGTTGCTCCGCCTCCACTTTGGGAGGGAGAGGCGTAGACCCCCCGTTGTTTACGGGAGGGCGCACGTTACCCGCTTCGGGGGAGGGCGTCTGCACGGAGTTGACGTTCGGTTGGTTCGACGAGGTCTGCCCGTCGGCGCACGCGAGGGCGAAAAGGCAGAGGACTAGCCCCGTGGGGACGAGGAGGTGACGAAATCTCATGGCTGTTCTCCTGTGTAGCCTAAGACCGGCAATAATCAGCCCGCGCGAGGTGATTACCGCAGTCGCGCGCGTGAACCTGTCGGAAGCTTTGGTTCACGCGCGCGGCCACGGCGCGAAAAAGCGCCGCACCCTTGAACACCGCCCTGAGTCGAAGTAGTGGAGTGAGGCCGACGAAGCGTCTCGCCAGCAAGAACCCTCGGATGCGGGCAAGATATTCCCGCGGCGTTGAGTTGTCAATGAGGAAGGGGGGCCGAGCAGCGCGCCGCGTAAGCGAGGCGCGACCCCGTTTCCGCGCCGCCGCGTGGGCGGGTTAGAATCGTGCCGAACACATTCGGAATGGAGAGACTACTTATGCCAAGACCGCAGCTCGCGGAGTTCATGCGGCGGATGGAGCCCGGTTCGGTCGCCATCATCCCGGCGGCGCGCGAGGTGACGCGCTCGCACGACACCGAGTACCGCTTCCGGCAGGATTCGGACTTCTACTACCTGACGGGCTTCCGCGAGCCCGACGCCGTCGCCGTCGTCGCGCCCTCGCGCGAAAAACCCTTCACGCTCTTCGTCCGGCCGCGCGACCGCGAGAAGGAGATTTGGAACGGGCGCCGCGCCGGGGTCGAGGGCGCGCGCGAGCGTTACGGCGCCGACGAGGCGTTCCCCGTCGAGGAGTTCGACGCGAAGCTCACCGAGCTGTTGGACGGCGCGGGCTCGCTCTACTACCGGCTCGGGGGCGGGCACGCGGAGCTGGACCAGACGCTCATCCGGCAGCTCTCGCGGATGCGCATGATGGGGCGCCGCGGGGTGCGCGCGCCGCAGACCATCATCGACCCCGGCGCGCTCATCCACGAGATGCGGCTCGTCAAGTCGGACGAGGAGGTCGCGCTCATGCAGCGCTCGGCCGACATCGCCGCCGAGGGGCACCGCGAGGCGATGGTGTCAGCGCGCCCCGGCATGCGCGAGTACGAGATAGACGCCCTCGTCGAGTACGTCTTCCGCCGCGCCGGGGCTGCCGCGCCGGCCTACAACTCCATCGTCGGCTCGGGCGCCAACGCGACCATCCTCCACTACGTCGACAACGACGCCGAGCTCAAAGACGGCGACCTGCTGCTCATCGACGCGGGCGCCGAGTACGAGGGCTTCGCCTCCGACATCACGCGCACCTTCCCCGTGAACGGCCGCTTCACCGAGGCGCAGCGTGACATCTACCAGCTCGTGCTCGACTGCCAGGAGGAGTGCGTCCGCGCTGTCAAGCCCGGCGTGACGCTCGAAGGGATGCACGAGCGCTCGGTCGAGATTCTGACCGAGGGCATGGTCAGGCTCGGGCTGTTGAAGGGCGAGACGGCCAGGCTCATCGAGGAGGGGCAGTACAAGAAATTCTACATGCACCGGCTCGGGCACTACCTCGGGATGGACGTGCACGACGCGGGCGCGTATCACGTGGGGGGCCGGCCGCGCCCCGTCGAGCCCGGGATGGTGATGACGGTCGAGCCCGGCGTCTACGTCGCCGAGGACGCCGAAGACATCCCCGACAAGTACCGCGGCATCGGCGTCCGCATCGAGGACGACGTGCTCGTCACCGCCGACGGCTACCGCGTGCTGACCGACAAGGCGCCCAAGCGGGTCGAAGAGATAGAGGCGCTGATGGCGGGAGGGAGAAAGAAGTAGGCAGTAGTCAGTCCTCCCCAAGCGTTTCCTTCGTGTGAGACTCCCGGCCCGGCCCCGCGGGCCGCCGCCCCGATGCTCACACTTTAAGGAAGCGGGTTGAGGAATATTTGAGGGAGTCGGGTGCGCGGGGCCTCGGGCGGTGGCCTACTCCTCGAATCCTTCGCGCAGCTCGGCGAGGATTTCGCGGGCGACCTGGCGCGCGCGCTCGACCTCGTCGGGGCGGAAGGAGACCGCGCCGACGACCGCGTGGCCGCCGCCGCCGTAGCGCTCGCAGATCGAGGCGATGTTGTGGCGGCGCGGGCGCGGGCTGAAGGGGTTCGAGCCGACCGAGATTTTGGCGCGGTACGCGCCGCGCGTGACCGCGACCGAGTAGGTGGTCTCGGGGTGGACGTAGTAGGGGATGAACTTGTTGAAGCCTTCGAGCCCCTCGTCGACGAGGTCGAAGGTGACGGCGCCGCGCTCGTAGGCGGCCTTGCGCCGGACGGTCTCCAGCGTCTCGCGGTGGCGCGCGAGTAGGGGGCGGAAGCGCTCCTGCGCCTCCGCGCCGGTGGCGACCTCTTCGAGCGTGCGGACACTGAGCTGGCGGATGACCCACTCGATAAAGGCGTCGTCCACATTCTCGATGACCTGCATGAGCTGGAGCGCGGGCTCGCGCAGCTCGACCGGCTGCGCGGCCGACTCGTAGAAGGCGCCGTCGATGGTGTGCGCCCAACTGATGAGTGGGACGAGCGAGTCGTCGCGGAAGCCGAAGTTCTCGTCCGCGACGCGCGCGATGAACTCGGTGCAGGACTTGCTCTCGGGGTCCCAGAACTTGCGCCCCGAGCGGTCGGCGCGGAAGTGCGCCTCGTCCTCCGCGGAGAGGAAGGCGGACTGGTGGTGGTCGAACCACCAGGTCAGGCGCCCGGAGGGGCTGTACTTGAAATCGACGATGGCGTTCTCGTCGCCGTCGAACATCGCCTCGTCGAAGAGCGAGCCCGCCGTGTGGAGCAGAGGCGCGTAGGCGACGTCGGCGGAGGCGTCTACGTGCGAGCGGTAGAACCGCGTGAAGACCGCGGCGGAGGCCACGCCGTCGAAGCAGTGGCCGTGGTAGAGCAGGCGGAGTCTCATCCTTTATGAAGCCGGTCGAAAAAAATTGAGCAGGCTAAAAGCGGGACATCATAGCAGCCGGCCGAGCCCGAGACAAAGAGCGGCAGGCGGCTGGCAGTTAGGAAGAAGACGAAGCGGTCAAATGAATCGGAGGCGGCGAGCTGTCAGACTCGCCGCCTCCGATTCTTTCAAGGAGAATTTATCGGGAAATTTTTCTGTCTTAACGACTTTCTTCCGTGCGACTCGGCAATTCGCGGCCGCGCGGGCGGCTAAGGCTTTTTGGCCCCCAAGGCTTTTTGACTTTCGGCCTTCGGCTTGTCCGTGCAGGGCTCGGCCGAGCCCTGCTCCGCGAGCCCGAGCCGTTCGCGTATGAAGCGCTCGACATCCTTCTCTATCAGCTCGCCGCCGACGACCCAGGCGCGCTCGGCCAGCACCTCGCCCGACTTGTTGAGCTTCGCCGGCTCGAGGAAGACGTTGAAGGGGGAGCCCCAGCGGCGCGTGTCGCCGCACGCCTTGCGGTAGCCGAAGTGCGTCGTCTGCTCGCGCGCCGAGGTCGACTCGGACTCGACGACGACGGGGAAGGGCGCGCCGCCCCGCCCCTCGAAGTACTTGCGCGAGTCGTCGGCCGGGGCGTACTCGCTGACGCCCACGACCTCGAACCCTTGCGCCTTGTACTTCTCGTAGAGCCGCCAGACCGTGGGGGCCTCGGCCTTCCAGTTCCCGCACCACGGCGCGAAGTAGACGACCATCACGAGCTTCTTGCCCTTCAACAGCTCGCGCAGGTTCAGGGGCGCGCCGTCCTTCAGGCTCTTGAACGTCCAGTCCTTGTAATCGAGCTTCTGCTCAAGGATGGGCGCCCACTCGTGCCCGTCCTCGGGTTTCATCTGCGTGCTCGCCTGCGGCGTCGCTTGCGGCGCGGCGGCCGGCGGCGGCGTCTGCGGGGCGGTAGTTTGCGGCGGGGTCTGCTGCCGCGGCGTGCTGACCTGCGCCCGCGCCCCCTGCGCGGAGGCGAGCGCGGCGGCCGCGAAGACGAGGGCGGCTGCGGCGCGACTGAGGTTCTCGAACATACTGCTTCTCCAGATTGCCGGCGGAAAACTTAAAGGGGCTCGGTGATGATAACTGCGGACTAGCCTCCGGGCTATTCGTGGCTGAGCATCCGGACTGGCTCAGCTCTGGCCCCGTCTCTCAGCCACTCGATGGACTTTTCGGCGGGCTCGACGGGATTGACCCAAACGACCTTTTTGATGGCGATGACGCTCCGCGCGGCTGCCTTGAAAAGTCTCCTGACTTCGTCGTCCAATGAGACCACTGTCTTGTCGTAAGCTATCGCGGCTTCGACAAGGTGAAAGTCTTTTTGCAGGGCGTCCGCCTCGGTCTTCTTCGTCGCCGCCGCGCGCACTATCTCGCGGCGCATTCTTGTGCTGGGCACAACGTCTCTGGGGATAACTCTTCCGCGCTGCGTCATGTTCCTCAGCCAGACGCGCGTGAAACCCGACATGTGTTCTTCCCACTCGTCCCTGAGCATCGGCGGTATGACGACGTGGCAGCCTGTCTCGTCCCGCAAGGTGGACAGAAAATCGCGGCAACGCTTCGGGGCCGTCGCCGTCGCCGCCTTCCCGCCGGCCGCGCTCGCGACCGAGGCGTCCACGACGAGACGCCGCGCCTTCTTAGCCGGCACGCCGCTTCTTCCCGCGCGACGAGCGCGCCTCCACCGCGTCGAGGTAACGGCTCTGCGCTTCCAACTCCACGTCCGCGAAGTCCTCCGGCCAGTCGCCGAAAGAGCCGGCCTCGTCGAGGTCTGCGCTCCTGACCTTCGTCACGCCGTCGCGTCGCTCGAACCAGTGGAGCTTGACCAGCTCGGGCGCGAGCTTGCCCTCCGCCACGAGCGTCTGCACGCTGAGGATGAGAAGCGCGCTGTGTGTCTCGGCCACGACGTGGACGCCGCGCGCGGCAGCGTCAGCCAGCACCTTCGCCATCGCCGTCTGCGCCCTCGGGTGCAAGTGAATCTCCGGCTGCTCGACGTAAACCAACTGCCCCGGCTTTGCCTCTCGCAAAGCCACCACCACCGGCAAAGTCTGCGACACCCCGAACCCCACGTCCGCGATGCTCACCATGTCGCCTTTGCCCTTCGCCCCTTGCGGTAATCGCGACACTTGCAACTCGACCTGCGTATCGTTGAGCGGTATGGCTAAGACTTTCGACGTGAGGCAAAGCTCATTTAGGTCTTGACTCGCTCCTTCTAAATTGTCGCTATCATTTTCCGCTTGCCACTTAGCGATGACACTGGCTGCGTAATTCTCAAACGTACCTGGGAAAGAAGCACCGACAGCCGCGACGTTGTAGGTTCTCTCCGGATTCCCTCTCAAGCCGGGCACATGAATCACCTCACGTATGTAAGGCTCCATTATTTGGCCGAGGGTAAAGTCAATATCCTGAAATCCACTAAAAGACCACTGTAAAAAGAAACGGTCACGAGTGACTGTTATCTCAGGCACATCGCTTCCGAAAAAATAGGACTGCGTAACTAAGAATAAAAAGCCAGAGTCTATTTCCGACTTGATTTCCTCCGGAGTCATATCTGCACGAAGGTCATCCTTCCTGTTATTTGTTATAAAGGTGCTTCTTTGGACTTCTATGGGTTTGCCCGACTGCTTGCGAAAATATGTTGTCAAGTTGCCTCTATCGCTTGCTTCAACACTAACGCTAAAACCGTCTGTGTTCTTACCACGGCCCGCATGGGATAAGAACTGGTCGGCCGAAGTGAAGCGGACGTTGGGGCCGTCGAGGCGGAGGGCGCCGGGGTCGTAGCTGGCTTCGAGGGTCTGTTTGAGGAGGAGGAGCGGCTGCATGATGCTGGACTTGCCGGAGCTGTTGGCGCCGGCGAGGATCGTCAGCGGCCTGACCTCGATGGACTGCTCCTCGGCGATGGACTTGAAGCCGGAGACCGAGATGCGCGTGATGCCGTCGGGCTTCGCCGTCGAGTCCTTCTTCTTTGAGTTGATGGCTTTTGCCATTTCTCTAATCGCCGGGCGCCTGCTCTTCGAGCAGGGGCTTGATGCGCGCCTCGAAGTAGGCGCGGGTCTTTTCGCCGATGATGGTTTCGCGGATGCGCCCCCGGCGGTCGATGATGAAGGTCGTGGGGAGCACGCCGACCGAGTACTTGCTGGCGACGCCGTCGTCGCCGAGCGCGACGGCGTAGTCCTGCCGCACGTCCTTCTGGTACTCGCGCACCACCTCCGCCGAGTCGCTCGTCGTGACGCCGAGGACTTTGAAGCCGCGCGCCGAGAGATCTTTCTCCATCGCGTTGAGCGCCGGGATTTCGGAGCGGCACGGCACGCACCACGTCGCCCAGAAGTTGAGCAGCACGACCTGTCCGCGCAGCTCGGAGAGCTTGAGCGGCCTGCCGTCGGTCGTCGTCAGCTCCACGTCGGGCGCGGGCTCGCCGGCGCTCGTCGCCGGACTGTTCGGGGGCGCGGTCGAGTTCTGCGTCGTCGTCGGGGCCGCGTCGGCGGGCGCGTCCTGCCTGACGAGGTTCTCGGCGTTGGGCAGGTAGCGCGCGGCCACGCCCGCCACCCACGTCAGGCTGTTGGAGGCGACCATCAGGCCGATGACGATGAGCAGGACGCCGGAGGCGACCTCGACCTTGTGCAGGTGACGCCGGAAGTGCGAGTAGAAGCCGAGGAACTGGTTGAGCACGAGCCCCGTCAGGAGGAACGGGATGGAGAGCCCCGCCGCGTAGAAGGCCGAGAGCACGAGCCCGCTCTTCCAACC
>JAIVJI010000064.1:0-983 GCA_020200135.1 Acidobacteriota bacterium | reverse complement strand
GCCGCGTAGAAGGCCGAGAGCACGAGCCCGCTCTTCCAACCGCCGCTCGTCGCCGCCAGCCCGATGATGCCGCCGAGGATGGGGCCGATGCACGGCGTCCACCCGGCCGCGAACGCGACGCCCAGGAGCGCCGCGCCCAGAGGCCCGCGCGGCTTGTCGTCGGAGAACTTGCGCGTGTCGCGGTAGAGCGCGCCGATCTTCAAGACGCCCATCATCTGGAAGCCGAAGAGGATGATGACGACGCCGCCCACGATCCTCACCCACGGCGTCGAGAACAAGACGTTCCCGACCCAGCCGGCGGTCGCGCCGAGGAGGATGAAGATGAGCGAGACGCCGGCGTTGAAGGCGAGCGAGTTGATGATGACCGCGCGGCGCGCGGCCGCGCGCGACCCGCCGCCCTCGCCCTTCAGGTGCTCGACGCTCACGCCCGAGATGAGCGAGACGTAGCCGGGGACGAGCGGCAGCACGCACGGCGTCAGAAACGACAGCAGCCCCGCCGCGAACGCGATCAGGATGGTGATGTTCGAGCCTTCCATAACGCCCCTGAGATTACAACAGACCGTGGGGGGTTGTCGCCCCGGCGCCTTCAGCCGCGGCGCCGGCGTGCCCGCCACGAGACGAGGTTCAGGTAGAGGCCCGAGAGCGCCGACAGGCACGCCAGCGCCGCGAACCCGACGAGCAGAGGCACCTGCCAGCGCCCCGCGAAGAAGTAGAAGTGCGCCTGGTTGAAGTACCTCGTAAGCCACCGCGGCGGGGGCGTCTTGACCACCCCGCCCGTCTCGGCGTCCACGAGCAGCGAGTCGCCGCCCATGCCGCCGACGGCCTGGTAGACGGGGCGGCCCTCGCGCGTGAGCAGCGTCAGCGCCGTCGTCGGCAGCTCGCGGCCGACGAACTCGTTGGCGCGGCGCATCGCCTCGGCGGGCGGGACGCGCACGCGCGCCGCCTCAATCGGCCTGACCTCGCCGCCCTCGACCGCGCCCGGC
>JAIVJI010000045.1 GCA_020200135.1 Acidobacteriota bacterium | reverse complement strand
CGCCGTGTGGGAGACGCGACGTAACAAAGAGCAGGCGACCATTGACTGGCGCTTTTCGGTCACGGAAGCCCGTGAAAAACTGAAGCGACTTTATCCATCGCGTTCATCGTGATGAACTACTAGGGCTTAACGCCACATTTGTTGATGCCGCCGAAGAATCTCTCAATGTGCATTGTCATCGAGACTGCAATGGCAACTATTCTAGGCACCGCTCTTCGCTCTTTATCACTTGCCCGCGTGGGGGAATTGTTTCTAGCAGTAGTCGCAACGCCCTTCGGTACTGTTCGACGGTCATCGCATCGCCGTAGGACTGGTCGTGAATGCCCGACCGGATCGCGCCAGACAGGATGCCCGTCGCAACGTGCCTAATCGCATTAGTAATCCTGGCTGCAAATTCCGGTCTCAGCAGGTAAAGAATGAGACCACTATAAGCCTCGGACTCATCGAACTTGTCAGCCATTTCTTTATCTTCCGGGTACTGGGACATCACGTCGTACAGGACTTGCCGGAATGCCCACCCTGCAACACACCAAGTTCGCTCGGGCTTGTTTTCTGCAAAGCTTATTACTGCCATAATGTTTCTCCACAGTAGGCTTATTTGACGTATATGATTCTGGCCTGCTGTTCCTTCGTAAGGCTACCTACATACTTCTGGATGGCTTCAGCCTGTGCCTTTGAAGCTCCCTTCAGGTCAATGGCGACGTAATCCACCACCTTGTTCAGGTGCTCATTGATCGATTTAAAGAACTCGCCCGAGTTCCAGTACTGGTACGCCCGCGGAGTCCCCATAGCATCAATCGTCGTCTTGGCACCGGCCACAATGTATTCCTCCCCTTCGTGCGCGCTCTCCAGGAGCCTGACCCCGAGTTGTTTGGCCAGTCGCTCGCCGGTGTCTATTTCGGCTGCCCTGAGGCGCGAAACCGGGCTGAGCGTGAGTCCCGGCGGCCCGCCCCCCGCCTCCAGCAACCCCTGAGCAATCTGCTGCAACCCATCTGGGTTTCGCGCTGCCCACATTGAGATGGCTGTTAGAGCTGATGCGCCTCCTCTGGCAGCAATAAGGATAGCTAAGCCGACTACCGCCCCGGCCCCTCGCGCGCGGCCACGAGCAAGATACTCCTCAGGACTAATTTTGCCTGCCGCAAAGTCCCTTTCGTCGCGCCGCTGTTCAATTTCAAGTCTGTCCTGAGGTTTCTGCCCGTCAGGATCAACGTACCGCAAGGGATTGTTAAGCGCGTATTGATACTTGTTCAGCGATTGCGGGTTGGTCAGCTCGGCAGTCGGTAACGCCTGTTTGGTCGGGTGCCCCTTGCCGAGCAGGGCGAACTCTGGTGAAGTGCTCTGCACCTCATCCGGGCTCGTAAAACGTCCTTGCTGCGATGAGTAATAGCGTGCGCCAAAGTAGTCCAGTCCCGTCTCGTTGTCTCGCTCTTTTCCAGTAAATCGTTGCCTTATGCCATCGTCCACACCGTAGTCCTGCGCCATCGTAAGTTACCCGCCAGTTCGCTAGTGCGCCGCCTGCGAACAGCGTGGCCGCAATCGCCCCGGCAAGAATCTTCATGCGCCAGCCGTACTTGCGTGAGGTTACATGACTCAGCCTCAGCTTCGAGTTTGTTTTCGAGTGACTGCGCTTGTGAGAGTGAGTTCTTCTCGACATTGAAATTATCTCCTGCTGAGTGAGGCGCGCATTCTATTACCGAGGCAGCAAATGCCAATCTCTTTTTGGCACAACGCAAGCGCCGAGCGCCGGTTAGCCGGGGATGCGAGAAAGCCGACGAGGAGGCGCTCAGCGGCAAAGAGTAAGCCCGTCAACTCGCGGAGGCAATAGAAATATCCGCGCGCCCCGTCGAGCGTCGAGCGAATTTGTTGGATTTATGTTTTCATGCAAAATTTGAAGCGCCCGCCGACGCCCCGGATTCACGATCCGACCCCGTTTATAAAGGCTTGCGGACGGGTGAGGACGCCGCCGTGGGCGCAGGCGGCGCGGCATGAAGACCCGCGCACGGGCTTTGAGCAAATCCTGGAAACGAACTACTATGGTAATCCTGAGAACCTGACACAAACCGTTTGAGAGACCACCCACGGAGGGGAAGGATTTGCCATGAGCGCGACCAGCGACAGCAGCAAAGAGACCCTGACCATCACGGACAACCGCACGGGCAAGCAGTACGAAGTGCCGATCAAGGACGGCACCATCCGCGCGATGGACCTGCGGCAGATCAAGACCGACGACGACGAAGACTTCGGGCTGATGACCTATGACCCGGCGTTCATGAACACCGCGTCGTGCAAGAGCACCATCACCTACATCGACGGCGACCGCGGCGTCCTCGAATACCGCGGCTACCCCATCGAACAGCTCGCCGAGCAGAGCAGCTACCTCGAAGTCGCCTACCTCCTCCTCCACGGCGAGCTGCCGGCCGAGGGGCAGTTGAAGCAGTGGACGTGGGACATCACGCACCACACCTTCATCAACGAGAACATCCGCAAGGTGCTCGACGGCTTCCACCACAGCGCGCACCCGATGGGGATGTTTGAGGCGATGGTCGCCGCGCTCTCGACCTTCTACCCCGAGTCGAAGAACATCCGTGACGAGACGTGCCGCCGCAAGCAGATTCACCGCCTCATCGCGAAGGTGCCGACCATCGCCGCCTTCGCCTACCGCCACCGCGTCGGCCTCCCCATCTCGTACCCCGACAACGACCTCTCCTACGAGGGCAACTTCCTCAACATGATGTTCAAGACGACCGAGCTCAAGTACCGGCCCAACCCCGTCCTGGAGAAGGCGCTCTCCGTCCTCTTCATCCTCCACGCCGACCACGAGCAGAACTGCTCGACCAACGCGATGCGCTCCATCGGCTCGGCCGAGACCGACCCGTACTCGGCGCTCGCCGGCGCGGCGGCCGCGCTCTACGGCCCGCTCCACGGCGGGGCGAACGAGGCGGTGCTGCGGATGCTCAACGAGATCGGCACCGTCTCCCGCGTCCCCGAGTACGTCAAGCGCGTCAAGGCCGGCGAGTTCCGCCTGATGGGCTTCGGCCACCGCGTCTACAAGAACTACGACCCGCGCGCGCGCATCATCAAGCAGATCGCCTACGAGGTCTTCGAGGTGACGGGGAAAGACCCGCTCTTAGACCTCGCGCTCGAACTCGAGCGCATCGCGCTCGAAGACGAGTACTTCGTCAAGCGCCGGCTCTACCCGAACGTGGACTTCTACTCGGGGATCATCTACCGCGCGATGCGCTTCCCCGTGGACATGTTCCCCGTCATGTTCGCCATCCCGCGCACCTCGGGCTGGCTCGCGCAGTGGGTCGAGCTTTTGAACGACCCCGAACAGAAGATCGCCCGCCCACGTCAGATTTACCTCGGCGCGCGCACGCGCGACTACGTCCCGATGGCGAAGCGCGACGGCGCGGCCGCGGGTCAGGCCGCGGGAGGCTGAAAGGGGGTGGCGAAGATGCACTTGCCGGATATCGAGACCGTCTCGGCGAAGGTACACGAGGCGTGGATGGAGACGAAGCGCGCGCAGGGCGTCACCTCGCGCAAGAGCGAGACGGGCGAGGAGTTGATGGTGCCCTACGAGCAGCTCTCGGAGGAGATGAAGGAGCTCGACAGGGGCACCGTGCGCGCCGTCTACGAGGCGATACGCGCCGCCGCGGAAGAGTAGACAGTAGACAGTAGACAGTAGTCAGTAGAAAAACAGAGGCGGCGCGACTCAGCCTTCAGGCCGGGCGCGCCGCTTCTTCTTCCTACTCCCGAAGGCGGTCGGGCCGCGCCTTCCCCCTCAAGCCGCCCACCGCCGCCCGCCGTCCCTGCGTCGGCCGCGTCGTCGTCGCTCCTGTCGCCTTCAGACATGCGCTTCCTTCTCCTGTCGGTATGTTTTTCGGGGGTAGGTTACGCGGGCAGTGTAGGCCGCGCGCGCCCACCGGTCTGTCCTTCCGCGGACAGTCTACACGCGTCAGGGTACGTTTCCGAACTGCCCGCCTACCGAGGCCAAGTGTTATGATTGCGGGACACATTCGACAAGGTGAATGTCTAGCATGATCTTCGGGGCGTCGCAGTGCCGCCCCGAGGCCCCGCGGCCCTTTCGCCGGCGCCCGACTCGGCGCGCCGATGTGTGCCGTTTCTTTAAACTCACGCGGGTCGGAAAGACTACAGAACCGTGCAGGCGCGCATCCCCGTCTCGACTTACAGGCTCCAGTTCAACCGCGAGTTCACCTTCGAGCAGGCGCGCGCGCTCGCCGACTACTTCGCCGAGCTGGGCGTGACCGACTACTACTCGTCGCCCGTCCTCCAGGCGAGGCCGGGGAGCCCGCACGGCTACGACATCGTCGAGCACGCGCGCGTCAACCCGGAGGCCGGCGGCGAGGAGCAGTTGGACGCCCTGCTCCAGACCCTGCGCGGGCGCGGGATGGGCTTCCTCGTGGACGTGGTGCCCAACCACATGTCCATCGTCACCGCGGAGAACCGCTGGTGGCAGGACGTGCTGGAGAACGGGCAGAGCTCGCCCCACGCGCGCTACTTCGACATCGACTGGAACCCGCCCAACCCGACGCTCAAGGGGCGCGTGCTGCTCCCCATCCTCGGCGACCAGTTCGGCCGCGTGCTCGAACGCGGGGAGCTGCGCGTCTCGTACCGCGACGGCGGCTTCCTGCTTAACTACTGGGAGACGCAGCTGCCCGTCGCGGCGCGCAGCTCGACGCTAGTCCTCCGGCTCGCGCTCGAATCAGCGCGCGCGACGCTCGGCGAGTCCGACCCGAACATCCTTGAGCTTGAGAGCATCCTCAGCGCGCTCGAAAACCTGCCGCCGCGCACCGAGACCCCGAGAGCTTCGACCTGCTGGAAGAGCTGTTAAGCAATCAGGCTTACCGCCTGAGCTTCTGGCGCGTCGCCTCCGACGAGATCAACTACCGCCGCTTCTTCGACGTCAACGAGCTGGCCGCCCTGCGCGTCGAGGAGCGCGCCGTCTTCACGGCCGTCCACGAGGTCGTGCTGCGCCTCGTCCGGCGCGGGCTCGTCACGGGGCTGCGCGTAGACCACGTGGACGGGCTGCTCGACCCCCTGAAGTATCTGAAAGACCTTCAGCAGGAGGCGGCCGGGCGCGGCGACGGCAAAGGGGACGGCGAAGGCGGCGGCGGGTCGGCGCAGCCCTTCTACGTCGTCGTCGAGAAGATACTCGGGCACGACGAGCTTCTGCGGCGCGAGTGGCCGGTACACGGGACGACCGGCTACGAGTTCATGAACCTTTTGAACGGCGTCTTCGTGGACGGCGCGAACGCGCAGGCGCTGCGCGAGCTGTACGCGGATTTCGCCGGCGCGCGCGTCAAGTTCTCCGACCTCGTCTACGAGTGCAAGCGGCTCATCCTCAAGGCCGCGATGTCTTCGGAGCTGTACGTCCTCTCGCGCCGTCTGATGCGGCTCGCCGAGTGGCGGCGCGACACGCGCGACTTCACGCTCAACAGCCTCCACCACGCGCTGACCGAAGTCATCGCCTGCTTCCCCGTCTACCGCGGCTACATCCGGCGGACGGCGGACTCGGTGAGCCCGGACGACCGGCTCAACATCAACGCGGCGGTGCGCGCGGCCGGGCGGCGCAACCCGACGCAGGACCCTTCGGTCTTCGACTTCATCGCCTCGCTCCTGCTGCTCAAAGACCCGAAGGGGACGGGCGCGCATGAGCGCGCCGAGCGGCGCGACTTCGTGCTGCGCTTCCAGCAGCTCACCAGCCCCGTGACGGCGAAGGGGCTCGAAGACACCGCGTTCTACCGCTTCCACCCGCTCGCCTCTCTCAACGAGGTCGGCGGCGAGCCGGCGCTCATCGGCGTGCCGCTCGAGCGCTTCCACGAGCGCAACCTCGACCGGCGCGAGTCGTGGCCGCACGCGCTCTCGGCCACCTCGACGCACGACACCAAGCGCGGCGAGGACACGCGCGCGCGTATCAACGTCCTCTCCGAGATACCCGAGGAGTGGAACCGCGCGCTCCACCGCTGGCGTGAGATGAACCGCGCGAAGAAGGCGGGCGTGGACGGCGCGCCCGCGCCCGACGCCAACGAGGAGTACCTGCTCTACCAGACGCTCGTCGGCACGTGGCCGACCGCGCCGATGGATGACGAGGCGCGCGCCGAATACGTGCGGCGGCTTCAGGAGTACATGCGCAAGGCGCTCAAGGAGGCGAAGCTCCACACGAGCTGGATCAGCCCCGTCGAGGAGTACGAGCGCGCCGTCTCTGATTTCATCGCCGCGCTGCTCGACCCCGCGGCCTCGTCGGACTTCCTGCGCGACTTCGGGGAGTTCCAGCGGCTGACCGCGCGCGCGGGCGTACACAACTCGCTCGCGCAGACGCTCCTGAAGACGTGCGCGCCCGGCGTGCCCGACTTCTACCAGGGGACCGAGCTGTGGGCCTTCACGCTCGTCGACCCCGACAACCGCCGCCCCGTCGATTACGACGTGCGCCGCCGGGTGCTCGCCGGCCTGAGTGACGCCGGCGAGGGGGACGTGAGCGAGTTCGCCGGGGACTTGCTTGAGCGGCACGAGGACGGGCGCGTGAAGATGTACGTCACGGCGCGCGCGTTGGGCCTGCGGCGCGAGCGCGCAGGGCTGTTCGCGAGCGGCGCTTACGTCCCGCTCGCCGCGCGCGGCCGCCGCGCGGAGAACGTCGTCGCGTTCGCGCGCGCGCTCGGCGGCGAGGCGGTCGTGGCCGTCGCGGGTCGCTTCTTCACGCGGCTCGGCGTCGGGCGCGAGGGGCGTCTGGGGCTCGGGCGCGAGGCGTGGCGCGACACGGCGCTCAGTCTCGAAGGCGTCGGAGCGGGGCGCTACCGCGACGTGCTCACCGGGCGCGAGTTCGACGCGGGCGGGGGCGAGTCGGCCGCGCTCGAAGTGGGGTCGCTGCTGTCGCCGCTGCCCGTCGCGCTGCTGGCGCGCGTCGGAGTTTGAGCGTGACTACAAGGGGAGAAGTATGACGACGGTTGTGAGGGGAGTCGAAGAGTTGTTGGCGGGGGCTTCGTGGGAGCTGCGCTTCGGGGCGCGGCCGCAAGGAGACGGGAGCACCGTGTTCCGCGTCTGGGCGCCGCTCGCACAGAGCCTCGCGGTAAAGGTCTTCGGCGACGGCGGCGAGCCGCGCACGTTCGCGCTCGGGCCGGCGGGCGGCGGCGTCTTCGAGGCGCGCGCCGAGGGCGTCGCGGCGGGCGCGGACTACGTCTACGTCGTGGGCGGCGGCGAGCGCCCCGACCCGGTCTCGCGCTTCCAGCCCCGCGGCGTCCACGGCCCGTCGCGCGTCGTCGAGCCGGAAGCGTTCGCGTGGACGGACGAGGGTTGGAAGGGAATCGCGCTCAAGGACTACGTCGTCTACGAGCTGCACACCGGCACGTTCACGCCCGAGGGGACGTTCGAGGCCGTCACACGGAAACTCGCGCACCTGAAGTCGCTCGGGGTGACGGCGGTCGAGCTGATGCCGGTCGCGGAGTTCCCGGGCGGTCGCAACTGGGGCTACGACGGCGCGCACCTCTACGCGCCGCAGTCCACCTACGGCGGGCCCGAAGGGTTGAAGAAACTCATCGACGCCTGCCACCGCGAGGGGCTCGCCTTCGTGCTCGACGTGGTCTACAACCACCTCGGCCCCGAGGGCAACTACGCGGGCGAGTTCATGCCGCTCTACAGCGAGTCGCACAAGTCGCCTTGGGGCGCGGGGCTCAACTTCGACGGACGGGGCGCCGAGGGCGTCCGCCGCTACTTCGTCGAGAACGCGCTCTACTGGCTGACCGAGTACCACGTTGACGCGCTCCGCCTGGACGCCGTCCACGCCATCGCGGACACGAGCGAACGGCACCTCCTCGAACAGCTCGCCGAAGAGTTCCACGCGCAGGCGGAGGTGCTCGGCCGGCGCGCGCACCTCATCGCCGAGAGCGACCTCAACGACACGCGCGTCATCGGCCCGCGCGCCGAGGGCGGCTACCGGATAGACGCGCAGTGGAGCGACGACTTTCACCACTCGCTCCACGCTTTACTGACGAAGACCGACCGCGGCTATTTCGCCGACTTCGGCAAGGTCGAAGACCTGGCGAAGGCCGTCTCGG
The DNA here is from genome assembly GCA_020200135.1 of Acidobacteriota bacterium. Taxonomy (GTDB): domain Bacteria; phylum Acidobacteriota; class Blastocatellia; order Pyrinomonadales; family Pyrinomonadaceae; genus QHXN01. The sequence continues at coordinate 27,182 of JAIVJI010000045.1, read as the reverse complement.
AGGGCTTCGTCTACTGCGGCCAGCACTCTCGTTTCCGGGGCCGGTGCCACGGGACGCCCTCGGCCGACCGGCCGGGCGAGCAGTTCGTCGTCTGCATCCAGAACCACGACCAGATAGCGAACGGCTACTGGGGCGACCGCCTCTCGCGGCTGGTCGGGCCCAGGCGGCAGCGCCTCGCCGCGGCGGTACTCCTGTGCGGCGCGCCCAACGTGCCGATGCTCTTCATGGGCGAGGAGTGGGCGGAGCGCGCGCCCTTCCTCTACTTCACGAGCCACACCGACCCCGAACTGGGGCGCGCGGTGCGCGAGGGGCGCATGGGCGAGTACGAGTCCTTCGTCCGCGTCGAGGGCGAGACCGAATCGACCATCGGCGGCTTCTCCGACCCGCAGTCCGAGATCACCTTCATCCGCTCCAGGCTCGACTGGGAAGCCCCGGAGAAGTCGCCGCACGCCGAGATGCTCGGCTTCTACCGCGACCTGCTGGCGCTCAGGCGCGCGCACGCGCCGCTCTCGAACTGCGACAAGTCGCGCACGCGCGTCGGCTTCGACGAGGCGCGGCGCTGGCTCGCCGTCGAGCGCGGCGACGCGTCGGGCGCGCGCGCCCTGCTCGCCTGCAACCTCTCGGGCGAGGCGCAGCCGGTGCCTTTGGCCGAGGGCGCGTGGCGGCTCGCCCTGTGGACGGGCGACGCGCGCTACGGCGGCGACGCCTCGCAGCCCGCCCCGCCCGAGCGCGTCCGGGGCGGCGCGGCCGAGGTCGAGCTCGCGGCCTGGGGCGCGGCCGTTTACGTTGGTGATGAGTGACGAGTGATAAGCGATAAGAAAGAAGAGACGGACGTTGCCTTCACTTATCACTTATCACTCATCACCTCTTCAGATTGGAGCATTGAATGAAAGTCTGGCCCGGGCAGCCCTACCCGCTGGGCGCGACGTGGGACGGCGCGGGCGTCAACTTCGCGCTCTTCTCCGAGCACGCGACGGCGGTCGAGCTGTGCCTGTTCGACGACGCCGACCCGACGCGCGAGTCGCGCCGCGTCCGGCTCACAGAGCGCACCGACCTCGTCTGGCACGCCTACCTGCCCGAGGCGCGGCCGGGGCAGCTCTACGGCTACCGCGTCCACGGCCCCTACGAGCCGCAGCACGGCCACCGCTTCAACCCGCACAAGCTCCTGATAGACCCCTACGCCAAGGCCGTCGCCGGCGACGTGGAGTGGGACGACTCGGTCTTCGGCTACACGATAGGCGACGCGACCTCAGACCTCTCCTTCGACGAGCGAGACAGCGCCGCCTTCGTCCCGAAGTGCGTCGTCGTCGACCCGGCCTTCAGTTGGGGCGAGGACGCGCGCCCCCGCACGCCCTGGCACAAGACGCTCATCTACGAGCTGCACGTCAAGGGCTTCACCAAACTCCACCCCGAAGTCCCGGAGGAGCTGCGCGGCACCTACGCGGGGCTGGCGCACCCGGCGGCGGTCGAGTACCTGCACTCGCTCGGGGTGTCGGCGGTCGAGCTGATGCCCGCCCACCAGTTCGTCTCCGACAAGTTCATACAGGACCGCGGGCTGACGAACTACTGGGGCTACAACTCCGTCGGCTTCTTCGCGCCCGACGCGCGCTACTCCTCGAACGGCGCGCTCGGCCAGCAGGTCTCCGAGTTCAAGACGACGGTCAAGACGCTCCACCGCGAGGGCATCGAGGTCATCCTCGACGTGGTCTACAACCACACGGGCGAGGGCAACCACCTGGGCCCGACGCTCGCCTTCCGCGGCATCGACAACGCGGCCTACTACCGCCTCGTCCACCAGCAGCCGCGCTACTACATGGACTTCACGGGCTGCGGCAACACGCTGAACATGGTGCACCCGCGCGCGCTCCAGCTCCTCATGGACTCTCTGCGCTACTGGGTGCTGGAGATGCACGTCGACGGCTTCCGCTTCGACCTCGCCTCGGCGCTCGCGCGCGAGCTGCACGACGTGGACCGTCTGGGGTCGTTCTTCGACATCATCCACCAGGACCCCGTGCTGTCGCAGGTCAAGCTCATCGCCGAGCCGTGGGACCTGGGCGAGGGCGGCTATCAGGTCGGCAACTTCCCCGTGCTGTGGGCCGAGTGGAACGGCGTCTACCGCGACAACGTGCGCAGCTTCTGGCGCGGCGACCCCGGTCAACTCGACGACCTCGCGTTTAGGTTGACGGGCAGCAGCGACCTCTACGAGCGGAGCGGCCGCCGGCCATACGCCAGCATCAACTTCGTCACCGCGCACGACGGCTTCACGCTGCGCGACCTCGTCAGCTACAACGAGAAGCACAACGAGGCCAACCGGGAGGGGAACCGCGACGGCCACGACCACAACATCAGCTGGAACTGTAGCGTCGAGGGCGAGACGGACGACCCGGAGGTCAACGCCATGCGCGCCCGCCAGCAGCGAAACTTTCTCGCGACGCTGTTTCTGTCGCAGGGCGTGCCGATGCTCGTGGCGGGCGACGAGACGGGGCGGACCCAGGGGGGGAACAACAACGCGTGGTGCCAGGACAACGAGATTTCGTGGGTCAACTGGGAGCCGGACGAGCATGGGCGCGACCTCCTGGAGTTCACGCGCCAGCTCATCCGAATCTTCCACCAGCACCCGGTCCTGCGGCGCAGGAAATTCTTCCAGGGGCGGCAGATTCGCGGCGCGAAGATCAAGGACGTCTCCTGGTTCCGCCCCGACGGGCAGGAGATGACCGAAGACGACTGGCGCAACGACCAGGCGCGCTCCCTCGCCGTGCGCCTCGCCGGCGACGCCATCGACGAGGTCGACGAGCGCGGGCGCCGCGTCACCGACGACACGCTGCTGCTGCTCCTGAACGCGCACCACCGCGCCGTCTCCTTCACGCTCCCGGCGCACCGGCAGGGCGTGACGTGGGAGCAACTGCTCGACACGCGCGAGAGCTTCGGCCGCCGCCGGACGCGGCGCGCCACGAAGGGCGGCGGCGCCTACCGCGTCGAGGCGCGCTCGCTCGCGCTCTTCCGGCAGGAGTCGGGCGGCGCCGAGGGCGAGCAGGAGGAAGAGACGAAGGCGGCCGCGCGCGCCGCGCACGAGTCGGGGCGCGAAGAGGCGGAGCCGGCGCGCGGCGAGGGCGCGGCCGAGCGGACGATGCCAGAGGTCTACGACGAAGAGCCGCCGGTCGAGTCGGTCTACTGCGCGAACGCCGACGCCATCGTCGCGCTCGACTCGGGCTTCTGCCGCGCGTGCAGCCGGCAGGTCACCGAAGGCGACGGCATACACCGCCCCGTCACCCCCGAACTGCTCGGGCAGCTGAGCTACGCCACGACTGAAGTGCCCGACGCCGAGCCGCGGCCCGAGCCCGCCGGCGAGACGGAACGCGAAGCCGCGGACGCCGCCGACGAGGACGGCGCGGGCGACGAGGACACGGCAGAGGATTAAACCGTCCGCACGGAACTCGGGCGTCAGTGTGGAACGCCGCCGGCGCGGCGCTGCCGCGCGTCAATCGCGCCCTCTAGTTCTTCTTCATCACCCAGAAGGTGTCGTACATCTCGTACGAAGAGTTCGAGCGCGAGGTGGTGTCCACGAGGCGGGGCGAGATGAAGTCCGTGTGCGGCTGCGTGTCGAGGCTGTTGCGCGGGTGGCGCTGGAGCTGGCCGCCGCGCACCTCCGCGCGGTAAGTCTTGAAGGGCTTGCCGCCCACCTTCGCCACCACCGTGTACTCGCCGTCGCGCCGGGTCAGGTCGGCCAGCGTCATCCAGCGCACCTGCTTCTCGGCGGGGAAGTGAAACTCCTGGTTGAAGAACTGCCAGTCGGTCTGCGACAGCACCACGGGGCTGCGCGTCGCGGCGATCTCCTGCCCGCCGTGGAGGATGTGGAGCGTGACCAGCGGCCTGTTCGCGCTCGTCCCCGGCGGCAGCTCGCGCAGGCTCGTCCACCAGTTGAAGCGCAGGTTGTTGCTGGCCGGCGCGTCCACGCGGCTGGAGAAGTAGGCGAGGTCGCGCCACGGCCCCTCGCGGACGAAGGTGGTCTTCGGGTTGAAGGGGTCGTTGCTCGCCTCGCGCCTCATCGAGAACGGGAGCGTCGTGACGGGCCGGCCGTCCACCTGCACCGAGAGGACGTAGTCGCCCGGCTCGCCGACGTTGGCGTTGCCGGGGACGCCGTCCGGCTTGTACATCCCGAACATGGTGAAGCTGGCGAGCGGCGACTCAAGCCGCAGCGGGACGCTGGCGACCGCCGCGCCGTTCGCGCGCGTGATAAAGAAGGTCGCCTTGCGCGAGCCCGCGGGCGGGAAGACGACCTCCAAATCCTCGACCAGAAAGTTGCCCTGGTTCTCGTAGAAGCGCAACTGCATGAGCGAGTGGTACTCGACGGCCGGCTGGTAGGTCTGCTGCGCCGCAGCCGGGCCCGCGTTCGGGGCGGGGGCCGGCGCGGCCGTCGCGGCCGGCTCCGGCTGTGTCGCAGCCGGCTGGGTGGTCGCCGGCTGCGTGCGCTCGGGGACGGGAAGCCTCGGCCTCCTCCTCTGGCCGGCGGCGACGAGACTCGCCGCGGCGAGGATGCAGACTACAAGCACGGTTCTTTTCATGCGCGTCCTCCACTCCTGCGGGACAACGGTCGTAAGCGGCGAGGCTTCCGGCGCGTACTTTCGACGCGCGGCGGCGGCGTTTGGTCTGAGAGATTACGGCCGCGGCGGCGGCGACGATGCACCGACGCCTGAAGACGATGGCAGAGCGCGACCCGAAGCCGCTCTACTTCCTCGCAATGCACTACGCCGAGACGGGGCGTGGCGACGAGGCGCTCGCCGCCCTCCAGCGATGTCTGGGGCTGCGCGAAGACCGCATGGCCTGGACGAAGGACGAGCCGCGCTTCGACTCCATCAAGCACGACCCGCGCTTCCGCGCCCTACTCCGAAAGGTGAACCTCGTCAACTAAGCCCGCGCGCAACGGTCGGGTTCGGTCCGAGAGAATTCGGCCGCTCAGACAGTCGCACGAAGATGGCGCGGGGGCGGGGCAATCTGTGATGCTGCCCCGCCCCCGCGATTCGCCGCACATGTCCCGGGGTCAGAACGGCAGGGGGATGCCGAACATCCCGGCCGCAACCTTCCCGGCGATGCCCAGGACTTTAAAGACTTTGCTCTTGGTGTCCCCCTGTTGTTTGAGGGTCGGGATGGACGCATCCACAACCGCCTTCTGCTCGGAGTTCAAGCTCCCGATGTAACCCAGTGCCTCCGCAATCAGCTTCTTGGCATTGTCCGTATGCCCGCCCACCGCAAACTCTCCGGCCTTTTTGACCTTCTCGATGACAGTCTCTTTGGGCTTGATGAAGTTGATAGCGAAGGAGGCGATCACTTCACTCGGGTTACTCCGGTTGACGATCTCGAGCTCGACTGGGGCCACCTTCAGCAGCGAGCCGGCTACATCGGCGAGCTTGCTCTCGGCGGCGCCCTTGAACTCGGCGATCCTTAAATCGATCTGCGCCTGGTAAAGCTGCTGGGCGGCGTCCTTGACCTGGACATCGCGACCCAGCCCGCCCGCACCTTTGAATTGCCACCTGGTGGGCAGGGGGCGGGAGAGCGTGAAATCAATCTTCAGGGTGTTGCTGTCCTCGTCGTACATGAAGGTCACGGGCGTGTCCTTCAGGAACGGCTTGGCCTCCCGGATGAAGGTCCGGGGCTGCGGCGGCGTCAGCGCGAGGCCATTCTCCGATGACTTGCCGGCGAAGCTCAGCGTGTTCGCCCCGACCACGATTCCGCTTGCGGGGATGTTGAAGCTGGTCGCGCCCACGGCTTCCTTGTTGAAGACCGGCTTGTCCGTCCCGTTCAGGAAGGCTTGAACCGTGCCCGCCGAGGTCGTGGAGAAACTGACGGCAAGTCCCTCTCGAAAAGGACGTCGGCCTTGTCCTTGACGCCGCTGGCCGTGGCGATCGGGGTTCCGCCGGGTCCCCGGAGCTCGACGTTGAGCCGGGTGTCGGTGTTAACGGTGATCGGGATGGTGACCTCCCCTTCACCGGTCCGAGACGCGAGGTCCAACTTGGTGACGATTTCCGAGACGCGGGTGCAGCGGGTTATCGGGCTGCTGCTCCTGAAAGTCTGCTCGGGCCCGAAGGCTGCCCCTTCTCTCACCTTATAGGTGACCTCGTAGCCGAACTTGCTCCAGTCGGACCTCAGCTTGTTGCCGTCCGGCCCGATCAAGAATGAGCAAGTCGGGAGTAGCCTATTCGTTGGGTTAGGGACGACACCGCTGATGATTCGCCTCTGGCCATCAACAGCAGTGCAACTCATCCAGAATATGTCCTCGAACGGGGCCTGCTTGTCGGCGTCCGAGGTGGCCTCCTTCAGCGTCATCTGAACTGTCACGATGTTGGGGGAAGGGGATTCAATCAGCTCGGCCTCGTTGATGAGCGGCGCGAGGCTGATTGGCTTCTGCGCGTTGGCGGACGTGGCGCAGACGAGTAAGAAGCACAGTGGGGCAAACAGTTTTCTCATGACATCTCCTGTGAATGGTGATGGAGGAAGAAGTGACTAAAGAGCTAGCGGCGAAACCGTGTCGTGAGCCTCGGGAATATAAGGCAAGGGCGCCGTAAAGTAAAGCAGATTGTGGACCGTGCTTTTGCGCACGGCGTGTGAGGCGCCGGGCTGTCCGCGCGAAAGCGTTGTCACGGCAGGCGGCCGTAGATGGCCGTCATGTCGCGCAGGCGCGCGGCGAGCGGGTCGGTGAGGGCGCCCGCGGTGTAGCGCCAGGCCCAGTTGCCTTCGGCGCTGGCGGGGGTGTTCATGCGCGCGCCGGAGGGGAGGCCGAGTACGTCCTGCAACTGCGCGACGGCGAGCGCGGCGACCGACATCTGCGCGGCGCGGATGAAGTCCCAGTGAATCTCCGCGCCGTCGGTGCCGAGGTACTTCAGACACAGCTCGCGCTCGCGGCGCTCGCCCTCGGGGGCGTCGGCGCGCCCGCGCTGCTCGAACCAGCCGACGACGGTGTCGTTGTCGTGCGTCCCCGTGTAGGCGACGGTGTTCGGCGTGTACTCGTGCGGCAGGTGCGTGTCGTGCGGGTCGCCGCCGAAGGCGAACTGGAGGACGCGCATGCCCGGAAAGCCGAACTCGTCGCGCAGGGCGTGCACGTCGGGCGTGATGGTGCCGAGGTCTTCGGCGACGATGGGAAGCTCTCCGCCGAGCGCCCGCTTCAGAGTCTCGAACAGCTCGCGCCCCGGCGCGTTGACCCAGCGGCCGTGCTCGGCCGTCTCGTGCTCGGCCGGCACCTCCCAGTAGGCCGCGAACCCGCGGAAGTGGTCGAGCCGCACCACGTCCACGATCTTCAGGGTCTCGCGCACGCGGTCAACCCACCAGCCGAAAGCCTCGCCGCGCATCCGCTCCCAGTCGTAGAGGGGGTTGCCCCAGAGCTGACCCGTCCGGCTGAAGGCGTCGGGCGGGACGCCGGCGACCGTCTCGGGCGAGCCGTCGTCCCTGAGCCTGAACAGCTCGGGCCTGGCCCACACGTCGGCCGAGTTGTGCGCGACGAAGATGGGCATGTCGCCGACGACGCGGACGCCGCGCTCGTTGGCGTACTTCTTGAGCTTGAGCCACTGCTGGAAGAAGGCGTACTGGAAGAAGCGGTGCGCCTCGGCGCGCTCGGCGAAGGAGGTGCGCGCGGCCTCCAGCGCCGCCGGCTCGCGCCGCGCGAACCCCGCCGCCCACGTGTGCCAGGGCTCGCCCCTGTACTCGTCCTTGAGCGCGGCGAAGAGCGCCCAGTCGTCGAGCCAGACCGAGGCGAAGTCGCGGAAGCCCTCGTAGTCGCGGCGCAGCCCCTCGTCCTCTTTCAGCTTCGCACGGAAGTTGTCGTGCGCCTTCTCGAGCAGCCCGCGCTTGTACTCGATGACCCCGCCGTAGTCCACGCGTTCGGCCGGCAGCTCCGGCGCGTCTTCGATGTCGGCGCCCGAGAGCAGGCCGGACTCGACCAGCTTCTCGGGGCTCACCAGGTTGGTGTTGCCGGCGAAGGCCGAGAAGGCCGAGTAGGGCGAGTCGCCGTAGCCGGTGGGGCCGAGCGGCATGACCTGCCAGTAGGTCTGCCCGGCGGCCGCCAGCCAGTCCACGAATTTGTAAGCCTCGCCGCCGAGGTCGCCGATGCCGAACCGGCCGGGCAAGGAAGTCGGGTGGAGCAGAACCCCGCTTGATCTTTTGAGTCTCATTGTCCCTCGCTCGTCTTTAACGGCTGAATGTATTCACATGGATGGACAGGATTGACAGGATAAGGGAATTAAAGATTTGAAATCTCAAATTCTTAAACTCTCATCCTGTCCATCCATGTGAATTTCTCTCACTCCGAAGTCAGCGCCCAGCAGCGCAGGACTTCGGCGACGCTCCACGCCTGCGCGACGCAGCCGCGCGCGTGGAACGGCGGGACGGCGTCGAAGACTTCGCTGATGGAGCCGACGCAGGCGTCGTCGAGGTGCGGGATGAATCCCTCCAAAAACTTGCGCGCGCCGGCGCGGTCTTCCGGGTACACCTTGAGCCACGCGTCCACGAACGGGCCGACGAGCCAGCCCCAGACCGTCCCCTGGTGGTACGCGGCGTCGCGCGTCTTGAGGTCGCCGTGGTAGGTCGGCTTGAAGTCCGGGTGGTCGGGCGAGAGCGAGCGCAGCCCCACCGGCGTCAGAAGCTTCTCGCGCACGACGTTCAGGACCGACTCCCAACGCGCCCGTTCGAGGACGGGGTGTTCGAGCGAGACGGCGAGCAGTTGGTTCGGGCGGCACGCGGGGTCGTCGCGGCCGTCGAGGTCACGGCTCTCGACCACGTCGAAGAGGTGCCCGCCCTCCTCGTACCAGAAGCGCTCGTTGAAGGAGCGGCGGCACGCCGCGGCGTGTCCTTCCAGCTCGTCGGCGCGCGCCGCGTCGCCGGCCTCGCGCGTCCAGCCTTCGAGCAGGCGGAGTGCGTTGTACCAGAGCGCGTTGATCTCGACGGCCTTGCCGCGCCGGGGCGTGACGACCCAGCCGTCGCACTTCGCGTCCATCCACGTGAGCTGGTAGCCTTCCGCGCCCTGCGCGAGCAGCCCGTCCGCCGGGTCAACCTTGATGCCGAAGCGCGTGCCCTCCAGATGCCTGTTGACTATCTCCTGCATCTTCGGCAGGAGCGCTTCGAGCGTGACGCGGTCGTCGGTCGTCTGAAGGTAGCGGCCGAGCGCGTGGAAGAACCAGAGCGTGGCGTCGGCCGTGTGGTAGAGCCCCTCGCTCGCGCCGTCGGGGAACATGTTCGGGATGAGCCCGTCGCGGACGTACTGGCCGAAGGTGCGCAGGATCCAGCCGGCCTCGCGGTGTCTTCCGGTCGTGCAGGTCAGACCCTCCAGACTTATCATCGTGTCTCGGCCCCAGTCGGTGAACCAGTGGTAGCCGGCGATGACCGAGCGCACCTCTTCGCCCGCCGCGTGCGCGCGCGCCGCGTCCTCCTGACGGCCCGAGGGCGTGATGACGAATTGGTCGGCGGCTAAGACTAACTCGGCCGCCAGCCCGCCGCGCGCCGACGGCGCGGCCGCCGCCAGCAGCCGTTCGCGCCGCTCGCGCTCGGCGCCCTGCGCCTCCTCGGGCGAGAGCGCGCGTATCAGCTCCCAGCTCTCGGTCGAGCCGACGAGCGTCGCGCTCACGTCCCTCGTCACGTCCACGCTGAAGTAGCCGGGGCTCCAAAGCTCGCCCGTGTGGTCGTAGCCGCGCCGCCCTTCGCCGCCGACGAGGCGGTAGTTGACGTGCACGGTGTTCTGGCTGTGCACCATCAGCACGCGCTTCTCGACGACGTGGCCGTCCAATGCGTAGCGCCAGACGGGCAGCCCCTCTTCGAGCCGGAACTCGCGCAGGTACTTCGCGCCGGGCCATTCGAGCTGGCCGCCCACGCGCTCCTGCCCGCCGATCTGGTGGCGCTCGCCCGCGGGCAGCCGCAGCCACTCGGAGAGGTGGTTGAACATGACCGTGCGCCCGAGCGGGGTGGAGAGCGCCGCGACGAGCAGCCCGTGGTAGCGGCGCGTCGGCACCCCGGCGAGCGTCCCCGACGCGAAGCCGCCCAGCCCGTTCGTCACCAGCCATTCGCGCCCGAGCATCAGCTCCGCGTCGTGCGTGTCCTCTTCGCCGAACGTCAGACTGCGAACCGGTTCCTTCATACTTCCCGACACCCTTCCGCTCGTCCTTACAAACAGGCGGCCGACTCCCTCAACCTTCCTCCCCCCACTCGCGCAGAGCCTCTTCGCGCACCTCTTCCTCTTCGCTCGGGTCGTCGCCGCCGGCCGGGTCGCCCGCCTCCGACGCGTCGAAAGGTGCGAGCGCGACCGCCGCCTCGCCGGGGATGCACCAGTTGTTCCTGGTTTCGAGCGGCGGCGTCCCCGTCCCGCCGTACGCGTAGGCCTCGCTCGACCAGACCGTCCGCCAGACCTTCCCCGCCGGCGGCGCGAGCAGGGGCTCGGGCGCGGGGTTGAGGCCGAGGTCCGCGCCGAGGTTGACGACGAGCAGGCGGTCGTCGCCCGCGTCGCCGAAGTAGCGCAGCACGAAAGCCTCCGCCCCCAGCACCGCGCCATCCACCCCGCGCGGCTCCTGCGCCGAGAAGACCGCGTCCGCGCGCCGCAGGGCGAGCAGGTCGCGGTGCAGCCCGTAGACCTCGCGGTGGCGCTCGCGCTCCGAGAGGTCGAGCTTGCAGCGCTCGAACGTCGCGTGGTCGCTGGGGTCGGGCAGGCGCGCGCGAGTCTCGCGCGTGGCGATGCTGCGGAACTGCGCGAGGAACTCAAGGCGCCCGCGCCTGACCTTCTCGGCCAGCCCGGGCTCGTGGTCCGCGAAGTAGTGGAAGGGCGCGGACGAGGCGAACTCCTGACCCATGAAGAGCATCGGCGTGCCGGGCAGCAGGAGCGTGAGCGCCGTCATCGCGCGCAGGCGCGCCGGGCTCGTCTGCCGGTGCGCGCGCAGGCCGCGCGCCGAGTTCGCTATCTGGTCGTGGTTCTGTATGAAGTTGACGAAGACCTGCGGCGCGAGCCCGAAGGTCGGCGTGCCGCGCCGGCGTCGCTGCCACTTGTAGCGCTGCCCCTGGTAAAGAAAACCGTACTTGGCCGACGAGACGAACTCCTGCGGCGCGCCGCGGTAGTCCGAGTAGTAAGCCTCGCTCCTGCCGGTGAGCGCGACCATCGCCGAGTGATGAAAGTCGTCGTTCCAGAGGCCGTCGAGCCCGTGGCCGCCGCGCCCGGGGGGCAGAACCATGTGCGTATCCTGCGGCTCGTTCTCGCCGACGACGATGGCCGCGCGCGCGCCGGCGGCGTCGCGCACCTCGCGCACGAGCGCGGCGATGACGTGGTCGGGCGAGTCGTCCTTGATGCTCTGCGTGGCGTCGAGGCGCAGCCCGTCGAAGTGGAACTCCTCGACCCAGTAGCGCGCGTTCGAGAGGAAGAACTCGCGGACGGGCGCCGAGTGCCGGCCGTCGAAGTTGAGAGCCTCGCCCCACTCGTTCTTGTGCCGGTCGGTGAAGTAGTGCTCGGAGAACCGACCCAAATAGTTGCCGTCGGGCCCGAGGTGGTTGTAGACGACGTCGAGGATGACGGCGACGCCGCGCGCGTGCGCCTCGTCGACGAAACGGCGCAGGTCGTCGGGCTCGCCGTAGAGCCGCGTCGGCGCGTAGAGGCAGACGCCGTCGTAGCCCCAGCCGAACCGGCCGGGGAACTCGGCCACCGGCATCAGCTCGACGCACGTCACGCCGAAGGCGGCCAGCTCTTTCAACTGCGCCGCGGCGGCCGCGAGCGTGCCCTCGGGCGTGAAGCAGCCGATGTGCAGTTCGTAGACGACCTGGCCCTTCAGAGAAGCGCCGCGCCAGCCGCCGTCCGTCCACTCGAACCCGGACGGGTCAACCACTCTGGAAGGGCCGTGCGGCCCGCCGGGCTGGAAGCGCGAGGCCGGGTCGGGGTAGAGGTAGTCGCCCCCGTCGAGCCGGAAGCGGTAGAGCGTCCCCGCGCCCGCGCGCTCTACTAGTGCGGAGAAGTAGCCGTCGCCTTCCGGCTCCAGCGCGTGCGCCGCGCCGCCGCCCTCGAAGACGACCTCGACGCGTGCGCGGCTCGGCGCCCAGACGCGGAAGTGTACGCCGCCGCCCGGCAGCACCTCCGCCCCGACAGGCAGCCTCCTCCGCTGTCTCGTTGTCCGCATCACTCGTTTTTCGGTTTGTCCGTTGGCCTCAATTCTAAACAGGTCTCGCTGCAAAAGGCCAACCGGCGGCCGTAGAAATTTCGCCGGAAACGCCTTCGGGCCCGCGCCCGCGCCCCTGCCGCGCGCTTCGCCGAAGGCTTAGGCGTGCTTGCCAAACCCCGCCGGCTTCGGTTACGAACTTCGGCGTGCAGCCGCTTCCCATCGAAGACATTCTGCCCCGCGCGGTCGAGACCCTGCGACGCGCGCGGGGCCTCGTCGTCGAGGCTCCGCCCGGCGCGGGGAAGACGACGCGCCTGCCGCCCGCGCTCCTCGACGCCGGGGTCGCGGGCGCGGGCGACGTGCTCGTGCTTGAGCCGCGCCGGCTGGCCGCGCGCATGGCCGCGCGCCGCGTCGCGGAGGAGCGCGGCGAACGCACGGGCGAGACGGTCGGCTATCAGGTCAGGTTCGAGGAGGTCGCGGGGCCCTCGACGCGGCTGCGCTTCCTGACCGAGGGCGTGCTGACGCGGCGGCTGCTCGCCGACCCGACTTTGAAGGGCGTCGGCTGCGTCGTGCTCGACGAGTTCCACGAGCGACACCTTCAGGCGGACCTCGCGCTCGCGCTGCTCCGGCGGCTCCAGCGCGACGCGAGACCCGACCTCAAACTCGTCGCCATGTCGGCGACGCTCGACGCCGCCCCGGTCGCGCGTTACCTCGACGGCTGCGAGGTGCTGCGCTCCGAGGGTCGCCGCTTCGAGGTCGGCGTCGAGCACGCGCCGCGTCACGACGAGAGCCCGCTCGAAGTCCAGGTCGAGGCGGCCGTGCGCCGCCTCGTCTCGGAAGGTCTGGACGGACACGTCCTCGTCTTCCTGCCGGGCGCGGCCGCGATACGGCGCGCGCAGGCCGAGTGCGCGCGCGTCGCCGCGGAGGCCGGCCTGCTCGTCATGCCGCTGCACGGCGAGCTGCCGGCGGCCGAGCAGGACGCGGCCGTGCGGCCTTCGCCGGCGCGCAAGCTGATCCTGTCAACCAACGTCGCTGAGACTTCGGTGACGGTCGAGGGCGTGGCGGCGGTCGTCGACTCGGGACTGGCGCGCGTGGCGTCGCACTCGCCCTGGTCGGGGCTGCCCGTGCTGAAGGTCTCGCGCGTGAGCAAGGCGAGCGCGGCGCAGCGCGCGGGCCGCGCCGGGCGCACGCGCGAGGGGCGCTGCCTGCGCCTCTACACCGCGCAGGACTTCGGCGCGCGCCCCGAGCACGAGACGCCGGAGGTGCGCCGGCTGGACCTCGCCGGGTCCGTGCTCGAGCTGCGCGCGGCCGGCGTCAAAGACGTGGGCGCGTTCGAGTGGTTCGAGCCGCCCCCGCCCGAATCCCTCGAAGCCGCCGAGACCCTGCTGCGCCGGCTCGGCGCGACCGACGGCGCCGGCGCCGTGACCGAGGTGGGGCGCTCGATGCTGCGGCTCCCGCTCCACCCGCGTCTGTCGCGCATCGTCGTCGAGGCCGAGGCGCGGGGCGTCGCGCGCGAGGCGTGTACGGTCGCCGCGCTCATCGGCGAGCGCGACATACGCGCGTCGCGCGTCCCGTTCGGCGGCACGCCGCACGGGGAAGCGCGCGCGCGAGACCGGGGGCGTGAGCGCGCGGGGCGCGACGCCGCGCGTCACGGAAGCTCCGACCTGTTAGAGCTGCTCGACCTCTTCTCCGAGGCGGAGGCGCGCGGCTTCAACGCCGACGCGCTGCGGCGGCTCGACCTCGACCCGAACGCCGCGCGCGCCGTCGAGCGCGTGAGCCGACAGCTCCGCCGCATACAGCGGCGCGGCGCGCGGGCCGGGGTTGAAGGCCGCGCCGAAGCAACTTCGCCCGCGCTGTCCGAAGAGGGCGAGACGAAGCTGCTCGTCTCCGTCCTCGCCGGCTACCCCGACCGCGTCGCGCGTCGCCGCGCGACGCCCGAGCGGCGCGACGCGTCGCGCGCCGACTCGTCCGTTGAGCTGCTCCTGTCGGGCGGCGGGACGGCGGAGCTGGCGCGTGAGAGCGTCGTGCGCGGCGCCGAGTTCCTCGTCGCGGTGGACGCGGAGGAGCGTGACGGCGGGCGGCGTGTGGGGTCGCACGCGGCGAAGTCGTCGACGAGTGGCGCGCGCCGCGCGCCGAAGGGCCGGAGGTGACGCGCGCGCTCGCCGAGGCCGCGCTCGCCGCCGGGCCGCAAGCCTTCGCCGACGCCGGAGAGGTCGAGCGCCTGCTCGCGCGCGTCGAGTTCGTCGCGGGCGCGTTCCCCGAAGCGGCGCTCCCGGCGCTCGGCGAAGAGGACGTGCGCGCGGCGCTCGCGGAGTTGTGCGAGGGGCTGCGCAGCTTCTCGGAGCTGCGCGAGGCCGCGCGCGGGGGCGGCCTCGCCGCGCGCCTGCGGCGCCGGCTCACGCCCGAGCAGACGCGGCTGCTCGCGCAGATGGCGCCCGAGCGCGTGACGCTGGCGAAGGGGCGTCCGTGCCGCGTCAGTTACGAGCGCGGCCGCCCGCCCTCGGTCGCCTCGCGCCTGCAAGACTTCTTCGGGATGCGCGAGGGGCCGCGCGTGGCCGCCGGGCGCGTCGCGCTGGTGCTGCGACTGCTCGCGCCGAACCAGCGCCCCGTGCAGGTGACCACCGACCTCGCGGGCTTCTGGGAGCGCCACTACCCCGCGCTGCGGCGCGAGCTGGGGCGGCGCTACCCGCGCCACGCGTGGCCCGAAGACCCGACGCGGGCTTAGGCCGGCGCGGCGCGGCGTTCAAAAAAAACTTGCAACGCGGCGGCGGGCGCACCCGAAAAAGTTAACGCGGAGAGTGTGGTAGAGTAAAAGGCGTCTGAAGTATAATCCGGCAAGTTCAAATTCCCCTTTGGAGAACCAGAAGCGAAATGCCAGAGTTACGCGGCAAGCAGGCCACCGAGGACGTGAAGGAAGAGTGGAAGCGTGCTTACGAACACTACCAGAGCGCGCCCGGCGTCCCGCACAACAAGAAGCTCGACCGAACTGAGCGCATCAACTACGTTGCCGACAAGATGCACCTGACGCGCAAGCAGGCCAAGCGGCGCGTGAAGAACTTCGAGGCGTGGCAGCGCAACATCAAGAAGGGACTAATCACTCCGTAGCGCCCAGACAAGGCCGCCCGGTTTGAAGGGAACCGAGCCGGCCCCGCCCCGCCCGTAAAGTCACGGACAAACGGTAACGACGATCGCCCGACGCGGACGGAAGTGTGCCCGCGCGCGGACGACGCGGGGAGTCGTGTGCTGATACCATGTCGAGTGACGAGTGACGAGCGATAAGAAAGGCCGGGACTTGTCTTCTCTTATCACTCATCACTCATCAGTCATCCGAGATGAACAGTCTTCACCTGCAAACGTCGCCGTCCGGCGCGGGGGCGCCGGACCCGGCGGCCGAGGCCGAGCGCGTGGCGGCGCTGCTCGACGAGCGGCGCGCGGAGCTGTCGGCGTTGCAGGAAGAGTTCCGCATCTTCAAGGAGCGTTACGCGCGGACGGTCGGGGGCCGGCTCGCCGAGCTGGCCGAGGTCGAGGCCGAGATACGCCGCGCCGAGGCGCGGCTCGACGGGCTCGAAGAGGCGGACGGCGGCGCCGACGAGGGCGCCCCCGACTTCTACGGCACGGCGCCTTCGGCCGCGCCGGGGAAGTCGGGCCTGCGCAAGCTCTTCTGGTCGGTCGCGCGCATGTTCCACCCCGACCACGCCTCGGACGAGGAGGAGGCGCGACGCCGTCACGCCATCATGGCCGAGGCCAGCCGCGCCTACCGCGACGGCGACGTCGAGAGCCTCTCGACGCTCCTCGACGACGAGCAGCTCCAGTCCTACTGCGCCACCTCTGCGCGCGAGGACGAGCCCGAGGACGCGGCCGCGCGGCTCCTCCACTTGAAGGAGGAGCTGATCACCATCGAGTTCGGCATCAAGCGGCTCAGGCAGGACAGGCTCTACCGCCTCATGCTCAAGACGGCCGACGAGTCGCGCGCGGGCCGCGACGCGCTCGCGCAGATGGCCGAGAGCGTCACGCGCAAGATAGCCAAGGCGCGCAACCGCCTCGCGCACCTCTCCTGACGAATGAAGATAATCATCACGGGCGCTGGCGGCCTGGTCGGCGGCGCTCTGTCGCGGCGGCTCGCGGACGCGGGCGTTGACGTGCTCGCGCTCCGGCGCGCCGACCTCGACGTGACCGACGCGGGCGCGGTCGAACGTCTGGTCGGCGCGGAGCGGCCCGGGCTCGTCGTCAACTGCGCCGTGCTCGGCGTGGACGAGTGCGAGCGCGACCCCGCAGCGGCGCACGCCGTCAACGTCGAGGCGCCGCGCGCGCTCGCGCGTTCGGCCGCACGCGCGGGCGCGGCGTTCCTCCACTTCAGCACCAACTACGTCTTCGACGGCGAGGGCCGGAAGCTTTACACGGAGGAGGACGAGCCGCGCCCCGCGAGCGTCTACGGGCGCACGAAGGCAGAGGGCGAGCGCGCCGCGCTCGCCGCCTACCCGCGCTCGCTGGTCGTTCGCACCTCCTGGGTCTTCGGCGCGGGCAAGCGCAGCTTCCTCTCGACCGCGCACCGCGAGATGCGTGCGGGCCGCAGCGTCCGCGCGATTAGAGACACGTGGGCGAGCGTGACCTACGTCGAAGACCTCTCGGCGCGCGTCGGGGAGATTCTTGAGCGGGGCGGGCGCGGACTCTTCCACGTCGTCAACGAGGGCGTCTGCACCTACGAGGAGTTCGCGCGCGAGGCGGCGCGCCTCGCCGGCCTCGGCGAACGCGAGGCCGCGCCGCTCGTCGAGACGGTCACCGAGGCCGAGATGCTCCGCCCCGCCGCGCGACCGCGCTACACGCCGCTCGGCTGCCTCGCCGCCGAACGCCTCGGCCTCGCGCCCCTGCGCGACTGGCGCGCGGCGCTCGCCGAATACGTCGGGAACGACGAGCGCTAAAGCGCCGCGCGTTGGGCTAAAAGACAGAAGGCCGGGTTCCCGCGAGGGACGCCCGGCCTCCTGTTCTTAGCGAAGCGCGCGGCGCTCAGCGTCTCAACGCTTCTTCCGCTTTGCGGATGAACTTGAGCGCGGCGCGCAGGTTGGCGAGGGCGGCGCGTTCGGCGTCGTCGGCGCGCAGGCCGAGGCGCGGGAGCGAGCCGTAGGGCGCGGCGTCGAAGGCGTTGACGTTGACGACGAGCGCGCGGGCGGGCGCGGCCCTGAGCCGCCAGTAGAGTCCGTCGCGGAAAGCGTCGCGCGCCTCGCGCAGCAGCCGCGCGGGCCGGTCGCGCGGGAGCGACGAGAGCAGGCGGTCGAGCTGTTCGAGCTTGCGCGCCAGAGTCTCCGGCGCCGCCCCGTCCGGCCTACCCGCACCCGAACCGGCGGCCAGCTCTTTGAGTTCCAGCAGCGCCTCTTCGGCGAGCGCGCGGTCGGTGGCTCGCTCCGCGCGGACGAGGTTAAGAGCCTCGTGCGCGGGCGCGTCGTGCGCGCCGCGCGCGTGGAGCAATCCGGCCTTGGCCCAGCCCGCGTGCAGACGCGCCTTCGCGCGGAGCAGACGCGCGCGTTCGCCGCCCGTCTCGACGCACAGGCGCGCGTAAGCCTCGCGCAGCTCGCGCGCGCAATCCGCCCGCTCGCCGCCCGCGCGCAGCGCCGACTCGTAAAGCGCGGCGGCCGTGGCAAGGTCGGTCTTTACGTCGCCGTCGCGGAGCCGCGAGACGGCCGCGAAGAGTTCGGGGTAGAGCTTGCGCGCGGCGTTGTAAAAGTCGCGGGGTGAGTCGGACGCGGCCGCAGCTTCGAGCCGCCGGAGCTTCGAGAGGACTTCCTCGGCCCGCTTGAGTTCCTTGCCTCTGGGCGCGCGCTCGTGCGCCGACGCCTGCGCGGCGAAGACAAGTAGACCCAGGAGAGTGAGAAGGGTCGTCCGACGGGGCATGCGGAGAGTAAAGGCCAAATAGCCCGCGACTTCCCCAAATCTCGACACCCCGGCGGCAAAAGGAAGACGCCGCGGGCACTCTGAAGAAGAGGCCCGCGGCGTCTTCTGCCGCGGAAGTTTGTCCGGGTCTGTGAGTTTAGCGGATGACCGGGCGCGGGTAGCTGGCCGTGCGCCCGGTGTCGTTGAGGTCCTGCATCTTCCAGATGCTCGGGACGCCGCGGTGGAGGAGCCGCCCGTCCCTCTCGACCCAGTACTCGGCCGCCCCGAAAGTCTCCCACGCGTACGGCGTGTAGAGACTACAACCGTCGTGATAGATCGTGCTGACGATGAACTCCCTGCCGTCCGGCAAGGTGTAGACGCCCAGCTCGCGAAGCCTCGGCTTGGGCGCCCTCGCTGGTCTTTGAGCTGCTGCTGCCTGAACCATTGCTGCCTCCCTCAAGTGAAAAAACTCGTGGCTGAGGGGAACCAGGGCAACCACGCGAAACGGATTATTCTGACAAGGAAAAGGTGGCGTGATAATAGCAGCAAGGGCGACGATTTGGAAGAAGTATTTTCAGGCCACTTAGTTCACAACATAAACAATATCAGTACGTTAGGTGACAAAGGGCATGGTAAACGGTTGACTGTGCCCGGTGCTTCCGAAGGGTCGCGGAGGCACCCGCTTCGCCCGGCGCGCCGCCCATCTGGCACCATGCTTGCAGCCCTTTGTGGCTGAAAAGCGGCGGCGATAAAATGTGCGGAAAAGGGCGGGGCGTGGGCGCGCGGCGCGTACTGTTTCGGCGGCGCACACGTACCCTAACTAAACATCCGTGAACGCGGGAGGGCTGTCGAATTGAGTGTCGAAGAAGAGGCGGGCGGCGCGGCGGGCGATGCCGACTGGCGCGAGAATTTGATCAGGACGGACGAGGGGCTGCGAGAGCTGCTCGCGGAGACGCGGCGCGTCGCCGTGCTCGGCATCAAGACCGAGCGGCAGGCGTACCAGCCGGCCTTCTACGTCCCGCAGTATCTGGCTGCCGCCGGGCTCGAAGTCGTCCCCGTGCCGGTCTACTACCCGGAGGTGACCGAGATACTCGGCCGGAAGGTCTACCGCAAACTCGCGGACGTGCCCGGCCCCGTGGACATGGTCAACGTCTTCCGGCGCTCCGAGGACATCCCGCCGCACCTCGAAGACATACTGGCCGCGCGGCCGAAGTCGGTCTGGTTCCAGTCCGGCATACGCAACGACCACGTCGCCGAGCAGCTCGCGCGCGCGGGCATCAAGGTCGTGCAGGACCTCTGCCTGATGGTCGAGCACCGCGCGCGGGGGCGGGGCCGCTGACGGGCGATTCTTAAAACTCAGAACAAGGCTGACAAGAGGGAGTGGAACGAATGAGCGTGAAGCTGAAGAAGTTGGGCGAGCAGGTCATAGTCATCACCGGCGCGTCGAGCGGCATCGGGCTGGTGACGGCGCGCGAGGCCGCGCGGCGGGGCGCGAAGCTCGTGCTCGCGGCGCGCGCCGAGGACGCGCTGCGCCGGCTCGCGGACGAGATAAACGCCGCGGGCGGCGAGGCCATCTACGTCGCGGCCGACGTGGGGCGCGAGGGGGACGTGCGGCGCGTCGCCGAACAGGCGCTCGCGCGCTTCGGGCGCGTGGACACGTGGGTCAACAACGCGGGCGTCTCGATCTACGGGAAGATTCTGGACACGCCGGTCGAGGACATGCGCCGGCTCTACGAGACGAACTTCTGGGGCGTGGTCTACGGCTCGGTGGTCGCGGCCGAACTCCTGCGCCAGCGCGGCGGCGCGCTCATCAACGTCGGCTCGACGGTGAGCGACCGCGCCATCCCGCTCCAGGGCGTCTACAGCTCGTCGAAGCACGCGGTCAAGGGCTTCACCGACGCGCTCCGCATGGAGCTCGAGGAGGAGGGCGCGCCCGTCTCGGTCACGCTGATAAAACCCGCCGCCATCGACACGCCGTACACCAAGCACGCGAAGAACCTGTTGGAGAAGGAGCCGGCGGTGCCGCCGCCGGTCTACGCGCCCGAGGTGGTGGCCGAGGCCATCCTCCACTGCGCCGAGACGCCCGAGCGCGACCTGTTCGCGGGCGGCGGCGGCAAGGCGCTGTCGATGATGGACAAGTACACGCCGCGGCTCGGCGACAAGGTGATGGAGGCCTTCATGTTCGACGCGCA
Source organism: Acidobacteriota bacterium (assembly GCA_020200135.1). Taxonomy (GTDB): domain Bacteria; phylum Acidobacteriota; class Blastocatellia; order Pyrinomonadales; family Pyrinomonadaceae; genus QHXN01. Next base: position 7,018 of record JAIVJI010000045.1, on the reverse strand, counting down.
GAAGCTGGACGAGCCCGCGCGCCCGCGCGGCGACGGCGGGCTCTACGAGGCTTCGGGCGAGCTGAAGGAGCGCTCGGGTGACGACTACCGCGTCATGGAGTCGAGCCTCTACACGAAGGCTTCGCTCCACCCGCTGCTGACGGGCGCGCTCATCGCCGGGGCGGGACTCGCCGCCGCCGCGCTCCTGCGCCCGCGCCGCGCCAACGGTCAAGGAGGCGGCAACGGCCACGCGCGCCGTCCTCCGCGCGAAGGCGCGTGGCCTTCGGCCGCCGGGCTGCCGGCCGAGGGGTGAAGGCGGTTACGGAGAGGGGAATGAGTTCGAGCGCGCCGGCGGACGGGACACGCGGGCGCGCTCTTTCTTCGCGCGCCTTCTTTCGCCGCGCCACAAACTTCCGGCGCGTCACAAAAAGATAGTTCTTCCGGCGGAGCTTTTAAGCGCGGGCGGCCGTATAATCTTCCGACTCTAAACCACTCGGCATAAAACTCGGGTTAGAACCGCATGAGCGTGACTTTCGTTGACGTGTTGCTGGCGCTGGTCGTCGGACTCGGCGTGTGGCAGGGGTGGCAGCGCGGGCTGCTGCTGGGGATGCTCGACCTGGCGCGCTGGGTCGGCGGGCTGCTGTTCGCGCTGCGGTTCTACCAGCCGGCCGCGCGCTGGCTGGGGCCGCGCGTGGACTGGGATCAGGCTTGGGACGAGCCGGCGTCGTTTCTGCTGACGGCGGTCGCGGCCGGCCTCGTCATACAGCTCGTGGGTCAGGCGCTGCTGGGGCGCGTGTCGGACGAGGCGCACAAGGGGAAGTTGAACCGCGCGCTCGGCACGCTGCCGGGGTTGGCGGGCGGGCTCATCTCGGCGGCCATCCTGTCGTCGCTCCTGCTGGCCGCGCCGCTGCCCGAGCCGGTGCGCGAGTCGGCCCGCGAGAGCGCGTTCGCCAACCGGCTCACGGCCTACACCGGGCAGGCCGAAGACCGACTCGCGCCGGTCTTCAACGAGGCCATCCAGCAGACGCTCAACCGCCTGACCATCCGGCCCGAGTCGAACGAGCGCGTCGAGCTGGGCTACAAGGTCGAGCAGGCGCGTGCGCGCCCCGACCTCGAAGCGCAGATGCTCGAACTCGTCAACGAGGAGCGCCGCGCCGCCGGCCTCAGGCCGCTCGCGCCCGACCCGGAGATGACCGAGGTGGCGCGCGCGCACTCGGCCGACATGTTCGCGCGCGGCTACTTCGCGCACGTCTCGCCGGACGGGCTGAACCCCTTCGAGCGGATGACGCGCGCGGGCGTCACCTTCCGCGCCGCGGGCGAGAACCTCGCGCTCGCGCCGACCGTCCACGTCGCGCACACGGGTCTGATGAACTCGCCCGGCCACCGCGCCAACATCCTCCACACGTCCTTCGGCCGCCTCGGCATCGGCATCATCGACGGCGGCTACCGGGGCATCATGGTCTCGCAGGAGTTTCGCAACTAGGTGACGCGCCCCGCCACGTTCAGCGTCGAGGCGGCATCGGCGGGCTTGAGGCTCGACGAGTTTCTGGCCGGGCGCCTCGCGGAGCTGAGCCGGATGCGCATCGCCTCGATGGTCGCGCGCGGCGGGTGCGCGGTCAACGGCGCGCAGGCGCACGCGGGGCTCCGCCTGCGCGCGGGCGACGTCGTCGAGGTCGAGGCGCGGGGCGGCGCTCCGAACTCGATGACGCCCGAGGCCGCGCCGCTCGACATCGTTCACGAGGACGAGCACCTCCTCGTCGTCGTCAAGCCGGCGGGCGTGCTCGTCCACCCGACGCTCGGCGTCAAGAGCGGCACGCTCGCCAACGCGCTCGCGTACCACCTCAACCGCGAGTCGATCGACGAGGGCGCCGCCCCCATCAATCACACGCCGGCGCCGGGAGTCGCGCCGCCGTTCGTCCGCCCGGGGCTCGTCCACCGGCTCGACCGCGACACCTCGGGGCTGCTGGCCGTCGCCAGGACGCAGGCCGCGCTCAGCCGACTCTCGCAGCACTTCCAGCGCCGTCTGGTCGAGAAGCGTTACGTGGCGGTCGTCTCGGGTCTGTTGGGAGAAGACCGTCTGACCCTCGTCGCGCCCATCGGACGCGACGAGGGCGCGAGCCCGCCGTGGGGCGTCCTGCCGGGCGGCAAGCCGGCCGAGACGCGGCTGCGCGTGCTGGAGAGGAGCGCGCGCCGGACGCTCGTCGAGCTTGAGCCGGTCACGGGGCGCACCAACCAGTTGCGCATACACTGCGCGCACGCGGGGCACCCGGTCGTGGGCGACAGGCTCTACGGCGGCGAGCCCCACGCGCGTCTGTGCCTGCACGCGGCGCGTCTGAGCTTTCGCCACCCGGCGACCAACGTGTGGGTCGAATTCGTCTCGGAGGCGCCCGCCGAGCTGCTGTCGGCACTCGCGTGAGGGCTCCGAAGGCGCGTGTTCCGGGGCGAACGTCGTGCAAACCGTTCGGCGGGATTTTTTTATACATAAGTATTGCAATCGGGGGGCGGAAAGATTTATATTGCGCGCAATTCGGGCATGCGGTGAATCCAAATGCCTAGACGGTTGCTGGGGTGAGGACAGTGACCGTTGCCATGAGTGGGCGCGATGGACCCCAAGTTCGTCGCGCCCGCTTTACTTTTTGCCGCCCTCACGCCCGCGCGCGCGGGATGCTCCGTCCACGCCGCGACTGACTTCCAGCGCCCGGCTGAGGTATATTCAACTCATCCCCTGAAAGTCTTTCCCCTTCGGACGCCGGCCGCCGCTCGTGCGCGCGCGCCGAACCTCTGGTTGGATTTTTTCCTGTAACCGGGATTCGTGAGCGGCCGTCTTCCACTTCGCGGCCCCGAAACGACACAAACTTGAACACGAAGGCGGCGGTGAACGAAATGAACAAGCTTTTCCTCTTCTTGACGGTCACGCTCCTCGCGCTCGCCCCCGCGAACGCACAGACTCAGCAGGGCGGCGAGTCGGCCGCGCCGGCGCGCCCCGCGCGGCAGCGCCTGGTCGGCGAGGTGACGGCCGTCGACGCGGCGACGCGGCAGTTGACCGTGCGCGCGGACACGGGCGAGACCGTCGCGGTCACGACCACGGAGCAGACGACATACCTCCGCATGCCTCCCGGCGAGACGAGTCTCCAGAAGGGGCAGCCGGCCGCCTTCGCCGACGTGCGCGTCGGCGACCGCGTGCTCGCGCCCGGCGTCTCTGCCTCGGGCGGCGCGGCGCGACAGGTCATCCTGATGGCGCGCGCGGCGACGGCTGCGGCCGGCGGCGCGGGGCGCGACGACGGGCGCAGGCTCGTCGGCCGCGTCATCTCGGCCGACGCGTCGAAGAAGCTCATCGTGGTGCAGTCCCGCGGCCGCGAGGGCGCCGAGGCCGTGACGGTTGACGCTTCCTCGGCGGCGCGCGTGCTGCGCTTCGCGCCCGACTCGATGCGTCCGGCCGACGCGCAGCCGGGCTCGCTCGCCGACGTGCGCGCGGGCGACAACCTGCGCGCGACGGGCGAGCGCTCGGCCGACGGCCGGAGCTTCAAGGCCGCGGAGGTGCTGACCGGCGCCTTCATGCGCCTCGCCGGCACGGTGACGAAGGTGGACGCCGCGCGCGGCGAGCTGACCGTCAAGAGCGACCAGGGCGAACAGGCCGTGACGCTCATTTTCGGCGCGCGCTCGTCTCTCAGGCGCGCCACGCCCGAGTTCGAGCAGGCCGTCGCGCAGCGCGCCGAGCGCTTCGGGCGCCGCGAGCAGAGGCGCGCGCTGCCCGCGGTCGCGCTCGCCGACTTGAAGAAGGGCGACGCGGTGGTCGTCACGTTGACGCCGGGCGCCGACGCCTCGCGCGCGACGGTCGTCTCGCTCGTCACGGGCTCGGCCGAGGCGATGCGGAGCATGCAGACGTTCCAGCGCGGCGGCCCCGAAGGCCAGCGCGGCATGAGCCCCGGACTGCCCGGCGACGTCATCGGCGGCGGGCAGGGCCCGACGCGCGAGCCCCCTCGCTGAACGAAGACTTTATTTTGGAGCGGAAGAATTCACACGGGCGGACAGGGTTGACAGGATAAAGAGACGTGCAGATTTGAAATTTCAAATCTCCAGTTCCTATCCTGCCCATCCCGCCCACCCGTGTGAATTATTTTAACAAGGTGCGGGTGGAGGGTGATGAGTAGATCGAGGAATGTGAGTCGGGCGCTGACGCTGGCGGCGGCGCTGCTGCTGTTCCTGAGTTCGGCGGCGGCGGCGCAGCAGTCTCTGGGGACGCTGCGCGGGAACGTCAAGGACGAGCTGGGCGGCGTCATCATCGGCGCGGTCGTGACGGTGAGCGACGCGGCGGGCGTCGAGAAGACCGCGACGACCGACGAGCAGGGCAACTACGCCGTCCCGGGTCTCGCGCCCGGCCGCTACACGGTGCGCATCAGCCACGAGGGCTTCGCGGCCTACGAGAACCTCGGCGTCGAGGTGCAGCCCGGCGGCACCCCGCCGCTCGACATCATGCTCACCGTCGCCATCGAGCAGGAGGAGGTGACCGTCACCGCCGAGGCGCCCGTCGGCACCGAGGCCGAGTCGCAGGCCGGCGCGGTCGTCCTGCGGGGCGAAGACCTCGACTCGCTGCCCGACGACCCGGACGACCTCTCGGAGGCTTTGCAGGCGTTGGCGGGCCCCGGCGCGGGGTCGAGCGAGGACGGCGCGCAAATCTACATCGACGGCTTCACGGGCGGGCGCCTGCCGCCGAAGGAGTCCATCCGCGAGATACGCATCAACCGCAACCCGTTCTCGGCCGAGTACGACCGGCTGGGCTACGGCCGCGTCGAGATTTTCACCAAGCCGGGCACCGACCGCTTCCGCGGGCAGGCGTTCTTCAACTTCAACGACGAATCCTTGAACGCGCGCTCGCCGTTCGCCGCCGTGCGCGCGCCCTACCAGACGCGCCGCTACGGCGGCAACATCTCGGGGCCGCTCGCGTCCAAGCGCGCCTCCTTCTTCCTCGACTTCGAGCGGCGCGAGACCGACGACAACGACGTGGTCAGCGCCATCATCCTCGACGAGGCGCTCAACCCCGTCGCCTTCAACCAGTCGGTGCTCTCGCCCGACCGGCGGACGACCTTCAGCCCGCGCCTCGACTACCAGCTCAACCCGACGAACACGCTCGTCGCGCGCTACACCTTCGAGGACACGACGCGCGCCAACGAGGGCGTCGGCGACTTCAACCTCCCCTCGCGCGCCTTCGACGCGGAGACCAAGCAGCACACCGTCCAGCTCACCGAGACGGCCGTCATCAGCGGGAAGGTCATCAACGAGACGCGCTTCCAGTACGAGCGCAACCGGCGGCGGCAGTTGGGCGGGCTCGTCGCGCCGACCATCCGCGTGCTCGAAGCCTTCGTCGGCGGCGGCGCGCCGGTCGGTGTCTCCGCGACCGACCAGGACAACTTCGAGCTTCAGAACTACACGTCCTGGGCGGCCGGCAGCCACTCGCTCAAGGCGGGCGCGCGGCTGAGGGCCGACCGGACGCGCGAAGTCTCCGAGCAGAACTTCGCCGGCACCTTCACCTTCGCGGGCGGCCTCGCGCCGCGGCTCGACGCCGCCGGCAACGTCATCGCGGGCGCGCCCCAGTCGCAGATCACGAGCCTCGAACGCTTCCGCCGCACGCTCTTCCTCCAGGGAGTCCTGTGCGGCGACCTGACGCTGTCGGCCGGCCTGCGCTACGAGGCGCAGAACCACGCCGGGAGCCGCCTCGACTTCGCGCCGCGCGTCGCCTTCGCGTGGTCGCCGGCCGCCGACCCGCGCAAACAGACGACGGTCATCCGCGGCGGCTTCGGCATCTTCTTCCAGCGCCTCAATCAGAACCTGACCTTGCAGGCGCTGCGCACGACGGGCGGGAGCCAGCAGTTCGTCATCACCGACGTGAACTCGGCCGCGCTCAATCAGGCGGTCTTCACGCGGGCGGGCGTGACGGGCGTCCCCAGCCCCGAGCAGCTCACGGCCTTCCAGGTGCGGCGCACCGTGCGCGAGCTGGCGCCGGACCTGCGCTCGCCCTACACGATGCAGACCGCCTTAAGCGTCGAGCGCCAGCTCCCCTACCGCATCACGCTCTCGGCCAGCTACATCGGCGCGCGCACGCTCCACGCCTTGCGCTCGCGCAACGTCAACGCGCCGTTCACCGACGCGGCCGGTAGACTCCCGCGCGACGCCGCGGGCAACGCCGTCATCGTGCGACCCGACCCGACGCGCGGCAACGTCTACCGCTTCGAGTCGAGCGGCATCTTCAAACAGCACCAGCTCGTCGTCAACATCAACAGCCGCTTCAGCCGCCGGTTCACGCTCTTCGGCAACTACACGCTGAACTTCGCCAGGAGCGACACGGACTTCGCGGGCAACTTCCCCGTCAACCAGTACGACCTCTCGGACGAGTTCGGCAACTCGTTGCAGGACCAGCGCCACCGGCTCTTCCTCGGCGGCTCGGTCAGCGTGCTGCCGTGGGGCATCCGGCTGAACCCGATGCTCGTCGCCAACTCGGGGCGCCCCTTCAACATCACCGTCGGGCGCGACCTGAACGGCGACGCGCTCTTCACCGAGCGGCCGGCCTTCGGCACCGACCTCTCGCGCGCGAGCGTGCGCCGGACGGCCTTCGGCGACTTCGACCTCGACCCGCAGCCGGGCTTCGCCATCATCCCGCGCAACTACGGGCGCGGCCCCTCCTTCTACTCGGTCAACCTGCGCGCGAGCAAGACCTTCGGCTTCGGCGAGGCTCCGGCGAACCGCGCGGCCGCGGGCGGCGCGGGCGGAGGCGGCGGCCGGAGAGGCGGCGGAGGCGGAGGCGGTGGCGGAGGCAGACGTGGCGGCGGCGGCGGTGGCGGCGGCGGCGGGCGCGGCGGCGGCGGCGAGGGCGGCGAGGGCTCCGAGTCGCGCTACAACCTGACGCTCTCGGTCAACGTGCAGAACCTCTTCAACAACCCGAGTCTGGGGGCGCCGGTGGGCAACCTCAACTCGCCCTTCTTCGGCCAGTCAATCGGCGGCAACGGGCGCTTCGGCTTCGGCGGCGGCGGCGGGGGGGGGAACC
>JAIVJI010000044.1 GCA_020200135.1 Acidobacteriota bacterium | reverse complement strand
CCCCAAGGAGGTCGAGGTGTGGGACGGCGGCGCGAAGGTCGTCTACAAGGTCGCGAGCCTGCCGCTCGCCGACGAGGTGCCCATCGAGGGCGTGCCGAAGGGGCCGCGCGGATACCACTGGCGGCCGACCGAAGCCGCGACGCTCGTCTGGACGGAGGCGCTCGACGACGGCGACCCGCGCAGGAAGGTTCCGCACCGCGACCGCGTCGTGATGCTCCGCGCGCCCTTCGCGGGACGTCCCGCCGAGGTCTTCAAGACCGAGCACCGCTTCAACGGGTTGCAGTGGCACGAGGACGGGCGGCTCGCCTTCGTGCGCGACCTGGACCGCGACCGCCGCTGGGTGCGGACGCAGCTCGTGGAGGTCGGCGACCCCCGCGCCGAGCCGCGCGTCGTCTGGAGCCACAGCACGCGTGAGCGCTACGACAACCCCGGCACGGCCGTCACGCGCACGCTCCCGAACGGCGGGCGCGTCGTCATGCGCCACGGCGACTTCGTCTACCTGACGGGCACGGGCTCGACGCCCGAGGGCGACCGCCCGTTCCTCGACCGCATGAGCCTCAAGACGCTCAAGGCCGAGCGCCTCTTCCGCAGCGACGCGCAGGCTTACGAGACGGTCGTCGCGCTCGTCACGGACGACGCGCGGCAGATCATCACGAAGCGCGAGCGACCCGTCGAGCCCGGCAACTACTACGTGCGCACGCTCGGCGGGAGCGGCGCGGCGGGCGACTCCACCATGAGGGCGCTCACAAACCTCCCGGACGCGACGCCGCAGCTACAGGGCATCAAAAAGCAGCTCATCAAGTACAAGCGCGCCGACGGCGTCGAGCTCTCGTTCACGCTCTACCTGCCGCCGGGCTACAAGGAGGGGACGCGTCTGCCGACCGTGGTCTGGGCCTACCCGCTGGAGTTCAACGACCCGGCGACTGCCGGGCAGGTCACGGGCTCGACGCAGCGCTACACGAGCATCACGGGCCCTTCGCACCTCTTCTTCCTGCTCGCCGGCTACGCCGTCCTCGACAACACCACGATGCCCATCGTCGGCGACCCCGAGACGATGAACAACACCTACGTCGAGCAGATAGTCGCCGGCGCGAAGGCGGCCATCGACAAGGCGGCCGAGATGGGCGTGACCGACCCCGAGCGCGTGGGCGTCGGCGGCCACTCCTACGGCGCGTTCATGACGGCGAACCTGCTGGCGCACTCGGACCTCTTCCGCGCCGGCATCGCCCGCAGCGGCGCGTACAACCGCACGCTCACGCCCTTCGGCTTCCAGAGCGAGCGCCGCACGCTCTGGGAGGCGCCGGAGATGTACGTCAAGGTCTCGCCCTTCATGGTCGCGCACAAGATCAATGAGCCGATCCTGCTCATCCACGGCGAGGCCGACAACAACACGGGCACGTTCCCCATCCAGTCCGAGCGCATGTACCAGGCGCTGCGCGGCCACGGCGCGACCGTCCGCTACGTCACGCTCCCGCTCGAAGCCCACGGCTACGCCGCGCGCGAGACGACCGAGCACGTGCTCTACGAGATGATCGGCTGGTTCGACCGGCACGTGAAGAACGCCGGCCCGCGCAAGTCAGAGCAGAAGGCGGAGAAGTAGGGCAGGCCGCGCCCGCGTCGAAGAAGAGTAAAGCACAGGGCGCGAACCCTGGGCTTTACTCTTTTCGCGGCCGGCGGGGAGCACGGCGCGGCTCACTGGCCGAAGCGCTGGCGGTACTCGGCGGAGGTGATGAAGGCCTTGACCATCTCGGCCTCGACGAAGTTGCCGTTGAACTGGTTCAGCTTCGTCAGCCAGTGGTTGTACCCTTCGGCGTCGGGGTCTCGCCTCAGGTAGCCGAAGTACTCCATCAGCACGAAGGCGGGGCTCTTGTGCGCCTGCGTGACGGTCGCGCCCTCGACCACGGCGCGCAGGCCGCGCGCGCGGCCCGGCGTGTCGCCGGTTCCGTAGGCGACCGTCGCCGCCTGCGACTCGGCCGGAGTCAGGGTGACGCCCGCGCGCTGCGAGAGCTTCAGGATGTAGTCTTGCGCCGGCATCCCCACGGGGAAGTCTGCGACGAACGCCGGCCGCTGCACCCAGCCCTCGGCGAAGGTGCGCTTGTTCGTTTCGAGCAGCGCCTGCCAGCCCGCCTGTCCGACGACCAGTCCCTGGCCGACCTGTCTCGCGTCGTCCGTAAAGCCGGCGAAGGACGGGGGCGTGCCGAAGGAAGACCTGTGCAGGCGGTAGACGAGGTAGCCGGTCTCCTGAAACTCTATCGAGAGGAAGAAGGCCGCCGAGACGTTGATGCGCTTGACCTCCCGACAGGCCGGGTCGGCCGTGCACGACTCTATCTCGTGAGTCCAGAAGGCGAGGCCGGGCTCGTCCGGCTCGCGCCCCAGGAAGTCGCGGTACTGCTGGCGGACGAAGAAGGGCTCGTAGTCGATCTTCACCGGCAGCCCTATCTGCGGGCGCAGCACGAACAGCCCCTGCTCCATGCCGCTGGCGATGATCGTCCCGCTCGCGAAGAAGGGGTAGTTGCCCCACGTGCCGTTGAAGGCCGCCGCGTCGTCCACGGGGTAGACGTCAAAGAATGCCACCTCCGAGAGGTTCGCCGTCGCCGCGCCGCGCACGTCCACGACGCGGACGCCGCTGCGGTAGTTCGACTGGAAGGCGTGGAGGCTGCGGACGTACTGGTTATGGTCGATGGCCGTGGTCGAGCCCTGAAAGACGCCGCGCACGAACGGCGCGTCGAGGTCGGACACGTCCCAGACGAACGTCCGCGTTTTGGCCGGGGGCTGCGGCGGGGTCTGCTTGTTCTGGTTGAGTTCGTCCAACTCGTCGTCGAGGATGAAACGCGCCTGGTCGCCCGTCAGCCAGCCCTGATGCGTGTAGCCGCTCCCCGCGTAGGGTGCGCGCGAGAGCTGGACGGGCGCCGACTTGTTCGTCACATCGACGACCGTCAACGTGTGTCGACGATGTGCAGGCCGCGCCCCGTCGCGCCCCCCGTGGGGTTCTGTACGAGGTCGCTGCAAGTGTCCACGCCGGGCGTGCGGCCCGCGGAGGGGCGGCTCCCCGCCACGTATGCGAAGCCGGTCTCCTCGTTGACGGCGATGGTGTGCGCGCGGCCGAAGTTGTTGTAGTGCGCGGTGGCGTTGAAGGTCTGCGGGGGTGAGGCGACGCCCCTGAGCTGCCGGAGGTCGAAGACCTGCATCCCGTGGTCCACGGCCTCGCTGACGACGAAGAGGTGGTCGCGGTAGACCTTCAGGCTGCGCCAGAGCGAGTCGGTGGAGTGGCGCGGGAGGTTGCCGAGGTAGACGGGCGCGGCCGGCGTGGTCACGTCCACGAAGGCGACGCCGTTCGAGAGCCCGAGCAGCGCGTACTCCCTGTCGGTCTGAGCGTCCGTCCAGCCCCAGATGTCGTTGCCTGTGATGCCGGCCGCGTCGGTGCCGTCGATGTCCGCGATGGGAAGCAGCGCGGCGAGGTCGACCTTGTCGCAGGGGAACGTGCCGGCCAGGCCGTTGACGCAGGGCGTGTAGGACATCGCCGCGAGCGGCGTGTCGCCCGGCTGGCCGTTACCGCCGGGGCTGTGGTGCTCGCCGTCGTGCGCGAACACGGACCACACGCCGAGGCTCAAAGCAGAGAGGATGGCGGCGGCGACGACAAATTTTCTAATGCTCATATTTATTGATTTCACGGGCCGGGACGGGAAAGGTCAGGCCGTGGGGAGGCACGAATCATAGCATGGGAGCGCCGAACGTTGAACATGAGGCAGGCCGTCTACGGCGCCTCGTTCGGCGTTCCGGGTCCAGCGCTCCGGGTTCAGCGCTCCCAGCGGCGCTTGCGGAACTTGTCTTCAGTCCAGAAGCCTCGGAGCAGTTCGACGCGTGGGGCGGGCTCGCGGCCTTCGGCGTCGGGGGGCGGGAGGATGACCGAGACGACGTCGTAGCGGACGGCCGCGACGGAGATGCCGAGCAGGCGGCGGTAGGCGCGCGCGGCGCGCGTGACCTGGCGCTGCTTGCGCAGGTCTACGTTGGCCTCGGGCGCGGCGAACCAGTCGGAGCGGCGTGTCTTGACCTCGACGAAGCAGAGCACGGGGCCGTCGTATGCGACGAGGTCTAGCTCGGCCTCGACGACCGCGCCGCGCCGGTTGCGGCCGACGCCGAGCTTGAAGTTCGCCGCCACCAGCTCGTACCCGCGCGCGAGCAAATACTCCGCCGCGACCGCCTCGCCGCGCCGCCCCAGCTCGACGTGCGGCGCGACGGCCGGGGGCGCGGGCCTGATGCGCGCGCGCGCCTTCTCGAAGAGCCTTTTTGGTGTCAGGAGCGAGAGCATGGCTGCGCGGCGCAGCTTATCGCCGCCGCCGCCCCGGGCGCAAGGTCTCCTCGCCGGAGGGACGTATTCCTTGCGGCGCGTTAGGGCGCACGCTACACTCGTTTTGTATGTGGAGCGAGCATAGAAGTGAAGAGGCGCGGGAGTCGAGGGCGGGCGCGCCGCTCCCGCTGGTGGCCATCGTCGGGCGGCCGAACGTCGGCAAGTCCACGCTTTTTAACCGGCTGGTCGGCGAGCGACGCTCCATCGTCGGCGACGAGCCGGGCATCACGCGCGACCGCATCTACGGCGAGTCCGAGTGGGCCGGCCGACGCTTCTCGCTCGTCGACACCGGCGGCATCGTCCCCGACGACGAGGAGGTCATCCCCGCCCACATCTTCCGGCAGGCCGAGTTCGCCATCACCGAGGCGGTCGCGCTCGTCTGGGTCGTGGACGCGCGCGCGGGCGCGACCCCGCTGGACGAGGAGCTGGCGCGGCTCTTGCGCTCGACCGGCAAGACCGTGCTCGTCGCCGCGAACAAGGTTGACGCCGCCAAGCTCGAAGCGCTCGCCGGCGAGTTCCACCGCTTCGGCTTTGACGACGTGCTCCCCATCTCGGCCGAGAACTCGGACGGCGTGGCCGAGCTGCTCGACGCGCTCGTCGAGCGCCTGCCGCCGGCCGAGCCCGCGGGCGGCGAGGAATCGGAAGAACGGGAGCGCGAGGTGCGGCTCGCCATCGTCGGGCGGCCCAACGTCGGGAAGTCTTCGATCCTCAACCGGCTCGTCGGCGACGAGCGCGTCATCGTCTCGCCCGTCGCCGGGACGACGCGCGACGCCGTCGACACCGTGCTCGAAGCCGGGGGGCGCACCTTCCGGCTCATCGACACCGCCGGCATCCGCCGCAAGGGCAAGACCGAGGAGATGACCGAGAAGCTCTCGGTCGTGATGGCGCGCAGGAGTCTGGAGCGCGCCGACGTGGCGGTCGTCGTCATCGACGCCGTCGAGGGCGTCACCGCGCTCGACGCCAACATCGCCGGGTACGCGCTCGACGCGGGCTGCTCCATCATCCTCGCGGTCAACAAGTGGGACGCCGTCCCCGACAAGGACAACCACAGCGTCTCCGTGTTCGAGCGCGACCTGCGCTTCAAGATGAGGTTCCTGGAGTGGGCGCCGGTGATGACCGTCTCGGCGCTGGCCGGGCAGCGCCTCGACCGCCTGCTCCCGCTCGCCGTCCGCGCCAGCGAGGCGCGCAACCGCCGCGTCCCGACCTCGCAGCTCAACGCCTTCTACGAGCGCGTGATGGCCTCGGGGCGCGCGCCGACGACGCCCGCGCCCGTCAAGGGCGGCCAGTCACGCCTCCACGTTCAATACCTCACACAGGTCGGCGTGCGCCCGCCCTCCTTCGTCGTCTTCACGTCGGGCGGGCGGCCCGGTCTCCACTTCTCGTTCGAGCGCTTCCTGCAAAACCGCCTGCGCGAGGAGTTCGACTTCTTCGCCACCCCGCTCCGCATCATCGAGCGCCACAAGAAGAAGGGCTGACGAGCGCCCATGTCAGACGAGAGCGAACAGACGACGTCCGGCGGCGGCGGGCACACCGAGCCCGACCGCGAGGTCGAACGCCTGCGCTCGCTCATGGAGCAACTCTCCGAGGCATACGAGCAGCTTGAGACGGTCAACCGCATCATCGCCGCCGTCAACACGGGACGCAGCATCGAGGAGGTCTTCGAGCTGGCCAGCGAGCAGGTGCGCGCGCTCGTCCCCTTCGACCGCGCCTCCATCGCCCTGTGCGAGGAGGGCGGCGAGACGCTGCGCGTCTACGCTCTGACGGGCGAGAGGGCCGGCTCCCTCGCGGTCGGCGCGCGCGGGCCGCTCAAAGGCTCCGTGACCGAGCTGGCGCTGACCGGGCGGCACACGGTCGTCATCCCCGAGCTGAGCGAGGAGCGGCGCTTCAACGTCTACGCGGACCTGCGGCGCGAGGGCTTCCGCTCGGCGGTCTGCGTCCCGCTCTTCTCGATGCGGCGCGCGGTGGGGAGCCTCAACCTGACGAGCCTCGCGCCCGACGCCTACCAACGCAAACACCTGCTCGCGCTCGAACGCCTCGCCGCCCCGCTCGCCATCGCCATCGAGAAGACGCAGCTTCTGGAGGAGAGCTGGGAGCGCAACGAGGAGCTGCGCGGGCTGTTCGAGATAACGCGCACCTTCACGACGCTCTCCGACACGGCCGACGTCTCGCGCCGCCTCGCCGCCGCCATCTGCAAGCTCGCCGGCGCCGAGATGGGGCTCATCGCCGCCTACGACCGGCGCAGCAACGCGGTGCGCGCCGAGGCGCCGGGCTGCAACACGCCCGCGGGGCTGATCGAGGAGTTTCACTTCAAGCTCGAACGCGGGAACCGCGACGCGCCGCTCTACCTGACGGGCGAGTCTTTCGTCTCGAACGAGCCGACGGCGGACGAGCGCCTCAACCGCGCCTTCGCCGAGCGCTGGGGCGTGCGCTCCGTCCTGAGCGTGCCGCTCAAGATTAAACGCGAGCTCATCGGCTTCATCTACGTCGCCAACCGCCCCGGAGGCTTTTCGGAGCGCGAGCTGCGCCTGCTCGAAATTCTCGCCACGCAGGCCGCCGAGACCATCGTCAACGCGCGACTGTTCGCCACCATCCAGGCGCAGGCCGAGCGCGAGGCCGTCGTCAACCGCCTGCTGCTCTCGCTCCAGCGCGGGTCCGAGCCGCACGAGAAGGTGCGCGAGGTCATCGAGCGCGTCGGCGAAGTCCTCGGCCTCGACCGCTGCGTCGCGGTGCTGTTCGCCGACGACGAGCACGACGACTACTACGGCGAGTGGTGCGCCGAAGGCGTCGAGCCCATCACGGACTGGCCCGAGGTGCGCGAGCGCTCGCCCGTCCGCTACGCGCTGCGCACCGAGCGCCGCCCGCTGGTCGCGCCGGACGTGAGCGCGCACCCGCTCGCCGCAGGGCTCGGCGGGCTGATCCAGAGGACGCGCCTGAAAAGTCTCGTCGTCGTCCCGGTCACGCTCCAGGGGCGCGTCATCGGCTCCATCAGCGGACACCAGACCCGGAGCCGCCGCGAATGGAGCGAGGACGACGTGGACCTCCTCGTCGCCGTCGCCACGCACGTCGGCGCGACGCTGGAGAACGCGCGGCTCATCTCGGAGCTGCGCGAGGCGAGCCGGCTCAAGGACCAGTTCCTCGCCACGCTCTCGCACGAGCTGCGAACGCCCCTGACCGCCATCAACGGCTGGGTCGAGATGCTGTCGGAGAGCGAGGCGCGCGCGCGCGGGGGCGACCTCGCCGACGGCCTCGCCGCCATCAGCTCCTCGGCCACTTCGCTCACGCAGCTCATCAACGACCTGCTCGACCTCTCGCGCATCCAGCGCGGCGTGCTGCGGCTCCAGCGCGACCTGCTCGACATCAACGAGCTGGCGCGCACGGCCGAGCGCTCCGTCCGGCAGTCGGCGCGCGCGCGCAAGCTGGAGCTGCGGCTCGAACTGTTCGACGGACTCCCGCCGACCATCGCCGACGCGCAGCGCGTCCAGCAGATACTCTGGAACCTGCTCTCGAACGCCATCAAGTTCACGCCGAAGGGCGGCGTGGTCTCCGTCCGCACGCGACTCGCCGACGGCGGCGGAGCGGAGGGGGCGGCGGGCGGCGACGGCGAGGCGGCGGCCGCGCGCCGGCGCTGGATAGAGTTGGAGGTCGAGGACACGGGCGAGGGCATCCCCGCCGACTTTCTGCCGCACATCTGGGAGCGCTTCCGGCAGGCCGACGCGACGGCCACGCGGCGGCACGGCGGCTTAGGCATCGGCCTCTCGCTCGTCAAGGAGCTGGTCGAGGCGCACGGCGGACAGATAGAGGCAGCGAGCGAAGAGGGGCGCGGCTCGCGCTTCAACGTCCGCCTGCCGGTCATCAGGCTCGACGAGCTCGACGGGGGCGAAGCGTGAGAAGGGAATCGTGCCTCGCCTCGCTCGTGCTGCTTTCGGCGTTCTCGGCCGGCTGCGTGCGGCCTTCGCACGGGGCTGGCGACGCCGCGCAGTCGGCGCGCAAAGCGAACGCGAACACCGGCGGCCGCGCCGGCGCCAACGTCAACGCCGCCGCGACGCCGCCCCGCGGCTTCGCCGACGCCGACTACGCGCGCCACGTCGCGCAGCTCAGGAAGAAGCTCCCCTCAGGCGAGTTCGAGATAGTCATCGAAAAGCCCTTCGTCGTCGTCGGCGACGGCGGGCGACGCGCAGTCGAGGGACACGCGAGCGGCGTCGTGCGCTGGGCCGTCGAACTGCTCAAGCGCGACTTCTTCGAGAAAGACCCGGCCGACATCCTCGACGTCTGGCTCTTCAAGGACTCTGCCTCCTACCGCACGCACGCGCGCAGGCTCTTCGGCCGCGAGCCCTCGACGCCCTACGGCTACTACTCGCCGGCGCACAAGGCGCTCGTCATGAACATCGAGACCGGCGGCGGCACCCTCGTCCACGAGATAGTCCACCCCTTCGTCGAGGCCAACTTTCCCGACTGCCCGCCGTGGCTCAACGAGGGGCTGGGCTCGCTCTACGAGCAGAGCGGCGAGCGGGACGGGCACATCGTCGGCTACACCAACTGGCGCCTGCCCGGCCTCCAGCGCGCCGTCCGCCGGCGACAGCTCAAGCCGTTCCGCGAACTGCTCGCGCTCGACGGCCGCGCCTTCTACGACGACGCGGCGGGGACCAACTACGCGCAGGCGCGCTACCTCTGCTACTACCTCCAGGAGCGCGGCCTGCTCACGCGCTTCTACAAAGAGTTCCACGGGAACAGCGCCGCCGACCCCGCCGGCTTCGAGACTTTAAAGAGAGTCCTCGCCGAGCCGGACATGGACGCCTTCCAGAGGAAGTGGGAGAAGTTCGTCCTTGAGTTGAGCGAATAGTTCCGCCCCGCGCCGGTCAGCCCCTGACGCGCCTCGGCCGGTCGCGTCCGGGCGCGGGGCGCTATAGAATTCACGCATGAGACTTTTCAACATTCGTCGAGGGGGCGCGCCGCCGCGTGGCTGAGGAGGCACTCGGGTGGGAGGTCGTCGCGCGTGAGGGCGAGGCGCGCGCGGGCTTAATGCGCACGCGGCGGGGCGTGGTCGAGACGCCGGTCTTCATGCCGGTCGGGACGCTCGGGTCGGTCAAGGGCGTGCGGTTCGAGGAGCTGGAGGCCGAGGACCTCGACGCGCGCCTCATCCTCGGGAACACCTACCACCTCTGGCTGCGCCCGGGCGCGGACGTGGTGCGCGCCTGCGGCGGGCTGCACCGCTTCATCGGGTGGGGGCGCGCGCTCCTGACCGACTCGGGCGGCTTCCAGGTCTTCAGCCTGAGCCACATGCGCCGCCTCTCCGAAGAGGGCGTCGAGTTCCGCGCGCACACCGACGGCCGGCAGTGCTTCCTCTCGCCCGAGGTCTCGATGGAGGTGCAGGCGGCGCTCGGCTCCGACGTCGTGATGGCCTTCGACGAGTGCCTGCCGGGCCAGGCTTCGCACGAGGCGGCGCGCGCCTCGCTTGAGCTGACCGCGCGCTGGGCGCGTCGCTCGCGCGCGAGGTTCGACGAGCTGCAGCGCGAAGGCGCGGACGCGGGCAGGGAAGGGTCGGGCGCGCGCCAGGCCGTCTTCGGCATCGTGCAGGGCGCGACGCACCTGGACTTAAGGGGGGAGAGCCTTGAGCGCACGGTCGAGGTCGGCTTCGACGGCTACGCCATCGGGGGCTTGAGCGTCGGCGAGGAGAAGTCGGTCATGTACGACGTGGTGGAGCACGTCGCGCCGCTGATGCCGCCCGCAAGGCCGCGCTACCTGATGGGCGTCGGGACGCCCGAGGACCTGGTCGAGTCGGTGGCGCGCGGCATAGACATGTTCGACTGCGTCATCCCCACGCGCAACGGGCGCAACGGCCAGGCGTTCACCTCGCGCGGCCGGCTCAACATCAAGAACGCACGCTGGACGGCCGACACGCGGCCTTTAGACGAGCGGTGCGGCTGCTCGGTCTGCCGCAGACATTCGCGCGCTTACGTGCGTCATCTTTATATGACGGGCGAGATGCTCGCGGCCGCGCTGCTCTCGCACCACAACCTTGCGTTCTTCCTTGACACCATGCGGCGCGTCAGGCAAGCTATCCGGTCTGGCGAATTCACCCGATTTCGGCGGGAGTTTCTTGAGGGAATCGACTCCGGCGTCGAGTGAAGCACGCCCCGCGGCGCGCCCCCGCCCCCGGCCCAAATCATTCATGAACACGGCTGTGGAGTTCAGCGCACAAGCGAGCTGCGCGCGCGGGGTCGCGCACGCCGGTCGTCTTTAAATTGGTGGGGCGGCGCGCGCCGCAGGCGCCGCCGGCCGGGTCGGAAACCAGAGTCACAGATGAACACACACGCTCTCTTACTGCTCCAGGGCGGGGCCTCCGTGCTCGCCAGCCCGCTCGTGATGATGGCGCTCATCTTCGGCGTCTTCTACTTCCTGATCATCCGCCCGCAGCAGAAGCGCCAGCAGGCGCTGCGCGACATGATCGCGCTGCTCAAGGCGGGCGACAAGGTCATCACGACCGGCGGCATCTACGCCACCGTCAAGCAGGTCAAGGAGAAGTCGCTGCTCGTCATGAGCGCCGACAAGTCGATCCTCGAAATCTCGCGCTCGGCCGTCGCCGGGATGCAGGGGGAAGAGGAAGCCCAGAAGTAAACAGTGTTCAGTTCCCAGTCTTCAGCCGAGTGACCCGCCGGGGGCCGCCGCTGAAAGCTGAAAGCTGAAAGCTGAAAGCTGAAGTCATGAAAAAGAATCTTCTACACCGCGTCATCATCATCGCCGTCGTGACGCTCCTGGGGCTGTGGGTCGTCATCGGGCCGCGCCACCGCCCGGCGCTCGCCGACTTCACGCCCGCCGGCATCAACAAGACGCTGCGCGAGAACATCCGCCTCGGGCTCGACCTGCGCGGCGGCTCCCAGCTCGTCATGCAGGTGCAGGTGCAGGACTACCTCAAGCGCCTGACCGAGGAGACGTCCCGGGGCGTCCAGGACGCCGCGCGCGAGCAGGGCTACGACGTGAAGGAAGTCCGCCCCGAGGCCGACGGGGGCGGCTACCGCGTCGTGCTCGTCGCCAACGACCCGTCGAAGGTCTCGGAGATTCGCGACAACCTGCCGAACCGCGCCACCGGCTTCGACCCGAGCATCTGGTCGGCCGCGGTCAGCGGCAACACGTTGACGTGGGAGATGAGCGACGCCGCCAAGACGTCGCTCGGCACCCGCGCCACCGAGGACGCGCTCAAGATCATCGACACGCGCATCAACGCCCTCGGCGTCGCCGAGCCGACGCTCCAGACGCACGGGCCCACCAGCGCGCACCAGATACTCCTCCAGATGCCGGGCATCGACGACCCGGAGCGCATCAAGCAGCTGCTCAAGAGCGAGTCGCGGCTGGAGCTGATGAAGGTCGTCGGCCCGGGCAACCCCTCGCCGATTCAGACCTACCCGACCGAGGAGGCCGCGCGCCAGTCGCTCGGCGGCACCGTGCCGTCGAACCGCCGCGTCCTCGCCTACGACGAGCGCGACGAGCCGACGGCGGCCGGCACCACCGCGCCGCCGAAGACCGGCGAGCCGACGGCCTGGGTCGTCGTCGAGACCCCTGCGGTCGTAGACGGCAGCGAGCTGCGCAGCGCCGACGCCTCCTCGAACAACCCGGCCGGCGGCCCCGACGACGCCTACCAGATCAACTTCACCCTCAAGCCCTCGGGCGCGCAGAAGTTCGGCGCGTGGACGGCCGCCAACGTCGGCGCCTACATGGCCGTCGTCCTGAACGACCGCGTCCAGTCGGCCCCCTACATCAAGTCGCAGATCACCGACTCGGGGCAGATTTCGGGCAACTTCACGAGGGACTCGGCCAACGACCTCGCGCTCACGCTGCGCTCGGGCGCGCTCCCGGCGCGGATCGTCTACCTCGAAGAGCGCACGGTGGGGCCGAGCCTCGGCGCCGACTCGATCCGCTCCGGCGTGACCGCCTCGCTCGTCGGGCTCGCGCTCGTCGTGCTGACGATGCTCGTCTACTACCGCTGGTCGGGCCTCAACGCGGTCATCGCGCTGCTGCTCAACACGCTCCTGACCCTGGCGGCGCTCATCCTCTTCGACGCGGCGCTGACGCTGCCCGGCATCGCCGGCATCATCCTCGGCATCGGCATGGCCGTGGACTCGAACGTGCTCATCTTCGAGCGCATCCGCGAGGAGCTGGCGACGGGCAAGACCGTGGCCTCGGCCATCGACGCCGGCTTCGACCGCGCCTTCGTGACGATCATCGACACGCACGTCACGACCATCGTCTCGTCGCTCTTCCTCTTCGTCTTCGGGACGGGGCCGATCCGCGGCTTCGCCGTCACCCTCGTGCTCGGCCTGCTCGCCAACCTGTTCACCGCGGTCTACGTCTCGCGCACCATCTTCTTGTGGGAACTGTCGCGCAAGCAGGGGCGCGCCGAGACGCTCAGCATTTAAAAGTTATGTTTCAGATACTGAACAACGTTAACGTCGATTGGATGGGGAAGCGCAAGGTCTTCATCCTCATCTCGGTGGTCATCATGCTCGCGGGGCTCGGCTCGGCGCTCGCGCGGTACCTCACGCCCGGCGGCACCGAGCCGTTCAACCTCGGCATCGACTTCAAGGGCGGCACCGTGGTCACCGCCGACTTCAAGGAGCGCCCGTCGGCCGAGTCCATCCGCGACGCGCTGCTGGCCGCCGGCGTCTCTGAGGTCATCATCCAGCCGGTGACCGACAAGCCCGGCGAGGTGCTCATCCGCCTGCCGCAGATGGAGACGAGCCAGACGGTCTCCGAGCAGGGCGAGACGCAGGTCGACCTCGGGCGCAAGGCCGTGGCCGACGGGCTGAAGACGCTGCCCGGCGTGACGC
>JAIVJI010000043.1:10405-14264 GCA_020200135.1 Acidobacteriota bacterium | reverse complement strand
CTTTTATGTAAGCGCTTAAGCCTTTGAAATCAAACTCCATCGGTCGGTTAAGTCCGGAGTTGAATGCCTGAAAGTCCTCGGAGTCCAGGAGTACTTTGGACTCGTGGCTGTATGCGACCCTCCCGCCGGTGAAATCAATCCGTTCGGCCTGTGACAACTCCAGCTTGGAACCCGTGGTCATCAAACCCTCGGGCGCGAGAAATATGCTCTCGACGTGCAGCGCTTCCCGGTCAAAATTAAAGACGAAAAGGTCACCGAACTGCCCGCTCGGCCCGTTGGAGTTGTAAGCGTAGACGTGTCTCGAGTCTGCGCTCGAGACCCAACGGCGCCCCCTCTGCGCCTCCGTCTGTGCGCCCCCACTCCTGATAACCCCCCGCAGCGCGTTCTGTCTCCGATTGGCCTCCGGCATGACCTCGTCCTGCACAAGCCAGACGCCTGCTCCGAGCAGGACTGAGAAAAAGAGGCAGGGCAGGATAAACCTGAAAACGCTCTGCCCGCTCGACCACCAGGCCACGGCCTCGTTTCTCCTCAACATCAATGCGAAGGTTATCAGTGAGGACAGGAGCGCGCCGACCGGAGTCACCGCGTGAAAAGCGAAAGGTAGAAGGAACAGCATGTACCTTACGACCACGTAAGTTCCCGTCCGATTCGCCGCTATGAAACGCAACAACTCGAAGAGCGTGAAGACCAGGAAGATTGTGACCAGGGCCGAGACGACCAGCAGGAAATTTACCGCCAGAGACTTGAAAATGCTCTTATCCAGTAGTCCGAGAAGGGAGGCGCGGACCGGTTCGAAAGACTCTCCCCTGCCCCCGGACACACGTATCGGCTTTGGCGAGGCACTCCGCAGGGAAAAACTAAAATTCCTTCCCCTGGAGAGCATGAGCAGCGCCCCCGCGAAAACCGCGATTCCGAAGGCCAGCCAGGCGCCGAGGACGGGCGGTACGGAGCCCGCGCGCCCAAGCTGTTCGCCGGCGATCGAGATGAGGTAATAAAGCAGCATTGAGAGGAGCGAGAGCAGAACCCCTTTCGAGCGCCCCCCGCGTACGACTTTTAACCCTAGCCCGGCGCCGAAAAAGGCGAAGATTAAGGGAGAGAGCGAAAGTGTGAGCCTCCTGTGTAGAGCTATCGAGGCTTCCCTGCTCGCCTTTGGGTTCCCGGAATCCCCGGATTTTCGTACAAGTCCCGACCAGCCCAACTCATCAAGTTCCGGCTCGCGCTCGCGCATGCGCCTGGTCAGTGCGCTCCGCCCCAGGTTGAGCCTTTCGTCCTTCAGCCGCATGCCGGCGGAGCGCTCGATAGTGACGTGCGCGCCTTTCGCGATCGCCTCGACGCCTCCCGCCGGCAGCGTCGTCAGAACCGCGTCGGCGAGAACCAACTCGGCCTGCTCGCCCGAAAAATCAAGTCGCCCGCTCCTCGCCGTGGCGAGTCTGACCTGGCCCCCCTCCTCCTCCCAGTGTATGAAAATCTTCCCCCACAAACCCTTCTCCTGATCGCCCTCCCGTACGTAGACGACTTTCCCGGGAATCCCCGTGTAGAAACTGCGTGGCTCGACCGGGGACTCCAGTCTGTAGAGCGCTGCCTGTAAGGCTATGTCCCTCAGATTCTGCGCAGAGCCGGGGGCGACGTCGAAGGCCACGTAGAAGGTCAATGCGCTCAGGAGCGTGCCCAGAAACATCAGGGGGGCGATGATTCTGTACGTGCCTACGCCCGCCGCGCGCATCGCGATCAGCTCGCTGTCATGTCCGAGCTGCCCGAAGCCGGTCGCCGTCCCGACGAGGATGGAGGTCGGGAGCGTGAAGATGAGTATGCTCGGAAGAAGATTTGCCGCCACCTGTACGGCCAGGTAGATGGGTGTCTCCGTGGAGCCGAGCACCTCCGCGAATTTAGCCGTCTGTTGAATTAAGAGTATCGCCGAGAGGATTGTGAGCGACAGCAGCACGTAGGGCAGCGCCGTTTTGATGAGATACGCGTCAAAAGCTTGCCAGGGTTTCTTCATCCGGAACAATGGCCGTCCAGCGTCTAATCCGGCTTTATCTCTGTGTGGCGGAAGCCCGCACGGAGCGCGGTTCCCTCTCCAAGGCCCTTCTGACGAGCCTGCGCGCCGTCTCGGAGACGACGAGGCGACTCTCCACTCCGGCTTCAGAGAATTGCTCGGCCCATTCTTTCGGACCCGTCCGGCGTGTCGATGAAAGGAGCAGATATGCCTCGCCCCCGAGGGGCTGTGACCCTGCTTTTGTGCATGTGTCGCACCAGAGCACGCCTTCGTGTGAGATAAATCTTCGCCCTTGGTATGAATCGTCGAGCCGTATCCCGCAGACGCCGCAGGACTTAAGGTCGGGCAGAAAGCCCGCGAGCTTCAGCGTCCATAATTCCGAATAGGCGGAGACGGCGTTGACCTCCAGAGGGTTCCGGGCCAGGAAGTCAACGCAGGCGCGCAGCATTTTAAAGAGTTTCTCATCCGCCTGGTTCGGGAGTGCGAACTCCTTCACCAGTTCCAGAAGATAGACCAGCCCCCCGAAGGCCTGTGCGTTCCCGATGGCGTCGAAGTAAGACTTGATGATCTCGGCCCCCCTGATCGTGACAAGCTCGCGCGTCTCCTTCTCGAAAAAGGTTAACTGGATGAGTGTGAATGGCTCGAGGCTGGCGCCGAACTTACTTTTAAGGCGACGCGCACCTCTCGCGACCCCACGGACCAGCCCCGCCCTTTCCGTCATGCACAGGACGATTTTGTCCGCGTCGGCCAGCTTATAGGTTTGCAGGACGATGGCCTGCGTCTCGACAATTCCCATGTTCGACACGACCAGGCGGGTGTTTTACCAGGGCACAAAGTATAGGAGCCAGGCCAGCACGAAACCGACGCCGACGAATTCAAGGAAAATCTTGAGGCCGTAGCGCAGGCGCCCTTGTTCGCCCTCGCGCCCGACCACCCCGAAGATCAACGCGACGAGCAGCGCGAACAGAACCATCAGTGAGAAGTGTATCAAGACTTCCTCCCCGCCCTGATGTCGAAGGCGTCGAGGGCCAAAATCAGGTTGAGCAGACCGGCGACCATTAGAAAGACGCTCCCGTATTCGGCCGTGGCCTGTTCGGGTCGTTCATTTACCGCCAGCCCCGCAAACCTTGAGAAGAAGTAAAGAATTCCGGAGCCGAGATCACAAAGTCCGAAAAGGCTCGAAAGAAGCCCCTCATTCGTCTCCCTCAGTCCGTAGATGTGACCCCCGATCATTATCCCGAGAACGAACATGAGCAGGATCGTGAATCCGCCGAGGGCGCCCCTGATGTTTCGTCCCTGCAAGATGTGCCCGAGTCCTGGGACGAGCCATGCAATAAAGCCAATTACCCAAGGGTTCATTGATTACTCAAACTCCTTTCCACCTCAAAATATACAAAGGGAAAATCTGTGCGTCCAGGAAGGTCTAGTCCTTATCGGACGCGAATGATGCTGAAGATTACTGTCTGAAGTTTTCCATTAACTGTCGGCGAGACGACATATTTGAGACCTTGGTTTAACAGTCGGGCGTTAATTGTCATGTCGATTCTCTTTAACTATCAAGATATTATCCTCGATTACTTTACAAATATCTTTCAATCAACTGTAAAGCATGAACCTCTCCCGCTCCACAAGGAAGGCTTCCAATCCTCGGCGCCAGGACTCTTCTATCTCTTGAAGTGAAGTCCCGTTCTCAAACTCCTTCCGCAGGCGGTCTGTCCCGGAAATCACGTCGAAGGGATTTTTATCAAAGACGTATTCGTACGGCGGCTCTTTCCAGCCGAAGTCGTCTCCGTAATTGTCAAAACACGCCTTGATGATCGCTAAGCCCGTCAGAACCGGTTTGAACACTTCCCTGTCCAGCAC
>JAIVJI010000043.1:0-10267 GCA_020200135.1 Acidobacteriota bacterium | reverse complement strand
ATTCCCCAGTGCTCGTTAAACATTCGAGCCAACTCCCCGGCGGTCATCCCATGCCTCGTCGGCAGTGGGTATTGCCCGACGAACGACTCAAAACCGTTCTCGAGGACGTTGCCTTCGACCGCCACTCCGCCGATAGGATTGGGACGATCACAAACGACCACGCGCTTCCCTAAACGGCGCGCCACACGCATGCAGTTCGCAATGGTGTAGATAAAGGTGTATATCCTACATCCGATATCCTGTAGGTCACAGACCAGCACGTCCACGTCCCGCAGCATCTCCTCCGTAGGCTCGCGCGTCTCGCTGTAGAGTGAATAGACGGGCAGACCAGTCTCTGCATCAATTGTGTGGGGCGTCTCGATCATGTTGTCCTGCAGGTCGCCCCTGATTCCGTGCTGCGGTCCGAAGAGCGCCGTCAAATTTACGCCTTGAGCACCCCTGAGCACGTCCGCAGAGTGGTTCAGACCGTGATCCACAGAGGCCTGGTTGCACACAAGCCCCACACGCGAACCCTTTATTAACTTACTCCGTGACTCGCAAAGTTTCTCCAAACCCAGGACGACTCTTCGCCTCGACTTCAAAGACATTGAACCTCCAGGTTCTGCTGTGATTTGACATACCTAAAAAATACAGCATCACTCTAGGCGTTATCGGACGCCCGGACGCTGGCCGCCTTGATAAATGAATTGAAGATTGCTTCTGAGAGGGGGTCATTCTCCCAACCAAGCTCTGGGTGCCACTGCACGCCCAGCGCCCAGCGCCCCTCCCGCGTATCCTCGACGGCTTCGACCAGGCCGTCGGAACTCCAGGCGGAGGCCTGTAACCCTTCGCCGATCTTTTCGAGAGCCTGGTGGTGGTGGCTGTTGACTACAGTAGACACTTCGCACGCGAGGCTTCCGAGAAGACTCTCGGGATTGAGCGAGAGCCCGTGAGACCGCCTTTCACGCGGCGCACCCTGTTCGTGTTTGAGCGCATGTGGGACTGACGCACCAACGTCTTGAATCAGGCTCCCACCCCGAAAAACGTTCCAGACCTGCATCCCAAAACAGATCGCCAGCAGGGGCAGCCGACGCGACTCCAGTTCCTTCAGGACGAGCATATCCGTCCGGTCCTTCAGAGGGTGAACCGGGCCGAGCTTCGGGTGCGGCTCCTGCCCGTACAGCAGTGGGTCCACGTCCGACGCGCTGCCCGGCAGAAGTACCCCGTCCAGACGTGAGACGATTGCGCCGACGACTTCGGCGTCCGGAATCAAAGGCAGGTGTAAGGGGAGGCCGCCGGCGGCCGCCACAGCCTCGCCGTAGAAACGCGCCAGGTAGAACCTTTCGGTCTCCAGCTCGTGGCGCATCGTGATGCCGATTAAAGGTCTCCCGCTCGACATATCCCAGGCACACGCTCCCGCGCGCCAATCATAACCCAAAACTCAACGGCTGTCCGTCGGCGCGTGCGGCGCGCTCGAAAATTTGCCCCGCGCGGCCGCGGCAGGGGCTCGCTTGACTTCCCTTCTCGCCAGTTTCTATAGTGCAATGCTTACGTATGAACCGCCCCGAAAAAGAGTTTCGCAGCACCACCATCCTGCTCGTGCGGCGCGGCGGCCGCGTCGCCCTGGCGGGCGACGGCCAGGTGACTCACGGCGACACCGTCATGAAGAGCGGCGCGCGAAAGGTGCGCCGGCTCTACAACGAGAAGATCCTCTGTGGCTTCGCCGGGGCTACCGCCGACGCCTTCTCTCTGCTCGCGCGTTTCGAGGGCAAGCTCGAACAGTATCACGGGAACCTCGAGCGCGCCGCCATCGAGCTGAGCAAGGAGTGGCGCACAGACAAGGTTCTGCGCCACCTGGAGGCGCTCCTCATCGTCGCGGACGAGAAGAGCTCTTTCCTCCTCTCCGGCAACGGCGACGTCATCGCGCCCGACGACGGGGGCGTGCTCGCCATCGGCTCGGGCGGCCCATACGCGCTGGCGGCCGCGCGCGCGCTGTCCGAGCACACGGAGCTGAGCGCGCGTGAGATCGCCGAGCGCGCGCTGCGCATCGCCGGCGAAATTTGCATCTACACCAACCAGAACATCGTCGTCGAGGAGATTTGAGGCGGGGGGTCGGATCGCGCCGCGCGGCGCGTGTCCCCGCGCCGGCTTTGAAAGCGGTCGCGTTCGCACATGGTGATTTATCTTTCAGGTGAGGTCGAAGAGGATTCGCGGCTCGACGAGATGACCCCGCGGCAGATCGTCGCGCAGCTCGACAAGCACGTCGTCGGACAGCACGCGGCCAAGCGCGCGGTCGCCATCGCGCTCCGCAACCGCGTCCGCCGTCAGAAGCTCCCGCCCGAGATGGCGGCCGACGTGATGCCCAAAAACATCATCATGATCGGCTCGACCGGCGTCGGCAAGACCGAGATCGCGCGCCGCCTCGCGCGCATGTCCAACTCGCCCTTCCTCAAGGTCGAGGCGTCGAAGTTTACGGAGGTCGGCTACGTCGGCCGCGACGTCGAGAGCATGATCCGCGACCTCTGCGAGATCGCCGTGGACATGGTGCGCGAGGAGAAGCTCGAAGAGGTCGCCGAAAAGGCCGAGAATAACGCCGAGGAACGCGTCCTCGACCTGCTCCTCCCGCCGCGCGCCTCCGCGGGCTTCTACGAGTTCGACTCCGGCTCCGACCCGACTGACGCCTCGCCCGCCCCCCCCGGCTCCGACCGCGACGAACAGTTCCAGAAGACGCGCGAGAAGCTGCGCGCGCAACTGCGCGACGGCAAGCTCGACAGCCGGCTCGTCGAGATGGAGGTCCGCGAGAAGAGCTTCCCGACCATAGAGGTCGCGGGGCCCCAGGGCGTCGAGGAGATGGGCATCAACATGAAGGACATGCTCGGCAACCTCTTCCAGGGGCGCACCAAGCGCCAGCGCATGCGCGTGGACGAGGCCATGGAGTACCTCATCCAGGAGGAGGAGGAGCGGCTCGTCGACATGGACGCTGTCTCGCGCGCCGCGCTCGAGCGCGTCGAGTCCTCCGCCATCATCTTCCTCGACGAGCTCGACAAGATCGCCGGCCGCGAGTCCGGCCACGGCCCCGACGTCTCGCGCGAGGGCGTCCAGCGCGACCTCCTGCCCATCGTCGAGGGCACGACCGTCAACACGCGCTACGGGATGGTGCGCACCGACCACGTCCTCTTCATCGCGGCCGGCGCCTTCCACGTCTCCAAACCCTCCGACCTCATCCCAGAGCTTCAGGGGCGCTTCCCCATCCGCGTCGAGCTCGACTCGCTCACGCTCGACGACTTCAAGCGCATCCTGACCGAGCCCAAGAACTCGCTCGTCAAGCAGTACAAGGCGCTCCTCGAGACCGAGGGGATCGAGCTGGATTTCACCGAAGACGCCGTCGACGCCGTCGCGCGCTTCGCCGTCCGCGTCAACGAGCAGACCGAGAACATCGGCGCGCGCCGACTGCACACCATCATGGAGAAGGTCCTCGACGAGATCAGCTTCGAGGGCCCCGACCTCGAACCGAAGCGCCAGCTCATCGACGCCGTGTACGTCGACCGCGCCATCTCCGACATCGTCAAAGACCAGGACCTCAGCCGCTACGTCCTCTGATGAAGGCTCAAGTGAAGGCCCAAGCCACAAGGCACAGCCCCGAAGGCGAAAGTGTGAACGCGCCCCGCGCGAAGAGCCTCTCTTCACTTCTGATTTTTGCGCTGTGCCTTGCGCCCTGCGTCCTGACGGTCAGCGCGTGCGGGAAGCGTCACCCGCCGCTCCCGCCCGTCGAGAGGGTCCCGCAGCGCACGGAGCTTCTGTCGGGCGTCCAGCGCGGCAACCAGGTCATCCTGAGCTGGCCCGCACCGCGCCGCAACGCGTCCGACGAGAGCGTCCAGAGCATACGCCGCGTGGACGTGTACCGCCTCGCCGAGGCCGTGGAGGGTCCCCTGCCGCTGACCGAGGAGGAGTTCTCCGCCCGCGCCACGCTCATCGGCTCGGTCGACGAAGCGCAGATCGCGCGCGCCGCCGACACGCTCGAATACACGGACGAGCTTTCCCTGAGCGAGCCCGTGCGCCTGCGCTACGCCCTCCGCTACGTGAACGCCGCGGGACAGCGCGCAACCTTCTCGAACTTCCTGCTCATCGAGCCGGCCGCCAGCGTCAGCCTCCCCCCCGTCGTCGCGCAGACTCCCGAAATTAAAGAGGACGCCGTCACCCTCCGCTGGGCCGCCCCCGAGGCGAACGTCGACGGCACGCGCCCCGCGAACCTACTCGGCTACAACGTCTACCGTTCCGCCGGCTCGCAGAACGAGCCGGCGCAGACGCCGCTCAACACCAGACCGGTCAACGCGACGAGCTTCGCCGACCAGTCTTTCAAGTTCGGCGAGGAGTACGTCTACGTCGTCCGCGCCGTCTCGCTCGGCACGGGCGGCGAGCCGGTCGAAAGCCTCAACTCGAACGCGGTCTCGGTCAAACCCTTGGACGTCTTCCCCCCCGCGGCACCCACGGGTCTGACGGCCGCGGCCTCCCCTTCACCGCTGCGCATCTCAGTCTTCTTCGCCGCCAACCAGGAGCGCGACGTGGCCGGCTACAACCTCTTCCGCTCCGACAACCCCGACCTGCCGAAAGAGAGTTGGACGAGACTCAACCGCGAGCTGCTCCAACGCACGACGTTTCAGGACGAGGCCGTCACTTCCGGACAGAAATACTTCTATTACGTCGTGGCCGTCGACACCGCCGGTAACACCTCACGGCCGTCAGAGGTCCAGACGGAGACCGCCCCGTAGCCGAAGTCTTGTGAAAGGCGACACTCACTTTATGAAGATTTGCCGCTTTACAGACCCGGAAACGCAGCGCCCCAGTTACGGCATGGTCGTGGGCGAGGAGGTCTTTACGCTCCCGGGCGACCTCTCAGCCGGCGACCTCTCTCTGGAAAGAGTCGAGCCGTCTATTCGACTCGCGGACGCCCAAATGCTCCCGCCCGTGACCCCTTCGAAGGTCGTCTGCGTCGGCCGCAACTACCGCGAGCACGCCGCAGAGCTCGGCAACCCGATGCCGACCGAGCCGCTCCTCTTCCTTAAGGCGCCCTCGGCAATCGTCGGCGACGGCGAAGCGATCGAACTCCCCGAAATTTCAGAGAGGGTCGAGCACGAGGGAGAACTGTGTCTCGTCATCGGGCGGCGCTGCCGCCGGCTCCCCGCCGACGTAGACCCGCTCTCGTACGTCCTCGGCTACACCTGTCTCAACGACGTGACCGCGCGCGACCTCCAGCGCAAGGACGTACAATTCACGCGCGGCAAGTCCTTCGACACCTTCTGCCCCGTCGGGCCTTTCGTCGTCACGGGTCTCGACCCTTCTGACCTCTCGGTCGAGACCCGCGTCAACGGCGAGGTGCGGCAGAGCGGGCGCACGAGCGCGTTGGCCTTCCCCGTCCCATACCTCCTGCGCTACATCTCGCACGCCATGACGCTCGAACCCGGCGACCTCATCGCGACGGGCACGCCCGCCGGGGTCGGGCCGCTCCGCGACGGCGACACGGTCGAGGTCGAGGTCGAGGGCGTCGGCGTCCTACGCAATCCCGTCCGCGGGGTCGCGGCCTGAATCCTCATCCCCGGAGTTAAGAAACGGCTTACGGCGTGAGGGCGGGCGCGGGTCTTGTCGGAAATTTTCGTTCACTCATGCAAACACGACGGCCGCGTCCACCGGCGCTGGCCCGCGCGCGTCGAGCGCCGCGAAGGGCCGCTCCTGGTTCTGGACGCCTTCTTCTCCGAGGAGGTGCGACACCCGCTCGTCGGCACCATCGAGGCCGGCACACACAGCACCGAATACTTCTGGACCGACCGCTGGTACAGCGTCTTCCGCTTCCAGACGCCCGACGGGCTCCTGCTCAGGTTCTACTGCAACATCAACACGCCCGCGCGGCTCGACGCCGGCGTACTCTCTTTCGTCGACCTCGACGTCGACGTTCTGGTCGAGCCGGACTTTTCGCGCACGGTGCTCGACGAGGACGAGTTCGAACTTCACGCGGAACTTTACGCTTACCCTCCTTCTTACAGGGAAAACGTGAGGCGCGCGCTCGACGAGCTTCTGCTCCTGATTGACTCGCGTCAGTTCCCGTTCGACATCAACTGACGGCCTTCAGGTAATGTAAAACCTGATGCCGGGTCGCTCGCGTAAAGACTGAGGTGTCGGCGCGCCGACTCTTTAACCCATACCTCTGAAGTGTTTTGTCAGGCGTGCGACCCCGCCGCCCTCGTGTACAAAAACGCCCTCATCGTTCATAATTCCCCGCCGTACGTCACAGACTATGAAGCCCGAACCAGCCGAAGAAACACACGGGTCGAAGCTCGACCGGCTCCTCCGGAGAAAAAAGCTCGCCGAGGAGGGCGGCGGCCGCGCGCGCGTCGAGCGCCAGCACGAGGCGGGCAAGTGGACCGCGCGCGAGCGCGTCGAGTTCTTTCTCGACGACGGCACTTTCGAGGAGTTCGACCAGCTCGTCGTCCACCGCTCGCGCGACTTCGGCCTCGAACGACAGCTCTACCCGGGCGACGGAGTCGTCACCGGCCACGGCCTCGTCGACGGCCGACGCGTCTTCGTCTTCGCGCAGGACTTCACGGTCTTCGGCGGCTCGCTCTCCGAGACCCACGCCGAGAAGATTTGTAAGGTCATGGACACGGCCATGCGCGTCGGCGCCCCCGTCGTCGGCCTGAACGACTCCGGCGGCGCGCGCATACAGGAGGGGGTCGTCTCCCTCGGCGGGTACGCCGACATCTTCCTGCGTAACACGCTCGCCTCGGGCGTCGTGCCGCAGATCAGCTGCATCATGGGGCCTTGCGCCGGCGGCGCGGTCTACAGCCCCGCCATCACCGACTTCAACGTGATGGTGAAGAACACCTCCTACATGTTCATCACGGGCCCCGACGTGATCCGCACCGTCACGCACGAGGACGTGTCCAAGGAGGAGTTGGGCGGCGCCGACACACACAACAGCGTCTCGGGCGTGGCGCACTTCGCCGCGGACTCCGACGAGCACGCGCTCCTGCTCGTCCGCGAGCTGCTCTCCTTCATCCCCTCGAACAACATGGAGGACGCGCCCCGCGTCGAGACCTCCGACCCTTCCGACCGCCGGGTCGAGTCGCTCAACACCCTCGTCCCCGAAGCCTCGAACCAGCCCTACGACATCCGCGACGCGGTCCACGCGGTCGTCGACGAGGGCTACTTTTTTGAAGTCCAGGAGCACTACGCCCCGAACATCGTCGTCGGCTTCGCACGTCTGGGTGGCAGGAGCGTCGGCGTCGTCGCCAACCAGCCCGCTTACCTCGCCGGCGTGCTCGACATCGACGCCTCGGTCAAGGGCGCGCGCTTCGTTCGCTTCTGCGACTGCTTCAACATCCCGCTCGTCGTCTTCGAGGACGTGCCCGGCTTTCTGCCCGGCGTCCGCCAGGAGCACGGCGGCATCATCAGACACGGCGCCAAACTCCTCTACGCCTTCGCGGAGGCCACGGTCCCCAAGATCACGGTCATCACGCGCAAGGCTTACGGCGGCGCCTACTGCGTCATGGCCTCGAAGCACATCCGCACGGACGTCAACTTCGCGTGGCCGACCGCCGAGATCGCCGTGATGGGCGCAGAGGGCGCGGTGGGCGTCCTCTACCGGCGGGAGATAGGCGAGGCGGCCGACCAGGAGGCCGCACGCGACGCGCGCGTCAAGGAATTCGAGGAGAAGTTCGCCAACCCTTACGTCGCCGCCGAGCGAGGTTTTATCGACGAGATCATCGAGCCCGCCCTGACCAGGAAAAAGCTCATCAGCGCGCTCACACTCCTCGAGAATAAACGCGACACGAATCCGCCGAAGAAGCACGGGAACATCCCGCTCTAAAGAACTGCGAGTCCGGACGACCCGCAAAACGAGAAGGCCCGCGAGACTCAAGTCTCGCGGGCCTTCGATTTTTTTTACCGACCACTTCCCTACCTACGTGGGGCGCTGCTGGCTCTGCGTCTGCTTGTTGTCCTTCTCCCGCAGCAGTTCGAGCGCCTTCTTGAGCTGCACGTCCTCGGGCTGCTGCTTGGGCGAAGCGGCCTCGGGCGCGACGTCCCTGCGTTCGGCCGGCGCGTTGGGCTGCGCGATAGGGTCGTCGTCGTTCCCCGTCAGGTCCTCCGGGTCGATGGCTTCGGCCAGCTCAGGAGCCTTGACCTCGACCGAAGGCTTCACGCCCTCGCCGAGGAATGGCTTCCCGGCCGAGGACGCCCACTTGACCGTCGTCAGCAACAGCCCGTCGCCGCCGCGCAGCGTGAAGAGCTGCTGCTCCGCGCCCGCGCCGAAGCTCTTGACGCCGACCACTTCGCCCCGTTTGTGCTCGAGGAAAGCCGACGCCACTATCTCGGCCGCGGCGGCCGAACCCCTGTCGATGAGGACGGTGGTGGGGCCGTCGAAAATCGCGCCCTTCGGGTCGGCCGCGTAGCTCTTCAGCGGCTTGTTACCACGGCCGACAGTCTGCGCCAGCGCGCCCTCGCGTATGAAGAGGTTGGCGACCTTTACGCCCTCTTCGAGCGAGCCGCCGGCCACGCTCCGCAGGTCGAGCACGATCTTCTGCGCGCCCTGCTTGAGTAGTTCCTGAAGGCGCTGCTTGACGTCCGCCGCCTCGCCCTCCGCGAGACTGTTAACCTTGACGATGCCGATACGACCCGCCTCCGTGCGCGCCTGCGCGCCCGGCACCTGCACGGCACCGCGACGCACGCTCAGGTTAAAGGGGCGTGTGCCCGCGCGCAGGACGCGAAGTTTGGCCTCGCTGCCCGGAGCCCCGTTCAGAAGCTGCCGCGCGTCGTAGAGCGAAATGTCGCGCGTCGCCTTCCCGTCGATGTACTCGATGATGTCCCCCGCCTGAAGCCCCGCCAGATCGGCCGGCCCGCCCTTTACCGGGGCGATAACATAGAGGTATGAGGCGAACTGCGACAACTCCGCGCCGATTCCGGGCTGGTTGCCCGCATTACCGGCCCGGAAGCCCTTGACCTGCTCGGGCGTGAGGTAGGTCGAATACGGGTCGAGGCCGTAAGCGAGGCCGCGCAAAGCTCCGGCGCGGACCTTGGCGAGGTCGGGCTCGTCAACGTAGTCGTCCTGTATGTGCCTGAGGACGCTCTCGAAGATGCGTAGCTGTGCGCCCGGGTCATTCTGCTGCTGTTGCGCGTTGATCGACATCCACCCGCCGACGAGCGCGTAAAGCGCAAGCGTCGCGGAAAAAACGACGAGAAGAAACTTACTGCGAAAAGACATCGAGCACCTCGGAAGTCACTCAAAAACTTAAAACCCCTGAGCCCACGAAAGGGACTACCTCAAACGACCCCACGGGTCGGATGATACAGTAGCCACACACCCCGCGCAAGCCATCTAAGTGGCACAAATGTCAAGGGTTGCGTTATACTCCCCCTCACCCCGGACGCCAGAAACGTCAGCAAAAAGGAGTCAGGAAGGTCAAACCGTGCTGGGTCGCGTCCTCGCCATCGACATCGGGTCGAAAAGAGTCGGCCTGGCCATCTCGGACGAATCGCGCTTGAGCGTCCGGCCTCTCCCGGCCCTCCCGCGTACGCCCTGGAAGCGCCTCCTCGGCTCCCTTACGGAAACGTGCGGGAAGTTTGACGTGCGAAGCATAGTGTTGGGTTTGCCGCTCCGCCTCGACGGAAGCGAAGGCGACGCCGCTTCGGAGGCCCGACGCATCGCGCGCAATCTCGAATTATCCCTCAAACTCCCCCTCTATCTACAGGACGAGCGTTTCACGTCCAAGACCGCCGAAGCATCTTTGCTCGCGCGCGGGCTCGGCGGGGCTGAGATTTCAAAAAGAATTGACAGCGAAGCGGCCGCGATTATTTTGAGCGACTTCCTCTCTGGTCAGGATAATGACGAGACGGAGCCTGACTCGGTTCAGAAAACGCTGTAAATCAGAACGGGTATTTAATGACAATTAAACGACTTATTATTTCACTCGTACTTCTCTGCCTTCTTCTTTTAGGAGGTTTTTTCCTCAGTGCAAAAAGTGCCCTCCAGACGCCCATAGCTCATTCCCAGAGCGACCAATACATAGAAATTCCACGCGGCTCCAGCCCCGATCAAATCATCAAAAAGCTAGAAAGTCTCGGCGTTATCAGACGTGGGTGGTTGCTCCGTCTCTACATCCGCCTGACGAATTCGGGTCAGAAGCTCAAAGCCGGGGAGTACCGCTTCACTTCCCCCGTCTCTTCACTGGAGGTCCTGAAAAAATTGCAGGAGGGTGAGCAGCGCCTGAGTCGCCTTACCGTTATCGAGGGGTGGACG
>JAIVJI010000137.1 GCA_020200135.1 Acidobacteriota bacterium | reverse complement strand
ACGTAGGCGAGCACCGAGTCGGAGCCCTGGCCGATGTCGGTCGAGCCGCACTGGACGCAGACGCCGCCCTGCCGGTCGAGCCGGAGCTGGACGCCCGAGTGCGGCATCGAGTTCCAGTAGATGGGGAGGCCCGCGCCGCAGATGTAAGAGCTGCACGCCAGCCCCAGCCCGCGACCCTCGGGCAGCCGCCGGAACTTGTTCTTCCAGTCCGAGCCCGCGACGACCTTCTCGATGCACGCCCCCAGACCCATCGAGCCGACGCGCAGGTAGTTGGCGGTGACGGTGTCGGGCTTGACCAGATGCTTGAGTCGCATCTCGGCCGGGTCGAGGTTGAGTTCTTCGGCGACGCGGTCGAGCTGGACTTCGAGCGCGAAGCGCGGCTGCGGCGTGCCGTGCCCGCGCTTGGGGCCGCAGGGCGGCTTGTTCGTAAAGGCGCGCAGGCCCCGGAAGCGGTAGCGCGGGACTTCGTAGGTGACGGTCTGGAGCGCGCCCGTGTAGAAGGTCGAGGCGACCCCGTAGGAGCCGTACGCGCCGCCGTCGAGGAACGACTGGAAGTCGAGCGCGGTAATGGAGCCGTCGCGCTTCACGCCGATTCTGCTTTTCATCAGAACCGGGTGGCGCCCGCGGTGGCAGTAGAAGACCTCCTCGCGCGTGAGCGTGACCTTGACGGGGCGCTTCGTCCGGCGCGAAAGCTCGCAGACGGCGATCTCGTGGTTGAAGGGGTCGCTCTTCCCGCCGAAGCCGCCGCCGTTGGGCGTGGCGATGACGCGGATGTGCGCGGCCGGCATGCCCAACGTCTTGGCGAGCGCGCGGTGGACGTAGTGCGGCGTCTGCGTCGAAGTCCAGAGCGTGAGCTTGTCGTCGGCGTCGTAGTGCGCGACGGCCGCGTGCTGCTCCATCGGGAGGTGCGTGTTGCCCTCGTAGAAGAAGGTGTCCTCGCGGACGAGGTCGGCCTCGCGGAAGCCCTCGTCCAGGTCGCCGAACTCGAGGTGGACGGACTTGTGGATGTTGTTGTAGTCGCCGTAGTCGTGGATGCGCGGCTCGCTCGTCTCGACGGCCTCGTCGATGGTGGCGACCGTCCCCAGCGGCTCGTACTCGACCTCGATGAGGTTCATCGCGTCGAAGGCGGTGTCCTCGTCCACGGCGGCGACGGCCGCCACGGGGTCGCCGATGAAGCGCACCTTCTCGACGCAGAGAGCCGTCTCGTCCTGGCTGACGGGGAGGATGCCGTAGGGGACGGGCAGGTCGCGCCCCGTGATGACGGCATAGACGCCGGGCAGGGCGAGCGCCTTCCGGTAGTCGACGGACTTGATGAGCGCGTGCGGGACGTGCGAGCGGAGGATTTTGCAGTAGAGCATCCTCGGGAGCGTGATGTCGTCGGCGAACTTGGTCGCGCCCACGCACTTCGAGCGCGCGTCCACCTTGCGGAAGGGCTTTCCGACGACCTTGAAGTCCTCCGGCCTCGTCTCCGCCCCGTTAGACTTCGCGCCGCCGGCGCGCGCGCGCCCCCTGCCGTCGCCCCCGTGACCGTTACTCGTAGCCATAGACACTCTCTCGCGGCAGTTCCGCTTCTTCGCCCCTCATCCTGGCGGCGGCCAGCTCGACCGCCTCGTAGATTTTGATGTAGCCGGTGCAGCGGCAGAGGTTGCCGCTCAGCGATTCTTTTATCTCGTCGCGCGTGGGGGAGGCGTTCTGCGCGAGCAGCTCCTTGGCGACGAGGAGGAAGCCGGGCGTGCAGTAGCCGCACTGCGCGGCGCCCGTGTCGGCGAACGTCACTTGAAGCGGGTGCAGCCCGTCCTCGGTCGCCATCCCCTCGACCGTCTCGACGCGCCGGCCCTCCGCTTCGAGGCCGAGCATGAGGCAGGAGAGCACCGAGCGGCCGTCGACGAGGACGGCGCAGGTGCCGCACTCGCCCAGCTCGCAGCCGTGCTTGGTGCCGGTCAGGTTCAGGTCTTCGCGCAGGACTTCGAGCAGCGTCTTGTGCGGGGCGAAGGCGACCTCGGTCTCCTCGCCGTTGAGGGAGATCTGGATGTGTGCTTTCTGTCTGATCGTCATCGCGTCGGAGCCGGGAGCCGCCGGGCGGGCGGAGAAATTCCTTTGCGGCCGTAAGGGCGGGCTCAAGCGCCTCTTCGCAAAGAGGGCATGATAGCAGTTCCGGCTCCGCGGCGCGAAAAGGGGAGGGGGCGCGGGCGGCGTTCAGGGGGCGAAGAGGTACTCGACGGTGGCGCTCTGCGAGACGGTGCGGCCGCCGAGCCGCGCGGGCTCGAACTTGATGCGCCCGGCCGCCTCGACGGCCTTCTCGGTCAGGCCGTGGGGCAGCCCCTTGACGACGCTGATGTTTGTCACCTCGCCCGAGACGTTGAGTACGGCGCGCAGGCGCACCACGCCCTCCACGCCGTTCTTGCGCGCCTCCTCGGTGAAGCCGGGCTCGGGCTTGAGGGTGATTATCGCCCTGCGCGTCACCTCGTTCTGGCGGAACGGGCGCGTGTAATC
>JAIVJI010000003.1 GCA_020200135.1 Acidobacteriota bacterium | reverse complement strand
TCCGAGACGCTCGCCCGCCGCCTTCTCCTTTGGCACCTGATATTTAGCCAACCTGCCGCAGCGTAATTCTCTCGCGCGTGACGTTGGCCTTGCGCTCGCTGGTCAGCTTCTCGAACTCCTCGATGTGTTTCTGCTCGGAGGCGATGCGCTCTTCGAGGAGGAATTTGGTCGCAAGTTCCGCGTCGGTGCAGGCGCGCCAGGCGGCCATGTACGCCTCCATCGCCGCGCGCTCCAGTTCGAGGTCCTGCCGGAGCATCTCGCCGAGGTCGGTAGACTGCCGTATCTCGCCCGGCTCGACCGTCGGCACGCCGCCGAGCGCCACGACCTTGTCGCCGAGCGTCTCGGCGTGGTCGCGCGCCTCCCCGCTCAGGTCGCGGAAGAAACCCCGGAAGACCTCACGCTCCGCCCCCGTCACAAGAAAGCTGTGTTGCATGTACTGAATCACGCCCGCCAGCTCAAGTCCCAGCGCCCGATTAAGGCTGTCGATCAACTCTTCGTTCGCCATCCACGTCTCCCTAAAAATTTTTGCCCGACCGTCGGAGGGGTGAAAACACGCCGATGATAGCCACACCGGACGGCCGTGTCAACGTATTTGTTGAAAACAAAGAGGTTGGGAATGACATTCAATTTCAACTTGTGTCAGAACCGGGGTGGGGGACCGGTGCCGTCGAGGGCCCTGAGAGGGTTTTACGTCACGGCGCCGCCGTCGACGATGATGACCTCGCCGTTCATGAAGCTGTTGCGGTCGCTGACGAGGAAGGCGGCGATCTCGGCCAGCTCGGCGGGGCGCCCCATGCGGCCGGCGGCGGCCCAGAACTGGTGCATCTGGATGAGGCGCTCGGGCAGCTCGTGCGCCAGCTCGGTGTCGAAGATGCCGGCGGCGATGGCGTTGACCGTGACGCCGAAGGTCGCGGCCTCGCGCGATAGACACTTGGTGAAGCCGATGACGGCGGCCTTCGAGGTGGCGTAGTGGACGGCCGTGGGGAGTGCGCGGATGGCGCCGATGGAGGTGATGTTGAGAATCGAGCCCTTGCGCTGCCGGATCATCTGCTTGTAGATGGGCTTGGTGACGGCGAAGAGGCTGTTGACGTTCGTGTCGATGACCAGGTCCCACGCGCGGTCGGTCGTGGTGGCGAAATTGTCGCCGCGGTTGATGGCGGCGTTGTTGACGAGTACGTCGAGGCCCCCCCACTCCTGCACGAGCTCCCTCGTCATGTGCTTCAGGGCGTGGCGGTCGGTGACGGAGATTTTATAGGCGTGCGCGCGGCGGCCGTGCGCCTCGATCTTGGCTTTCGTCTCCTCCGCGAGGTCTTCGCGCGTGTGGTAGTTAAAGGCGACGTCGGCGCCCTCGCGCGCGAAGACCTCGCAGAGGGCGGCGCCGAGGCCCCGCGTCCCGCCAGTCACGAACGCACGCTTCCCTTCCAGAAGAAGGCTCAAGGTCAAGGTCTCCCGTTCGACACGAACGCGGCGGTCTCTCTCGCGCGTGTTTTGTTGATGACTAAAGCGGTTTCGATTAAAGCTTAAACGCGGAGGGCGCGTCAACTTCGGGTGGGGTCGGGCGGGTGCCTTGGCGGGTTTCAGGCGGAGTGTGGTTCGAGCGCGGCCGGCTCCTCCTCCTGCATGAGGGACGCGGGCAGCAGCGCGGTTATCTCTTCGACGATGCGGCGGGTCGCGTCCGGGAAGGCGACCCCGGCGGTCGCGGCGCGCAGTCCCGCGTAGTAGCGCGAGTCCTCGACCATCCGACGCACCTCGGGCACGATGTCACTCGCGCGTTTGAGGAGGACGCCGGCGCCGCGCCTGACGAGCATCGTCGCCGCGCCGGACTCCTGCGGCATGGGCGGCGTGGTCGCGTCGGCGATGATGGGGACGCGGCAGGCGAGCGCCTCGAAGGTCGTCAGCCCGCCGAGCTTGGAGACCATCACGTTCGCAGCCTGCATGAGCCGCTCGACCTCTTCCGAGTAGCCGATGACCTTGACGGGGAACTTCGCCGAGGCGGCGAGCGACTCGGCCTCGGTGCGCAGCTCTTCGTTGCGGCCGGCGAGGAAGATGGCCTGTACGTCCAGCTCGCCGCGCACTAACTCGCTGAAAATCTGCGGGATGTTGCCGCCGCCGACCCAGCCGGCGTTGACGAAGACGGTGAACTTCTGCGGGTCGAGCCCCAGCTCGCGCCGCGCGGCCTGCGCCGAGCGCTCGTCCGGCAGCTCGAACTTCGGGTGGACGGGCATCCCGGAGACCTTAATGCGCTCGGGGCGGACGCCGTAATCGACGAGCTGCCGCTTGGCCTCCTCGCTCGCGACGAGGTAGAGCGTCACGTCGTCGCAGGCCCAGCCCTTCCAGAAGCCGTAGCAGGGGTCTGTGACGACCGTGACGAGCGGCACCTTGCCGGCGAGCCCCAGCTCCTTGAGCACGCGGCCGAAGATGTGCTGCGTGAGCGGGTGGACGCTGACGACGACGTGCGGGCACCAGCGCTCGAAGAGGTCGCGGACGAACCCGATGCTGCGGCGGTGAAAGAACTCGCGCGTCTCGGGGCGGAAGCGGTTGACGAACCAGTAGAGGTACTTCATCCAGTGCTGCCGGTTGCGCAGCACCCAGTTGTAGAACCCGACGAGCTTCGCCGAGAGGTGGTGCGACTCCTCGACGGCGCGCACGACGCGCACCGCGTACGAGTCGCCGACGACGAACTTCTGCACCCCGGCGACGATGGCCGCCGCGGCGGACTTGTGCCCCCCGCCCGTGTCGGACGAGATGATAAGAATTTTCGGGACTCTCGGTATGGGCATCGTCTCGAAGTCTCGGGCGCGGGGCGCCGCCTGTCAGTTACGCGCCGGCCGCTTCGCGCGCCTCCGCGGCCCGGCGTTCTTTAAAATTTCCGCCGTCCGCTCCTTGAAAAACTCCATCTGTTCTTCCATCACCTGGCCCGCGATTTCGCCCGCGCGCGGCGCGAAGAGCGCGGCGTTGCGTTGGAGCAACTCGGCGCTCAGGGGCAGCCACACGCCGGAGACTTTCGACCCGAGCGGCGTCTGCGAGAAGGCGACCAGCTCACGCTGCTCTTCCGGCGTGAACTCGGCCGCGACGCCCGGCGCGCGCTTCAGCAGTGTGCGCTGCACTTCGGCGAAGACCCCGCCCCCGCGCATCTCCGCCTGCAGGCGGTCGAGCTTGGCCTCGTCCTCCTCGGGCGAGGGCGAGACCTTAAAAAACTCTCTCTCGTCTAGCGCGGCGACCACGGCCTCGCGCAGGTTTTTGAAAGTGAGGTCGATCAGCTTCCGCCCCGCAGGCGTCCGGGCGAAGACCGCGAGCCGAGACATCTCCCCCGCGTCGAGGTATTTTTCAAAGACGGGCGCGCACAGGCTGACGAAGCTCTCCTCGGTGAGCAGTTCGCCGACCACGCGCGTCTTGATGCCTTTGAACATCCGGTCGCTGAACTCGCGGATGAGCGCCTCCATCTGCGCGGTCTCGCCGGGGGTCAGTCCCTCGAAGAGGCGCTTCGACCTGTAACCCTCGATTACCGCATCGGGCCAGTTCTTCTGATAACGCCCGAGCAGCTCTTCAAAGACTTCCGCCGAGCGCAGCCGCGCGGCTGACGCCTCAAGGAGACTTTTGACGGAGGCCGTCTTGTCCGGCGCGGGGCCGACCTGCCGGGCCGCCGCCGGCCGGGCGCAGGTACACGCGAACGCGAGCAGCGCGAGCGACCACGTCAGGGCCGCACGCGCCGCTCGCGTCTGCATTTTCGTTAGACTCATTTCAGGGAGGCCGCCCCGCGCACCCTCAAGCCTTCACCGCCAGGCCGCCGGCCTGCTCTTCCTTGCGCGCCAGCTCCCGGCTCGCCTTCTTCATCTCGCGCTCCAGGCGCTTGATCTGAATCAGGTGCTTCGGGTTGAAGGGCAGGCTCGGGTAGTAGCTGTTCGACTCGTGCGTGCAGAAGCAGCCGCCGGCCGCCTCCTTGCGCCGCGCCTTCATCGCCCCCGAGCGCCAGAGCGACTGGAAGTTCCAGTCGTGGTCGCGCAGGTTCCCCACCGCCGACTTGTTCTCGCAGGACGAGACCGTGCCCTCGTCGTAGATGACGGCGCCGGCCGTGCCCGCGTAGCAGGTCATCTGCGCCTTCTGCTCGCGCTGCGCGCGGTCGATGAGGCCGTGCATGTAGATGTCGATGGCGGCCTTGAAGAAGCCGGCCTCGCCGCCGTAAGAGTTCTTGAGCGCGGCGTGGCGCGAGTCGTCGTCGATCATCCGCGCCAGCTTGGCGTAACGCTCGTGGTCGATGTCGAGCTCGACGGGGTCGGCCGACGGCGGTCGGATGTAGTTGAAGTTGACCTTGTCGGGCTTCAGCTCGTATTTAAGGAAGTCGTACCACTCGAAGATGGTGTCCTGGTTCGAGTTCATGAAGCAGGTGCAGGTCTGGATGTCCAGACGCGGGCGCTCGCGCTTGATGTCCTGGAGCTTGCGCGCCGTGTCGACGGCGATGTCCCACGAGCCGGGCTTCTGCCGAATCTTCTCGTGCTGCTCCTTGAGCCCGTCCAGCCCGAGCGCGACCGTGACGTTCAGGTTCGGGCACTCTTCGAGGATGCGACTGACGTCCGGGATGATGCGCTTTTGAATCTGCCCGTTCGACATCAGGTAGACCGATTCGAGCTGGTTGTGCTCGTAGAAGGCGCGGACTATCTCGGGGAGGTCTTTGCGCGTGAACGGCTCGCCGCCGGCGAGGATGAGCACGCCGAGGTTCCCGCCGAGCGTTTTGGCGATGTTCTCGATCTCGTGCGTCTTCATCTGCAGCTTCTTGCGGGGCCGGTCGTCCAGCTCGTCCGTGAAGAAGCAGTGCGTGCATCGCATGTCGCACACGCTCGTCACCAGAATGTTCAGCAGTATCGGCGCGAACGGCTGGCCGACGGCCAGCTTCGCGTACCTCTTTAAAAGTTCTCTCGTCGTATAATCCATTTAAGTCCTTCTCGACCCCACCCGCCGGGGAAGAATAAGTCTAACAGATAAGTGATTTATCTCCGCGTGTCAACGCGCGGCGCCCGCGGCCGGCGCGAAATGTGTTTGATGCCCGCCGAGGCCAGCGGGTAGGCCAGATTTCTCCACCGGAACGCGGAAGTTTTTCGCCGCGCCTACCTCCGCCCGAGGCCGAGGAATTCGTTCAATCGCTCGGCCAGCTCCTTAGCGCGGCGCTCGACGAACTCGTCGAACGCCTCGTAGCTCAGCAGCTCATCCCACGTCCGGAGGAACAGCTGTTCCGATGCGGCCTCGCGCTGCTCCGGCGTCAGCCGCCTGAAGACGACGGAGGGGTCGCGGTCACCCAGCTCAGCGTTGTCGGCCTGCGACAGGATCGCGTAGTTCGCCGCCGTGTTCGTCTTCTCGACGGGGAGGTCGAACTGCTGCATGAACTTCTTCGGAAAGATGTGGTGCACGGCCAGCATGTCGCCGGCGACGCTCCGGCCGGCGATCTCGGCGACGGGGCGGCAGCTCGGCCAGCTCCGCGCCCCCCGCGCGACGAGGTAGGCGAGGTAGGTCTGCATCAGCGGCGAGTACATGCCCGAGGCACCCTTCACGTCCTCCGGCTTGATCCTGTAGAGGCGGTTTTGCGGAATCTTGGCCACCATCAGCGCGGCGCGGTTCCGGCCGCGGGGCGCGCCGTCGCGCAGCGGGTTGATGAGGGTGTTGATGGCCGACTCGACCGCGCCGCGGAAGTAGCCGCGGAAGCCCGTGAGCAGGAGGAGACGCGTCAACTGCTCCCTCTCGGCGCGCGTCGGCTCGCCCCGCCCGTCCTTGAAGAGGTAGGCGACCGGGATCAAAGCGTTCACCGACGGGAGCCAGCGCCTGTTCGCCCAGCCCATCTCCTCGCGCACGAGGCCACAGGCGTAGCGCAGCCCGCGCTCGGTCTTGAGCCACGCATCCATCAGGTCTTTCGGGTTCGACGCCCAACTCTTCGGGAGGCTGGCGAAGCTCGAATTGCCGCGGTGGAGCGTGACCAGAGCGCGCGTGACGAAGACGAAGTTCAGCCCGAGGGCTTGCTGCGCCGGCTCGTGGACGAAGTCCCTCATCGGGCCGACGATGTGCTGGGTCGCCTCTTGCGAGAGCCGCGCCGCCTCCACGTCGCCGGCCGAGAGCGAGGTCCCGCCCTTGTTCAGCCGCGCGAACAGCTCGATGGCGTTCTCCTCGTGCTCGTCCTTGAACTCCTCGCACAGCGCCTGCACGTGGAGCATGGTCGCCACGCGGTTGAGCCGGACGCGGTATTCCGCGCCCCTCCCACCGCCGCGGCCCTGGGGCCGCCGCTCCAAAAGGCGCTCGACCATCGCGTCGATGTTTTCGTGGTGGCGCACTTCGTCCGCGCCCTCGGGCAGGATCAGCTCGGAAAGGGGCACGAGCGCCGGGTCATCCGACTCGACTCGCCTCCGAATCGTCTCCCTCATATGGCCCAGGAAGAATTGTTGGTTCTCCACGTCGAAGAAGGCGCGTGTGGAGTTGTGCCCCTCGGCCGGCCCGGCGATGGCGCGCGACAGGCTGGTCAGGCGCTGCTGCCCGTCGAGCAGGAAGCCGTAGAAGTTGTCCATCGACCGCACCGCGACCTGCCGGCCGTCCCGGCGCTCCTTCGCCGGTCGGTCGTGCCGCGTGTGCCAGACGTAAAAGCAGCCGACGGGCCAGCGCTTGTAGAGTGAGTCCAGCAGCTTGACGACCTTCGCCGGCCTCCAGACGTACTCGCGCTGCATGAGGGGGAGGCGGATTTCTCCGTTGTCGAACCGCCTGATGAGGTCGATGATGCGGATGTCCATGTGTGAAGCTCCTTAGGTGCCGACTCGCGCGACGTGCGGGGCGCGCCCGCGTGGCAGGTGAGATGTGAATGACGCGGGACGGCCGGTCAGCCCGTGCCGGCGCGCTCCTCGCGGACGTTGATGCCGAGGGCTTTCATGCGGCGGTAGAGGTGGCTGCGGTCCATGCCCATCAGCTCGGCGGCGCGCGAGACGTTGCCCTCGGCCTCGGCGAGGCGCGCGCGGATGAAGTCGCGCTGGTGCGCCTCGGAGGCGTGGCGGAACGAGGAGAAGCGCGACGCGGCGGCGGGCGGCTCCTCGCCGCCGAGCGGCGGGAGGTCGGCGGCCGAAACTTTAGCGCCCGTGTGCATGATGACCACGCGCTCGACCGTGTTGCGCAGCTCGCGCACGTTCCCCGGCCACGAGTAGCCGCGCAGCGCCTCGACCGCGTCCGCCTCGAAGCGCTTCGGCCGCTTGTTGTAGGAGAGCGAGAAACGCCGGTTGAAGTGCTCGACGAGGAGCGGGATGTCTTCGGCGCGCTCGCGCAGGGGCGGCACCTCGAACGGGATGACGTTGAGGCGG
Source organism: Acidobacteriota bacterium (assembly GCA_020200135.1). Classification (GTDB taxonomy): domain Bacteria; phylum Acidobacteriota; class Blastocatellia; order Pyrinomonadales; family Pyrinomonadaceae; genus QHXN01. Next base: position 57,597 of record JAIVJI010000003.1, on the reverse strand, counting down.
AAGAGGAGGTCTGTGCGGAAGTTCCCGCGCTCGATCTCGACCTCCAGACGCTTGTTGGTCGCCGCGAGCACGCGCACGTCCACGCGCATCGAGTTCGTCCCGCCCACCGGCTCGAACCGCTGCTCTTCGAGCACGCGCAGGACCTTGGCCTGCATCCGCTGGCTCATGTCGCCGACCTCGTCGAGGAAGAGCGTCGCGCCGTCGGCCGCCTCGAACTTCCCGCGCTTCGGCCCCGTCGCGCCGGTGAAGGCCCCTTTGACGTGGCCGAACAGCTCCGACTCTATCAGCTCCTCGGGGACGGCCGAGCAGTTCAGCTCGACGAAGGGCGCGGCGGCGCGCAGAGAGTGCGCGTGGATCGAGCGCGCGACCAGCTCCTTGCCCGTCCCCGACTCGCCGTAGATGAGGACTCGCCCGTCGGTCGGCGCGACCAGCGCGATCTGCTTCCGGAGCGCGCGCAGCGCCACGGACTCGCCGACCATCGCCCACTCGTCGCGCAGCTCGTCGCTCAAGGCCGCGTTGACGCGCTCGAGCTCGCGCTGCCTGAGCGCGTTGCGCACCGTGAGCACGGTCTTCTCGATGGAGAGCGGCTTCTCGACGAAGTCGAACGCGCCGAGCTTGGTCGCGCGCACCGCCGTCTCGATGGTCGCGTGCCCCGAGATCATCACGACGGCCGCGTCCGCGCCCTGCTCGCGCATCCGTGCGAGTGTCTCGAGCCCGTCGAGGCCCGGCAGCCACACGTCGAGCAGCACGCACCCGAACGAGCGGCGCGCGACCGTGACCAGACACTCCTCCCCCGACCCGACGGCCTCGCACTCGAAGCCCTCGTCCTCCAGGACGGCGCGCAGCGTCTCGCGTATCCCGCGCTCGTCGTCAACGATTAGAACCGAGTCAGACATACCGACTTCGACTTAAGCCCTCTGCCCTTCGCGCGCGTCTTCGGCGACGGGCAGTTCGAGAATCATTCTCGCGCCCTTCGGCCGGTTCGACTCGGCGCGGATGCGCCCGCCGTGCTCGGTCATGATGCGGTGGACGATGGCGAGGCCGAGCCCCGTCCCGCGCCCGCGCGTCGAGAAGTAGGGCTGGAAGAGTCGCGCCAAATCCTGGCGCGCGATGCCGTGGCCGGTGTCGGCGACTTCGGCGATGAGCAGGCCGCGGGCGGGGTCGTGCCCCGTGGCGACCGTGATGCGGCGCTCGCCCTCGCCCTCCGAGAGCGACTCGACCGAGTTGTCGATGAGGTTGACGAAGACGCGCTTGATCTGCTCGGGGTCGAGGAGCGCGCCGGGCAAGGTCGGCGCGAGCAGCACGTCCATCCTCACGCCTTCGAGCCGCTCCTGGTAGAGCGAGACGGCCTGGCGCACCACCTCGTTCAGGTCCGCGGGTTCGAGCCGCGCGTGCGGCAGCCGCGCGAAGCGCGTGAACTCGTCGACCATCGCCTTCAGCCCCTCGACCTCGCGGCTGATGGTCGCGGTGCATTCCTCGACGACGCGCCCGACGCGCTCGCGCTCGGCGGCGTGGCCGTTGCCGTCCCCCGGCCGTGTCGGGGGGGTCGAAACGGCGGCGCCCTCGTCTTCGCCTTCGCCGAGACGCCTGAAGTTGCGCGCGATACGCTCGGCCGAGAGCTGGATGGGCGTGAGCGGGTTCTTAATCTCGTGCGCGAGCCTGCGCGCGACCTCGCTCCACGCGGCGGCGCGCTGCGCGGCGAGCAGCTCCGAGAGGTCTTCGATGACGAGGACGACGCCGCGGCGCTCTGCGCCTTCGCGCGGCGCGAGCGCGGTGGCCGTGAGCGCGACCGGGATGACGCCCGCCGCGCCGCTGCCCACACCCGCGCCGCCGCTCACGCCCGCGCCGTTCGCCTCGTGCGCGGCGCCGCGCGCAAGCTCCAACTGCTCGGCCGCGCGGCCGCGCGCGCGTGCGCGCCGGAGCACGCGTTCGAGCACGTCGAGGTCGCCGGGGCTGACGACATCGGCGAGCGGCGTCGAGGGCGCGGGCGGCTGTTCGAGCCTGAGCATCGCGAGCGCGGCCGCGTTGATGGTCGTCACGCGGTTCTCCTCGTCGAGCGAGATGACGCCGGTCGAGACCGTCTGCAACACGGTCTCGATGTAGTGGCGCCGCTCTTCGAGCGCGAGGTTCTTCTCGCGCAGCTCCGAGGCGTTGACCTCAAGCCGCCCGCGGTTCTCGGCGAGCTGCGCGGTCATGTCGTTGAAGGCAGAGGCGAGCACGGCCAGCTCGTCGTCGGTGATGGCCTCGACGCGGTGCGAGAGGTTGCCGCCCGCGACCTCGCGCGCCGCCTCGGCCAGCGCGCGGATGGGCGTGCCGATGCCGCGCGCGAGGTGGATGGCGCTCCACGTCGCGGCGAACAGAAGCATCAATGTCAGCAGGCCCAGCGTCGTCACGCCGAGCACGCGCACGCGCCGCTGGTTGCTCCGGAAGTCCTCGAAGGTCTGCGCGCTGGCGATGAGCCGCCCGATGCTCGCGTCACCCCGGCGTGGCCGGGCCGCGGCGAGCCGAGTCCCGCCGGCCAAAGGCGCGGCCGCCACGTCGAGCACTCCGGCCACAGTCTGAACGCTGACGACGCCCTCTTGAAAGTCGGCGCCGCGCAACGCCGCCTCGATGTCGGCGTCCCCGACGTTGATTCCCTCCAAGCCGACTGAGGTCATGACGGCGCCGCCGGCCGAGAGCACGGCGACGCGCGCGAGCTTCCCCCCGCTCATCACCCAGAGCCGGGGCAGCGCGGTCTCGGCGCGCTCGGGCGTCACCTCGCCGTCGGCGCTGAGAGCGCCCGCGGCGGCGCGGGTCACTTCGAGTAGGTGCTCGGCCTGCTGGCGGGCGTCATCCTCCTGCGCGAGCCGCGCCTGCCGCACCACGTCGCCGGGGAAGAAGCTGAACCACTTCTCCAGCGAGCGGTTGAAGAACATGTAGGAGAAGAGCGCCATCGCCGTGATGGGCAGGAGGCTGACGGCGATGAAGTAGACGACCAGCCGCGTCTTGATCTTCGACCCGAGCTGAGCGGCGCGCCGCTCACTCCGGAGCTTGAGGAGACTGCGGATGAAGATGAAGCTGAAGAGGAAGAAGGCGACGAAGTTGAGCGTCGAGAGCGCGTAGAGGAGGAGCGTGTCGCTCGCCGTGTCGGGCGTGAAGATTTCCCACAGCCCGAAGAGCTGGAGCGCGACGAGCACCGTCAGGAGCAGCAGCACCAGCCCGCCGAACAGCCACGGCGCGCCCCGCCGCCTCGGTGCCGCGGGCTTCTCTTCCCCCAACTCGCCGCCGCCTTTCGCCATACGCTCGGAGTCCGCGCGGGAGTTTACCACGCGCCCCGACGCGCGCGCACCGGCCGCGTCTCGTCTTCCCGGCGCGCTTTCAGTTATATTGTGCCGACCCACTAAATCCCTTCGCCCTGCCGGGGAGAGCATGACAGACTTCTTCTACAACCGCGCGGGCCGCCTGCGCAGCGTGTGGCGGCTGGCCGTCTTCACCGCCGCCTACCTCGCCGCCGTGACCGCCGCCTTCGCCGCGACCGACCTCGTGCAGGCGCTCATCCTTCCGCGAGAGACTTACAGGTGGCTGGTCGCGGAGAGCGGCTGGAACTGGGTCATCCAGTCGGTGAAGCTCTTCGTCCCGGCCGCGCTCATCGGGTGGGGTTGCGTGTACGTGCTTGAAGAGCTGCCCTGGCGCTCGCTCGGGTGGTCGCTCCACCGCGGCTGGCTGCGCGACACGCTCTTCGGGCTGCTCGTCGGCGGCGCGTCGGTCTGCCTGGCCGCGCTCATCGGCGGGGGGTTCGGGGGCTACAGCTTCGCTTTTAACGACGGGGTCGCGGGCGCGGCGCTGTTGCGGACGGTCGTCGTCTCGGGCGTCGTCTTCCTGCTCGGCGCGGCCGCCGAGGAGATGCTGTTTCGCGGCTACCCCTTTCAGACGCTTTTGCGCTCGTGGCCGCTGTGGGCGGCGCTCGTCCCCGTGTCGGTTCCCTTCGCGCTCGTACACCTGACGAACCCGAACGTGGCCCCGGTCTTTACGTTCGCGAACACTGTGCTGGCCGGGGTGTGGCTCGGCGTGGCCTACTGGCGGACGCGGAGTCTGTGGTTCCCGCTCGGCGTCCACGCCGGGTGGAACTGGGTGCAGGGCGCGGCGCTCGGCTCGCCCGTGAGCGGCATCACGAAGATAACGCCCGACCCCCTGCTGCGCATGGCGGATGCGGGGCCGCACTGGCTCGGCGGCGGCGCCTACGGCATCGAGGGCGGCGCCGCCTGCACGCTCGCGCTCCTGCTCTCGACCATCTTCATCTGGCGCACGCGCCTGCTCGCGGCGACGCCCGAGCTGCGTCAGTACACCGACGGCGAGAACCCCAACTCGGAGACGGGCGGCGCGCCCGCCCCGCTCAACCTCCTTTAGAGTCAGCCGGAGCAAGTCCCCGCGTCACTCGGACTCGGGGTCGCGTAAGCGGACGGAAGGGGCGGGGCCGCCGACTCATTCGTCGGCAGCCCCGCCCCTTCTCTACGGAAAGTTCGACCGTCTATCTCTCTTCGATTGGCACGTAGGGGACGCCGCGCGGGCCGACGTACTCGGCGCGGGGGCGTATGAGGCGGTTGTTGGCGTACTGTTCGAGGATGTGCCCCGTCCAGCCCGAGATGCGGCTGACGGCGAAGATGGGCGTGAAGAGGTCGAGCGGGATGCCCATCAGGTAGTAGGCCGAGCCCGAGTAGTAATCGACGTTCGGGTAAAGCTTCTTCTCGGCGAACATCAGCTCGCGCAGCCGCTCTAAGATTTCTATCCAGCGCGTCTCGCCGCGCGCCTCGCCCAGCTCGCGCGAGAACTTCCTCAGCCACACCGAGCGCGGGTCTTCGGTCTTGTAGACGCGGTGGCCGAAGCCCATGACCTTCTTCTTCGACGCCAGCGCCTCGCGCAGCCACGCTTCGGCGCGCTCGGGCTCGCCTATCTCAAGGAGCATCTTCATGACGTTGGTGTTGGCGCCGCCGTGGAGCGGCCCCGAGAGCGCCGCGATGGCCCCCGTCACCGCGCCGTACATGTCCGCGAGCGTGCCGGCGATGACGCGGCTCGTGAAAGTCGAGGCGTTCAGCTCGTGGTCGGCGTGGAGGATGAGGCAGACGTCGAAGATGCGCGCGACGCGCTCCGAGGGCTCCTCGCCCGAGAGCATGTGGAGGAAGTTCGAGGCGATGTTCAGGTCGGGGCGCGGCTCGACGGGCTCTTTGCCGTTGCGCAACCGCTCGAAGGTGGCGACGACGACGGGGAGCCGCGCCGTCAGCTTCGTCGCGGTGCGCAGCGCGCCCTCGCGCGAGAGGTCGCGCGAGCCCGCGTCGTAGAAGGCGAGCGCCGAGACGGCCGTCCGCAGCGCGTCCATCGGCTCGGCGCCGGCCGGGAAGCGGCGCATCAGCTCGGACACTTCCGCCGGGAGCTGCTGGTTCGCGGCCAGCTCCGCACGCAGCCCGTCCAGCTCCGCGCGACCGGGGAGGCGGCCGTGCCAGAGCAGGAAGACCGTCTCCTCGAAGGTCGAGTGCTCGGCGAGGTCGTGGATGTCGAGACCCTGGTAGATGAGTACGCCGTTTACGCCGTCAACGTCTCCGATAGACGATTCGGCGGCGACGACCCCCTCAAGCCCCGCGCCGGTCTTTGCGGCGGGCTTGCCCTCTGCTTTATCCATGTGGCCCTGTCCTTAAGAGTTGTAGTGTGTCGAAAATAGCAAAGTGCCGCGAGGGGTGACAAGTCGGAAGGATGACAGCTCTGCGGGAAAAGTGTCACGGGTCGAGGGTCAAGGTTTCAAACTCTCTCCCTCTACCGCTCGACTTTCCTCACTTCGACGCTCTGCCCGCGCCGTATCCCCAGCACGCGCGCGGCCGAGTCGCGGAAGACGGCTATCTCCAGCAGCCCCGCGCTCCCCCAGACGACGAAGGGCTCGCCCGCCGCGCCGGCGTCCTCGGCGAAGAAGCGCCGGAACGAGCGTATCTCGCGCCCGCACACGACGAGGAGCGCGCCGCCCCGGACCATTTCGTCCGACAGATCGGCGGGCGAGAGGTTGGTGACGCAGTTGCCGAAGCGGTCGATGTGGATGACCGTGCCCGCGAGCGTCCCGCACGCGAGCCGCTCGGGCGCGGCCGACGGCAGGCGCACGTAGTCTTCGACCTCGGGCCCCAGCTCAACGGCGCTCACGCCGCGCGAGAGCGCGCCCGCCACGGGGGCGAAGACGTCGCGCCCGTGGAAGGTCGCGCTGACTTCGCGTCGAAAGAAACTCTCGTTCGTGAGGTGAAAGACTTTGAAGGGTCGCACGCGCTCGTAGACGTGGCCGAAGAGGCCGTTGTCCGGCCCGACGAAGGTGTGGCCGCGCCCCTCCACCGCGATGCCGCGCCGCGCGGAGCCGACGCCGGGGTCGACGACCGCGACGTGGACTGTCCCCTCCGGGAAGGTCTCGAACGCCGCGCGCAGCGTGAACGCGCCCTCCTCCACGTCGTAGGGCGGAACCTCGTGCGTGATGTCCACCACGCGCGCCTCGGGGTTCGCGGCCAGCACCGCGCCCTTCAACGCCCCGACGAAATAGTCCGCCGTCCCGAAGTCTGTGAGCAGGGTGACGATCATTGGAGGGTCTGGAGTCTGAAGTCTGGAGTCCGGAGTCAAGACAAAGGCGCCCTCATCAACAATCCGCCCTCGGTGAAGTCGGACTCCAGACTCCAGACATTACCTGATTCCGTTCGCGCGGACGCGGAGCTGCTGGCCGGGTTCGAGGCGTATGTCCTGGCCGCGCTGGGTCATGACGCCGGCCGTGCCCGCGCCGCCGCCGATGACGGCGCCGATGGCCGCGCCCTTGCCGCCGCCCGCGATGGCCCCGATGATGGCGCCGACGCCCGCCGCCGCGCCTACCTTCGCCGCGTCCTCCCTGGTCGAGCCCTTGCCGCGCACGCCGCCCTCCCGGTCGACCTCGCCGACGCCCGCCGCCTCGGAAGCGAGCACCTCGACGACCTGCCCGCTGAACTCCTCCCAGTCGGCCGCGCCGGGCATTCGTATCCGCTCGAAGTCGAGCTGGAGGAGCGCGCGGCCGCGCGCCTTGCCCGCGCGCTGCACGTCGGAGAGGCGGCCGGTGACCGTCGCGCCCGTGTACTGCTGCGGCTCAAGCACGCGCGCCTCGAAGGTGTCGCCGCGCTGGCTCACGTCGGTCGAGAGCCGGTTCTGCAACTCGACGAGGAGCACCACGTCGGACACGGCGCCGCGCCCGCCCGAGTCTGAGCCGCCGCGCACGGGCTGCGAGCTGCTTTCGTGAGCTTCGCCCGTCGGCCTCCCGCCGCTTCTGTTACCGACTCCGTTATCAATGCCGCTGCCGGCCGCCTCGCGCGCGCTCGCGCCTCGGCGCCTGACGCCGCCGGCGGGCAGCTCGGAGTTGAAGCCCCCGCGCGCGTGGCCGGCCTCGTAGCCGACCTCGAAGCCCTGCTGGTAGCCGTCGCGGTAGTCTTCGAGCGACCCGTAGGCGGCGATGTAGGCGCGGTCGGCGCTCGCGTACTCCGCCTTGCCGCGGTAATCTGCGCGCGCGCCCTTCACCTGGTCGGTCCAGCCCGCCTGGTAGCCGTCGGAGTAGCCCGTGCGGTAGCCGCGTTCGAGCGCGCCGTACTGCTGCGCCTGCGCGGCGGCGGGTATGGCGGCGAGCGCGCCGAGGGACATGGCGAGCGCGAGCGCGGCGGCGTAGAGGCGTCTGCTGGTCTTCATCGAGTTCTCTCCTGAAGTTCGGAAACGGCGAAGTGGCCGGGGTGAGCTTACAACAGCGCGCCGCGCCGTCCAACCGCCTTGACGCTCCGTCTTTGAGCGACATAGACTCCGGACGAAGCGTGCGACCCGGGGGAGCGGGAGAGCCATCCGCAGCCTATGATGCCCCCCGCCCGCCCGCCGGTTTATCGGAATTTTTCTTTTTTATTATGCTCAGAGTCTACTTTGACCACAGCGCGACGACGCCGGTCGACCGGCGGGTCGTCGAGGCGATGCTGCCGTACCTGACCGAAAAGTTCGGCAACCCTTCGAGCGTACACTTCTACGGGCAGGAGTCGCGCGCCGCGGTCGACCGCGCGCGGCGCGAGGTGGCGAGCCTCGTCGGCGCGCGCCCGAACGAGATAGTCTTCCTCTCCGGCGGGACGGAGGCCAACAACCTCGCCATCCGCGGCGTCTGCGAGCAGCACGCCGAGCACGGCCGTCACGTCATCACCACCTCCATCGAGCACTCTTCGGTGCGCGGCATCTGCGACGCGTTGGGTCGGCGCGACTGGGAGGTGACGCGACTGCCCGTCTACGAGGAGGGCGTCGTCCGCGTCGAGGACGTGCGAGCGGCGCTCAGGCCCGACACCGTGCTCGTCACCGTGATGCTCGCCAACAACGAGGTCGGCACCGTCCAGCCCGTCGCCGAGATAGGCGCGCTCATCCGCGAGCGCCGCGCCGCCGGTCAGAAAATCTGGCTCCACACCGACGCCGTGCAGGCCGCCGGCGGCCTGCGAGTTGACGTAGACGAGCTGGCCTGCGACCTGCTCTCGCTGTCCGCGCACAAGCTCTACGCGCCGAAGGGCGTGGGCGCGCTCTACGTCCGGCGCGGCGTGCGGCTCGCGCCGCAGAACGTCGGCGGCCACCAGGAGCGCGAGCGGCGCGGCGGCACCGAGGCCGTCCCGCTCGTCGTCGCCTTCGGCGAGGCCGCCCGCCTCACCCGGCTCGAACTCGACGCGCGCGCCGAGCACGTCCGCCGCCTGCGAGAGCGCTTCGAGGCCGGCGTCGAGGCGCGCGTCTCAGACTTCGTCTACAACGGCGACCGCGCGCGGCGCCTGCCCGGCGTCTCGAACATCTCGTTCCGCTACGTCGAGGGCGAGGGGCTGCTCATCAACCTCGACATGCAGGGCGTCGCCGTCTCGACCGGCTCGGCGTGTTCATCCGGCTCGCTCGAACCCTCGCCGGTCATCCGCGCGCTCGGCCGCGACGACGAGCTGGCGCGCGGCTCCATCCGCTTCAGCCTCGGCAAGGACACGACCGAGGGGGAGGTGGACTACGTGCTCGAGGTGCTGCCCCGCGCCGTCGAGACGCTGCGCCGCCTCTCGCCGCTCTACCAGAAGGCGCGGACGGAGCGCGCCTGCACGCCGGCCTGAGTCCGTGGCCTACTCCGACACCCTCAAAGACCACCTCGCGAACCCGCGCAACGCCGGCACGCTCGCAGACGCAGACGCGGAGGCCGAGCAGTCGAACCCCGTCTGCGGCGACCGCCTGCGTCTGTCGCTCCGCCTCGGGTCGGGGCGCATCGAGGCCGCGCGCTTCCTCGCCTACGGCTGCCCGCCCACGCTCGCCTGCGGCTCCGCCCTCGCGGGGATGTTGGAGGGGATGACTCTGGAAGAGGCCGCGCGCGTGACACGTGAGCGGGTCACGGAGGCGGTCGGAGGACTGCCGGCGCGCAAGCGCCATGCGGCCTCGCTCGCCATTGAGACGCTCCGCGCCGCGCTCGAATCGCTGACGCGCGGAGCCTTTTGAACGGCGGCGACTACGACCCGCGGGCGCGACCTACTTCTTCTTCGGCGCGACGTAGCCGTCCTTCACCAACACCTTCCGCACGGCGCCGTCGGGCCCGGCCGTCACGCTCACCTCGACCTTTCGCTCCGCGCCGTCCCGCTTCTGGTTCGTCGGCTCGTAGCCGACCAGGTAGTCGGCGTCCATGTCCGCGAGAATGTGCATGGCGACCCGTAAGAGGTCGCCGCCACGCTCGAAGAAGTAGGCCGAGCCGCCCGACTCGGACGCCAGACGGCGCATGTACAGCTTCGCCTTCTCCGGGGTCGTGTGCTGATAACTTCTCTGCACGAGCCCGACCACGAATAGACGCAGCCCCGCCGCGCGCAGCTTCTCGAAGACCTGCTCGTCCTTGTAGCGGCTCGCGCGGTCTTCGCCGTCGGTGACGAGAACGAGCGAGTAGCGGCGCGGCGACTTCTCCGTCCGTTTGAACTGCGCGAGGCGTTCGGCGGCGAAGTGGACGGCGTCGTTGATGGCGGTTGGCCCGCCCTCGATGAAGATGTCTTCGAGCGCGGAGGACAGCGCGCGCTTGTCGGTCGTCGCGTCCTGAGAGACTTTGATGTCGTCGGAGTCGACGAAGGTGACGACGATGCCGGCGGCATCCTCCCCCGTGCCGTTCACTATCAACTGCCCGAACTCGACGACGCGGCCGACGTCACTGCGCAATGAGCCGGAGCGGTCGACGACCAGGGCGAAGGCGTGCGGCCCCTCCAGCCTCTCGAAGTGCGTGACCTTCTGCGGCACGCCGTCCTCGGCGACTCGAAAGTCCTCGGCGCGCAGGCCGCCCACCGGCCTGCCCCGCGCATCGAGGACGCGCGCGCCCAGCCTCACCGTGAAGGGGCTTTCCGCGGACTTCTCCTTCTTCGCCACCTGCGCGCGCCCCGCGCCGACCGCCGTACAGAGCGAGGCCGCGAACACGAGCGCGCACACCTTCCGCGAGACATTCATCTACTGGCCCTCCGCTTCCTTAAAATTTAGAGCCGACCTGAAACGCCGGCCCTTTCACGGAGGCGCGGCGCGGCGGGGGCGGGTCTCGGAGGGGATGATGGTCTGGTTCTGGTGATACTGCGGGCCGCAGCGCCGGCGCGGCTCGGTGCCGATGGTGAAGGTCTTGGCGCGTATAACGGGACAGGTCGGCGCGGCGATGAGGCCGGTCTCGGGGTCGATGTCGAGCGTGACGGTGCCCGCCAGGCGCGAGGGCGCGTCGGGGTCGTCCTCGCCGCGACTCTCAAGCCCGGTGCGGCCACGCCTCGAAGACGGCGGCGTCGCTTCCGGGAACGGCGGGACGTAGACGGGGCCGGGCGTCGGGTCCGTGAGCGGGAAGTCTGCGTCGGGCGTCGGCAGCTCTTCGGGCGTCGGCAGCTCTTCCGGCACGCTCTCCTGCGCGGGCGTCGTGCCGCGGACGAAAAGCTCGGCCCGCCGCTCGGTCGCGTCGGGGCCGGCCAGAAGACCCGTGCGCGGGTCTATCTCGGCGCGCTCGATGTCTGACGGCTCCTGCCACTCGCCGCCCCACTCGGGGTGCGCCGCGAGCGCCGCCGTCATGAAGTCGGTCCAGATCGGGAGCGCCGTGTCGCCGCCCGTCATGCCGAGGTCTGAGCCGTCGTCGAAGCCGACGTAGACGACACAGACGAGGTTGGGCGTAAAGCCCGCGAACCACCCGTCGCGGCTCGTCCCCGTCTTGCCCGCGACGTTGGCGCGCAGGCCCCGCGCGCGAACCTTCGCCGCCGTCCCGCGGTTCACCACGTCCTTCATGATGGAGTCCATGATGTAGGCGACCTGCGGGCGCATGACCTCGTTCTTCTGCCCCTGCGGCGCGGCGATGGTCGTGCCGGCGCCGGTCGTCACGCGGCTGATGGCGATCGGCGTGACGCGCGTCCCCAACTGCGCGAACGCCGTGTAGGCCGAGGCGACCTGGAGCGGCGTCGCCTCGTTGGTGCCGAGCGCCTGCGCCAGGTAGTTCTGCTTCGGCTTCGGCAGCCCCGCCTTCGCCGCGAGGCTCATCACGCGGCCGATGGTCAACTCGTCGGCGACCTTGACGGTGACGACGTTGAGGCTGCGCGTCAGCGCGTCGCGCAGCGTGACGTCGGCGTTCGAGAAGGTGTCGCCGAAGTTGCCGGGCGAGTACTGCTGGCCGCCGTAGGAGAAGGTCGTCGGCTCGTCCCTGTACGTGGTCGCGGCGGTGATGAGGCGCGGCACGGGGTCGTAGGCGGTGTTGAGCGCGGTCGCGTAGACGAACGGCTTGAAGACCGAGCCGGGCTGGCGCATCGCGTCGGTCGCGCGGTTGAGCTGGCTCTTCTCGTAGTCGCGCCCGCCGACCATCGCCACTATCTCGCCGGTGTCGGCCTTCATCGCGACGAGCGCGGCCTGGAGCGTCCCCGCCGGGAAGCGCCTGGCCTGCACCTTGTCGAGCGCGGCGAGCTGCTTGACGAGCGCCGAGTAGGCGGCGCGCTGCAAGTCCATGTCGATGGTCGTGTAGATGCGCAGCCGCTCGGCGGCCGACGTGTCGGCGATGATGTCGGCGAGCTGACCCTGCGCGTAGTCCACGAAGTAGGGCGCCTCCGAGGCGTCGATGCGCCCCCTGGCGGGCGCGAGCTTGACCTCGGTCGCCATCGCGCGGGCGGCCTCGACCTCGGAGACGGCGCCCGCCTCGACCATCGACTTCAGGACCTGGTTGCGCCGCTCGAAGGCGACGTCGGGGTACTTGTACGGGTTGTAGCGGTTCGGGCTGCGAATCATCCCCGCGAGCAGCGCCGCCTCGGGCAGCGTGAGCGCCGTCACGTCCTTGTTGAAGTAAGCCTCGCTCGCCTCGCCCACGCCCTTGATGGAGAAGCCCGCGCGCTGTCCGAGGTAGGCCTCGTTGCAGTAGAGCGAGAAAATCTCCTTCTTCTCCAGCCGCGTCTCGAGGATGATGGACATGTAGGCTTCGGAGAGCTTGCGCTTGGGCGAGTACTCGGGCGTGAGGAAGAGGTTCTTGACGAGCTGCTGCGTGATGGAGGAGCCGCCCTGCCGCGAGAGGAACGAGTTCGGGTCGGCGTCGTAACGCCGGATGGCCGCGCGCAGGATGCCGCGGAAGTTGACGCCGTAGTGGTTGAAGAAGTCGCGGTCTTCGGTGACGACGATGGCCTTGACCAGGGGGTCGGGCAGGTCGTTAAAGCCGATCACCCGCCGGCGCTCGCGCTGCGGCCCGGCGACCGAGCTGATGAGTTCCGGCTCAACCCACGCGCTCTGCAACTTCGCGCCGCCCGCGTCGAGGTCGCGCAGCTCCGCGACCGACTTCCCCCCCTTTGCGAACACCACGCGCACGTGCGGGAACTGCGGCCGCCCGTCGATGAGCGAGTCCTTGCTCGGCTCTATCTCCAGCCCCGCGCCGTCGAGGTGGTAGCGGCCGCGCGAGGTGTCGGCCTGCCGCGCCCGCTCGACGTAGCCGGCGCGTTTCAGACGCGTGACCAAATCTTCGGCCGAGATGTTCTCCCCCGCCCTGAGCTGCTTCGGCGTGGAGTAGAGCCCGGCGCTGCGCGTAAAGACCTCGCCGCGCAGCAGGCGGTCGATGCGCTCGGAGAAGACCGTGTAGTAATAGGCGAGCATGCCGGCGGCGGCGACGGTCAGGACGACCGCGGGGATGACGGTGGCGGGGCGAATGAGTCGGCGGCGCCAGCGGCGCCAGAAGCCCTCGGGGGGCTCCTCGTACCTGACGACGCGCGCCGCGCGCTGGCGCACGCGCGCGGCGGGCGGGACCACATCTTTCGGCGGATGACGCAGAGCCATAAGGGCCGTGACGTTCGAGCGGCGACGGGACTATACGGCGGCGGCCGAATTGAACGCCTCGGCGACGATCTCCTCCACGTCGCCGGGGAGCGTGAGCAGCACGAAATTGGCGGCGGGGTAGATGTAATCCTCCCCCGACTCGTCTACGACGCGCACCCAGTCGGCCGGGTCGTTCGCCCGCGGCTCGACTACGCGGTAGAGCTTCAGAAGCTCCAGCGAGACCTCGTTACCTTCATTACTGACGCAGAGCGCGTACGGCGTCGCGTCTTTATTCCTCTTCCTTCGCGTCATGGCTGGTCGAGAAAACGTTTCACTTTTACATCTTTTCTGCCGACCCCGTGGGCCTCGTAATAATGGATCTCCGCCAGTCGTATTTGCCCGTCGGCCAACTCGACGGTGGCGAGGGCCTTGACCTTGCGCCAGCGCCCACGCCCGTACAACTTCAGCAGCCGGCGCGCGTCTCGAATCTTAGCACCGACGGCTATGTTCTCGATAACCGTCACCCTGCCGATGATGCGGCGCACCGGAATCAAGTCCGAAACACCTCGGCGATTAGACTCGGGCAGTAACAGATGACGCACGGCCGAAGAGAACCGTTTACCTGCGCCGCCCGCCCGCCGCGAACTGTAAACCGTCCCCGGCCAGACTGTCCACGTAATGTTTGACACCTCCCGCACGTTTAGCTAACGTGGCGCGTTAGCTCGAACGAGGCTTTTAGGATGCCGCCGCGGAGTCGCAGGGTTCGATGCCGCCCCCCGCAGAACTGAGTAGGAGGCTGAGGCCGCGCGCGAGCCTGGCCTACTCGCTGGCCGCGCTCGCGGGCGTGGTGGCCTTCGGCACCGTCGGGTTCACGCTCATCGAAGGCTGGTCGCTCCTCGACAGCCTCTACATGACGATAATGACGGTGACGACGGTCGGCTACGGCCCGCCGCTCCCGCTCACGCCGGCCGGGCGCAACTTCTCGATCCTCTTCATGGTCGTCGGCGTGGGCACGGCCGGCTACCTGCTCTCGACGGCCGTCCAGTCGCTCGTCCGCTCCGAAATCCTTGCGGCGTACGGCGAGCGCCGCCGCCAGCGCGAGATGAGCAAACTCCACGATCATTACATCATCTGCGGCGCGGGGCGCGTCGGCCGCCGCATCGTCGCCGAGATGCGGCGCGCGGGCGCCCCCTTCGTCGTCGTCGAGAGCAACGCGCTCCTCGCCGCCGAGTTGAAACTGCCCGACGCGCAGGTGCTCATCCGCGACGCCACGCTCGACGAGTCGCTCGTCGAGGCCGGCGTCGGGCGCGCGGCCGGCCTCGCCTCGTGCCTGCCCGACGACGCGGACAACCTCTACGTCGTGCTGACGGCGCGGACGCTCAACCCTACGCTGCGCATCGTCTCGCGCGCGGTCGAGGAGTCGGCCGAGCCCAAACTCGTGCGCGCGGGCGCGAACCGCGTCATCGCCCCGACCATCATCGGCAGCCACCGCATGGCGCAGGCGCTTCTGAAGCCGGCCGTCGAAGACTTCATGGACTCCATCACGGCCGAGAACTTAGACCTCGCCTTCGAGCAGGTCGAGGTCGCGCCGGGCACCGCGCTCGAGGGGCGCCGGCTCGAGGACACGGACATCCGCTCAAGGCTCGACGTCGTGGTCGCCGCCATCCGCCGGCAGGGCGGCGAGATGATCTTCAACCCCTCGGGCGACACGCAGATTCACGCCGGCGACATGCTCATCGGCATCGGCCGCTCCGAGTCGATGTCGGAACTCACGGCGCTGGCGCGCGGCAAACAGTACCGCCGGAGTTAGCCCCGCGCGCCGCCCTGTAACGGCTCACATAGTTTTTGACTTACAATCCGTGGCGTGGGACGAACTCTCCGGCCAGAGCAGATCGAGCGCGTCGTCGTGCGCGGCGCCAACTGGGTGGGCGACGCGGTGATGACCGTGCCCGCTCTGCGCGAGCTGCGCCGCCTGCTGCCGCGCGCGCGCGTCACGCTCGCGACGCGCCCGTGGGCTGAGGGGATTTTCGAGGGCGCCGACTTCGTCGACGACTTTCTGGCGGCGGGCGAGACTTCCAACCAGCCGCGCGCCGTCTTCGCCGAGGCGCGCGAGTGGCGCGCCCGACGCTTCGACCTCGCGGTGCTGCTCCCCAACGCCTTCGCGCCCGCGCTGGTCGCCGCGCTCGCGCGCGTGCCCCTTCGCGCAGGCTACGCGACGCAGGGGCGCTCGGCGCTCCTCACGCACCGCTTCCGCGTCCCCGAATGGCGCGGCCGCCGTCACGAAGTCTTCTACTACCTCAACATCGTCGCGGAGCTTGAGCGCCTGCTCTACGGCACCACGACCGTCGCCGAGCGCGAGCCCGACACGCGCCTGCCCGCCCCGGAGGCGCGCGGTCGCGAGGCGCTGGACCTGCTGCGTGAAAACGGCGTGGACACGAGTCTGCCGCTCGTCGCGATCTGCCCCGGCTCGACCAACAGCCGCGCCAAGCGCTGGCCGGCCGAGCGCTTCGCCGCCGTCGCGGACATGCTCGCCGAGAGCGCGGGCGCGCGGGTCGTCCTCGTCGGCGCGGCCGAAGAGGCGGAAATCTCCGAGCAGGTCGCGCGGCTCATGCGCGCGCGCCCCGTGGTGCTCACGGGCCGGACCGACCTCGCGCAGACGGCGGCCGTGCTGCGCGCCGCCGACCTGCTCGTCACTAACGACACGGGCCCGGCGCACGTCGCCGCGGGCGTCGGCTGCCCCGTCGTCGTCGTCTTCGGGCCGACGAACCCGCTGACGACGCGCCCCTTCTCCTCGACCGCCGAGGTCGTCAGGCGCCCGCCCGACTGCGCGCCCTGCATGTTGCGCGACTGCCCCATCGACCACCGCTGCATGACCGCCGTCACGCCCGCGGATGTCTTCGAGCGCGCCGCGAGCGCGCTCGGAGCGCGCCGGAAAGTCGAGGTGGCGCGTTGAGCGTCGCGCGTCGCGCGGTCTTCATCGACCGCGACGGGACCATCTCGGAGGAGGTCGGCTACGTCAACCACGTCTCGCGCTACAGGGTCTTCCCCTTCGCCGCCGGCGCGGTGCGCGCGCTGCACGAGTCGGGCTGGCTCGCCATCCTCGTCACCAACCAGGCGGGGGTCGCGCGCGGCTACTTCGCGGAGGATTTGATTGGTCAGGTTCACACGCGCCTCGCCGACGAGCTTTGGCGCGACGGCGCGCGGCTCGACGCCGTCTACTACTGCCCGCACCACCCTTCGGTGGGCGACGCGCCGTACCGGCTCGACTGCGACTGCCGCAAGCCGAAGCCGGGGCTGATACACGGCGCGGCGCGCGAGTTCCAGCTCGACCTCGCGCGGAGCTGGATGGTCGGCGACCGCTACAGCGACGTGGAGCTGGCGCGCAACGCGGGCGTCCGCTCGGCCTTCGTGCTCACGGGCTACGGGCGCGGCGAGCTCGAGTACCAGAGCCACGCGTGGAAGCACCAGCCCGACCTCGTCGCCGAGAACCTTTTTGAGGCCGTGCGTAAAATCGTCGAAGAGAGCGATGAGTGACAGCGGACAAATTTCCGGCGTGCGTCTGGCGTCGCTGGTGCGCGCGTTCGCGTCGCGGCGCGTGCTGGTGTTGGGCGACCTGATAGCCGACCAGTTCATCTCGGGCGAGATCAGCCGCGTCTCGCGCGAGGCGCCGGTGATGATTCTGCGGCACGAGCGGACGGAGACCGTGCCGGGCGGCGCGGCCAACTGCGCGCTGAACTTCGCCACGCTCGGCGCGCGCGCGGCCATCGTGGGGGCGGTCGGAGAAGACGAGGCCGGCCGCGAGCTTTTGCACAGGCTGACGGCCGCGGGCGTGGACTGCGGCGGCGTGGTCGTCGCGCCCGGCTCGCGCACGACGACCAAGGTGCGCATCCTCGCCGGCCACGCGCACTCGCCCCGCCAGCAGGTCGTGCGGCTCGACTACGAGGGCGAAACGCTCAAGGACTCGCCGCTTCTCGGACGCCTGGCGGAGAACGTAAAGGAAGCCTTTCAGGGCGCCGAGGCGGCCGTCGTCTCCGACTACAACTACGGCGTCGCGTGCGGGGCGACCGTGTCGGCGCTGCGCGTTGCGGCCGAAGCGGGCGGCGCTCCCGTCCTCGTCGATTCGCGCTTCCGCCTGCGCGAGTTCGCCGGCCTCACCTCGGCCACGCCGAACGAGGACGAGGTGGAGCAGGTCGCGGGCCGGCGCTTCGCCGACCCCGAAGAGCTTGCGGCCGAGGGCGAGCGTCTGCGCGCCGCGCTCGGCTACCGCGCGCTGCTCATCACGCGCGGCAAACACGGGATGCTCCTGCTTGAGGAGGGGCGGGCGCCGCTCCACGCCGCGGCCGTCGGCTCACACGGCGCGGTGGACGTGACGGGCGCGGGCGACACCGTCATCGCCACCTACGCGCTCGCGCTCGCCTCCGGCGCCAGCTTCTCGGAGGCGGCGCGGCTCGCCAACCACGCCGGCGGGGTCGTCGTCCTCAAGCCCGGCACCGCCTCGGTCTCGCCCGCAGAGCTGCTCGCCTCAATCGAGCAAGAGTGTCAAGCCTGAGCGCGCCGCGCGCGCCGTGCCCCCGGCCTCACTTTGTCATATCATCCTGCTTTACAGTTCAGACGGGTCGGCGAACAGTGAGGGCATGAGAGAAAGCGAGGAGCAGGCAAAGTCTACGGCGGCGGCGCGCATCCTTGAGCGCAACCGCCTGATCGCGCGCGTGGCTATCGCGCGCAAGGGCGGCGCGCGCGTCGTCTTCGCCAACGGTTGTTTCGACATCCTGCACGTCGGGCACGTCCGCTACCTCGAAGCGGCGAAGGGGTGCGGAGACCTTCTGGTCGTGGGCGTCAACGGCGACGAGCAGGTGCGTCGGATGAAGGGCGAGGGGCGCCCCTTCGTCCCCGAGCGCGAGCGCGCCGAGACGGTCGCGGCGCTGCGCGCGGTCGATTACGTCACGGTCTTCCACGAGCCGACCGTGACCGAACTCCTGCTCGCGCTCCGCCCCGAAGTACACGCCAAGGGCACGGACTACACGGAAGACTCCGTCCCCGAGCGCGACGTGGTGCGCTCCTTCGGCGGCCGCGTCCAGATAGTCGGCGACCCGAAAGACCATTCGAGCACGGAAATGTTGAAGAACGTGAACCGTGAACCGTAAACCGTGACAAGAAAGAGCGGGATTTTTCTTGTCACGGTTTACGGTTCACGGTTCACGCCTCCTATGAAGATTCTCTTCGTCAAACTCGGAAGCATCGGCGACATCGTCCACACGCTGCCCGCGCTGGCGGCGGTGCGGAGGGCCGTGCCGGGGGCGGAGATTTCGTGGGTGGTCGAGCGCGGCGCGGCGGAAATTTTGAGGGACAACCACTTTTTAAAAACCCTCATCGAAGTGGACACGAAGGGCTTGAGGCGCGGGCCGTTGTCTGGGGAGACGCTGGCGGCAACGCGCCGTCAGTTGCGGCGGTTACGCGCCTCACCCTTCGACCTTTCCTTAGATTTCCAGGGACTCTTTAAATCCGCACTCGTCGCGCTGCTCTCGGGCGCGAAGCGCCGCGCCGGCTTCGACCGCGCACACTTGCGCGAGCCGCTGAGCCGTCTGCTCCTGACGCAGACCGTCCGCGCCCCTTCGCACGTCCACGTCATTAGAAAAAATCTATCGCTGGCGTCGGGCGCGCTCGGCGTCGAGCTGCCGTCGTCCGCCGACACGTTCGAGTTCCCCGTCGCGGTCTCTCCCGCGCACGAGCGCGAGGCCGACGAGGTCGTCCAACTCGTCGGACAAAGGTTCACGATTCTGAACCCGGGCGGCGGCTGGCCCACGAAGCTCTGGGGCGCGGAGCGTTTCGGCGCGCTCGCCGACGCGCTCCTCGTCACACACGGCCTGCGCTCCGTCGTCACCTACGGCCCGGGCGAGCGCGAGCTGGCCGAGCGCGCCGTCGCCGCGAGCCGGGCGGGCGCGGCCGTTGCGACTTCGCCGACGCTCAAAGGTTTCTACGCGCTGGCGCGGCGCGCGGCCGTCTACGTCGGCGGCGACACGGGCCCGACGCACCTCGCGGTCGCGGCGGGCGCGCCAGTGGTCGGCCTCTTCGGCCCGACCGAGTGGTGGCGCAACGGCAGCCCGCGCGACGAGGACATCTGCGTCGAGCGCAACGATATCGGCTGCCGCGCGGACTGTCACCGCCGCGCCTGCTCGCAGTGGGTCTGCATGGACATCGAGGTCGGGCGCGTGGCCGAGGCCGTGGGCGAGAGGCTGCGGCGTGCGGCGTTGATCTCTGGGGCGGCCGAGGTGAGTGCCGGTGGCGCGTAGGGGCGGGACGTGGGTGCAGCGGTGGCGCGTGCCTTTGGGGTTCGCCTGCGCGGCCGTCTTCATCGTGCTGGCGCGACCCGACCGGCGCTCGCTCGCCGTCGGCGGCGCGGTCGCGCTCGTCGGCCTCCTGATTCGCGCGTGGGCTTCGGGGCACATACGCAAGAACGCGCGGCTCGCCGTCTCGGGCCCTTACGCGCACACGCGCAACCCGCTTTACCTCGGGAGCTTCATCCTGGGGCTGGGCTTCACCGTCGCGGCCTCTTCCAACTGGTGGCTGCTGCTCCTGCTCGGCGGGCTGTTCGCGGCGCTGTTCCTGGGCATCTACTGGCCGGTGATGCGCGTCGAAGCTGCGACGCTCGCCGAGATGTTCGGCGACGAGTACAAGGCTTACGCCGAGGCCGTCCCGCTCCTCTTCCCACGTCCCACGCCGTACAGGCCAGGCGACCCCGCGGCGGCGGCGGTGAAGTTCGACTCGACTCTCTACATGCGTTACCGCGAATACCGCGCGGCGCTCGGGCTGCTCGTGGCATGGGGCGTGCTATGGCTGAAAGCAGTTCTGGCTCTCTGACCTGAACAAGCACACGAAAACTAGGGTGGAGGAAGGGTGTACGCTATGCCTCGCAGCATTTTGTCCAAAATCACCGCGACGACGACGGCGACGCTGCTTTTTGCCGTTGTACTCTCTTCGGTCGTACTGGCAACGGACACGCCCAAAGAGCGTACACAACCGCGCCCCGCGTGGGCCATGCCATTCGGGCCTTCGGAGGAGCTGGTCTACGAGGGCGAGTTCACGCGCGCCATCCTGCGGGGCATCAACATCGCCGAGCTGCGTTTCAAGGCGCAGCGCCCGACGCCCAGCGGCGTCACGGTCGAGGGCGAGACGCCCGCGCAGGCCCCTCTGTTGCTCTCGACCGACGTGGTCTCGAAGGGCTTCTTCAGCAAGCTCTTCGGCGTGACCTTCAAGTTCCACGCCGAGTCGCAGGTCGAGCCGAACGACTTCTACGCGATGCGCACGACCAAAAAGGACGAGCAGGGCCAGCGCGTCCGCACGAGCGAGGCGGTCTTCGACCAGGAGGCCAAGACGGTCGAGTACACCGAGCGCGACCCCAACAACACGCAGCTGGCGCCGCGCGTCATCACGGCCGCGCTCTCGGGCCCGACGCAGGACATCGTCTCCGCCCTCTACTTCCTCCGCACGCAGCCGCTCACGCCGGGGCAGACCTTTAACATCGCCATCAGCGACTCGGGGCGCGTCTATCAGGTGCCGGCGACGGTCTTCGCCGAGAGGAAGAAGATGAAGAGCGTCCTGGGCAAGGTCGAGGTCGTCCGCGTCGAGGTCGAGCTGTTCGGGCCGGGGCGCCCGGTCGAGCAGGGCAAGGGCAAGATGTTCATCTGGGTGACGAGCGACGAGCGCCACGTCCCCGTCAAGGCCCGCCTGTCGCACGACGTGGGTCAGCTCGACATCACGCTCAAGAGCATCCAGCGCGAAGAGGCGCAGGTCGCACAGCGTTAAGACAAAATTTCAGTCCGGGCCAATGTGGGCGGGGGCGTTGCGGCGCCCCCGCCCTCTCTCTTTGCGCGGCCTGATTTGACTCTCGGGCGATTCGTGATAGCTTAAATCCGACTTCCCTATCAGCCGACGGAGCAGCCCTTGTCGATGACGACCGCGCTGGTCATTCACGGCCACTTCTACCAGCCGCCGCGCGAGAACCCCTGGACGGAACTGGTCGAGCGCGAGCCGGGCGCCTCGCCCTTCCACGACTGGAACGAGCGCATCCACGCCGAGTGCTATCGCCCCAACGCCTTCTCACGCATCTCCGACTCTTCGGGGCGCGTCGAGCGCATCGTCAACAACTACGCGCGGCTCAGCTTCAACTTCGGCCCGACGCTCCTCAACTGGCTCGAACGCCTCCACCCCGAGACCTACCGCCGCATCCTCGACGCCGACCGCGAGAGCGCCCTCTCGCGCGGGGGGCACGGCAACGCCGTCGCGCAGGGCTACGACCATTCCATCCTCCCGCTCTGCGACCCGCGCGACCGGCGCACGCAGATACGCTGGGGGCTCGCAGACTTTCGCCGCCGCTACCGGCGCGAGGCCGAGTCGCTCTGGCTCCCCGAGACCGCCTGCGACGAGGCGACGCTCGAAGCGCTCATCGAGGAGGGCTTGAGATACGTCATCCTCTCGCCCTTCCAGGCCGGCGCCGTGCGCGCCGCGGGCTCGGACGAATGGGTGACGGTGCCGGACGGCTCGGTCGACACGACGGTCCCCTACAAGTTCACGCACCGCGACGGCTCGGGGCGCTCCATCGCGGTCTTCTTCTACGACGGGCGGGTCGCGCGCGGGGTCGCCTTCGAGGGCTTGCTCGCTTCGAGCCAGGGGTTAGTCGCGGCCTGCGCGCGCGCGGCGCGCGGCGACGCGCGGATAGTCAGCGTCGCCACCGACGGCGAAAGCTACGGCCACCACTTCCGCTGGGGCGACCGCTGCATCGCCTACGCGCTCGAACTCGAAGCGGAGCGTCAGGGACTGCGGGTCACGAACTACGGCGAGTTCCTCGACGCGTACGAGCCGGAGCAAGAGGTGCGTCTGAACTCCGGCGCGGGCGGCGAGGGCACGGCGTGGAGCTGCACGCACGGGCTGGGTCGCTGGACGCGCGACTGCGGCTGCAACGCCTCCGCGCCCGTGGGCTGGAACCAGCGCTGGCGCGCGCCGCTGCGCGCGGCCATCGACCTGCTGCGCGACGACCTCGCGCCGAAGTTCGAGGAGGCGGCCGGCCGTCTGCTCGGCGACCCGTGGCTGGCGCGCGACGAGTACGTCGAACTGCTCGGCCCCGGCGGCGGCGCACGCCGCGAAGAGTTCTTCCGCCGGCACGCCGCGCGCCCGCTCTCGGACGACGAGCGAGTGCGCGCCCTGACCCTCCTCGAAGCGCAGCGCGCGGCGATGACGATGTACACGAGCTGCGGCTGGTTCTTTAACGACGTGTCGGGCATCGAGACCGTCCAGACCCTGTGCTACGCCGGCCGCGTCGTCGAGACGATGGAGACGCTGGGCCTGGCGCCGCCGCTCGACGCCTTCCTCGAAACGCTCTCCGGGGCGCGGAGCAACCTGCGCGACGCGCAGACCGGCGCCGACATCTACCTGCGCGCCGTCGGCCGCTCGCGCGTCACGCCGCAGCGCGTCGCCGCGCACGTCGCCATCTGCAACCTCATCGAGCGCGAGGGTCAGCCACCCGAGTGCGGGTCTGCCGGCTACGTCTACCGCAAGCTCGACTTCCGCAAGCAGCGCCACGGCCGCGTCACGCTCGAAACCGTCCGGCTCGCGCTCGAAGAGGAGGCCACGGGTCGGCGGCACGAGTTCGCGCTCGCCGCGATGCACTTCGGCGAGGTCGATTACTACTGCGCGCTCCGCCCCTCCGAGGGCGGGCGCGAGTTCGAGGAGGCGACGTCGAGGCTCTGGGAGCACCTGCGCGCCGCGTCGCTCCCGGTGCTCCTGCGCGTCGCGCAGAGCGAGTTCGGCCCCGAAGAGTTCGGGCTCGAAGCGCTGCTGCCGCAGGGGCAGGGGCACCTCTCGCGCGGCGTCTTCGGCCGTCTCGTCGCGCGCTTCATGGAGCAGTACGAGCAGCTCTACGAAGAGAACCGGCGCGTCATCGAGCGTCTTCAGGAGATAGGCTTCCACCCGCCGCGCGAGCTGCGCCTCGCCGCCGAGCTGACCGTGGGGCTGCGCATGGAGCGCGAGCTGCGCGGGCGACGCGCTGGCGAGGGCGACTTCAGCGCGGCGGCCGAGATTGCGCGCGACGCGGCGCGCTTCGGCTACCGCATCGACCGCACCTCGGTCACGCGCGTCTTCGAGGAGACGGTGACGGAGGCCGCGCGGCTCGTCGTCGTCCAGCCGAACGCCGAGAACGTCCGCTCCGCCCGCGCGCTCATCGCCCTCGGGCGCGAGCTCGGGCTCGAAGCCAACCTCGAACGCGGGCAGGAGATTCTCTACAAGGCCGCCGCGAAGGGGGCGCCGCTCTCGGACGAGGCGCGCGAGTTCGCCCTCGCGCTGGGGCTCGCGCCCGCCGCGCTCGCCCCCCCCGTACCCGAAGAGTCGGGGCCGACCGTCCTCGTCAACAGTTAAGGGAGGGAGCACAGATGTCGAACCAGCCGGGGCACACGGGCTCGACCGCCTACCCGGGCGTGTCGCGTGTCGAGCTCGAACGCCTGCTCGCACTCGACTCTCCCGACCCGCACGCCATCCTCGGGGCGCACCCCACGCCCGCCGGCGTCGCCGTCCGCGCCTACCGACCCGACGCCGAGCGCGTCGAGCTGATGGTCGAGGGCGAAGCCCCGCGCGAGCTGACGCGGACGCACCCCGCCGGGTTCTTCGAGATACTGCTCGAAGGGCGCGCCGAGCTGTTCCCCTACCGACTCCGCTCGCGCTACCCCGGCGGCGCGCAGTTCACGCACCGCGACCCCTACGCCTTCATGCCCACGCTCGGCTCCTTCGACGAGCACCTCTTCGGCGAGGGCCGCCACTGGAATCTCTACGAGAAGCTCGGCGCGCACCCGCGCGACCTGGGCGGCGTCGGCGGCGTCTCGTTCGCCGTGTGGGCCCCGAACGCGGACGGCGTGAGCGTCGTCGGCGACTTCAACAGCTGGGACGGCCGCCTCCACCAGATGCGCCGGCTCGGCGCGTCGGGCATCTGGGAGATTTTCATCCCCGACCTCGGACAGGGCGCGCTCTACAAGTACGAGATGCACAGGCGCGGCGGGCTCGCCTTCCTCAAGGCGGACCCTTACGCGCTCTTCGCCGAGGTGCCGCCCGCGACCTCTTCGATAGTCTTCAAGCCCGGCTACCGGTTCACCGACGGCGAGTGGATGGAGCGCCGCGCGAAGCAGGACCACCTGCGCCGGCCGCTCAACATCTATGAAGTCCACCTCGGCTCGTGGCGTCGCATCCCGGAGGAGGGCGACCGCGCGCTCACCTACCGCGAGACCGCGCCCGCGCTCGCCGACTACTGCGAGCGGCTCGGCTTCACGCACGTCGAGTTCATGCCGCTCAAGGGTCACCCGTACGGCGGCTCGTGGGGCTACCAGGTGGCGAGCTACTACGCGCCGACCGCGCGCTACGGCGGCCCGGACGACTTCCGCTTCCTCGTCGATTACCTGCACAACAGAAACCTCGGCGTCATCATGGACTGGGTGCCCGCGCACTTCCCGAAAGACGTGTGGGCCTTGGGGCGCTTCGACGGCACGCCGCTCTACGAGCACGCCGACCCGAGGCTCGGCGAGCACCCCGAGTGGGGCACCTTCATCTTCAACTACGGCCGCAACGAGGTCCGCAACTTCCTCATCGCCAACGCGCTCTTCTGGCTGAAGGAGTGTCACGTCGACGGCCTGCGCGTGGACGCCGTAGCCTCGATGCTCTACCTCGACTACGGGCGCGAGCACGGGCAGGCGGCGACGAACAAGGACGGCGGGCGCGAGAACCTCGAAGCCGTCGGCTTCGTCCGCGAGCTGAACGACGTCGTCCACCGCGAGCAGCCCGGCGTGATGATGATCGCCGAGGAGTCGACCTCGTGGCCGCTCGTCACCAAGGGGACTGACCAGGGCGGTTTGGGTTTCGACCTCAAGTGGAACATGGGCTGGATGCACGACACGCTCAAGTACTTCGAGCGCGACCCGCTCGCGCGCCGCTACTTCCACAACAACCTCACCTTCGGCCTGACCTACGCGTGGAGCGAGAACTTCGTCCTGCCGTTCTCGCACGACGAGGTCGTCCACATGAAGGGGTCGATGCTCGACAAGATGCACGGCGGCCGCGAGCAGAAGTTCGCCAACCTGCGCGCGCTCTACGCTTTCATGTGGGCGCACCCGGGCAAGAAGCTTCTGTTCATGGGCGGCGAGATAGGACAGTGGCGCGAGTGGAGCGAGGAGCGCAGCCTCGACTGGCACCTGCTCGAAGACGCGCACCACCGCGGGCTGAACACGCTCGTCGGCGACCTCAACCGGCTGGCGCGCGACCGCGCGGCGCTCCACCAGCTCGACGTCGAGCCGCGCGGCTTCTCTCTGCGGCGGTAGACCTCCCGCCGCTGTCGGCGCTGCTGCTTGAGGCGCCCGCGCCCGCCGCGCAGGCGGGCGAGAGCCCCGAGGCTTGCGCCGCGCCGGCCGAAGACAACCCCGCGCCGAAGAAGGCGGCCGGGAGCAGGAAGCGCGCGGCGGCGAAGAAGGGGGCTGCGAAGAGGGAACCCGCGAAGAGGGGACCCGCGAGGAAGGCGCCGCGCAAGTCGTCGCGGCGAGCCACCGGCGAGACATCAGAGTGAGCGCGGACGGGAGACAGCCCTGATGAGCGTCGGAGAGATTCCGGACAGCGGCCCTCTTATCATCGGCCACAGGGGAGCCTCGGCCCACGCGCCCGAGAACACACACGCCGCCTTCGAGCGCGCCTTCGCCGACGGCGCGGACGGCATCGAGTTCGACGTGCGGCTCGCGCGCGACGGCGTCCCCTTCGTCTTCCACGACGCGACGTTCAAGCGCACGGTCATGATCGACGGCGACGCGGACGACCATCCATCGACGGATTTGTCGCAGATTTGGGCCGGGGCGTGGTTCAACAGGCGCTATCCGGAGCGCGGACACCCGACGTTCATCTTCCAACAAATCCCGACGCTCGCGCAGGTCTTCGAGCGGTACGGCGCGCACACGCTCTACGCCGAGATGAAGTGTGAAGACGCCTCGCGCCGGCCGGCGCTGGCCGGCGCCGTCGTCGAGATGACCCGCGCTTACGCAATCGCAGACCGCGTCGTCGTCAAGAGCTTCGAGCACGACGCGCTCTCGGAGGTCAAACGGCTCGCGCCCGAGATTCGCACCGCCGCGCTCTTCGGCCGCACCTGGCCGCGCCCGCTCCTTCCGGGGGCCGAAATCATCGCCGCGGCCGAGCGCTGCGGCGCCGACGAAATCTCACTCCACCACTCGCTGCTCAGAAAGGCCACGGTCGAGGAGGCGCGGCGGCGGGGCTTCGAGGTTCTAGTCTGGACGGTGAACTCGCCCTTCTGGCTGCGCCGCGCGCGCGCGCTCGGCGTCCGCGCGGTGTTCACAGACCGCCCCGGACGGATGCGCGATTACCTCTCGAAGAAGCTCCGCGCGCGCGGCGGCACGGGGCGACGCCAAACAGCATGAGTCCCGCCGAGCAGGCCACCGACAGAATCTACACGCGCCCGCCGCACTTCTCCGTACACCTGCGCGCGGGACGGCGGCTGCGCCTCGCGGGAGGGGCGGCGGCCGACTACGCCGCGCTCCTCCTGGTCGACGGCCGACTGCGCTGGCGCGCGGCGCGCGCCGGGAACGAGGCGACGACCGCCGCCGTCGAAGGCGCAGCGGCGACCTCGAAAGCGTCGGGCGGCGCGGTCAAAGGTCGGGCGATGTCGGCGGTGTCGCCGGAGTCGGGCGAGTTGGCGGCGGGCGGGGCGCTGCTGGCCGCGCCGGGCGACGAGCTGAACGCGGCCGGCGGCGGCGCGCACGCGGAGTACGTGCTCGTGCGGCTCTCGCCAGTCTTCGTCGCGGACTGCG
This sequence comes from Acidobacteriota bacterium, assembly GCA_020200135.1. Taxonomy (GTDB): domain Bacteria; phylum Acidobacteriota; class Blastocatellia; order Pyrinomonadales; family Pyrinomonadaceae; genus QHXN01. The sequence goes on along the minus strand of JAIVJI010000003.1, from coordinate 30,493 downwards.
CGGCCCGCGCGGGGCTGTCGCGCACGGAGATGGTCGTCAGCTTCCGCGCGCGCGAGGTCCGCGGCGACGAGCGGCTCGCGCGGCTCGCGCGCGACCTCGCGGACGAGCTGCGCGAGGAGGCGGCCGGGCAGGGGCTCGTCGTCTCGGCGCTGGTCGAGCAGGCGCTCGTCCACCTCCTGCGCCGGTACGCGAACCTGCGCCGCTCGGCGCACCTCGAACTCTCGCGCGCCGGACTCGTCGACCGCCGCATACGCCTCGCCGTCGAGCTGATGCACGCGCACCTCAACCGCGACCTCTCGCTCGAAGAGATAGCTGCGGCCGCGTACCTCTCGCCGTTCCACTTCGCGCGCCTCTTCAAAAAGCTGACCGGCGCGACGCCGCACGCCTACCTCGCGAGCTTGCGCGCCGCGCGCGCCCAGCAGCTCCTCGCCGAGACCGACCTCCCCGTCACCGAGGTCGGCGCGCGCGTCGGCTACATGAGCTCCAGCCACTTCGCCCGCGCCTTCCGGCAGGCGACCGGCATCTCGCCGCGCGCCTACCGCAAGGCGCTCGTCCGCGGCTGAGCCTCCCGAAATTTTTCCGCAAGAGTCCGGCCCGCCCGCCGTTCAACCCTCGGAACCAATCGGCCGCCGAGCCGGCCCGGAAGATTTCGTGGAAATGGAGACGACTATGAAACGCAGCCAGTTCAGACTCTCGACCGCCGTCCTGACTTTCGCCGTCGGCGTCGGCGCGGCCTCCGCGCTGGTGAAGACCTGCGCCTGCCTGCCCGACCCGCACGAGCCGCCCGCCAAAGTGAAGAACGCCGACAAGACGCTGGAGATGGTCTTCGTCCTCGACACGACCGGCTCGATGGGCGGGCTCATCGACGGCGCCAAGCAGCGCATCTGGGGCATCGTCAACGAGGTGCAGCAGTCGCCCGCGCGCCCGAACGTGCGCGTCGGGCTCGTCGCCTACCGCGACAAGGGCGACGCCTACGTCACGCAGGTGCTGCCGCTCACCAACGACCTCGACAAGGTCTACACGACGCTGATGGAGTACCGCGCCGACGGCGGCGGCGACGGCCCCGAGGACGTGCGCCGCGCGCTCGCCGACGGCGTGCGCAAGGCGGGCTGGTCGAAGCCGGACGGCAACCTCGCGCAGATAGTCTTCCTCGTCGGCGACGCGCCGCCGCACGACGACTACGTGCAGGAGCCCGACACGCTCACGACGACGGCCGAGGCGGTCACGTCCGGCATGGTCGTCAACACCATCCAGTGCGGCGCCGACCCGCAGACGCAGGCCGTGTGGCAGCAGATTGCGCGGCGCGGCGAGGGGCAGTACTTCCGCATCGCGCAGGACGGCGGCGTCCAGACCATCGCCACGCCCTACGACGCGCGGCTCTCCGAGCTGGGCAACCGCTTGGGCGCGACCTACGTCGCCTACGGCGGCGGGGCCGGCCCCGAGGGCGAGCGTTTCCGCGAGTCGGCGAAGGCAGGCCAGAACAGGACTGAAACGACGGTCGCGGCCGCCGCGCCCATGACGGCGCAGGCCGAGCGCGCCGTCAACAAGGCGCTCAACCGCGACGCGTACGTCGGCGACCTGCTCCAGTCCATCGAGAACGGGACGGTCAAGCTCGAAGAGGTCAAGGCGGAAGACATGCCCGCCGACATCCGGAAGCTCTCGGCCGCCGAGCGCAGGAAGGAGGTCGAGCGCCGGCTCGACGAGCGCAAGAAGATACGCGAAGAGATAGTCACGCTCAAGAAGCGGCGCGACGAGTACGTCGCCGCCGAGCGCAGGAAGCAGACGGGCGCGCCGAACGGCTTCGACGCCGCCGTCGCCTCCGCGCTGAAGGAGCAGCTCGCGCGCAAAGGCATCAAGTAGAAGTAAAGCGTGAACCGTAAACCGTAAACCGTGACAAGTAAGAGCGGGCTTTCTTACTTGTCACGATTTACGGTTTACGCCGTTTTGTCTTCTACTGCCTCCCGAACCTCTGGCGGTACTCGGCCGACGAGATGAACGCCTTGACCATCTCGGCCGCGACGAAGTTTCCGTTGAACTCGTTGAGCTTGCCCAGCCAGAACTGCCAGCCGGCGAAGTCCGAGTCGGGCGGCTCCGCCGGGCTGCGGCGGAGGTACCCGAAGTACTGCATCAGGACGAAGACGCGGTTCGTCTCGCGGCGCGTGAACTCCTCGTTCTCGGCCACGGCGCGCAGCGCCGCCGCGCGCGTCGTCTGGCCCGACGTGAGCCCCGCGACCAGCGCGTCGCGCTCGGCCTGCGTGAGCGAGCCGCCGGTGTTCGCGTTCAGCGCGTCTACGAAGTGGCCCGGCGGCATCGACCGCGGGTACGCCAGCAGGAACTCGGGTCGGATGACGAACTCTTCGATGAAGGCCCGCTTGTTCGCCTCCAACTGCCCCTCCCAGCCGGGCGCGCCGACGACGATGCCGCGCCCGAGCTCGCGCGTGTCCTTCAGGAACGTCTTCAGCCTCAGCTTCGGGCCCGTGCCGTACGCGGCCTCGTAGGCGCGGTAGGCGAGGAAGCCGGTCTCTTGGAACTCGATCGACAGGAAGAACGCGGCCGAGACGTTGATGCGCTTGACCTCGCGGCACGCCGCGTCCGCGCCGCACTGCTCTATCTCGTTCGTCCAGAACTGGAGCCCCGAGGCGTCCGGCTCGCGGTTGAGGAAGTCGGCGTAGTGCTGCCGGACGAAGAACCCCGACGTGTCGAGCGGGTTCGTGGAAGAGGCCGCGGCGTCGTCCTCCGTGATGCGGACGAGCGCCTCCCGCGCCTCGCCGACGAACAGGTTCCGCCCGCCCGTCAGCGTGACCTTGAAGGCGCGCTCGCCTTCGAGCAGGTTGTCGTCGGTGATGAACACGCGCACCTTCTGGCTCGTCTCGCCCGGCGCGAAGCGCACCGTGCCGTAGGTCGCGATGTAGTCCGAGCGCTCCGAGGCCGTCAGGTCGGAGGTCTCGAAGTCGAGGTAGGCGGCGAGCTGCGGGTCGGGCGAGCGCGTCACGGTCAGCTCGACGACCCGCGCGTTCTCGGACACGGTGACGTTCGTCACGGCGAACTGCGCGGTCGGCAGCGCCACGTTCGCGACGAAGGGCTCCAACCCGGTCCGGGCGTCGCCGAGGTTCTGATAGGTCCGCTCCGGGGGCGTGAAGGCGAGCCCGTCGGCCGTCGAGGGCGTGACCGTGTAGTTCTGCCCCACCGGCAGGTTATCGAAGACGTAGAAGCCGTCCTGATTCGTCCTGACGACGCCGCTGCGCGCGCCGCCCAGCGTGACGGGCAACCCGACAATCCCGAAACCCGAGGTGTCGATGACGCGCCCCCCGAGCGAGCCCACGCTGGCGAAGGGCGCGCCGACGAAGTTGATCGTCAGGTCGCCCGCAGGCCGCCGCAAGATGGCCCAGAGGGGGTCGAAGGCTAAGGTGTTCGAGAAGGGCCGGATCGTCAGTGACTCCGAGCTGAAGAACAGGTTGATGGAGTACCTCCCCTGCGCGTCGGTCGTCGCCCCGAAGAAGTTGTTGCCGGGCGTGTCGGTGACCCTCACCCCGGCGAGGCCGTTCCCCGCCGCGTCCATCACGCGCCCGCTGACGACGTGCGGCACGCGGGTCTGCGTGAAGTCGAAGCCGGTCACGTCCGACTGGAGGTCGGAGACCGTGCGGCTGCCGGGGGTGTAGACGGAGGCGATGTCGCCGAGGGAGCGCTGCGGCGTCACCGTGTAGGTGCCGCCCTTCGGCAGGTTGACGAAGCTGTAGTTGCCCGCGGAGTCCGTGCTGACGCTGACCGCGCGTGTCCCCGTGAGCCGGACGAGGAAGTGGCCGCCGAGAGGGTTCTGCGGCGCCTGCGTGACGCGCCCCGAGATGCCGAAGGTCTCGACGGGCGCCGGGGTTGGTGTCGGGTTCGGGTTCGGCAGCGACTGCCACGATGGGTCGTGCCCCTCGCCGAGCGAGTACGGGTAGACCGTCTCGTCAACGTTCCTGACGTACACGCCGTCGGAGACCAGCTTCGTCCCGTCGGGCGAGAGCTGCCCGCGGACGGCGTACTCGTTGATGAGGCGCCTGAGCCCCGTCCCGTCGGCGTTGACGACGACGACGCTCGCCGAGGCGTTGGTGCGGCGCGTGAAGACGACGCGCGCGCCGTCGGCAGACCAGAACGGGTCCTCGTCGCGCGTGTTGCCGTCGGCCGTCTGCTCGGTGAAGGTGAGCTGGCGCCGGTTCGAGCCGTCAACGTCCATGACGAAGATGTGCTGGTGGCTCCTCTCGAAGACGAAGCGCGAGCCGTCCGGCGACCAGTCGAAGTTCGTCGCGATGTCGGGGGTGGACGCGACGCGCGTCTCGCCCGTCCCGTCCACGCGCACCGCGTAGAGGTCGTAAACGTTCGCGGTACCGCTGTACCTGACGTAGGCGACGTGCGAGCCGTCGGGCGACCAAGTCGCGCGCGACTCCGTCATGCTGCCCGCGACCCGGCGCGGGTTCGAGCCGTCGGCGTTCATCACGTAGAAGTCGTACGGCGTGGCCGGGAAGCTCGCGCCGAACACGTTCCGCCGGAAGACGATTTTCGTCCCGTCGGGCGACCAGACCGGGTCGTGGTCGGCCGCCCCCTGCGGCGTGCTCAGAATCTTCGTCCGCCCCGTGCCGTCGGGGTTCACGGTGTAGATGCCGTCACCAGACGCCAGCACGACCTTGCCGTTCGAGCGCGCCCCCGCGACGAAGACGTTGGCCGTCAGCGACGCCGAAGCGGTGTTGTTCGACGCGTCCGTGTCGGGGAAGGCGGAGGAGACGGCCGCCGTGTTGGTCACGACCGTCCCGGCGGCCGTGGCCGGGTCGAGCGTCGCGGTTATTGTGGCGCTCGCGGTCGCGCCCACGGCCAGCGTCGGGAAGGTGACGGTGCGGCTGTTCCCCGCCCCGCCGCACGTGCCGCCGGGCGCGTCGCACGAGACGAAGGTCAGCCCGGCCGGCAGCACGTCGCTCACGGACACCGACGGCGCGGCCGCGCCCGACGTGTTCGTCACGGTGAGCAGGAAGACCGCCTTCGAGCCCGGCGCGACCCTGCTGTTCAGCGCGGACTTGAAGATGACGAGGTTGGCGAAGTCTACGGTCGTCCCGGTCGTGGCCGAGTTGTTGGCGGCGACGGCGTCGGTCTCGTTGAGCGTCGCGGTCGCCGTGTTGTTGATAGTCCGGGTGGCGGGCGGCTTGACCTTGACGGTGACGTTCGCCTCCTCGCCGCCGGCGAGCGTTCCCACCTCGCACACGACCGTCGCCGCGCCCGAGCAGGAGCCGCGGTCGGTCACGGCCGAGACGAGCGAGGCGCCCGCGGGCAGCGGGTCCGTGAGCCGGACGCCGGTCGCCGGGAGGTCGCCCTGGTTCCGCACCTTGATGGCGTACGTCAGGTCGGCGCCGAACGCGACGGGGTCGGGCGAGTCCGTCATCGTCACGGCGAGGTCGATGCCGGGGGCGAACTTGGCGATGAAGGCGTCCGTCCTCCCGCCGCCGTAGGTGGCGCGAACGGCGCCCAGCAGGGGGAAGTCCGTCGAGGCCGTGTTGCCCACGACGAAGACTTCGTTGAGCCCGTTCACCGCGATGGCGTTGCCCTGGTCGCTCCCCGCCCCGCCGAGGTGCGTCGAGAAGAGCAGCCCCGAGCCGGCCGGGTTGAGCCGCGCCACGAAGGCGTCGGCCAGCCCGCCGTAAGGGCGCACCGGCGCGAACTGCGGGAAGTTCGCCGACCCGGTCAGGCCGGTGACGTACGCGCTCCCGTCCGCGCCGACGGCGATGCCTGTGCCCTGGTCGAAGCTCCCGCCGCCGAGGAAGGTCGAGTAGACGAGCACCTGCCCGTTCGGCGCGAACCTGGTCACGAAGGCGTCGCTGAAGTCCGGCACCGCCATCGTGGGCTGCAAGGCGTTCGCCACGGGGAAGTCGTTCGAGCCGGCCGTGCCGGTGACGTAGGCGGCGCCGTCCGGGCCGACCGCGACGCCCGCGCCCTGGTCGCTGGAGGTGCCGCCGAGGTAGGTCGAATAAGAAGTGTTGCCGGACGCGTCGAGCTTGGTGACGTAGGCGTCGTTCGAGCCGCCCGGCGACGCCTGGAACGCGTTCAGCACGGGGAGGTCGGCCGAGGCTGTCGTGCCCACCACGTACGCGCCCCCGCCCGGGATGGCCGCGATGCCGCGCGCGTCGTCGTTCTCGGAGCCGCCGAGCATACGCAGGTATTCGGGGAGCGAGCCGGCGGGGTTGAGCTTGATGACGAAGCCGTCGCCCCCGGCGAGCGCGCCGGCGAGGATGGCCGCGGGGCTGCCCGCGCGCAGTGCCAGAGCGAGGATGTTCCTGTTCGCCAGACCCGCGTTGGTCGGGGCCCAGCTCGCGCCGCCGTCGGTGCTCTTGAAGACGCCGAAGCCGCTCGTCGCGGCGTAGACGGTCGAGGGCGACGCGGGGTCTGCCAGCAGCGCGTTGACGCCGGGCGTGATGGTCTGGCCGTTGATCGTGGAGGTCAGACCCGTGCTGCTGTTCGTCCAGTTGGCCCCGCCGTCCGTGGACTTGAAGACGCCGGTGAGGAAGCCGGTCACGCCGACGTAGAGCGTCGAGGTGTTGGTCGGGTCGAAGGCGAGCGCGCGCGCCTGCGCCGTGCTGCCGAAGGACGTGAGCCCGTTGTTGGCCGGCGCCCAGTTCGTGCCGCCGTCGGTGCTCTTGAGCAGCCCGCGGTTCGTCGTCCCGGCGTAGACGTTCTGCGGGTTCAAAGGGTCGATGGCGACCTTGCTGACGTTCGGCGTCACGCCGCTCGGCAGGCCGCCGCGCACCTCGACCCACGACTCGCCGCCGTCGGTCGTCCGGTAGATGCCGAAGACGGTTCCGGCGAACAGCGTCGAGGGATTAGTCGGGTGGATGGCGAGCGAGCTGACGGCGTTGACGATGAGGCCGTTGTTCTTCACCGCGAAGGTGAGGCCGCCGTCGGTGCTCTTGTAGAGGCCGAAGCCGCTGTTCGTCCCCGCGTAGAGGACGGCCGAGTTCGTGGGGTCGACGACCACCGCCCGCGTGGAGTTCGGCGAAGTCGAGCTGTTCAGCCCCGCGCGCTGCCAGTTGGCGCCGCCGTCGGTGCTCCTGAAGACGGCGAGGTTCGTGGCCGCGTAGACGAGGTTCGGCTCGGCGGGTCTGACGGCGAAGTCGTTGACCGAGTTCGCCGTCAGACCCGTGTTGCTCGTGCTCCAGCTCGCGGCGCCGTCCGTGCTCTTGTAGGCCGCGCTGCCGGCGCGCGTGACGCCGGGGACCTTCGTGAAGTTGGGCGAGTCGGTGCGCCCCGCGACGTATGCGGCGCCCGCCGCGTCGACGGCGATGGCGTTGACCTGCTCGAGCCCCTGCCCGCCGATGTGCGTCGAGTAGACCAGTCCCGTGCCCGTCGGGTTGAGCTTCGTCACGAAGGCGTCTATCACGCCGTCCTTGCTCTCCTGGAACGAGCCCGGCGTCGTGGGGAAGCCGCCCGAGCCGGTGAGCCCGCCGACGTAGGCGTTGCCGGCCGAATCGACCGCGATGGCGTTGGCGAAGTCGTCGCCGTTGCCGCCGAGGTAGGTCGAGTAGACGAGCGACTGACCGTCCGGGCTCAGCTTCAGGACGAAGGCGTCGGTGAATCCGCTCTTCGTGAACTGCACGCCGGCGGTGACGGGGAAGTCGGTCGAGACGGTCGTGCCGGTGACGTAGGCGCTGCCCGCGGAGTCGGCGGCGACGGCGAGCCCCTGGTCGGCGTCGAGGCCGCCGAGGTAGGAGGAGAAAATCAGGACGGGGTCGATGACGAGAGGGCGCGAGCGGTCGTAGTCGCCCAGCCCGAAGCTCACGCGGCCCCGCGCGTCGATAAGGTAGCCCGCCGCGACCTCGGTGCGCGCGCCGCTCCGTTCCTGGTAGGCGACGGGGCGCTGCTGCCGCACGTCGCCGACGTCGGTCGTGATGACGAGGTCGCCGGCTTCGTCCACCCGCGCCGAGCGCGCGCCGTCGAACGCGAGCCGTATGCGCGCCGGGTCGGCGCCGGGCGCCAGATGGAAGTCATATTCGAGCCGGCCCTGGCGGCCGTAGTAGACGGCGTCGATGCCGGAGTAGACCGACTCGTACCTGACCTTCTCGAAGGCTGGGACGCCGGTGCGCCAGCGGCGCGCGTCAGGGCCCACGAGGTAGTTGCTCTTCCCCGGCAGCTCGCCCAGCCCCGAGATTTTCGGCGAGCGGTTCGCGCCCACCAGCCTGAGGCGGAGTGTGGCGTCGCGGCGCTCCGCGCCGCGCGAGGCGTCGTCCCCTTCAACGGCCCCTGCGCCGCGCAGGCGCAGCACCGCGCCCGCGTCCGCCAGGAAGAGCGTGTAGCCGCTGCCGCGCGCGAGGAACTTTACACGGCCCGAGGTCTGCCCGCGGTTGGCCTCGAACCTGAGCGGCAGCTCGCCGTAGCGTTCGGAGAGGCGAGCTGCCGCGCCTTCACGCACGGGCCCCGGCGGGCGGCTTGCTTCGGCGCTGCCCGAGGGCAGCAGAGTCTGCGAGCACGCGAGCGCCGCCGTCAGCAGGCAGGCGGCTGCCAACCACGCGCGCGCGCCGTTCGGGCGCGCCTTCGCGAGACGGTAAGGGGGCAGGGGCATTGCGAACAACCTCTTCTGTCACCGCGTGAGAGCACACTCCCGGCCTCCTTCGAGGCGAGAGAAAAACTTGCTCTGAGAGTTCTTGTTTCGGGGATTGGGAACTCAGGGCAAACAAGCGCGGCCCGTTGCGGGCCGGCACGAGTAGAACCTGAGTCTTAACTCGCGCGCGGGATTATAGCCCGAAGCCTTTGCCGGGCGGAAACGCGCACGCGCCGCCGCGAGGCGAAGGGCGCGCCTTTTTTCAAAGCCGGGCGGCGCGGGGCGGCCCGACAGCAAGCGGCCGCCCGTATTCCGCAAGATTCGGCAAGACTCCGCGGCCGCGAGCCGGTATGCTCACCTTATAAACTTGAGAAGGAGACCACCCACTTTGTCATCGGAACAGAACGGCGTCGAAATCGCCCCGGCCAAGGGCAAGCTCGGCGTGCTGCTCGTCGGCCTCGGCGCGGTCAGCACGACTTTCATCGCGGGCGTCGAGGCCATCAAGCGCGGCCTCGCGGAGCCCGTCGGCAGCCTCACGCAGATGGGCGCCATCCGCCTGGGCCGCCGCACCGACAACCGCAACCCGCTCATCAAGGACTTCGTCCCGCTCGCCGACCTGAACGACATCGTCTTCGGCGCGTGGGACATCTTCCCCGACTCGGCCTACGAGGCGGCGCTCACGGCGGGCGTGCTGGAGAAGGAACTGCTCGCGCAGCTCAAGACGCCGCTCCAGAAGATTAAGCCGATGAAGGCCGTCTTCGACCAGAACTACGTCAAGCGCCTCAACGGCACGAACGTCAAGGAGGGCAAGAACAAGTTCGAGCTGGCCGAACAGCTCGTCGAGGAGATGGCCGAGTTCAAGCGCAAGAACAAGTGCTCGCGCCTCGTCATCGTCTGGGCCGCCTCGACCGAAATCTTCCTCAAACAGCACGCCGTCCACAAGACCCTGAAGTCCTTCGAGCAGGCGATGCGCGACAACCACAAATCTATCGCGCCCTCGATGGTCTACGCCTACGCCGCGCTCAAGTCGGGCATCCCCTTCGCCAACGGCGCGCCCAACCTGACGGTCGACGTGCCGGCGCTCGTGGAGCTGGCCAACGCGAACGGCGCCCCCGTCTGCGGCAAGGACTTCAAGACCGGCCAGACCCTGATGAAGACCATCCTCGCGCCCGGCCTGAAGTCGCGTATGCTCGGCCTCCACGGCTGGTACTCGACCAACATCCTCGGCAACCGCGACGGCGAGGTGCTCGACGACCCCGAGTCGTTCAAGACCAAGGAGGAGTCGAAGCTCTCGGTACTCGAATACATCCTCCAGCCCGAGCTCTACCCGCAGCTCTACAAGGACTTCTCGCACGTCGTCCGCATCAACTACTACCCGCCGCGCGGCGACAACAAGGAGGGCTGGGACAACATCGACATCTTCGGCTGGCTCGGCTACCCGATGCAGATCAAGATCGACTTCCTCTGCCGCGACTCCATCCTGGCCGCGCCCATCGTGCTCGACCTCGCGCTCTTCCTCGACCTCGCCCAGCGCTGCGGGATGAAGGGCACGCAGGAGTGGCTCTCGTTCTACTTCAAGTCGCCGATGACCGCGCCCGAGCTCTACCCCGAGCACGACATCTTCATCCAGCTGATGAAGCTCAAGAACACGCTGCGCCACCTGCGCGGCGAAGACCTCATCACGCACCTCGGCCTGGAGTACTACGACTGAGGCCGGCGACGACGTGGCGACGACCGCGGGGTTGCCTCCACAGGCAACCGGGAGGGCGCGGCGGGGTTGCCCGCCGCGCCCTTAATATTTCTGTCGCGGGCGGGGGCCGTCGCGCGGGGTGCGGCGCTCACGTTTTGACGCACGGGCGGCGCGGCGCTCCACGTTTAGGTGTGGCGAAAGAGGCGGCGGCCGCATTCATTTTTTTGAATGCGGCCGTTTCTTGTCACCCGTCGGGTGCCGCGATGTGTCAGGACACGGCCCAACGGCAGCCCCGACCCCGCGGACAAAAAATTTAACTTCCTCGAACATTTTGTAGTGACAACGGACCCTTTGTCGTATATATAGTGCTCTCATCAATTGAGCGCCGCCGCCCCCCGGCCGATGCGCTAAAGCAAACCACGACTTAAGACGTCTCATCAAAGAGGTGCGGTTCGCTCTTTGCATGGAGTAAGACTGGAAGCGGCCCGAGGGACGGGTGTCGCCAAACGCGGCGGCCCCCGCAAGCCGGAAGGACGCGAGGCCAGCGCTCTCTGCAAAGGAGGACGAGCCATGGTTGCATCAATGGAAAGAGAAACGACCAACACCAACACGGTCCTGCTCGACCCCGACCAGAAGAGCCCCCGCGCGCAGGAGTTCGAGGAGAAGCTCGCCGCGCGCATCGTGGGGCAGGAGCGCGCCGTGCGCCGCATGAGCGGCCTTTACCAGATTTTCCTCGCCGGGATGAACCCGCCGAACCGCCCCGTCGGCACGATGCTCTTCCTCGGCCCCACCGGCTCGGGCAAGACCCGCGTCGTCGAGGCCGCGGCCGAGGTGCTCTTCGGCGACCCCAACGCGGTCATCAAGATCGACTGCGCCGAGTTCCAGCACTCGCACGAGATCGCGAAGCTAATCGGCAGCCCCCCAGGCTACCTGGGCCACCGCGAGACCTCGCCGATGCTCACGCAGGAGAATCTCGACCGCTACCACACCGAGGAGAGCAAGCTCTCGCTCGTCCTCTTCGACGAGATCGAGAAGGCTTCGGACTCGCTCTGGCAGCTCCTGCTCGGCATCCTCGACAAGGCGACGCTGACGCTGGGCGACAACCGGCGCGTTGACTTCTCGAAGACGATGGTCGTGATGACCTCGAACCTCGGCGCGCGCGAGATGTCTGAGCTGATCTCGGGCGGCATCGGCTTCGCCCCGTCGAAGAACGGCAAGAACCCGCACGACACCGAGGTCGACCAGAAGATTTACCGCACGGCGGTCGAGGCGGCGCGCAAGAAGTTTAGCCCCGAGTTCATGAACCGCATCGACAAGGTGGTCGTCTTCCGCTCGCTCAAGGAGCACCACCTGAAGCAGATTCTCGAACTGGAGCTGCAGTCCGTGCAGGACCGCATCATGAGGTCGGCGGGCACCAAGTTCATCTTCCAGTGCTCGGACTCGGCGAAGGACTTCCTGCTCGAAGAGGGCATCGACTTCAAGTACGGCGCGCGACACCTGAAGAGGGCCATCGAGCGCTTCATGGTCTACCCGCTCTCGAACCTCGTGGCGACCGAGCAGGTGGGTCTGGGCGACCTCGTCTACGTGGACTTCGACGATTCGCGCGGCAAGCTCACCTTCTCGAAGCGCTCGGGCGGCGCGCTCATCGCCGACTCGCAGGAGGCCGAAGACGAGACGGACAAGCCGGCCGCGAAGTCCGGCGGCGCGGCCGTCCAACTGCCGCAGGCGAAGGCCGCGCGCAAGAGCCACAGCCGCGGCGACAAGACTGACGCCTGAGCCTGGGACACTTCAAAAAAGAGGGACGGAGAGAGTCACAACTCTCTCCGTCCCTCTTTTTTGGGCGTATTCGGCGTTACAGCTTCCCGCCGGCCGGCCGCGTTACCGCCGACGGGTCGAGTCTTCTTAACGCCTCAAAGGCGATGCGCGAAAGGTAAGGGTCAGGGTGCGCGAGCGCGGCGCGGAGCGCGGGGACGGCCGCCGGGTCGCCGATGAGGCCGAGCGAGTGCGCGGCCTCGCGCCGCACATCTCCGGGCGCGCGCGCGTCGGAGAGCGTCTCGACGAGCACGGGCACGGCCTCCCTGCTCCCGATCTGCCCGAGCGAGACGGCCGCGGCGCGGCGCACGAACTCGTCCTCCTCGACCTTGCGCCGCAGCAAGCGGTTGAAGAAGCCGGAGCCTTGCAGCCTTCGCGTCAGGGCGCCGGCGAGCGCGGGCACTGAGGCCGGGTCACCCACTTGGCCGAGCGCGACGGCGGCCGCGCCGCGCACCGAAGCCTCCTTGTCGGTCTGAGTGGCCGCCGCGAGCGCCCCGACGGCGAGCGCGCTGCGCGTGAGGCCGAGCGCGTAGGCAGCCTCGCGCCGGACGAACACGTCGCGGTCGCGCAGCAGCGGCAAAATCAGCGTGGCGGCTTCGCCGGGCGCGAGCGAGAGCACGGCGCGCGCGGCGGTCGCGCGGACGATGGCCGCCCTGTCGCCGAGCGCGGCGGCGGCCGCCCTCGACGCCTCGGGTCTCGCCGACGCGCCGAGGCGCACGACCGCGTCGCGCCTCTCCTCGACGTCGGACGACGAGAGCCGCGCCTCCTGGGCTCTTATCTGCTGCTGGAGCGGTGTGAGTTCCCTCTGGGCGCGCGCGCGCGGCGCGTCAAATGTGACGGCGGCGAACGTGAAGGCGAGTGTCAGAAAAAAGGAGACGGAGGCCCGCCGCGCGGGGCGCGCGGGGGTTGCGGCTTGCGGGTCGTGGCGGCGCGGGCGCGCGTGCCTTCTCATGCGCGGGCGGAGAGCGTGAGCGCGGCCTTCCGCTCGGCGCGTCGGCGCACCGACTCCCACTCGAAAGCCTGGCGTGCGCGCTCGTTCTCCACCGAACCGGAGAGGAGCGCGACCAGCTCGTCGTCCCAGTTCGTGGGGACGGCGGAGGCCCGCCGCATCGACTCCATGATCGAGATGTAGTCGAGGACTTCGTGGACTTCGGTTTCGCTCAGGTGTTCCAGCTTGAGAGCGAGGCGCTGTCGCTCGGTGATGCGTCTGGCCATCGGACGGCTCCCTTCCTGCGAAGCCGGACGGCCAACCGCTCTCGAAGACTAATGCGGCGTGGCGAATCGTTCGATGGCGTACGGGCCGTCGGCGTTCGTATTCGGCGCGGCCTGGGCGCGCGCGATGTGTCTCTTCACCGTGTTCGTCTGGGTCTCCGTGTTCGGCAAACTCGTGCGGCGAAATATACATGACGCGCACGGCGGCGCGCAAGATTCGTGGGGAGGGCTTGGAGATGCCGGCCCGGCCGTCAGTCGATCTTCGACGCGATGTTGTGCATCGTGTCCACGATGAGGACGGCGATGGGTGGGTAGAAGAGCAGGTCGTATGTGAACTGCTGCCCGAAGGTGTTGGGCAGATCGCGGAAGATGGTCAGGTACTGGGTCTGCGCGCGGAAGAAGTGGCCGACGGCGATGCTCACGGCCGGGCCCAGGATGAGGAAGGTCGAGGCGGCGAAGCGTGTGAAGGGCTTGTCGGGGAAGCCGTCGCCGTCGCCGGTGATCGAGTCGTGAATCGATCTCGGGTCGTAGGTGAAGTGTTCGAAGACCGCCTTGAGGCGGACGGCGAGGTGCCACAGGCCGATGGCGCTCAGCGTGACGAGCGCGGCGCGACCGAAGAACTGGAGGTTGCTCCAGAAGAGTGGCTTGAACCAGGAGACGAAAAAGGTGGAGAGGAAGAGCGTGACGGTGGTGAAGACCGCCTGCTGGAGCGCGAAGTTCTCGCGCCGGTCGGCCTCGATGAGCTGGTCCACGCGGCGGTCGAAGCGCGCCTGGACGGCCATGCGGCGCAGGCGCTGCGCGTGCGGGTTGTTCGAGTGAAAGACCGAGCCGCCGCGGAAGTCCGTGCTGTGCACGCGCTGGAGCTGCGAGTCGTAGAAGGCGCGCTCCTGCGGGTCGCTCAGCGTGCGGTAGGCGAGCGAGACGAGCGTGAACTCGCGGGCGGCGCCCTCCGAACCGCCGTTCAAGTCCGGGTGCCGCTCGCGCGCGAGCTTCCGGTAGGCCGACTTGATCTCGGCCGCCGAGGCCGCCCGCTTGACCTTTAAGACTTTGTAGTAATCGACCACGACCAGCTTCCGAAAACGCTGTGGCCGGCGGTATCCCCGAAGGGTCAACACCCCACGTGAACCGCCGCGGGCGGGGAGGCAGCCCGTCGGGCGCCACTATAACATTTTCACACGCGTACGTCCCGCCAGAAACTTTTAAGAGCTTCGGGCGGGACGTACGCGTGTGAAGGGATGAGTCTGGGGGCGATGCTTGACCTCGGGCGGCCTCCGAGGGGGGCGAGGACTTTTTTGTGGTGCCCGCTCCCTCAAACTCATGTTACACGGCCACATTGCAACACATATGCCAAATCCGTTGCAAGCACATTTTTGAAAATTTACTAGATTTTTAGACCTGCCCCCACGAGACCTGTCAACAAATGTTGACGCCGGTGTTCACTTAAGTGGACACCGGCGCCAGCGGTTAGACGGTCGTGAGGACTTTTACTTCGTCTTCCCTTCGGCTTCCTTCGCGCCGCCTGCGCGCGCCGCCTCGCGCTCGACGAAGTTGAGGAGCGTGCGGACGGCGACGCCGGTCGGCCCCTTGGCGCGGAAGGGCTTGGCCTCGTCGCCCCAGGCCGTGCCGGCGATGTCGAGGTGAGCCCACGAGATGCCGTCGGCGAACTCCTTGATGAAGGCCGCGGCCGTGATCGTCCCGGCCTTCCGGCCCCCGACGTTCTTGATGTCGGCGATGTCTGACTTGATCTGCTTCGAGTACTCCTTGTCGAGCGGCAACTGCCAGAACTTCTCGCCGACCTCGCGCCCCGACTCGATGACCTCGTCGATGAGCTCCTGGTCGGTGCCGAGGATGCCGGTGTTCACGTCACCGAGCGCGATGGAGACCGCGCCGGTGAGCGTCGCCATGTCGACGACGCGCGTGGCGCCGAGCTTCTTGGCGTAGGAGACGGCGTCGGCGAGGATGAGCCGGCCTTCGGCGTCGGTGTTGATGACCTCGATGGTCTTGCCCGTCATGGCGCGCACGACGTCGCCCGGCTTGGTGGCCTTGCCCGAGGGCATATTCTCGGTCGAGGGGACGACGCCGAGGACCGGAATCGGAGGCTTGAGCTGCGCGACGGCGCGCATGACGCCGAGGACGGTGGCGCCGCCCGTCATGTCGTACTTCATCAGCTCCATGTTCTCGGCCGGCTTGATGGAGATGCCGCCCGTGTCGAAGGTGATGCCCTTGCCGACGAGCGCGAGGAAGTCCTCGCCGTCCTCGACGCGCTCCTTGCCCTCGGGCATGTAGGTGAGCACCATCATCTTCGGCGGCTGGTCGGAGCCGCGCGCGACCGAGAGGAGCGCGCCCATGCCCTCCTGCTCCATCCGCGCCTGGTCGAGCACGTCGATGTCGAGCCCGAACTCGTTGGCTATCTCCTGCGCGCGCTCGGCCATGATGGTCGGCGTCATGTAGGCGCCGGGCTCGTTGGCGAGGTCGCGCGTGAAGTTGACCGACTCGCCGACGACGCGTCCGCGCTCGGCGCCGCGCCGCAGCGCCTCCTCGTCCGCGCCCGCCGCGACGACGACGAGGCGCTCGACCGTCCGCTCCTCCTTGTCGACGGTGCGGTACTTGTCGGGCTCGAAGAGTCCGATGACCGCGCCCTCGACCGCGGCCGAGGCCGACCGCGCGGCGTCGCCGCCTTCGTGACGCGGGACGAGCCCGACCGACTTCACGTTCCGCGCGCGGAGCTGCCGGACGGCGAGGCCGCCGAACTGCGAGACATGCGAGGCGCGGTAGTCCGCGCGCTCGCCGACGCCGACGAGCAGCAGGCGCCTGGCCTTCGGCCCCGCCGCGCCGGCCGGCAGGTGCAGGTAGACCGACTCGCCTTCCTTCCCCTTCAGCTCCTCCGACTCGAGGACGGAGCGGACGAGACCGCCCGAGGCCTCGTCGAGTTCCTTGAGGAAGCCCTCGTCGGCGCGCTCGTCCTTGAACACGGCGACCGCCAGCGCCTGCACGTCCAGCCCGGCGAAGCCGCCGGCGCTCGTTTGAATCTCCATAATCGCTTTGTCCCCCCTATCCTTTGTCGCGCTCCTTCAACTGCGCGCGCGTCTCGCGCTCGACTGTGCGGCGCATCTCTGTCTCTCGCTTGTCGTAGAGTTTTTTACCACGGGCCACGCCTATTTCAAATTTGACGCGGCCGCCCTTGAGGTAGACGCGCGTGACGACGAGCGTCATGCCCTTCGTCGTGGCCTGCTCGTCGAGCCGCTCGATCTCGCGCCGGTTGAGGAGGAGCTTGCGCGTGCGCGTCGGGTCGTGGTTGGAGCGGTTGCCGTGCGAGTAGGGCGAGATGTGCGCGTTGAAGAGCCACGCCTCGCCGTCGCGGACGGAGACGTAGGACTCCTTCAACTGAATCTGCCCCGCGCGGATGCTCTTCACCTCCGTCCCCTGGAGCGCGATGCCCGCCTCGTACCTGTCGTGGATGTGGTACTCGTGCAGCGCCGAGCGGTTCGTCACCAGATTCTTCTCTTCGTCGGCCATAGGTCTACCGTCCACTCACTTCAAACTCGTCTTTGAGCGGCCGCGACATCAGGCTCTCGACCGCCGCGCGCGCCGGCTTGCCGTCGTAGAGGACGGCGTGGACCTCTTCGGTGATGGGCATCTCGACTCCGCGCCGCGCGGCGAGGAGCCGGACGGCGCGCGCGGTGCGGACGCCCTCGGCGACCTCGCGCATCCCGGCGAGCACGTCTTCGAGCGCGCGCCCGCGCCCGAGTTCCTCCCCGACGCGGCGGTTGCGCGAGAGGCCGCCCGTGCAGGTCAGCACGAGATCGCCCAGGCCCGCCAGCCCCGTCAGCGTTTCGAGCCGCCCGCCCTCCGCGAGCGCGAGCCGCGTCATCTCCGCCAGGCCGCGCGTGACGAGGGCGGCCACGCTGTTCGTCCCCAACCCCAGCCCCGCCACCATCCCGGCCGCGAGCGCCATCACGTTCTTGGAGGCGCCGCCCAGCTCCGTCCCCGTCACGTCGGGGTTGGTGTAGACGCGGAAGTTCCGGGCGCTCAAAGCCCGCTGCACTTCCCTCCCCAAAGCCTCGTCGGCCGAAGCCGCGACGACCGCCGTCGGCTGGTCGGCCGCCACCTCGCGCGCGAACGACGGCCCCGAAAGGCAGACGAAGCGCGCCGCCGCTTCGGAGCCGAGGACTTCGCCGACGACCTGGGAAATCCGGAGCCCGGTCTCGACCTCGACGCCCTTCGTCGCGCTGACGACGACCGCGCCGGGCTCGAAAAGCCCGCGCAGACTCTCAAGCACCCCGCGCGTCGCGTGAGATGGGGCGGCGAGAACGACCAGCCCCGCGCCCTCAAGCGCCTCGCGCGCGTCCGGAGTGGCGCTGACGCCCTCGGGGACGGCGTGCCCTCCGAGGTAGACCGAGTTGACACGCCGCGCGTTGACCTCCTCGGCCAGCGCCGCGCTGCGCGACCAGAGGCGCACCTCGCGCCCCGCGCGCGCCGCCGCGATGCTCAGCGCCGTGCCCCAACCGCCCGCCCCGATGACAGCCACGCGCATAACTTAAAGAGCCGTGAACCGTGAACCGTAAACCGTGACAAGAAAGAACCGTTTTTAATCTCATCACGTTTTACGGTTCACGATTCACGCTCTGGAACTTGCTCTCCTCCCCGCGGAGGAGCCGCCCGATGTTGGCGCGGTGCATGAAGACGATGAGCGCGGCGCCCGTGACGGCGACCGCGAGCACCGGCGCCGACGCGCGTTCGCCGACCCCGAGCGCGCCGAGCGCCCAGGCCGCGAGCGGCAGGACGACAGCCGCCGTCATCGACCCGAGCGAGACGTAGCGCCACAACCAGACGACCAGGACAAAAACAAAGAGCGCGCACAGGGTCGCCAGCGGCGCGAGGACGAGAAAGACGCCCAGTCCCGTCGCGACGCCTTTGCCGCCGCGAAAACTTAGCCACACCGGGAAGACGTGCCCCAGCACCGCCGCCGTCGCCGCCGCGCACACCCACCACTCATCACCTTCGCCGAGCACCAAACGCGCGACGAGCACGGCCGCCGCCCCCTTCAACGCGTCGAGCAGCAGCGTCAACAGTCCCGCGCCCTTGCCCGCGCTGCGCGTGACGTTGGTCGCGCCCGTCCCGCCCGAGCCGGTCCGGCGCACGTCGCCGCCGCCGCGCAGGCGAACCAGCAGGTACCCGAACGGGATCGAGCCGAGCAGGTACGCGAGGGCGACGACCGCGACGTGAAGCATCCGAAGGCTCCGGGCGACTGGTGCGGGGCTTGAGTGCGCGGACTGAATATAACAAGCAACGAAAGAGGGCCACAAGGAGCGGGAGGGCGCACGGGTGCGCGACGACGTTGGTCAGTCTTCGCGCGTCGGCTTGGAGCGGAGGCTCTTGACGCGCGAGCGGCGGGTCTTCGCAGCTTCCGCAGACAGTTCATCTTGTTGCGGTGCTGGCTCCGCTCCTCGCGGCAGTTGACGACGACGCCCGAGGGCGGGTGGCGCAGGCGGACGCCGGTCTCGACCTTGTTGACGTGCTGCCCGCCGGGGCCGCCCGAGCGGAAGGTCTCGACCTCGCACTCGCGCAGCAAATCTTCGTCAGACTCGGGCAGCCTTATCATCGTGCTCGACGCCTCCGGGATGAGTTCAGGCGGCGCGCCCGGCGAGCCGCGCGACGGCCGCGAGCAGTTCCGAAGGCTCGATGGGCTTCGCCAGGTGCTCGTCAAAGCCCGCGTCGAGCGAGCGGAGGCAGTCGTCCTCCCTCGCGTAGGCGGTCAGCGCGATGGCCGGCGTGCGTGTGCCGCCGCGCGCGTCGCGCTCGCGCACGCGCTTGATGAGCGAGTAGCCGTCCTCCTGCGGCATGCCGATGTCGCTGACGAGCACGTCGCAGCCGTCGCCTTCGAGCGACGCCCAGCCCTCGGCCGCCGAGCCGGCCGCGTACACGCTCGCGCCCGCGCCTTCGAGCAGGGCTTTCAGCATCGTGCGCGCGTCCGCCTCGTCCTCGACGAGCAGCACGCGCGCGCCCGCGAGCGACGCCGACTCGTCGGCAACGCCCCGCGACGCCGGCGTCGATGTCTCCGCACGCGCAGATTCGTCCGCGCGCGCTGCGGCCCTCAGCGGGAGCCGCACGCGGAAGGCAGAGCCGTGGCCGGGGCCGGCGCTCTCGGCCGTCACCTCGCCGCCGTGCAGCTCGACGAGGTGCCGGACGATGGCGAGCCCGAGCCCGAGGCCGCCGTGCTGGCGCGTCGTCCCCATGTCGGCCTGCCGGAAGCGCTCGAAGACGTGCGGCAGAAACTCCGCCGGGATGCCCTGCCCCGTGTCGCTCACGCGCACCAGTGCCTGCGCGCCCTCGCGCCGCAGCTCGACCTCGACGCGGCCGCCGGGCGGCGTGAACTTGACGGCGTTCGACAGGAGGTTCCACAGGACTTGCCGCAGGCGGTCGGGGTCGGCCGAGACCTCGCCCACGTCCGTCCCGAGCAGCGTGGAGAAGTAGACGCCCTTCGCCTCGGCCGCCGGGCGGACGGTCTCGACCGCCTCCTGCAAGAGCGAGCGCGCCTCGACGGGTCGCAGCTCGAGGCGGAGCTTGCCCGTGATGATGCGCGAGACGTCAAGGATGTCGTCGACTATCTGCCGCTGCGCGCGCGCGTTGCGCTCGATGGTCTCGACGGCGCGGCGCGTGGCCTCGGCGTCGAAGCCGCCCCCGCGCAGCATCGAGGCCCAGCCGAGGATGGCGGTCAGCGGTGTGCGCAGCTCGTGCGAGAGGGTGGCGAGAAACTCGTCCTTGATGCGGTTGGCCTCCTGCGCCTGCCGGTAGAGTCGCGCGTTCTCGACGGCGAGCGAGGCGCGGCGCGCGAGGTCTTCGGCGAAGGCGATGTCGTCGGCGCCGTAGCGTCGCCCCGACTCGGCCGTGACGAAGGTGATGGCGCCGAAGGCGCGGCCGTGCGCCGAGAGCGGCACGACCATGACCGACGTGAAGCCCAGCCCGCGCATCGTGCGCAGGTGCTCCTCGTCCTTCGCCGCCGCCACGAGCAGCTCGTCCGGCACCTCCTCGTACAGCTCCGAGCGCCCCGTGCGCAGCACCGCCGCGATGCCGTGCGGCGCGTCGGGGTCGTAGGGGTAGCGCTCGGCCAGTTCGCGCGCCCACTCGACTTTCCCCGGGTCGACGTGCGCGACGGCGAGCCGGCGCACGCCGCCGTCTTCGCCGACGATGTCGACGCCGCACCAGTCGGCGACCCACGGCACGGCCGCGTGCGCGATGGCCTCCAGCGTCCTCTCGTATTCGAGCGAGGTGGAGAGCAGGCTGGTCGCCTCCGCGAGGAAGGTCGCGCGCCGCTCGGCGGCCTCGGCCTCGCCGCGCAGGCTTCGCTGCTCGTCGTACAGCTCGGCGGTGCGGACGGCCGAGGCGGCGAGGTTGGCGAGCGCCTGCGCGACGACCACGTCGGTCTCGGCGAAGCGGCGCGGCGTGCGGTAGTAGAAGACGAGCGTGCCGACGGGCTCGCCGTGCGCGCGCAGCGGGAGCGTGAGCATCGAGCGGATGCCCTCGCGCCGGTAGGTCTCGCGGCGCGTGGCGAGCAGGGGGTCGGCGGCGAAAACGTCCTCGACGATGAGCGGCGCTTCGGGCAGGTGCGGCGTGGCCGAAGTGATTTCGATGCGGTCGCGGCTGTACTCCTCCGAAAGCCCGCTCGACGCGACGACGGCCCACGCCGACTCCTTCGGCAGAAGCCGCCAGACGGCGTAGGCGTCGGCCTCGATGAGGCTGCGCGAGAGCTCCACGACCGCCGGGAGCACCGACTCGGTCTGCGGCGACCCGAGCAGGCTGGCCGAGGCTCCGACGAGCCAGCGGAGCCTCTCCTCGACGCTGCGCCGCTGGCGGAGAGCCTCCTCGGCCTCGTCGCGGGCGGCGCGCGCCTCTTCGAGCAGGCGCTCGCGCTCGGCCGACGCGCGCACGCGCTCAGTCACGTCGCGGGCGATGCCTTCGACGGCGGCGGGGCGGCCGCCGGCGTAGGCGATGCGGGTCGAGACCTCGAGCGTGAGGCGGCGGCCTTCGCGCGAGATGACGTCGATCTCGTAGACGGTGGGCGAGTCCGGGTCGGCGAGCTTCTTCGCGGTCATTTGCTTCGCCAGCTCGAGGTGCTCGGGGACGACGACCTGCGAGATGTTGAGCCCGCCGAGAATCTCCTCGCGCGTGTAGCCCGTCACCTCGGCGCCGGCGCGGTTGATGGTGAGGTAGTTGCCGGCGAGGTCGTGCGAGTAGATGATGTCGTTGGCGTTCTCCAGCAGCGAGCGGTAGCGCTCCTCGCTGCGGCGCATTTCGTCCTGCGCCTCCCTCATCGCGGTGGCGTCGCGCTGCGTGCCCCAGGCGCGGAGCATCCGGCCGCCCTCCAGCGCGCCGACGAGGTTGTTGAGGAAGTGCCGGCGGCGCCCCCGCCGGTCGACCTCGACCGACTCGGCGTCGGTCAGCCGGTAGCCCGAGCGGATGAAGGCGCGCAGGTACTCGACGTTCTCGGGGTCGTCGCGGACGAGGAAGTCGCCGAGCCGCGCGCCGACTATCTCGCCGGCGTGCTCGAAGCCGTACATGCGCGCCATCGCGTCGTTGCACTCGGCGAGGTAGCCGTGGCGGTAGCAGAGCTCTATCTGCTCGTCCTCGGGGAGCGAGGTGGGGACGGGCTCCTCCAGCTCGAAGCGCCAGATGCCTTCGGAGCTGTTGGAGATGAAGGCGCGGTAGCGCTCCTCGCTCTGCCTCAGCGCGCGCTCGATCTCCTCGGGGGTGTGTGGTCTCGCCGCTTCTTCCTGCATCGGGGCTGTCCCATTCCGGCCACTTTGGAGATTACCACCTCCGCCCGAGATGGCAAGCGCCGTCGCCCTCGGGGCGCGCGGCTTCGCTTGACCCGGCGCGCCGCAGAAGTTACTTTACACGCCGTCCGGACTCCCCGACCCTTAGCCGAAGGCTGAAAACCCTCATGACAAACCAAAGACTTTCTGACGGGCGCCGGCTGCTGTGCGCGCTCGCGCTTCTCGCGGCGACCTTCGCTGCCGCCCCGTCCGCCTCCGCGCAGGACGACGCCTCGGCGAAGGGCAAGGACTTGTACGAGCGACTCAAGGCCGCCGCGCTCACGGGCGGGGTGGCCGAGGCGCGCGGGCTCGTGCTCAAGCGCGACCGCGCCGAGATGACCTTCGACGGCGCCTTCCACTTCGCCGCGCCGGTCGAGGGGCGCGTGACCTGCGCCGTCTTCATCGGCGAGGGGAAGTTCCGGCTGGAGGTTCCGCCGAGCGACTTCGAGCGCGAGAACGTCAGGCGTCTGCTCGGCGCCGACGCGGCCGCCGCCGTCGAGTCGGACTTCAAGACGGCGGTGCTGCGGTTCACGGACGACACCTTCGAGGTCGTCGGGAAGAACCGGCAGGAGGGCGCCGCGAACCCGCGCGCCGAGAAGCTGGCGGCGGAGACCGACGCGCGCGTGCTGAAGGAGACCGGCGCGAACCTGGCCTCGCGGCTCGCGCTCTCGATCCTGAACGGCGAGCGGCCCGGCTTCTTCTTCGCCAGCTTCGACGGCGGACGGCGCGGCCGTTTCAGCCTCGTCCTCGACCACCAGACCCGCATCCCCGTCGCCCACTTCGGGCTCAACGGCGGCGAGAAGGGGCTCCTCGTCAAGTACCAGGACACCGTCTTCGGCAACGAGATTTGGATGGCCTTCTACTCGCTCGAAGACTACGCGCGACGCTCGGTCGCCTACTCGGACATGAACGCGCTCATCGACGCGACGCACTACGACATGGAGGCCGACCTGCGCGACCCCGCCGCACGCCTGCGGCTCCGCGCGCGCATCAGGGCGCAGTCGCGCGCCGCGGGGCTGCGCGCCGTCCCGTTCCAGATAGGCGAGTCGCTGCCCGACTTCGAGAGCATGAGGCTGAAGAAGCAGATGCGTCTGAAGGCGGCGCGCGTGGGCGGCGCCGAGGCGTCGGCCGCGCAGGAGGACTGGGAGGGCGGCCTGACCGTCTTCCTCCCGAAGGCGCTCGAAGCGGGACAGCCGGTCGAGTTCGAGTTGGAGTTCGAGGGCGACTTCCTGGGCGGCTCGGACTTCGTGCGCGACTGCTTCTACCCGCTCTCGAACACGGACTGGTACCCGCGCCACGACAACTTCGACCGCGCCCAATACGAGCTCACCTTCCGCCACCGCAAGAACCGGCGCGTCGCCAGCGTCGGCCTGCGCCTCTCCGAAGAGCCGTCCCCGGAGGACAAGGACCTGATGGTGACGCGCTACCGGATGGAGCACCCCATCGACTTCGTGACCTTCGCGATAGGGCCCTTCCAGCGCCACACGCAGATGGTCAAGTGGGACAGGGGCGGCGACCCCATCCCCGTCGAGTTCAACTCGCTGCCCGGCTCGTACGCCGCCATCAAGGAGGACTTCATCCTCGCCGAGATGGACAACTCCTTGCGCTACTTCAGCGTGCTCTTCGGCAAGTACCCGTACCCGGTCTTCAGCGCGGCCTTCCACCCCTTCGGCTTCGGCCAGGGGCTGCCCGGCCTGCTGATGATTCCGCCCGCCGACCGCGCCAACAAGCACACCTACGCCTTCATCGCGCACGAGACGGCGCACCAGTGGTGGGGCGACGTCGTCCTCTGGCGCTCGTACCGCGACCAGTGGCTGAGCGAGGGGTTCGCCGAGTACTCGGGCGTGCTCTACACCGGCTTGCGCGAGAGCATGGACGCGCGCACCGACCTCGTCAACGACATGCGGCGTGCGCTGCGCGACCCGCCGGTGACGAAGACGGGGCTCGGCAAGGGGCGGCTCAACGACGTGGGGCCCATCATCCTCGGCCACCGCCTGAACACGAGCAAGACGTACGGCGCCTACCAGACGCTCATCTACAGCAAGGGCGCGCTCGTCCTGCGGATGCTCCACTTCCTCTTCGCCAACCCCGCCTCCGGCGACGACAAGGCGTTCTTCGACATGATGACCGACTTCGTCGCGCGCCACCGCGACGGCTACGCCTCGACCGACGACTTCCGCGCGGTCGCCAACGAGCACTTCGCGCGCACGCCCATCGCGCAGCGGTACAAGCTGCGCGACCTCAACTGGTTCTTCAGCCAGTGGGTCTACCAGACGGGGCTGCCGTCTTACAAGGTCGAGTACCGCATCCAGGACGCGCCGGACGGCAAGGCCGTCGTCAGCGGGAACGTCTACCAGGAGAACGTGCCGGAGACGTGGTTCATGCCGCTCCCGCTGGTGATGAACTTCGGGGGCAACCAGTGGGCCAGCGGCACCGTCATGGCCTACGGCCCCAAGACGCCCTTCGAGATCAAGCTTACAACTGGTAAGCCGCGCCCCCGCCCCTTCTTACTTTCCGAACTGCCCTACGCCCCGCCGAACAGCCGCTCGTACTCGCCCTTGACGCGGCCGTAGCACTCGCAGGCGAGCCGCTCCATCCCGGCGCGGTCTACGATGCGGACGTTCCCGCGGCTGTAGTCGATGAGCCCCTCGGCGCGGAGCTTGCCCGCGACCTCGGTCACGCCCGGCCTTCTTACGCCGAGCATCGCGGCCAGGTACTCCTGCGTCAGGTTCACCACGTCGGAGGCCACCCCGTCGCTCGACATCAGCAGCCACCGGCACGTCCGCGCCTCGACGCGGTGCAGCGCGTTGCACGCCGCCGACTGCGAGCCGACGACGACCACCGTGTGGACGTAGCGGTTGAGGGTGCGGCGCGCCTCACAGCTTCGCTCGTAGGACTCCTTCAAAATCTCCGCGCGGAGGCGGACGGCGTCGCCGGGTATCTGGCAGAAGGTCGGCATCGTCGTCTGCCCGGCGTTGAGGACGACGGGGATGCCCGACATGCCCTCGCGCCCGATGGAGCCGGACTCGACGGTCGAGCCGTCCTCCATCGTCGTCACCATCGAGAGCAGACAGGTCAGAGGGAAGTAGACGTCGCGTATCGGCTCGTCGGGGACGATGGCGTGGTGGCCGTGGCGGAGCGAGACGACCTCGGCGTGGCGGCGCATGGCGTCAAGCTCCGCCGCCGGCAGAAGCGCCAGCAGCCTGTTCTCGGCGAGCCGGTCTAGTGCGCTCGTTGACATCGGGAGTTCCCTTCTGGGTCATCGTCGCCGGGCGGCGCGCGTGCGGGCTTCGCGCCTGAACGCGGGGGAGCCGCGGCGTGCGAGGGTTGTTTTTCAATCGGCTCGTGGTCGTGTAGATTATTAACACAATTATTCCCCCCGGCGGGAAAATGTCTCGGAGCGTACGAACAAGGGGTCTGCACGATGGCAACGATTCTACTGATCGAGGAGGACGACGACGCGCGGCCGATACTTCGGCATAACCTCCGGCGCGAGGGCTACGAGGTGCTGGTGGCCGTGGACGAGGCGTCGGCGCGCGACTGGCTCGCGGCGGGTTGCGCGCGCGCCGACCTGATTCTGGTCAACCTCGTTGGC
This sequence comes from Acidobacteriota bacterium, assembly GCA_020200135.1. Classification (GTDB taxonomy): domain Bacteria; phylum Acidobacteriota; class Blastocatellia; order Pyrinomonadales; family Pyrinomonadaceae; genus QHXN01. Next base: position 4,814 of record JAIVJI010000003.1, on the reverse strand, counting down.
AAGACGACCGGGGAGGCGTTCGCGGCCGCGCGGCGCGTCAAGCGGCTCAACGCGCTCGACGGCTCGACGCCGGTCGTCGTCATCGCGGAGAAGTACGGGGACGGCCTCGAAGGCACGGACGTGCGCGAGGGCGAGGGCGAGTGGGTGACCTACATGGAAGACTCCACGCAGCTCCACAAACTAATCGCGCGCCTCACGACCGGGTGAGGAAAGTCATTTCACGGCGTCGGCGGCCTCGGCCACCTTCTCCTCGCTGAGGTTCTCGTGGTCGAAGACGGCGCGGCGGACGATCTCGCCGCGCCGCTCGGCCTCGCGCGCCTTCTCAAGGAAGCGCGCGGCCGCGGGGGCGTCCGACTCGCCGACGTGCTCGGCCATGTGGCGCATGAGCATCGCGCTCTCGGCGATGGAGCGGATGGCGCTCCACAGGGTATCTTCGACCGACTCGGTCAGTTCCGAGAGCAGGCTGTCGGAGGAGTAGGCGTGTCCGGTGTGGCAGCGGTAGCGCGGCCGGTCGTTCTCCTTCAACTGGAGGAGCGTGCCGTGGCACTCCGGGCAGGTGAAGACCGAGGGCGAACCCAGCCGCGCCAGGCCCAAGTCCCGCGCGTTGTCCTCCATGGCGATTTTCACCTCGATGTTCAACTCCTCGGGCACTTCATAACCTCCCTGCTCCGCGACGGACGTGCCCGCGAGCCGCGACAGCAGCGGGGCGATTTCCGCGAGCGGCAGCGTGTAGTCCACCTCCACCTGTTCGAGCGCGCTCTGCGGCATCGAGGGCATGAACGCCTCCTCGGGGTCCTGCACGACCGCGACGCCGCCGAGACGCTTGACCGCCCACAGCCCCGAAGTCCCGTCGTCTAAGCCCCCCGTCAGGATGACCCCGGTGACGCGCGGCCCGTAGACGGCCGCGGCCGAGCGGAAGAGCGGGTCTACGGCGGGGCGGAAGCGGTTCTCCTTCGGCCCGCGCGTGAGCCGCATCAGCCCCGGCTCAAGCAGCAGGTGCATGTCGGGCGGCGCGACGTAGACACGGCCGGGGCGCACGCGCTCGCGGTTCGAGGCGGCGGCGGCGGGAAGCTTCCCGGCGCGGGCGAGTATCTGCGCCAGCACTCCCGGCGAGTCGGGCGCGGTGTGCATGACGATGAAGACGGAGCCGGGGAAGTCCGCGGGCAGTCCGCCCACGAGCTCTCTGAGCGCCTCGACGCCCCCGGCGGAAGTCCCGACGACGACGATGTCTCTACCCGGCATTCTCGAACCCTCCACGGCGGCGCCCAGAGGCGCGCCCCCTCGAATCCGCGAGCTTTATTCTTTAACGGGTTGATGATACTCCCCGAACCCGCTTTTGACCATACACGGCGGGCGCCGGCCGCCCGCCGCCACCGCGGTTTTTTTTAAGTCGAAAGGTATTCATGAGCAGCACCCCAGACGGCAACGGCGCCGCGCGTCCGGCGCCGGACGCGGGCGACGGGTTCATGGTCGTCGCGCTCGGGGCCTCGGCCGGCGGCATCCGCGCCTTCAGGGAGTTCTTCGAGCACGTCCCCGAGGGGAGCGGGATGGCCTACGTCGTCATCCTCCACCTCTCGCCCGAGCACGAGAGCCGGCTGGCCGAGGTCTTGCAGACGAGCACGCAGATGCCGGTCACGCAGGTGACCGAGTCTGTCAAGCTCGCGCCCGACCACGTCTACGTCATCCCGCCGAACAAGAGCCTCTCGGTCGTGGACGGCTCGCTCGTCCTCTCGGAGATGACGCGCGTCGAGGAGCGCCGCGCGCCCGTGGACATCTTCTTCCGCACGCTGGCCGAGACGCACGGGGCGCGCGCAGCATCCGTGGTGCTCTCGGGAACGGGCGCGGACGGCTCGATGGGGCTCAAGTGCGTGAAGGAGCGGGGCGGCGTCGCCATCGTGCAGGAGCCGGAGGAGGCCGAGTACCCGGACATGCCGCGCAGCTCCATCGCCACGGGGCTGGTGGACATGGTGCTCCCCGTAGCCGAGATGCCCGAGCGACTCGTCTACTACCGCGACAAGCTCAGAGACATTCTGGCGGCCGGGCCGGACGCGGTGGCGGCGCCGCCGGACGAGCCGGCCGGGAAGGACGAGCAGGCGGCCGAGGAGGGGGCGCTGGCCGTCATCATCACGCAGCTCCGGCTGAGGACCGGGCACGACTTCACGAGCTACAAGCGCCCCACCGTGCGCCGCCGCATCGAGCGGCGGGTCACCGTCACGCAGGCGGCCGACGTGGTCGAGTACGCCACCTACATCCGCGAACACCCGGAGGAGACGCGCGCGCTCCTCAAAGACCTGCTCATCAGCGTGACGAACTTCTTCCGCGACCGCAGCGCCTTCGAGTCGCTGGAGCGGAACGTCATCCCGCGGCTCTTCGAGAACAAGGGGGCGGGCGGGTTCGTGCGCGTCTGGGTGGCGGGCTGCGCCACGGGCGAGGAGGCGTACTCGGTCGCGATGCTGCTCATGGAGCACGCCGAGACGCTCGCCACCCCGCCCTCCATCCAGGTCTTCGCCTCCGACATCGACGAGGACGCCTTCCAGGCGCGGGCGGCCGGCCCGCGCGTCCCGCCCCCGATGCTTTCGCCCGCGACGCTGCACCCCGCCGCGGCCTTCGCCCGGCCGGCGCCCGCCGAGTTCCGGTTGGAGCTGGGCATGCGCGAGCGGCTCTCGTACATCGAACTGCACCGGCGGCTGCTGGAGGTGTACGCGCCGCCGTCGGTGCTCGTCAACGCCGACTACGAGATCGTCCACCTCTCGGATTCGGCCGGACGCTACCTCGCGCTGCCGGGCGGCGAGCCGACGCACAACCTGCTCGCGGTCGCCAGCCCCGAGCTGCGGCTCGAACTCCGCAGCGCCCTCTTCCACGCCGCCCAGCACCGGGCGAACGTCGAGGTGCCGCCCCTGGTCGTCGGGGTCGGCGACCGCACGGAGTCGGTCAAAATCCACGTCCGCCCCGTGACGGCGTCCGACGACACGGCGCGCGGCTTCTTCCTCGTCATCTTCGAGCGGCTGGCCGAGGCCACACCGGCCCCCGCCGACGCCACGGTCATCAGCGCCCCCGACACGCCCGCACGCCGGCTCGAAGAGGAGCTGACGCACGTCAAGGCGGACCTGCGCTCGACCGTCGAGCAGTACGAGGTGCAGCATGAGGAGCTGCGCGCCTCGAACGAAGAGTTGCAGGCGATGAACGAGGAGCTGCGCTCGACGGCCGAGGAGCTGGAGACCTCGAAGGAGGAGTTGCAGTCGCTCAACGAGGAGCTCTCCACCGTCAACCAGGAGTACAAGAGCAAGATCGAGGAGCAGCGCGAGACCAACAGCGACCTCCAGAACCTCATCGACTCGACCGAGATCGCCACCGTCTTCCTCGACCGCAGTTTGCGCATCCGGCTCTTCACGCCGCGCGCCCGCGACATCTTCAACATCATCCCGGCCGACGTGGGGCGCCCGCTCTCCGACATCGCCGGTCAGTTCGCCGACGGCGAACTGACCGACGTGGTCGCGCACGTCCTCGACTCGCTGGTCACGCACGAGCAGGAGGTCGCGACGCGCGACGGGCGCTGGCGCCTGATGCGCGTCTCGCCCTACCGCTCGGCCGAAGACCGCATCATCGGCGTCGTCATCTCCTTCATCGACATCAGCGAGCTGAAGCGGTACGAGGAGGCGCTCCACAAGACCGAGTCGGAGTTCCGCGCCATCTTCGAGCTGGCGGTCGTCGGCATCGCGCAGGCCGACCTCGAATCGGGGCGGTTCCTCAACGCCAACGACCGGCTGTCCGGGCTGCTCGGCTACCAGCCGAAGGGGCTGCTCGGCAGGACGCTCGGCGAGCTGACGCACCCGGACGACCGCGCGTCGGGCGTCGCGCTCTTCGACTCGCTGCTCGGCGGCGACCTGCCCGAGTACGCGACCGAGATGCGGCTCGTCCGCAGGGACGGCGCGCCGGTCTGGGCGCTCATCACCGGCTCGCTCATCCGCGACCGGAGGGGGCGCCCGACGCACGCCATCCTCATCGTGCAGGACATCGACGACCGCCGGCGGGCGGAGCGGGCGCTGCGCCGCTCCGAGGGGCACATGCGCGCGCTCGTGGACAGCGTCGAGGACTTCGCCATCCTCTCGATGGACGCCGGCGGACACGTCGAGGCCTGGAATTACGGCGCCGAGCGCATCTTCGGCTTCACCGCGGACGAGATCGTCGGCCGCCACAGCTCCATCCTCTTCACGCCCGAGGACAGGGCGCGGGGCGTCCCCGAGGAGGAGTTGCGCCGCGCGCGCGAGCATGGGCGCGCCGCCGACGAGCGCTGGCACGTTCGCAATGACGGCTCGCGCTTCTACGCCTCGGGCGTGCTCTCGCAGCTCGACGGCTCGCCCGACTCGGGCTTCGTCAAGGTGGCGCGCGACCTCACCGAGCGGGAGCGCGCCGACCAGGAGCTGCGCCGCGCCCACGACGAGATGGAGCAGCGCGTCGGCGCACGCACCGACGCGCTACAGCAGACCGTCGAGACGATGCTCAGGGAGGTGAAGGAGCGGCGCGCGGCCGAGGAGCACGCCCGCAACCTCGTCGGCCAGCTCGTCACCGCGCAGGAGGACGAGCGCCGCCGCATCTCGCGCGACCTGCACGACCAGTTGGGTCAGCAGTTGACCGCGCTGCGCCTGAAGCTGGCCGCGCTCCGCGAGTCCTGCGGGCAGGACGGGCAGTCGCGCGAGCGCGTCGAGGAGGTGCAGGCGCTCGCCGAGAGCATCGACTCCGAGGTGGACTTCCTCGCCTGGGAGCTGAGGCCGACGGCGCTCGACGACCTCGGCCTGACCGCCGCGCTCACCAAC
>JAIVJI010000042.1:10542-26283 GCA_020200135.1 Acidobacteriota bacterium | reverse complement strand
CCCATGTAGAGCCCGTCGAGCCACATCTGCGAAGGGTAAATCTTTTTGTGCCAGAAGCCGCCCTCGGACGTGCGCGGGTGGTTCTTCAACTGCTCGCGCAAAGTCGCGGCCGCCTTGCGGTACTTCTCCTGTCCCGTGACTTTGTAGAGCATGAGCAGGATTCGCCCGGGCTGGACGTTGTCGATGTTGTAGTCGGCCAGCTTATACGTCAGTATCGTGCCGTCGTCTTCGACGTAGCGGTCCGTGAGCCGCTTGATGTATTCGAAGTAGCGCCCGTCGCCCGTGTTGAGCCAGACGGCCTGCATTCCCGTCAACAGCACGCCCTGCTCGTAGGTCCACTTGTCGGGTCTTTCAGGCTCCTTGACCGCGTCCTTCCAGACCGTCATCACCGTCGCCGCCATCCGCTCGGACGTATTTGCGGCGGCCTGCCCCCTCACAACGGGCGTCGCCGCCAGCCCCACCAACATCAATAGTGAAAGAATTGCCTGCGCCGTGAATCTCAAACAATCACCCCCGTAATCTTCTCGCCCAGGCCGCGGCCCGCGCGGTGAATTTGACCAATACTAATCAAAAGTTCTGCGCAATCCAGGTTCGCCGAGATACAAGATTCGGAATGGTTAGACCTTTTGAGTCAAATCCCCCAACAAAACATTCGACAAAAAAAGTAAAAATAGTTAGAATGCATACGCCTTTATAGTCCGCAATCGAAACAGGCATTCCGAGAAGTTGACTCCACGCACCTGTGGTCAACATAAAACACCGGCCGGATAAATGGTATGACCGATTTTAATAGTGACATCTTCAAAACCATCGACCCGGAACGTCGTGGGACGACCTCCGAGGAGGTCATCTCCCAGCTCCGCGAGATGATTCACCGCGGCGACTTGCGCCCCGGCGACCGCCTCCCGCCGGAGCGCGACCTGGCCAAACTGCTCGGCGTCAGCCGCCCGACTCTGCGCGCCGGCATCCGCTCGCTCGCGGCGGTCGGCGTCCTGCATTCGCGCCAGGGCGCCGGCACCTTCGTCGTCAAGGCCGACGGGCCGCCTTCGCTCGACAGCAGCCCCTTGCGTCTGATGGCCTCGCTCCACGGCTTCACCTCGGCCGAGATGTTCGAGGCGCGGCAGTCGCTTGAGATGGCCGTCGCAGGGCTCGCGGCCGAGCGCGCGACCGGCGACCAGATGGCCTCGATGTCCGAGGAGGTCGCGGGGATGTTCGCCTCGCTCGACGACCCGGAGCAGTTCCTCGTCCACGACGTTCGCTTTCACCAGACGGTCGCGGCCGCCTCGGGCAACCGCATCCTCACCTCGCTGATGAACATGGTGGCGACCATCCTCTTCGACACGCGCATCAAGACCGTCAAGCGCGCCACCGACCTGAAGGAGTCGGCCGAGATGCACCGGCACGTCTACCGCGCCATCCGCGAGCGCAACCCCGATGCGGCGCGCGCCGCCATGCGCGAGCACCTCGAACGCGCGCAGCGCGCGTGGGAGTTGGAGAAACAGGACGCGGCGGACGACACGCCCGCAGACGGCTCGGGCGGTAACGGCGCCGGCGGCGCTCACTGAACCAGAGCGCCGCCGCGCCGCCTCACCCGACTTTCAAAGAACTTCAGCCCACCGTGCCGAGGCGCGCCGGCTCAAGGCGCGGCACGAGCAGGTGGATGATAAGCAGCGAGCCGACGTAGGCCGACGCCGCGAGTATGAAGAGCGGCGCGAACGAGGCCGCGTCCGGCTTGTCGCCGAGCAGTTGCCCCGTCAGGAGCAGAATCGCCATCGCGCCGAGCGCGCCCGCCATCCCGCCCAGACCCACGATCGAGCCGACCGCCTGTTTCGGGAACATGTCCGAGGCCGTCGTGAACAGGTTGGCAGACCAGCCCTGGTGCGCCGCCGCCGCTAGCCCGACGAGAAACACCGCGATCCACATATTCCCGACGTGCGTCACGAGCACCACGGGGATGACCGCCAGCGCGCAGACGAGCAGCGCCACCTTGCGCCCGAAGTTGACCGAACGCCCGCCCTTGATGAGCTTCGAAGAGAGCCACCCGCCCGCGACTGAGCCCACGTCGGCCATAAGGTAGATGACCACGAACGGCGGGCCGAAGTTCTTGATGTCGAGCCCGAAGACCTGTACGAAGAAGAGCGGCAGCAGGTAGAGGTACCAGCGCCAGATGGCGTCGGTGGCGAACTTGGCGATGACGAAAGCCCACGTCTGCCGGTGCGGCAGAAGACTGAGCCAGGGGATGTTGACGGTCGGCTCCGGCGGGTCGCTCTGGATGTAGGCCAGCTCCTCGCGGCTGATCTTCGGGTGCTCTTCGGGGCGGTGGTAGAAGGCGAACCAGAAGAAGAGCCAGACGAGCCCGATGGCGCCGGTCATGATGAAGGCCCACCGCCAGCCCCAGTTGATGTAAAGCCACGGCACGGCGAGCGGCGCGATTATCGCGCCGACGTTCGAGCCGGCGTTGAAGATGCCCGTGGCGAGCGCGCGCTCCTTCTTCGGGAACCACTCGGCGACCGTCTTGATGGCCGCGGGGAAGTTGCCCGCCTCGCCGAGTCCCAGGAGGAAACGCGCGACGCTGAAGCCGAAGATGCTGCCCATGAAGGCGTGCAGGATGGAGGCCAGGCTCCAGAAGGTGAGCGAGATCGCGTATCCGGCGCGTGTCCCTATCCAGTCGAGCACGCGCCCCGCGCCCAGCAGGCCGATGGCGTAGGCCACCTCGAACCAGAAGACGATGTCCGTGTAGTCCTTCGCCGACCAGCCGAAGGTCTTCTGCAACTCGGGGCCGAGGATGCCGAAGACGAGGCGGTCGACGTAGTTGACCGTCGTCGCGAAGAAGAGCAGGGCGCAAATCACCCAGCGATAGCGGCCGATGCGCGTCGTCGCGGTCTCGGCCGCCGCGATGGCCGCCCCGGTCACGCTCGACCCGGTCGATTGGTCGCCCTCGTTCTCTGATAAAGAGACCGGCTCCTGTGTGGCTTCAACAACGTCGGCGACGGTGTGGTCGGACTTCTCATCCCTGGGCGATGACATAAAAGATGCTTCTCCTTAAGTGTGCCTCGGAGCGGGCGGGGCGCACGCCGGCATGGCCCTTACCGATTCAGAGTTCCAGAACGTCGGGGGAATGGTATTCGCTGCCGTCGAACCGGACCGGGATTTGCGGCCAGCCAGGGGTGTTTGTCAAAATTTCTACGCCATCGGCGGACGCGACGCAAGTCTCCTCGGCCTTCGAGCCCGTGATGGACGGGTTCCACGCGAACGCCTGTCCGGGTTGCACCGTCTCCGCGCTCGCAGGGTGCGCGACCCAATCGCGCGTGCGGTAGCCGCAGGCCCCGCCCTGGTGGTGCAGGCGCTCCTCTCCCGCGAAGCCTTCTTCTGCGTAAGCGGCGGCGACAGTACTGAACAACTCGGAGCCGACCGCGCCCGGCTTCGTCGCGGCGAGCAGACGCGCGTTGACTCGCGCCACGCTTCGCGTCCGACGGCGCAGCTCATCGGACGCCCCTCCGGCACAGACGATGCGCGTGAGCGAGGCGATGAGGCCGCCGCGTCGGGCGCAGGTGACGAGCATCAGGACGCGCTCCCACCTGCGAGAGGTCGGAACCGGGTGGCGGAACTTACTCAAACGCTCGTCTGCCGCGACCAGCGTTACGACCGAATGAAGCCCACGCGAGGAGAGCGCATCGTTTAAGCGGCGCGCGACTTCCAGCTCCGTCTCGCCCGGCTCAAGACTTTTGGCGAACGCCCCGACGACCTCGCCCGCGTCACGCCCGAGTTGGCGGAAACGCTCAAGCTCCGGCGGCGTGAGCCGGTAGCGGCAACGCGCTACTGCGCCCTCGACGACTCTCACACCGGGGCCGGCGGGCAGGTCGGAGCCGAGCCCCGGGCCGCCTTCGAGCAGCGTGGCGCACGAGGAGCGTGCCGGCACCGGGCTCGCGGCTCAGGTCAATGCCGCTGCGCCCGCCCGCCGTCAGCCACGCGAAGTTGTGCTGCGCGCCCAGGAGCACGCCGCCCAAGCCTTCGGCCGCTAAAGCCTCGGCAAGCCTCCCCGTCTTCTCCGCAATCTCCGCGTTCTTTTCCACTTTTAACTGTGTGTCGAATGTCTACTTGTTGACGCCGCTGGCGAGAAAGCCGCCGTCCACGGCGATGATCTCGCCCGTGACAAAGCTCGACGCGTCGGAGGCGAGGAAGACGGCCGCGCCGGCGAGCTCCTCGACGTTGCCGAAACGACCCATCGGCGTCCTCAACAACAGCTCGCGCCCGCGCTCCGTGCCGTCGAGCAGGTGGCGGTTGAGCGCCGTTCTGAAGACGCCGGGCGCGATGGCGTTGACGTTGACCCCGCGCTGCGCCCACTCGACCGCCAGAGACTTCGTCAGCGAGGCGACCGCCGCCTTGCTGGCCGAATAGGCGGCGACCTCCGTCAGGGCGACGAACGAGGAGAGCGACGCGATGTTGATGATTCGGCCGCTGCCGCGCTCAAGCATGTGCCGCCCGAAAATCTGGCAGGCCCGGAGCGTCCCCGTCAGATTCGTCCCGACGACCTCTTCCCAATCCTCTTCGGAAACGTCGGCGGTCGGCGTGCGCAGCGTCCGCCCGGCCGAGTTGACGAGGATGTCCACCTTCCCGAACGCCCCGACTGCCGCGTCAAACACCCCGCGCACCGAGTCGCGTTCCCTCACGTCCGAGATGACGCGCAGAGTCCTACGGCCGCGCTCCTCGATCTCGGCGGCGGCCAGCTCGACCTGCTCGCGCCGCCTGGAAGTCGGGACGACGTCGGCGCCCGCTTCGGCCAGCCCGTGTGCGATGGCGCGGCCGATGCCCGAAGTGCCGCCGAAGACTACCGCCACCTTTCCGCCGAGTTCAAATGGGGCGTAGCTCATCGACTCATTCCCTCTCTGGGAAGCTGTATGGCTTCGTGGAGGACGCTCGCGCGAGTTTTGTATGTACGAAGGGGCCGGCGTGCTACGCGGGGATAAACGCCGGGCTCAAGATTCTGATTTTACTTTAAGAAGGTAATACCAATTAATCGGGCTGCGGATATTGTGTAACACCACTCGACGATGCGTGTCAAGTTCAATTCTTTAAGAGAGATGCGTTTGTAAGCCGAACTCTCTGTTTCACCAGAATAGCCTTGCTTTGGAGGTTTGGAATGTGGTAAATAACTTTCTCGATTTCTTTAAGTGGTCTAACCACTCAACACTAACTTTACCGCCGGCGATTGGCGCGCGGCAAACAAAGTGGCTTACTTTCGAGGGTTTCCCAGGTCGGCCACAAAGAGGTTCTAATCTTGACTTCGCGCAAACAGAGTAGCTTCGAGCGCCGCGTCGTCGGCAGCAACGTCTGGCTCAGCCGCGAAGGGGAGCAGGCCGCTTCCCTCACGCCGCGCCCGCTCCGTTACGAAGTCCTTCCTTCGGAAGAGGCCGTCGGGCTGGCGCAGTGGGAGGAAATACAGCGCGCCGCGCAGGAGAAGGCGGGCGACCTCTTCATCCTCCTCCTCGGCGGGCGCGGCGCTCAGGCGATGTACAAACGTGTCGCCGGTATCGCGCGCACGGAGGAGGCCGACGAGCTGCTCGGACGCCTGCACGTCTTCACGCAGGACGCGCTCGCGCCGATGCGGATGGACAACGGCCTTAGCTTCGTGCGCGACTTCGAGCGGCTGCTCGGCGAAGCCTTCTTCCGCAAGGTGAAGAGCTTTACGCCGATGCGCACCGACACGGGCGATCTCGAAGGCGGGCTGATGGAGTATCTCGAGAAGCTCGAAGCGCTGGGCGGGATAGACATCTTCTTCCTCGGGATGGGGCCGGAGGCGGGCGCGGCTTCGCACCTCGCTTACATCAAGCCGGGCTCGGGCGCGGCCGTCCGCGACCTCGCGGGCGTCATCCCCATCTCGCCGAGCATCCTCGAACACCACATCGGCAAGTTCAAGGCCGGCGGGAGCACGGTCACGCCCGAGGACGAGGCCGAATGCCGCGCCGCGACGCACATCCTCACGCTAGGGCCGGCGGCCATCCTCGGCGCGCGCCGCATCGTCCAGTCTGTTGTTGACGCCTCGACCGCGCCCGCCAAGCCCGCGAGCTACCGACGCCTGCTCGACGAGGAGATTTCAAGTGACCCCTCGAAACGGGCGCGTCAGCTCGACGAGAATCCGGGGCTCTGGCTCCGCGTCCACCCTAACGTGAGGTCTCTGATCCTTCCCGACGTGCTCGTCGGAGACGGCGCGGCGGGTTGAGAGTTTAAGGCTCGCGGCAGTGAAGATTTAAGATGTCGAGCAGCAGCACCACGCAGGCCCCGCCGATCAGCGCCTACGCCATCGTCGTGGACCCGAAAGACAACCTCGCGGTCGTCAAGGAGCCGACCGCGCCCGGCCTCGAAGTGACTCTCTCGTCCGGGCGCGTCATACGCCTGAGCTCGTCCGTCCCGCCCGGCCACCGCTTCGCCACGCGCGACATCCCGGCCGGCGACTTCGTCCTCCAGTACGGCCAGCCCATCGGCACCAGCCTCGGCATCCGCGAGGGCGAATACATCTCGCACGCCAACATGACGGACGAAGTCCCCGTCGTCCGCGATTTGCCGGAAGACCTCCGGACGCCGCCGCCCGACTACACGCCCGAGCGCGAGCGCGCCGCTTTTATGGGCTTTCGCCGACGGGACGGGCGGACGGGGACGCGCAACTTCGTGCTGATAGTGCCGACCTCGATGTGCGCGAGCCACGAGGCGCAGCAGATCGCCCTGTTGGCCGAGTTTCTGCACTACAGCCGCGAGCGCTACCCGAACGTGGACGGCGTCGTCGCCATCCCGCACAACAAGGGCTGCGGCTGTCAGGACGGCTCGACCATCGACGTGATGCTGCGGACGCTCTCGAACTACGCCGACCACCCGAACGTCGGCGGCGTCGTCCTGATGGACCTGGGCTGTGAGAAGACCAACCTCGAACGCGTCGAGAAGTATCTCTTAAACCGCGAGAAGTCTTTCGACAAGCCGGTCGCCAAGATCGGCATCCAAGACCTCGGCGGCACGCAGGCCGCCATCGAGCGTGGCTTGAAGGAAGTCGAGCAGATGCTACCGGAGGTCAACCGCGCCGTGCGCGAGGAAGTGCCGGTCAGTGAACTCGTCCTCGGCGTCAAGTGCGGCGGCTCGGACGGCTTCTCGGGCATCTCCGCCAACCCGAGCCTGGGTCGCGCAGCCGACGCGCTCGTACGCTCGGGGGGCACCGTCCTCATCACCGAAGTCCCCGAGTTCTGCGGCGCCGAGCACATCCTCGCGCACCGCGCGAAGGACGCCGCGACGGGTCGCGCCATCTACCGCATGATCGACTGGTATAAGGAGTACGCCTCGAAGTTCGGCGCGGTGCTCAACCAGAACCCGAGCCCGGGCAACGTCGCCGGCGGGCTGCTCAACATCACCATCAAGTCGCTCGGCGCGATGTCGAAGGCCGGGACGACGCGCGTCGAGGGGGTGCTCGAATACGCCGAGACGGTGCGCGGGCGCGGGCTCCACCTGATGCAGGGGCCGGGCTACGACCAGGAGTCGACGCCGGGACTGGTCGCGGCGGGCGCGACCGTCGTCGTCTTCACGACGGGGCGCGGGACGACCATCGGCAACGCCATCGCCCCCGTCGTCAAACTCGCCTCGAACACGCCGGTCTTCGAGCGCATGTCGCGCGACCTTGACCTCTCGGCCGGCGGAGTCATCGACGGCACCGAGACCATCGAGGAGGTCGGCGCGCGCGTCTTCGAGCACGTCCGCCGCGTCGCCTCGGGCGAGGCGCTGGCGAGGGCCGAGGAGCACAAGCACAGGGAGTTTCAATTCTGGGCCGAGCAGACGGTCTCGCTGTGAAGTAAGAGGGCGAACGCGGGGGAACGGAGCGGTCATAGATGCCGACGAAGAAAGACCCGGCCTCACAAATCAGCGTTTCGGTAGCGACTTTTGAGCCGGACGAGCCGCGCGCGAAAGCGGCCCATCACGCGACGGACGCGCCCGGGCCGGCGCGCGCGGCCGTGATGCTGTTAAGGCTCCTGCGCGCGGCGCAGCCGATATCGCGCGCGGAGCTTGCGCGCCGCGTCGGCGTCAACCGCAGCACGGTCACCGACACTTTCAAGCCGCTCATCGCGGCCGGCGTCGTGCGCGAGGAGGCGGTCAGCGTCCCCGCGCCGGGCTCGGGCCGCGGCCTCGGGCGGCCGCCCTCGGCACTCACCTTCAGCGACGAGCACGGCTTCTTCGTCGGCGTCAGCGTCGGCGTCCGCCGCAGGTATGACGTGGCCGTCGCCGACGCGCTCAGGTTCGACCACGAAGGCGGACCGGGCACGCCCGAGACTTCGGTGCCGGTCGTCGTCGAGAACGACGCGACTGCCGCCGCGCTCTACGAGCTGCGACTGCGGCTCGGGCGCGCGGAGTCCGAGCGGCTAGACGACTTCGTCCTCGTCAGGTCGGGCACGGGGCTCGGCGTCGGGCTGGTGCTCGGCGGCGAGGTCTTTCGCGGGGACGCGCTGGGCGAGGGATTCGCGGGCGAGTTCGGGCACATGACGATTGTGGCCGGGGGCAAGCAGTGCCGGTGCGGGAACCGCGGGTGCTGGGAGATGTACGCCTCGGCCTCGGCGGCTTCGTCGTTGTATACGGGCGACCGAGTACAATTGGGCGGGCAGACGGCTCCGCGCTTCGTCGAGATCGTGGCGCGCGCCGATGGAGGGGAGCTTCGGGCGCAGCGGACGCTGGAGCGTTTGGGGGAGTACCTCGGCATCGGCATCGCCAACGTCATCACGGGGCTCGGAGTGTCGCGCGTCATCGTCAGCGGGCGGCTCGTCTACGGGTGGAAATTCATGCGCGAGCCTGTCCGCGGGGCGGTAGCGCAGAGCATGGCGGGGAGGCTCTCGGGCTGGTCGGTCGAGCCGGGCGAGGCCACGGGCGCGGGGCTCGGCGGCGCGCTCGAAGTCGCGGCCGAAGGCTTCCTGACGGCGGGGCTTGTCTGAAAACTTTGAGGGAGGTGTTGAATGCAGCCAGAGTCGAGTCGCAGTGAGATTTCGAGGGAGACCTGTTACGTGCCGGCCACGCACGAGGGTAAGGGCCGCCGGACGGCGGTCGCGCCGGGTCAGACGCCGATGCGCAACCTGCATTACGGGCGCATCACGCTCGACGCGGGCGATGCGGCCGTGACGTTCGACACAGGCACGCACGAGACGGCTCTCGTCTGTCTGAAGGGCGAGGCCGAGGTTTCGACCGGCGGCGAGACCTACAGGCTCGGCCGCTACGACGCGCTCTACGTCCCGCGCGACACGCGCGTCGAGGTGCGCGGCGGCTGCGACCTGGCGGAGCTGTCCGCTCCGGTCGAGGGCAGCTACCCCGTCCAGCTCGTGCGCTTCGCAGAGGTGCGCCAGAACCCGAAGCTCCACCTCGTCGCGGGCGAGCCGCCCAACCAGCGCGACATGAACGTGCTCATCGGGAGCAACGTCCGCGCGGGGCGCATCCTGACCGGCGTCACCTTCTCGCGCCCCGGCAACTGGACTTCGTGGCCGCCGCACGAACACTCCACGATGCTCGAAGAGGCTTACCTCTACATCGACATGCCCGAGCCTTCCTTCGGCATCCAGCTCGTCTACACAGACCCGTCGAACCCGGAACTGGTTCAGGTCGTGCGCGAGGGCGACGTGGTGCTGATGCCGAGGGGCTATCACCCGAACGTCGCGGCCCCCGGCGGCCAGATAAACTTCATGTGGATGATGGCGGCCGTGCGCGAAGGCGAAGACCGCAAGTACGGCGTCGTCAACGTCCAGCCAGAGTTCGCCGCCGGCGGCTCCGGCCTCGAAGCGGTCAAGGACTAGGTTTTCTGATTTCAGTTTTTTGAGTCTTCGGCATCCGAATGAAACTACGCCGGGCCTTCCTCAGCATCATCGCCGTCCTCGTCACGCTCGTCGCGCCCTGTCCGGGCTCGCGGGCGCAGAACACGCCGACAGTCAGACAGCCCGGCGCGACGGTCTCGAAGGTCTGGGTGGCCGACAACGGCGACGGGACTTACAAGAACCCCGTCATCCACGCTGACTTCTCCGACCCGGACGCCGTGCGCGTCGGCGACGACTTCTACATGACGGCGTCGAGCTTTAACTCCGCGCCGGGGCTGCCGGTGCTACACTCGAAAGACCTCGTCAACTGGTCTGTCGTCGGCTACGCGCTCAGGCGGCAGCCGCCCTTCGAGGTCTTCGACAAGCCGCAGCACGGGGGCGGCGTCTGGGCGCCCGCCATCCGCTATCACGCCGGCGAGTTTTACATCTACTACCCGGACCCCGACCGCGGCATCTACCTCGTCAAGGCGAAGGACGCGGTCGGCCCCTGGTCTGAGCCGATTCTCGTCAAAGAGGCGAAGGGCTGGATAGACCCTTGCCCGCTGTGGGACGACGACGGGCGCGCCTACCTCGTGTCCGGCGTCGCCGCCAGCCGCTCGGGTGTCAAGAGCATCCTCGTCGTCAGCCGCATGAGCGCGGACGGCACCCGCCTGCTCGACGACGGCGTCATCGTCTTCGACGGCCACGACAAGCACCCGACGGTCGAGGGGCCGAAGTTCTACAGGCGCAACGGCTACTACTACATCTTCGCCCCGTCGGGCGGCGTCGAGACCGGCTGGCAACTGGCGCTGCGCTCGCGCAACGTCTTCGGCCCGTACGAGGAGAAGATAGTGCTTGCGCAGGGGAAGACCACGGTCAACGGCCCGCACCAGGGCGCGTGGGTCGAGACGCAGACCGGCGAGCACTGGTTCCTCCACTTCCAGGACAAGGGGCCGTACGGCCGCGTCGTACACCTCCAGCCGTTGAAGTGGGTGAACGACTGGCCCTTGATGGGCACGGACGCCGACGGCGACGGCACGGGCGAGCCGGTGCTAAGATTTAAAAAGCCGAACGTCGGCCGCGTCTGGCCTTCGGCGACGCCGCCCGACTCGGACGAGTTCGACGAGCCGTGGCTCGGGCTCCAGTGGCAGTGGCACGCGAACCCGCAGCCGAACTGGGCGTTCCCCGCGGGGGGGCTCGGCTATCTGCGCCTCATCAACGTGCCGCTCCCCGAGGGTCACAAGAACCTCTGGGACGTGCCCTCGCTGCTCTTGCAGAAGTTTCCCGCGCCCGGGTTCACAGCGACGACCAAGCTCAACTTCACGCCGCGCACCGACGACGAGAAGACGGGGCTGCTCGTCATGGGTCTGGACTACGCGTACCTGTCGGTGAAGAAGAGGCCCGAGGGGCTTTTCGTCTCGCAGGTCGTCTGCAAGAACGCGGACAAGCAGGGCGCGGAGCGCGAGAGCGCGGGCGTGCCGCTCAAGGGCAGCACCGTCTTTTTGCGCGTCAAAGTTTCCGCGAACGCCGTCTGCAACTTCAGCTTCAGCGAGGACGGAAAGACTTTCCGCCCCATCGGCGAGCCTTTCACGGCTCGGCCGGGGCGCTGGATAGGCGCGAAGGTCGGCGTCTTCGCCTCGCGCGTCGGCCGAACGCGCGAGAACGGCTACGCCGACTTCGACTGGTTCCGTTTCGAGTAAGCGCGCGTGCGCGCGCCCTCCCACACGACTATGAAAAACTTCAAACTCTCTCGCGGCGCCGGAGGGGCCGCCGGCTTTCTTCTCCTTTTCGCATTCCTCGCCGCCGCGTGCGTCAATCAGCCGCAAGAGCAGGCTGACAATCAGGGCGGGCCCAGGAAGGGGCCGATTCGCATCGGGCTCTCGATGGACACGCTCAAGGAGGAGCGCTGGCAGCGCGACCGCGACCTCTTTCTGGCGCGCGCGCGAGAGCTGGGCGCAGAGGTGCTCGTCCAGTCGGCCAACGGCGACGACCGCGTGCAGGTGCAGCAGGCCGACAACCTCCTGACGCAGGGCGTGGACGTGCTGGTCGTCATCCCGCACAACGGCGAGGTCGCCGCCACCATCGTCGAAGCGGCGAAGGCGAAGGGCGTCCCCGTCATCTCCTACGACCGCCTGATTCGCAGCAGCGAGCCCGCGCTCTACATCTCGTTCGACAACGAGAAGGTCGGCGAGTTGCAGGCGCGCTACCTGCTTGAGCGCGCGCCGAAGGGCAACTACGTGCTCATCGGCGGCGCGCCCACCGACAACAACGCGCTCCTCTTTCGCAAGGGGCAGATGAATGTTTTGAAGCCGGCCGTTGACGCGGGCGACGTGAAGGTCGTCTCAGACCTGTGGGCCAGGGACTGGCTGGCGAGCGAGGCGCTGCGCATCACCGAGGACGCCATCACGAAGTCTGGCAACCAGGTGACGGCGGTCGTCGCCTCGAACGACGCCACCGCGGGCGGCGCGGTCTCGGCGCTCGAAGTACAGAAGATGGCGGGCAAGGTCCTCGTCTCGGGTCAGGACGCCGACCTCGCCGCGCTCCAGCGCATCGTCGCCGGCACGCAGTCGATGACCGTCTACAAGCCCGTCCACCTGCTCGCGCGCCGCGCAGCCGAGGCCGCAGTCGCGCTCGCACGCGGCGAGAAGGTGCCGACCACCTCCGCCATCAACAACGGAAAGGTTGACGTGCCCTCGATACTCCTTGAGCCCGTCGTCGTGGACAAGACCAACATCGTCGGGACGGTCGTCAAGGACGGCTACCAGAAGCTCGAAGCCGTCTACGAGAACGTCCCGCCCGACCAGCGGCCGAAGCCTTAGACCCGACCGCGCGGCGCTTCAGTTCACGTAGACGACGGGGACGGTCTGCGAGGTCGGCGGCTCGTCGAGAGCGCGCCTCGCTGTTTTTGAAGACCGCCGTGTAAGTCTCGACCGTCCACTGCGTCCGCGCGCGCGACGGCGCGACGGCCGCGTTGCAGAGCACGCAAGCGCAAAGGACGAGTATCGCCGCGTGTCTGTCCCTCATCTATCCCTCCGTGTCTTTAAAAGAAACTTTGCCAGCCCGAGCTTGTGCTCGCGTATGCCCGCGACCGCGAGCGCGGCCATCTCCTCCGCGCCTCGCGGGTTGAAGTGCGTGTTGTCTTCGACGCCCTTCGGGTAGTTCGGATTCTCGCCGGGCTTGAGCTGGAGGAAGAGCTTACGAGACTCATCAGGCCCGTACCCGACGAGCACGCGCTCGCTCGCGCGGTGCATGTCGATGAGCGGCGCCTTCAGCTCGGCCGCCACCTCGCGGACGAGTGCCGGGTAGACGCCGTGCACGTCCTTGAAGACGCCCTCCTTCGTGAAGCGGCGGCGCATGACGGGCGTGAAGAGGACGGGCGTGGCCTTCCGCTCGCGCACCTCACGGATGAACCTGACGAGGTTGGCGCGGTAGCCCTCGGGCGGCGTGTAGCGGTCGGGTCTGTCCTTCGCGCCGTCGTTGTGGCCGAACTGTATGAAGACGTAGTCGCCCTCTTTCAACGAGTCGAGCAACGTCTGCCAGTGCTTCTGCTCGATGAAGAGGCGCGTGCTCCTGCCGTTCTGCGCGTGGTTTCGCACGCGCACGCGGTCTTCGCGGAAAAACTTCTGAAGCGCCTCGCCCCAGCCAGTCTCGGGCCGGCGCTCGGGCAGCTTCTCCGCCATCGTCGAATCGCCCGCGAGGTGGATGGTGATGGGCTCCTTCGCCGAGACGCACGTCGCGATCACCAACAGCAGGCAGACGACAGACAGGATGCTTCTCATGTTCATCGGCGTGTGTGCGTCACGCCCTTCAAAGGGTTCCAGCCGTCCGCGCCGGCGAGAACCTTCTCGGGCGTGATGTTATTAACCTCCGACTTCGTCAGACGCCGCGCCCACGCTACGCGGGCGGCCGGGTTCGCGCCCGGGCCGGTGCTGCCGTACTCCGCATAGCGCACCGTCTTCTCGCGCTCGGGGAAGTTCCAGTTGTGCCAACCCTCGGGGCGGACGGACGCCGACATCTCGGTCTCGATGAACGTCACGGCGGAATACGCGCGCCACGGCCGGCCGAGGTAGACCTTGACCGCGGGCTTCTCCGACGAGACGTTGCAGCGGCGGAAGACGAAGCCGTATGTCGCGTTGTCGGGCGTCGAGGCGGCCGTCAAATAGCCGTCACGCAGCGCGTGGATGTGGCAGCGCTCGAAGAAGGCGGTCGCCGCGCCGAAGATGAAATCGACGTGGCCGGCGATGTAACAGTTCTCGAAGTATTGTCGGCCGCGGTTGAGCAGAATCGTGTCCTGCCAGCCGAGGAAGCGGCAGTTGCGGAAGACGACGCGGTCGCCGTCCACGCGCACAGCGAGCGCCTGCCCGACCGGCCCGGCCGAGTTCTCGAAGGTGACGTTCTCGGCGGTGAAGTCGTCCGCGTCGATCTGCACGGTGGGCGTGCGAAACGTCCCGATGGGCTTGCCGTCGAGTCCCTTGAGGTTCGCGTTCAGGTCGTACGTGATGACGGTCTTCGCCGCGTCCTCGCCCACGAAGTGGAAGAAGCGCTTCTCGCGCTGGACGTAGACGAGTTCCTTGTACGTGCCCGGTTTGATGCGGATGATGACGGGGCTGTCGGCCGTCCCGGCGGGCACGGCCATCACCGCCTCCTGAATCGTCCTGTACTTCGCGCTCCCGTCAGCCGCGACGACCAGCTCGACCGGCGCGCCCTTCGCCTCGCCCGCCGTCAGGCCGACGAGCAGGAGGAGCGCCAACGTGGCAAACCTAATTCTCATACACACCCCTCTCGCCTTCACTGCGTGCCCTGCGGCGAGTTGAGGCTGCGCCCCTTCTTCGCGGGCTCGATGGTGACGTTCTCGAAGCTTATCGAGCCGATGTTGTTGAGGACCTCGGCCGCCTCGACGCCGCGGAAGGTGCAGTTTTTGAAACTGATGTCGTCGATGGTCACGCCGGGGAAGCCGACGACCCACATCACGCGCGGGCTCGACGTGCTCGTCACGTTCTCTATCCGGACGTTGCGCACGACGGGCCTGTGCGGCCCCTTTTCGCCGAAATACAGGAGGTCGATGGTGAGTACGGCCTCGGCGACACGGCCGACCTCGACGTTGCGCATGAAGACGTTCTCCAACACGCCCCCGCGCTTCGCGTTCGACTTGAAGCGCAGCGCGCGGTCGAGGTTGGGGCTGTCCATATTGCAGTCCTCGACGAAGACGTTGCGGACGTTTCCGGAAATCTCGCTGCCGATGACGACCCCGCCGTGGCCGTCCTTCATGGTGCTGCGGCGGACGATGATGTTCTCCGAGGCGACGCCCACGCGGCGCCCGTCTTCGTCGCGCCCCGACTTGATGGCGATGCAGTCGTCTCCCGTGTCGAAGACGCAGTCCTCGATGAGCACGTCTTTCGAAGACTCGGGGTCGCAGCCGTCGTTGTTGGGCCCGTGCGTGTTGATGTTCACTCCGCGCACAGTGATGTTCTCGGAGAGCACGGGGTGAATCTCCCAGAAGGGCGAGCGGATGATGGTGACGCCCTCGATCAGGATGTTGCGGCTGCGGTAGGGCTGGATGAAGGGCGGGCGCAGGTGTGTGCCCTGGCCGAAGACGCGCCGGCTGACGGGCACGCCGCTGTCCCCCATCTCGCGCAGGCGTCGCACGTCGGCGCGCGCCGGCGCGTCCGCCCCGCCCGGCCCGCGCCGCGCCCACTTCCACCAGTTCTCGTCCGAAGCCCCTCCGTCGAGCGTGCCCTTGCCCGTGACCGCGATGTTGCGCTGCTCGAAGACGTAGATGAGCGGCGAGTAGTTCATCAGCTCCGTCCCCTCCCAGCGCGTGTAGACGACGGGCAGGTACTTCGCGCTCCCGTCAGCCGCGACGACCAGCTCGACCGGCGCGCCCTTCGCCTCGCCCGCCGTCAGGCCGACGAGCAGGAGGAGCGCCAACGTGGCAAAC
>JAIVJI010000042.1:0-10510 GCA_020200135.1 Acidobacteriota bacterium | reverse complement strand
GCCTCTGCCTCGGGCGTGAATGCGCGGCTCCGGCAAGGGCCTTGGACGCGGCCGGACCGAGAGACGGGAAGACGCCGAGGATCAGGCCGACGGCGGCAAAGCAGTTGAGCAGACGTCGCATCGCGGTATTCACCTCTGTCTTTGAAGACCTGAATTGTTCGGGGTGAGCCGATGATACCAGAAAGGGCGCGCGTTCACCGCGGGCGGCGACCCATACGTCTACCCGACGGAGTTCCAGTCAGGTAATACCGGCCACGGAACATCTAAGGAGAGACCCCGGCTCACGGCCGGGGTCTCTCACTTTTCAGAGCCAGAGCGCGAGGCAACGGCGTGGGGGAGGCCACCTCCTCACTTCGGTTTTCTTTTCGCCTCGTTTCAGAACTTCCCCGCCGAAAGCCACCCGTCCCCCGAGCATGGGTGTATTTTTTGCGCTCGCGCTCGCATGTTCGGGTTGAAACATTTTTTATGGGCGGGATGCGCCCCCGACGTCGGATTTTTTTCGACCTCCGGGAGTTTTACGCTTTATGACGTCATCTTCGTGCTCAAGGAGGGGCGCGTCGTCGGGCACGGCGCGCACGAAGAGCTCCACGGAAGGGACGGGACCTACCGCGAGATATTCGACGCCTTCGGCCCGGAGCCTGAACCTCGACAAGATATCGAAGACCCTCGACGCCGAATATACCCCGGCCTGGCAAATTAAGAGCCTCACCCGAAGGGTTTAACGACTGTCGGGTTATGCGGTCATCGTTAGCCGGCTACCGCGCGACTCCGGGACGTTCGTGCGGGCAGTCAACTTCCCCGCGTGCTATTGCGACGCAAGTCAATTTCGTAAACGCGGGCGCATACATTACCCTGTCCGATATGTGATGATGCTTTAGAAACTTCTCGGACGCGTTTCAACGGCACGGGCGCAAGTACACAATTTGGGATGAGGGGTAACATAGGGATCTACAATCTGCACATGCGTGCGCTGGGCGGGGGGGAGAAGTTGACACTCGCGCTGGCCGAGCATTTGAGTGTGGAGCACAACGTCTGGCTATTCCATACCGAACCGCTGGACGTCGCCCTGCTCGAAAAGTTTTTCGGCCTCGACCTGAGTCGGGTCAAGCTCATGCCCCTCAAACCCCCCGGGCAACTTCTGAGACTGATGGCCAGAGTCCGAGGCTGGCGGGTGCCGGACTTTTCACTCCACCATTATTTCCAGCTCAGGAAGCTCAAACTAGACCTCTTTATCAATAACAGTTATGCGAGCGGACTGACGTGTCCGGCGGGGCGAGGGATATTCATGTGCATGTTCCCACACCGCCCCGCCCCGCGTCCCACGGCCCGGAGTCTGCCGCGCCGGGCGGGGGACGCTCTGGTCGAGTGGGTCGAACGACGTGTGACCGGCTTTGCCGTGCGGGACGTCACCGACTCTTACTCTACCGTCGTCGCCATCTCAGGCTACTCTGCGGAGTGGGTCCGTAAGTTGTGGGGACGCCGGCCTGAAATCATCTTCCCCCTGTGTGAAGACATTGGTCCGCCCGCCGCCAAGCAGAAGAGCATCCTGCACGTGGGACGGTTCATCGCCGACAGCGGCGATGAGGACTATCACCATAAGGGACAGGGCGTCCTCTTAGAGGCTTTCAAAGGGATGACCAGCCTCCATCGAGACGGCTGGGAGCTTCACTTTGCAGGCAGCGTCGGGGCCGACAAGGAGTCGGAGAAGTATGCCGCGTCCCTGGTGCAAAGCGCTAAAGGATTCCCGGTCACGTTTCACATTAAGGCGGGGTTGGGAGAGCTGCGCAATCTATACCGGACGGCCGCCATCTACTGGCACGCGACCGGGTTTGGATACCCTGCCTCTGACTATCCGGCCAAGCAAGAGCATTTCGGTATCACGACGGTCGAGGCCATGTCCGCGGGCGCGGTGCCGGTCGTGTACGGCTCGGGAGGGCAGAAGGAGATTGTGACTCACGGGGTCGACGGACTCTGCTGGGATAGTACGGCGGAACTCGTGAGCCAGACGCTCAGCCTGGCCGACGAACCCGAGTTGCGCGCGCGTCTGGGCCAGCAGGCAGTCACGTCGAGCATGAGGTTCGGCAGGGAGGCGTTCGCCGCGAGTGTGGACCGGATGGTCGGACGTTTACTGTCCGGCGACCCCGCGCGACCAATTTCGGGCTCCTGACAATCGGCGGGTCGCTACAGCTCGTCGAGGCGCCACACTCCGAGGCACTTCCCCAGTTCCGCGTCCTCCAGAATTAGTTTTAGCGGGGGCGGGAAGTTAAAAGGGGGCAACTGTAAATTCACCGACCTCCACCCTCCGTCGGGGCCATCCACGTTCCCGAGCACAGTCGTATGCGTCGTGCACAGGAGGTGTCTCGCACCCGATTTCTTGAAATTGGCGATGGCGGCGTGGATGCGTGCGAACGAGAGATGAATCAGGCAGTCACGGCACAGAATCGCGTCGGCGTGCGGCAGCCTGTCTTTAGTGACGTCCAGGACGACGAAGCTTCGCCCAGCCGTCCCGTAACGGCGCCGGTTGCGGGCGATCATCTCCGGCACGACGTCGGCGCCTATGTATTTGACCGCCCCCAGGTCCGTATACCTCATCCAGTTAAAGTCTCCGCACGGGGCGTCGAGCAGCGTCTCCGCGCCGAGTTCTTGGAGCAGCGGCGGGAGGTGAGACATAATCGTCGCGGCGCGAGCCAGGGTCGAACCCCTGCCGGAAACTGACTCCGGGTCACCCCATAAATTCCTTCGATAGATGTCGGAGAAGACAGTCTCCAGCGAAGGTCGCCGCAACGCCTCCAGGGCTTCGCGGTAGGCTCCGGCCGCCCCGGGGAGGTTGGATTTGAGGAAAGACTTAACTCGTCCGGCCGCGCCCATGTGAGCCCGTCCCCCTTGCAGACTGTTTGAGATTTAGTTGCGACTATGCCTTCATACCACCGACCTAGAGACTTCGCCCGCGCGCGGCCCGCGCGCGCCGCCCTGGTTGTGGCCCATCCGGGGCACGAACTGCGGGTTCATGGCTGGCTCGAAGAGACGCTCCCGCTCGTCTGTGTCCTCACGGAGGGCTCTGGCCGCACCGGGCGTTCACGGCTCGATTCTACCACCACGGTTCTGGAGTCGGCCGGGGCTATCCCCGGCCCGGTCTATGGGGTGATGAGCGACATCGAGCTCTACACGGCCGTCCTCGAATACGACCACTCCCCTTTCACGCGCATCGTCGACCAGATAGCATCCACGCTGCTTCGGGAGCAGGTAGACTGCGTCGGCGGCGACGCGGAAGAGGGCTACAATCCGGCCCACGACATTTGCCGGCTCCTCATCAACGCGGCGGTCAGGCAGGTAAACCGCGCGCGCCCGCGACAGATCGCAAACTACGATTTCACGTTGGTCGCCCCCCCCGGCCACTGTCCCGAGGCGTTGCGCGCCGCCTCGATCCGGGTTGACCTGGACGAGGCGGCCCTCGCGCGCAAGCTCTCGGCGGCGCGCAACTACCCGGAGTTGCAGGCAGAGGTGGAGGCCGCGCTGAGCGGGGCCGGGAGCGTGGGCCTTCGGGAGCACCCGGACCTCGCCAGACGCGCCGGCTCGGACTTGGGCGCGCCGGGCGCGGCCGACTTCCGCGTGGAGTGGCTACGCCCCGTTGACGCCCTTGGCGGACCCGCCAAGCCCACCATCGGGAAGCCCCCCTTTTACGAAGTATACGGGGAGAGGCAAGTCGCGGCCGGGCACTACACGCGAGTGCTGCGCTACAGCGAACACATGCTGCCGCTGGCCGCCGCCTTGAATTGCCACGTCGAGAGGAGCAGTTGATGGGGGGGCTGAAAGTCCTGATCGCCAACGCCACGCTGGCTTCACTCACGGGGACCGAAACCTACGTCCGAGACCTCGCACTCGGGCTATTGCGCAAAGGGCACACCCCCATCGTCTACGCCCCGGAGCTGGGCGAGCTCGCCGGGCGGCTGCACGCCGCGACGGTGCCGGTTGTTGACGACCTGTGTGCCGTGGGTGTCACCCCCGACGTCATCCACGGGAACCATAACACGGAGCTGATGACCGCGCTGTTGCACTTCCCCGGCGTCCCGGCGGTATTTTTCTGCCATAGCTGGACCGACTGGGTATCCTCGCCGCCCTCCCACCCGCGAGTCCTCGCGTATGTCGCCGTGGACGACACCTGCCGCGACAGGCTGCTGTGTGAGCACAGCATTCCGGAGGAACGTCTACGGGTCGTACTACACGCCGCTGACCTTGAACGGTTCCGGCCACGCGGCCCGTTGCCGGCGCGACCCCGCCGCGCCCTCATCTTCAGTAACAACGCCAACAAGTGGACCCACCTCGCCGCCGTGCGTGAGGCGTGTTCGCGGGCCGGAATCGAGCTCGACGTTGTCGGCGCGGGGGTGGATGCCCAGACTTCCCGCCCGGAGTCGCTACTCGGCAATTACGATCTGGTCTTCGCAAAGGCCCGCTGCGCCCAGGAAGCACTGGCGGTCGGCGCGGCCGTTATCCTGTGCGATGCGCGCGGGAGCGGCCCGCTCGTGACGGCGAACGAACTGGAAAAGCTCAGGCGACTCAACTTCGGCATCCGCGCCCTCGGCGAGAAGATTGACCCCGACCTGCTCCTGCGCCAGATTGAGCGCTATGACGCGGCGGACGCGGCGGAAGTCTCGAGGCGCTTCCGCGCGGGCTCCGACCTCGGCTCGGTCGTTGACGATGCTATCGCGCTCTACGGCGAGGTCATCAACGAGTACAGGGGGCTGCCCCCCACCGACCCTTTGGAAGAGACTCGTGCGGCCGCCGGCCATCTGCGCTGGCTGACACTAACGACGCGGCGGAAGCAGGCCGAGTGCGAGGCGATGCTGGCGAACTCTTTAACCCTACGCCTCCGGAATCGCGTCGGGGAATTCCCGCTGGCCGGGAAGCTGCTGGACCGCCTCGCGAGCTTGGCGCGCCGCAGTGGCGTGTGAATGACGGAGAAGGGCGAATCGGGTGGGTTGGGTCGCGTGGCAGGGTCGGAGTCTTCAACCCGATGTGCGGCCGTCGTTCACAATTCGTACCCCAGTGTCTTTCAAAAGAGTAGAGGGGGAGCCCGCGCGGTGTACCTGCGCGGGCTCCCCCTCTGACTGTGCCGAGCAATGGAGAAAGTTAATTGCGGCCGCGGCCGCGGCCCCGGTGGCGGTTGCGGTGCCCGAAGACCGGGTGGCTGGGCGAGCCGGCGCCGCGGCGGTAATAACCGTTGCCGCGCCTGCGGTCACGCCTGTCGTCGTCGTGCACTTCGCGGCGAATCCGGCGGTCGCTCTGGCGCTCGTCGCGCCGGATGTCACGACGCTCCTCGCGCGTCAGCGTGCCGTCGGAGCGGTAGGTGCGGCGCTGCGCACGATTGGCGCGCTCCTGCTCGCGCAGTCTCCTCGCCTCTTCGCGCGTAAGGTTGCCCGAACGGACTCCGCGACGGATGCGTGAGCGGTCGTTGTCACGATTACGCCTCTGCGCGAGCGCGTCGGCGGGCAGCCCCAAGAGCAGCGCTGCCGCGAATATGAGTAAAAATTTCTTCATTGCGTAACCCTTCCCTTGTCAGATTTTTTTATCCGACGACACGGATGGTATGCGGCCGCCGCCGGACCGACCGGGGAGAGGTCGTGTCGTAGTTTCGCGCTCATGAGTTGCACCCGCCGTGCCGCGCGCCGAAACTCTTCAAATCACAAGTATTGACTTGAAATCCGGCCGTGGACGAATGTCGGCAACCTCAGTTCGGTACAAGCTCGTAGAAAGCCGCCTCGAATCCGGCCACCCAAGGGCAGGAAGTTAAAAACTCCCGGTGAGCCTTGGCACAATCGGCGTGCAACAGCTTGGACCCGCCGCGCATCCGACTTCGATCATTTCTGCGCCCATGTATTTTGGGCGGCTTTCCGTGCACTGTTGTTTGTGCCCCGCTCCCGACTCGAAGTTTTTCATACTGGAGATTTAAATGCCTCGCAATTACCCTCGCCCGGGCCGCATTGTGCCTGCGCGCCGCCGACTTCTGGTCCTCGCCCTCCTCTTTTGTTGCGCTGCCGCGCTCGCTTCCCGGCCTTTCGGCCACGCCGGGGCGCAAAATGACACAGACGAGCGAGCTGCGAAGGCGGCCACCGAAACTGCGGCCGTCCCCGGCAGCGGGCTCGACGGGGTGGACGCACCCCGCAGGAAACTGACCCCTCCCGAGGGGTCCGCGCCCGAGCAGGAGACGACCGCCGCGCCCTCCCAGAGCGGCGAGACCGTGACGGCGGCGGAGGCCACGGAGGTCACCTGGCGCGCGGCCGACGGCCCCCGCGTCATCAGCGGCAACTACGTCATCCCCGCCGGCACCACGGTCACGGTCGAGCCGGGCGTCGTCATACAGATTAACCAGAACAGCGCCCTCGTCGTCGAAGGCGCCATCGTCGGGCGCGGCACAGCCGACCGACGCATCCGTATCACGGGCTTCCCCGACTACTCCTCCGACATCCAGGTGCCGGGGCGTTTCGAGTTCGAATACACCGACATCTCTGCGCAGAGCGACCCGCGCTCGGGCGGCACCTACACCTGCTCGAACTGCCGCTATACGGGCAGCAGCGGCTTCTACATGGCGCTCGGCTACTCGTACACGATGCCGCCCTACATCGAACTGAACCACGCCACCTTCGACGGCAGGGCCGCCGGCGTTAGCATCGACAATGCCACGGCCGTGCTGCGCGACGTGGCCTTCGTCAACGGGGCCTACGGGCGCATCTTCTACAGCTACGTCTACCTCGACAACGTGCGCTCCGACAACACCGTCGAGTTCGGCCTCCAGCTGCGCCTCGACGGGCGCTGGTACCTGAACAACCTTCAGTTGAGGAACTCGGCCGGCCCGGCGCTCGACCTCGGCGGCGGCAACCGCGGCGGCGACTTCCACCTCGGCCCGGACGTCACGCTCGCGGGCAGTAAGTTCCCCGTCAACCTGGAATCGGCCGGGCTGCTGCCGGGCAGCACGCTGCCCACGTCGGGCAACACGAACAACTACATCGTCGCGGACACGCCCGCCTACCCCGACTGGCGCGGCCCCTTTACGTGGGCCCCGCAGGCCATCCCTTATGTCGTCCTCTCCTCGATTAACCTGCGCGGCGGCGAGTGGAGGATTCTGCCCGGCACCAATGTGAAGTTCGGCCCCGGCTTCTCCGGCATCACCGACGAGTCGCTGGGGCTCATCGCGCGCGGCCTCCCCGGTGCGCCCATCCTCTTCGACCGCTTCGACCCGGCGCAGTCGTGGGGCCACATCGGCAACACGGCGGGCGGCAACCGCTACGCGCACATCCGTCTCGAGGGCAGCAAGAACGGCATCAACACGACGGTTCACAACGGCGCCTACGCCTACGTCGAAGACCTCATCCTGAGCAACAACGAGATCGGCGCGGCCGGCGGCGTCCTCGTCGAGGGCACGCGCTTCTACAACAATAACACCGGCTACCAGGAGACGGGCACCGGCTCACACACGGCCGGCGTCCTCAACGCCGGCCCGTCCTCGCCCAACTCCTTCGAGGGCAACGGCGTCGCCGTCCGCGCGACCGAGTCCGTGATAGAGGCGCGCGGCAACTGGTGGAACTCGCCGACGGGGCCGCGCCACCCCTCGAACCCCGGCGGCACTGGCGAGATCATCGAGGGCGCTTCGGAGTTCATCCCCTTCCTCACCACGCGCCCCGACTACACGGACACGCCGCCCGTCGTCCGGCAGCACAAGCCGCACTTCACCTACGACCCGGGCACGAAGATAAACATCACCTGGGACGCCGAGGACGACCGCTCCATCGTCTCGCACCGCATCCTCTTCAACCCCGACGGCAACGCCAGCGTCGGCTTCCAGACCATCGCCGAGGGGCTGCCCGGCTCGGCGCGCGCCTACTCGTGGACGGTCCCCCCGGCCGGCTACGCCATCATGTACGGCTACTCGTCCGTCCGCGTCGTCTCCATCGACTCGGCCGGCCACGAGCGTTTCGACGACCGCTTCATCCAGATTCCCTCGGGCGACATGACCGGCTCGCTCCGCATCACGTCGGACCTCGCGGGGATGAACCTGCGCCCCGGCCAGCGCTTCGACGTGACCTTCGTGGCCGAAGGTGACGCACGCAACCACGTGCTGGACGCCTTCCTCCTGCTCGACAACGACGCCTACACCATCAGCCTCGGCGGCGTGGCCGGCTCGCTCGGCACGCTTCCCATCGCGAAGATACCGCACAACATCAGCACCGACCGCGCGCGCCTCGCCTTCCGCGCCAACGGCGGCCGCAACCGCGTGATGTGGTTCTACGGCGAGTACTTCAGCATCCGTCCTGACCCGCGCGTCGGCGACGCCGCGCCGACCGTGTCTGTAGTCTCGCCTTCGCCCGGCGGGACGTTCCTGGCCGGCGGCCCCGTCCGGGTCAGTTGGTCCGCGTTCGACGACGAGGGCGTGCGCTCCTTCTCCGTACTCGCCTCCTACGACGCGGGCCGCAGCTGGCACCTGGTCGCCGAAGGGCTGCCCGCGACGGCCACCTCTTACGACTTACCGACCGCCCCCGGCGCCGGCTTCGCGGACGTGCGCGCGCGCGTCGTCGCCACCGACCGGCGCTTCCAGCAGTCTTCGGGCGAGACCTCCTTCGCGCTCACCTCGACCGCGCCGCCGAACGCGCCCCCGGCCGTGAGCCTCCAGCGCCCGACGGCCGACTCGGCCTACGTGGCGGGCGCGACGCTCACCGTCACCGCCGAGGCTTCGGACGCCGACGGCTCTATCTCGCAGGTCGAGTTCTTCGCCGGCACGACGCTCCTCGGCACGGACGCGGCCGCGCCCTACGAGATCGCGTGGCAGAACGTTCCCGCCGGGACGCACTCGCTCATCGCGCGGGCCACGGACAACTCGGGCGCGAAGAAGGATTCGAGGGCCGTCAACGTCACAGTCCACGCGGAGCCTCCGGCGTCTTCCGCCTTCCCCGGCGCGACCTGGGGCGCGCGCTACAACGGCCCGTCGAACGGCGGGGACGTAGCCTCCATCATGGCGCTCGACGCGTCAGGTAACGTCCACCTGACGGCCTCGTCGTACGGCGTCGGCAGCAGCCAGGACATCGTCACCATCAAGTACGACTCGGCCGGCCGCCAGCTCTGGGCCGCGCGCTACGGCAACCCCGACAACCGCGTCGAGTACTCGGAAGACATCGCCTTGGACGCGCAGGGCAACGTCTACGTGACGGGCACGGCGTGGCGCGGCAACGACTTCGACGGCGGCACCGGGTACGACTTCATCACCATCAAGTACGACTCCAACGGCAACCAGCAGTGGGTGCGCTTCTACACGGGCACGTCCGACGCCTACGGCCGCTCGCTCGAACCCGACGCGGCCGGCAACGTCTACGTCACCGGCAGCTCGTACTTCACACGCGCGGACGGCAACCCCGCCAACCAGTTCGTCACGCTCAAGTACGACCCGTCCGGCAACCTCCTCTGGACGCGCGCCTACACGGGCCCCGAGGGGCGCGGGGCCGCGCCCGTCGACCTCAAGCTCGACGCGGCCGGTAACATCTACCTCGGAGGCGTGGTCGCCGTGTTGGGGACCAACGGCGCCACCGACAACAATCTGGCGGTCGTCAAGTACGACGCTACGGGGTCGCTCCTGCGCGCCGCGCAGTACGACACGCCGGGCACTAATCAGCAGGACTTTGACAACGCCGTCCGCCTCCGCGTCGTCGCGGGCGCCGTTTTCCTGATCGGCGATAGCTGGCCCGACCAGTGCTGCGAAGTCACGGCGGCGCGCTATGACTCGGTGCTCGTCAAGTTCAACTCCGAGCTGGCCCTCCAGTGGGCGGCACGCTGGGGCCAGCCCGGCCAGTCGGACGAAGGGCCGAATGACTTGACCTCCGACGAGGCCGGCAACGTCTACGTCGTGGGCACTTCCGGCAGCGTCTCGCGCGCGGGCGACGCCTTCACGCTGAAGTACGACGCGGCGGGCAAGCTGCTCTGGCAACGCATCTACGAAGGCTCGACCTATAAGTCCGCCGACACCGTCGGCGTCGTGCTCGACCCCTCGGGCGGCGTGCAGGTCGGCGTGGGCGCTATCGGCCCCGCTGATAACTACGACTACACGCTCGTCCGCTACCTCGCCGACGGCACGCAGTCGGGCGTCCGCCAGTTCAACGGCCCGGCGAACCTGGACGACATCCTTGACGACATTGAGGCCGACGCCGCCGGCAACATCTACCTGACCGGCGTCACTTTCACCAACACCAGCGGCGCTGATTTGTTCACGCTGAAGATCGCACCGGCCGGGGCCCCGACACCCACTCCGGCGCCGACGCCGGGGCCCAACACGTCGCTGACGAACTACGCGCTGGCGACGAACGGCGGGGTGGCGACGGCCTCCTCGACGACCACGCAGGCCGAGCTGCCCGGCATGGATTTCTCGCCGGCCGGCGTGATTAACGGCGACCGCAAGGGTCTGAACTGGGAGCGCGGCGGGGGCTGGCGCGACGCCACCAACAACGCCTTCCCCGACTGGGTGCAGGTGGAC
>JAIVJI010000041.1:11986-18098 GCA_020200135.1 Acidobacteriota bacterium | reverse complement strand
CCACTACCCGCCGCTCGCCTCCTTCCATATCGCGGTCAAGTACCACGGCGCGCCGACCGACGGCCTCTACTTCAAGCGGAACAAGTTCGGCGACCGCACGGTCTTCGCCGACAACTGGCCCAACCGCGCGCGCCACTGGTTCCCCGCCATCGACCACCCCTACGACAAGGCCCGGGTCGAATTCTTCGTCACCGCGCCCGCGCGCTACGACGTAATCGCAAACGGCCGGCTGGTAGAGACGACGAGCCGGCAGGACGGGACGCGGCTCACGCACTGGCGCGAGGACGTGCCCGTCCCCGTCTACTGCATGGTCTTCGGCGCGACCGAGTTCTCCGTCATCGACGCGGGCGGCCACGGCGGCACCCGCCTGCTGCACTACCTCTACCCGAAAGACCGCGAGCGCGGACTCGTTGACCACGGCCGCGCGCTCCGCATGCTTGAGTTCTACACCGACCTCGTCGGGCCTTACCCCTACGCGAAACTCGCGCTCGTCCAGTCCTCCACGCGCTTCGGCGGAATGGAGAACGCCTCGAACATCTTCTTCGACGAGGCCGCCTACGACGGCTCGGGCAGTCTCGAAGGCACCGTCGCGCACGAGATAGCGCACCAGTGGTTCGGCGACTCCGTGACCGAGGCGGACTGGCACCACCTCTGGCTGAGCGAGGGCTTCGCCACCTACTTCGGCGCGCTCTTCTTCGAGCGCGCCGACGGCCGCGACAAGTTCGTGCGCATCATGCTCTCCGAGAAGGAGCGCTACGTGGGCGACGCGGCGGCGGTCGCACGCCCCATCCACGACCCCGAGGTCAGAGACCTCTTCAAACTGCTCAACCGGAACAACTACCAGAAGGGCGCGTGGGTGCTGCACATGCTCCGCCGCGTCGTCGGCGACGAGAAGTTCTTCGCCGGCGTCGCGGACTACTACCGCACCTACCGCGACTCGAACGCGCTGACCGAAGACTTCCGCCGCGTGATGGAGCGGCACGCGGGACGGCCGCTCGACTGGTTCTTCCGGCAGTGGATTTACGAGCCGGGCTTCCCGGCCTACGACGCGGCGTGGAGCTGGGACGAGCCGTCGAAGCGTTTGCGGCTGCGCCTCCGTCAGACGCAGCGCGGCGCCCCCTTCCGCGCCCCGCTCGACGTGGAGTTCCGCGACGGCGGCGCGGCCGACCCGCGCCGCGAGACAGTCGAGATGAGCGGGCGCGAACAGACGTTCGACTTCAAACTGGAACGCAGGCCGGCGGCCGTCGCGCTCGACCCCGACGAGTGGGTCTTGAAGACGCTGACCCTGCGGGAGGAGAGACCATGAACGCACGCAACTTCGCCTCCCTGCCGCTGCTGCTTTTGCTGCTCTTCGCGGACGCGGCGGCGCTCGGGCAGCAACTCCCCGAGCCGAAGCTGTCGCCCGCCCCCTCGACGGAACGGCAGACTGCCGCCGTCCGCGAGGGCGTCGCACTCCACGACCGCGGCGACTACGAAGGCGCGATTCGCAGGTACGAGGCCGTGCTCGCCGAGAACCCTATGAACGTGCACGCGCTCTACGAGATCAGCTTCGCCTACTCGGCGAAGAAGGACCACCGGAAGGCGTTGGAGCTGGCCCTCCGCGGCGCGCAATACAAGTCCGAACTCCTGGGCGGCTTCTACGTCCTCATCGGCAACAACCTCGACGTCCTCGGCGAGTCGGACAGGGCGATAGAGGTCTACAGGAAGGGGCTCAAGCTCTTCCCCGGCGAGGGTCAACTGCACTTCAACCTCGGCATCGCCTACCGGAAGGCGGGCAAGGCGGCCGAGGCGAGGAAGAGCTTTAAGGCCGCGGCGGCCGTCAACCCGCAGCACGCGTCGAGCCACCTTCTGCTCGCCGCCGTCCTCCACGAGGGCGGCTACCGGACGCCCGCGCTGCTCGCCGCGGCGCGGTTCCTCGCGCTCGAACCCTCGTCGCAGCGCTCGGCCGTCGCGCTCAAAGTCCTGCACGACGGACTGCGCGGCGGCGCGGCGCCCGGCAAGAACCCGAACGAGATCAGCCTCACGCTCGAGGCCGACCCGAAGAAGGACGAGGGCGACTTCTCCGCCGTGGACATGTTCATCGGCCTTTCGGCCGCCGCCGGGCTGACGGAGGAGGGGCGGAAGAAGACCGAAGCCCAGCGAATCGTCGAGCAGGTCGGCAGCCTCTTCACGATGCTCGGCGAGCAGGACGCGCGGAAAAAGCAGTCGTCCTTCGCCCACCGGTTCTACGTGCCCTACTTCGTCGAGATGAAGCGGAAGGGGCACGTCGAGGCGTTCGTCTATCACGCGCTCCAGTCGAGCGGGCTGCCCGGCGTGCGCGAGTGGACAGACGGGAACGGCGGGCGCGTGATGCAGTTCCTCATCTGGTCGAAGGGCTACGAATGGCCCTCGGACGTATCAAACTAACGGAGACACCGATGAGCGGAAAGATGAGAAGGCGCGATTTTCTTCGCACGGGCGCGGCGGCCGGGCTCGCCGCCGCCTCGACCAAGACTCTGAGCGCGGGCGCGCCCGCCGTCCACAAACAGGGCGTGAGGCCGGCGGTCGTCGCCTCGGCCAACGGCAACCGCTTCAAGAACGGCGGCGACGAGACGTGCGTGCAGCGCGCCTTCCGCCTGATGACCTCGGGCGCGGACGTGCTCGACGCCTGCATCGCCGGCGTCAACATCGTCGAGCTCGACCCGCTCGACGACAGCGTCGGCTACGGCGGTCTGCCGAACGCGGACGGCGTCGTCCAGCTCGACTCCTCCTGTATGCACGGCCCGAAGCGGCGCGCGGGCGCGGTCGCCGCGCTCGAAGGCGTGCGCACGCCCTCGCTCGTCGCCCGGGCCGTGATGGAGACGACCGACCACCACCTGCTCGTCGGCCACGGCGCGCAGGTCTTCGCGCGCAACATGGGCTTTAAGATCGAGGACGACCTGAACACCGAGAACTCGCGCAAGCTGTGGCTCGAATGGAAGCGGCGCACAGACCCCGGCCACTACCTCGACCCGGCGAAGCGCGCCGAACTTTGGCGGCGCGAGGGGCTGAAGATGGTCGCGGAGGGGCTCATCCGCGAGGAGCACTTCTACGGCACCATCAACTGCGACGCGGTCAACTCGAAGGGCGAGGTCTGCGGCGTGACGACGACCTCGGGGCTGGCGTGGAAGATACCGGGGCGCGTGGGCGACTCGCCCATCCTCGGCGCGGGGCTCTACGTGGACGGCGCGGTCGGCGCGGCCGGCTCGACGGGGAGGGGCGAGGCTAACCTCTACAACCTCTGCTCGTTCCTCATCGTCGAGGAGATGCGGCGGGGCAAGCACCCGAAGGACGCCGGGATGGAGGCGCTCCGACGCATCCGCGCCAACACGGTCGAGAAGCGACTGCTGAACAAGGAAGGAAACCCGTCCTTCGGCATCAACTTCTACGTCCTCAGCGCGCGCGGCGAGCACGCCGGCGTCACCATGTACGAGGGCGCGCGCTACGCCGTCTGCACCGAGCGCGGGCCAGAGACGCTCAACTGCGAACCGCTGCTGCCGCGCCCGCGCGCGTGACGCGCAGCCGCAGCCGCCCGAAACGGAGGCCGACATGAGCGAACAGAACTCTCCCGAGACAAGTCCGGCGAGCGGCGCGCAGGGTTTCGACTTGGCGCGCGTCGAGGCGATGGTCGCCCAACTGTCCGGCGCAATCGTCATGAGTAAGGAGGAGACGCCCGACCCGAGCGTCAGGCAGGCGGCCCTGCGCGCCGAGTACATGACCGCCGTCGATTTCGTAAAACTGATGTCGGACATCCGTTTCAGGTGCCTCGCTTTCGTGACCGCCGTCATCGCGGTGGCGAACGCGCTCCTGCCGGGAACCGGCGACCCGGGCACGAGGGTCGCGCTCGGCTTCGTCGGCTTCCTCACGACACTCGGGATAGCCGTCTACGAGTTGCGTAACTCGCAGCTCTACGAGGCCGCGAGTCACCGCGCGAAGACGCTCGAAGGGATGTTGGAGGCGGAGAGGACTTCGGAACTGAGCCCTGGTGGCGGACTCTTCAGCGAGCGCACCCCGTACGTCGATAAGACATACTGGAAGGGCCTCAAGGCGGCCGAACGGCTCCCGGGTATAGACCACACGCTGATGCGATTCTGGGCCGTGAGGGTTAAGCATGACCGCGGCCTCGCGCTCATCTACGGCGCGGTGCTCGGCGGTTGGGTGTACCTGATTGCGGGCGGGCTCCTCGCATTGCCTCCGCCCCTCGGCCTCTGGGGGCCCGCACCGGCCGGCCTGCCCCAATTCACCTCCGGGGTCATCGGCCTTTGCGCCTTAGTATTCTCTTACAAGTCGCTCGTCTATCACGACGAGAATCGTTTCCGCCCGAGCCCGCCCGGCGGCGACAAGAAAGTCGGCGAGGGTGCGGGCGGTTAAGTTTACGCGGCGCGCGCGGCGGGCGACGGCCTGACCCGAAATACAGGAAGGGGGACGGGAGCAAGACTCGCCCCGTCCCCCTTCTTAACCTGCGCCTCACGCCCTCCCTCACGGTCGGGCTGCCGACACGGCGTTAGTTCCCGTACCAGCCGATGGGCTTGCCCGAGAGGTCTACCCAGACGCTCTTGACCTGTGTGTACATCTCGAGCGCGTGCTTGCCCATCTCGCGGCCGTAGCCCGACTGCTTGTAGCCGCCGAAGGGCGACGCGGCGTTGAACATGTTGTAGGTGTTGATCCAGACCGTGCCGGCCTTGATGGCCCTGGCGAAGCGGTGCGCGCGCGTGATGTCCTTCGTCCAGATGCCGGCCGACAGACCGTAGACGACCTCGTTGGCCTGCTTTATCAAATCCTCTTCGCCGTCGAAGCTGATGATGGAAACGACGGGCCCGAAAATCTCCTCCTGCGCGACGCGCATCGAGTTCTTGACCTCGCCGAAGATGGTCGGCTGGAAGAAGAAGCCCTTCTGGAAGTCGCCTTCGAGCTGCGGCGGGCAGCCGCCCGCGAGCACCGACGCGCCCTCACCCCTGGCGATGTCGACGTAGCCCTTGATGCGGTTGAGCTGCTCCTCGGAGACCTGCGGCCCCATCTGCGTCGAGGCGTCCATCGGGTCGCCGACCTTGACCCGGCCCGCCCTCTCCTTGAAGCGGTCGAGGAACTCGTCCTTGACGCTCGCGTCGAGGAAGAGGCGCGAGCCGGCGCAGCAGACCTGCCCCTGGTTGAAGAAGATGCCCATCATCGCGCCGCTGACCGCCTGCTCGATGTCGGCGTCGGCGAAGACGATGTTCGGGGCCTTGCCGCCCAGCTCCAGGGAGACCTTCGTCAGGTTGTCGGACGCGGCCCGCGCGATGAGCTTGCCGACCTCGGTCGAGCCGGTGAAGGCGACCTTGTCGATGCCGGGGTGCGAGGCGAGCGCGGCGCCGGCGGTCTCGCCGTAGCCGGGGACGATGTTGACGACGCCGTCGGGGAAGCCGGCCTCCTGTATGAGCGACCCCAGCTCCATCGCGCCGACCGGCGTCTGCTCGGCGGGCTTCAGCACCACGGTGTTGCCGGCGGCGAGCGCCGGCGCGAGCTTCCACGCGGCCATCAGCAGCGGGAAGTTCCACGGGATGATCTGTCCGCAGACGCCGACGGGCTCGCGCAGGGTGTAGTTGAACATCTGGCCGGGGACGGGGATGGTCTCGCCCTCTATCTTGGTGGCCCAGCCGGCGAAGTACTCGAAGTTCTCGACGACCTGCGGCAGGTCGACGTAGGTGGTCTCCTTGATGGGCTTGCCGTTGTCGGCCGTCTCAAGGGCGGCGAGGTCGCCGATGCGCGCCTCGATGAGCTGCGCGAGCTTGTACATCATGCGGCCGCGGTCGCGCGCCGAGACCTTCGACCACTTGCCCTCCAGGGCCGTGCGGGCGGCGACGACGGCCTTGTCTATGTCGGCCTTGTCGCCCTCGGCGACCTCGGCGAGTGTGGCGCCGGTCGCGGGGTTGGGGGTCGTGAAGGTCTTACCTGACTCGGCGTCGACCCACTTGCCGTCGATGAAGAGTTTGTAACTGCGCGGCGTCTCGGATGCCGACTTTGCTGATGACATGGCTTTTCTCCCGCTTCAGAATGAAAGTCGTGGCGTGTTTGGCGTCACCTTGAATGTTTCCGGCTTGCTCGTGCGGCTACTTTA
>JAIVJI010000041.1:0-11971 GCA_020200135.1 Acidobacteriota bacterium | reverse complement strand
CCCACCGCCTCTGGGAGGCAAAAGGCAGTAGACAGTAGAGAGTAGTCAGTAGCCAGTAGAAAAACCGTCGTCAGCGAATCGTCCGGGTGTCAGCGTCAATGACCTAAACGCGGATCGCTACTGACTACTGTCTACTGTCTACTGTCTACTGCTTTCGGTTCCGCCTTGCCCTCGTCGGAGGCGTATTCGAGGTCGCGGTCCCCGGTCACCTCCTCCCAGTCGTAGCCGAGGTGGATGGCCAGCCGCCTCAGCTTCGACTCCCACTCCTCGCGCTGCGCGCGGTACTCCTCCCAGCCCTGCTCCGCGTCGTCGCGCGTGCTGATGCCCGACTCCGACAGGCGCGCGAGCGTCTGTTCGTAGCGGCGGCGCCAGCGCGTTTCGTCCTCCGCGGCCTCACCCGGGGTCGGCCGCCGCGGCCGCTCGCGACGTTCGAGGTCGAGCGAGTCGACGAGCTGCGCGAGGACGTGCCGGACGCCCGCCTCGAGCGTGCGCACCTCGGGGTAGTTTCTCAGGTCCCGGTTCTGCTCGCGGTCGAGCGCGGCGCGGATGACCGTGCAGGTCTCCAGCAGCAGGAAGAGGACGCGCGGCGTGCCCTTGTAGACTTCGACGGGGTGGAAGTAGTGGATGACGGGGTGGTCGATGTGCGACTCGTGGAGCCCCTGGAGGTCGCGGGTGACGGTGCGGAGCGCGTCGCGCAGGCCGTAGAAGCGCCCCTCGACGAAGTGGTGCGCGATGAACCCCGCCACGTCCGCCCCCTCGCCCGCCTGGTGGTAGAGCGAGACGGCGACGGCGCGCTTGCGCTCGAGCCCGGCGTAGACCGTGAGCATGTACGTGATGGCCAGCGAGATGACGATGAGCCCCGAGGCCGCCTCGACGAGCGCGAGGAAGCGCAGCGGCGTCGCGAGCGGGACCATGTCGCCGTAGCCGACCGTCGTCAGCGTCACGCCGCTGAAGTAGATGGCGTCGGCCCAGCCCGCGCCGGGGCGCGCGGAGGCGAAGGTGAAGCCCGTGGGGACGTGCGGGTAGTAGACGAGCGCGAAGGCGAGGACGAGGAGGACGATGTAGACGCTGATGAGCAGCGGCAGCAGCAGCGGCCCGACCATGTTGAGCAGCCTGTGCCGCATCCCGCGCGAGAGGCGGAAAGCGGCGCCGCGCGCGAGCCTCCAGACCGAACGGTTCAGGGACTCGCCCACGGGGCCGTAGCGCGCGCTGGAGTGGAGCACCGTCGCGTAGATGTCGAAGACGATGAGCGCCAGCAGGACGAAGCCGGCGGCGGTGTAGACGAACGTCCCCATCCCTCAGGGCGACTCCGCTATCAACTGCCGGAGCACGAACGGGAGGATGCCGCCGTGGCGGTAGTATTCGATCTCGATGGGCGTGTCGATGCGCAGCGTCACGGGCACCTCCCGCTCGGTGCCGTCGGCGCGGCGGATGCGCACCGTCACGTCCTGACGCGGCGTGATCTCGCCGCCCTGCAAGCCCGTGATGTCGATGGTCTCGGTGCCGTCGAGCGCCAGCGTCTCGGCGTTGACGTGGTTCTTGAACTGGAGCGGGAGCACGCCCATCCCGACGAGGTTCGAGCGGTGGATGCGCTCGAAGCTCTCGGCGACGACCGCCTTGACGCCGAGGAGCAGCGTCCCCTTCGCCGCCCAGTCGCGCGAGGAGCCCGTGCCGTACTCCTCTCCGGCGAAGACGACTAAGGGTACGCCCGCCGCCTGGTAGTGGACCGAGGCGTCGTAGATGGGCATCTGCTCGCCCGTCGGCTGGAGGACGGTGACGCCGCCCTCGGTGCCCGGCGCCATCAGGTTCTTGATGCGGACGTTGGCGAACGTGCCGCGCACCATCACCTGGTGGTTGCCGCGCCGCGCGCCGTACGAGTTGAAGTCCTGCTGCTCGACGCCGCGCAGCAGCAGGTAGCGCCCACCCGGCGTCTTCGCCTTGATGGCGCCGGCGGGCGAGATGTGGTCGGTCGTCACCGAGTCGCCGAAGACGGCGAGCGGCCGCGCGCCGAGGATGTCGCAGAAGCTGCCCGGCTCCATGCTGAACTTCTCGAAGTAGGGCGGCTCCTGGATGTAGGTCGACTGCGGGTCCCACTGGTAGACCTCGCCCGTCACCGAGGGGATGTCGTTCCAGAGCGGGTTCGCCTCGGCGAAGTCCGTGTAGAGCGAGCGGTAGGTCTCGGGGTCGGTCGCCGCGCCGAGCGCCTCGCCCACCTCTTCGAGCGTGGGCCAGATGTCGCGCAGGAAGACGTCCTTCCCGTCCGAGCCTTGGCCCAGAGGCTCCCCGGCCATGTCGATGTTGACGCGGCCGGCGAGCGCGAAGGCGACGACGAGCGGCGGCGACATCAGGAAGTTGGCGCGCACCGACTGGTGGACGCGCGCCTCGAAGTTGCGGTTCCCCGACAGGACGGAGGCGGTGACGAGGTCGTGCTCGTTGATGACCGACTCGATGCGCGGGTCTAAGGGGCCGGAGTTGCCGATGCAGGTCGTGCAGCCGTAGCCGACCGTGTGGAAGCCGAG
Source organism: Acidobacteriota bacterium (assembly GCA_020200135.1). Classification (GTDB taxonomy): domain Bacteria; phylum Acidobacteriota; class Blastocatellia; order Pyrinomonadales; family Pyrinomonadaceae; genus QHXN01. The sequence continues at coordinate 9,452 of JAIVJI010000041.1, read as the reverse complement.
CCGGTCGAGGTACGTCTGGAGGCCGGTCTTCTTGTAGTACTCGGTCACGACGCGCGAGCCGGGCGCGAGCGACGGCTTGACCGTCGGCGGGACTGTCAGGCCGCGCTCGACCGCTTTTTTAGCGAGCAGCCCGGCGGCGAGCATCACGCCGGGGTTCGAGGTGTTCGTGCAGGAGGTGATGGCCGCGATGACCACGTCGCCGTGCCCCAGCTCCGCCCCCGCGTCCGCCTGGACGGGGGGACGAAACTCGGCCGTAGTCTCCTCGAAGTCCACGCGGTCGGGCGTCGGCCGGTTGTTCATCATCTCGACTTCGGTCGTCGTGCTCGTGTTCTTCTCGCTGCGCGAGCCGAGGCTGCCGACGGTCTCGGTTGCGACCGTGCGGGGCACGCTCTCCGGCTCCTGCCCGCCGCCGCCCGCGTGGAGCGCGCCGGGCAGAACGGGCAGCGAGCGCGCCACCTCGTGCACCTCGCGGCTCAGGTCAACGTGGAAGCGCTCGCCGAGCCGCTCGCCCTGTAGGTTGTAGCCGTTCTCGCCGACGGGCTTGCGCAAAAGGTCTGTGAACTTCTCCTTGAGCCCGGAGAGCTCGATGCGGTCCTGCGGCCGCTTGGGGCCGGCGACGCTCGGCACGATGGTCGAGAGGTCGAGGTCGAGCGTCGTGCTGTAGTCTATCTCGCCCGCGCGCGGGATGCCGAAAAGCCCCTGCGCCTGGTAGTAGGCGCGGAACGTGTCGACCTGCTCTTCTTCGCGCCCCGTCGCGAGCAGGTACTCGCACGACTTCTCGTCGACGGGGAAGTAGCCCATCGTCGCGCCGTACTCGGGCGCCATGTTGCCGATGGTGGCGCGGTCGGCTACGGGGATGCTGGCCGCGCCCTCGCCGTGGAACTCGACGAACTTGCCGACCACCTTCGCCTTCCGCAGCATCTCGGTCACGCGCAGCACGAGGTCGGTCGCCGTCACGCCCTCGCGCAGCGCCCCGGTCAGGTTCACGCCGACCACGTCGGGCGTCAGGATGTAGACGGGCTGGCCGAGCATCGCCGCCTCGGCCTCGATGCCGCCGACGCCCCAGCCGACGATGCCGAGCCCGTTGATCATCGTCGTGTGCGAGTCGGTGCCGACGAGCGTGTCCGGGTAGTAGACGCCGTCGCGCTCCATCACGCCGCGCGCGAGGTGTTCGAGGTTGACCTGGTGGACGATGCCGATGCCGGGCGGGACGACGTTGAAACTCTCGAACGCCTGCATGCCCCACTTGAGGAACTGGTAGCGCGAGCGGTTGCGCCGGAACTCGGTCTCCATGTTGAGCCGGAGCGCGTCGGGCGTGGACCAGAAGTCCACCTGCACCGAGTGGTCGATGACCAGGTCGACGGGGACGAGCGGCTCGATGATCTTGGGGTCGCGCCCCATGCGCTGGACGGCCGAGCGCATCGCGGCGAGGTCGACGAGCAGAGGCACGCCGGTGAAATCCTGCAACAGCACGCGCGCCACGCTGAAGGGAATCTCGTCGGTGCGCTCGGCGACCGCCCGCCAGTTGGCGAGCGTCTTCACGTCGTCCTCCTCGACGACGCGCCCGTCGCAGTTGCGTAGCACCGCTTCGAGCACAACGCGGATGGAGACCGGCAGGCGCGAGACCGGCCCGACGCCCGCCTTCTCCAACTGCGGCAGCGAGTAGAACTGCCCCGACTTCCCTTCCGCCGTGGTAAATGTTTGCAGGGTGTTGAAGAGGTTGTGTGACATATACTCTCTCGAAAGAAGCTCGTTCCGGCGGACTCCGCCCGCACGCGGCCCCCGACGCCGGGGTGCCTTCAGACGGGTGAATTTCTACAGCAAGAGGTTACCCTTCATCTTATGTTCGCCCCCCGCAATCGTCAAGCAAGCCCCCCGCGAAGACTCCGAGCGACCCGTTACGGGCGGCGACGTTTCGCGCTACAATGCGGCACGCACGCGCACGCGTTCCCCTCCGAAACCCGACTTATGGAGGACGGCCGATGGAGACCCTGGTAGTCGAAGAGCCGCGCGAAGCGGAGGCACAGTCGCCGTGCCCCGAATGCGGCGAGCCGATCCCCGAGCGCTTCTGCACACTGTGCGGCGAGAAGCGCGTCGAGGCGCGTGACTATTCCCTCCGCCACTTCCTCGGCGAGGCGGTCAACGTCTTCACCAACCTTGAGTCGCCGCTCGCGCGGAGCTTCCCCGCGCTCCTCTTCCGGCCGGGGCTCCTCACGGCCGAGTACCTCGCCGGCCGGCGCAAGCGTTACCTCAAGCCGCTCCAGCTCTTCGTCCTCTGCAACGTCATCTTCTTCTTCGGCCAGCCGCTCACGGGCTTCAGCACGCTGACCACGCCGCTCGACGTCCACCTCACGGCGGTGCCCTACAAGCTGACCGCGCGGCGCATGGTGGGGGGCGAGCTCCAACGCAAGAAGGCCACGCTGGACGAGTACCGCCCGCGGTTCGACGCCGTCATCCAGAACCAGGCCAAGACGCTCGTCATCGTGATGGTGCCGATGCTCGCGTTCGTGCTGCTTCTCCTCTACTGGCGCCGGCGGCGCTACTTCGTCGAGCACCTCGTCTTCGCGACGCACTTCTATTCGGTCTTCCTCTTGCTCCTGCTCGGGCTCCACCTCGTCACCGCCCCAGGCTTCCGCGCGGCGCGCGGCGCGGGCGTGGTCAGCGAGGCTGACTTCGACATCCTCTTTACCGTCGTCTTCCTCATCCTCTGCGGCGCGTACTTCTACGCCGCGCAGCGCCGCGTCTACGGCCAGCGCCGCGCCGCCACACTCCTCACGAGCCTCGCGCTCGTCATCTCCGTGGCCGCCATCATCCAGACTTACAGGTTCCTGCTCTTCTTCACCGCCTTCTACACCGTTTAGGCTTGCGACGCCCTCCGCGCGGGGTCGAGCTGTTTGCCGGGGTTGCGGGCGATTTGTTATATTTGGCGCACTTTAGCGAAGCAGCCGACAAGAGTGTAGGGCAAATCTCGGGGGCGAGATTTCAGATACGCATTTCGCGCGGAGGTATACAGAGGATGCCGAAGAAGCAGCCGGAAGATTTCCAGTACCTGAGCAACAACCCCGACGTGGCGCCCGACCCCGAGATCGAGGCGTTCATGGAGGAGGAGATAGCGCGCGCGCCCAAAGACCCCGGCCAGCTCGCGCAGCGGCTGCGCAACAACACGGCCGCCTCGCCGCAGGACTCGGGCGGCGACCTCGACGCCTCGTGGGAGGACGTCAACGACAGCGGCACCGAGTCGGCCGGGGGCGACAACCCCACGCCAGACCAGTCCGACGTCGAGGAGAACGCGCACGCCGTCGGCGTCAACTTCGAGGACAATCAGGAGCTCGACCTCGCAGACCAGCTCGAACGCCGCGACCGCCACCGCTTCGAGATGGACCCGCGCTCGAAGACCGAAGACGACACGATCTGAAATAGGCGTAAACCGTAAACCGTGAACCGTGACGAGAAGTCAGCTTCTCGTCACGGTTCACGGTTTAGGGTTTACGGCTATTTGAAGTTCGCCCTGGGCTGGAGGGTGGCGCGTTTGATGACTATCTTGTCGGCGGGGTTCTCGGCGTAGGGCGCGGGGCGCGTGGGGGCGCCGGCGATGATCTGGGCGTTGCCCATGCCGTCGATGACCTTGCCGAAGACCGTGTAGTTCGCGTCCCACTGCGGCACGCGGCGGAGCGTGATGTAGAACTGGCAGTTGGCGGTGTTGACCGCCTCCTTCTCCGTGAGCGCTGGCATCCCGCCGACGGCCGGGCGCTCCCCCTGTCTCGCGGCGCCGACCGTCCCGATGTCGAAGGGGAGGTCGCTGAACTCGGCCGGGAGGTCCGGGTAGGGCGAATCGCCCGCCCCGTCGTTCGCGGGGTTATCGTCCCTCGAATTGGGGTCGCCGCCCTGCACCACGCCCGTCCGAGGGTTGATGCGGTGGAAGGCCGTGCCGTCGTAGAAGCCCTCGCGGACGAGCGTCTTGAAGCGCTCGACCATCTTCGGCGCGACGTTCGGGTAGAGCTCGATGACGATGCGGCCGTATGAGGCGCCGGCCGACTCGACTTCGAGCACCGCCGCCTCGGCGTCCGGCTCGGGCGTCACGCCGCGCCTGACCCCCGCCCCGCCCGCGCCCACAGCCTAGTCGGAGACCTTCGTCTGCGTCGCGCCGCCGCCGCCGCACGCCGTGAGACACGCGAACGCCGCGAGGCACACGCACGCGGCCAGCGACGCGCGCGAGGTGAGACCGATTCGCTCTGTTCCCAACGAGTCTTTCAAACCGACCTCTCGTTAAATCTCAGAAGAGCTTCCTGCTGTCGAGCAGAATCGTCACGGGGCCGTCGCCCACCAGCTCGACCTCCATCATGGCGCGGAAGCTCCCCGTCTCGACGCGCGCGCCCCTGCGCCTCGCCTCCGCGTTGAAGAACTCGTAGAGCCGCTCGGCCGTCTCGGGCGACGCGGCGTCGAACCACGAGGGGCGCCGCCCGCGCCGCGCGTCGCCGTAGAGCGTGAACTGCGAGACGACGAGGAGCGCGCCGCCCCGTTCGGCCACAGAGAGGTTCATCCGCCCTCCGGCGTCGTCGAAGACGCGCAGGTTCAAGACCTTCTCGACGAGGTAGAGCACGTCCTCCTCGCCGTCGTCGCGCCCGACGCCGAGCAGCACCAGGAGCCCCGGCCCTATCTCGCCGGCCGTCTCGCCCCCGACCCTCACGCTCGCGCGCGTCACGCGCTGGAGTACAACCCTCATCGGCCCGCGCCCGTGTCAGTCATGGCTAATATAGAACGAAATTGTAGGTGATGTAGCCCGTCACCTTGACGGGCTTACCGTCGAGCAGCGTCGGGGTGAAGCGCGCCTGGCGCGCCGCCGTGGCGCTGACCCCTGCCAGAAACGCGTGGCCGCAGATGACGTTCGCCCTCGTCACCCGCCCCTCCTCGTTGACCCAAATCTTAACCACCACCGTCCCGGAGACGCGCGCGTCCTTCGCCAGGTTCGGGTAGGGCGGCTGCGGCTTGTGAACCGCCTTCCCGTTGAGGATGGTCCCCACGACCGGGTCGAGCTCTCTGGCTATCGCGCCCGCGTCTTTCAGAGCGCGCCTGCGCCCGCTCGCCACCGCCATACAGTGAAGCGTCTCCATGACCATCTCGGCGCGCGCGTCCTCGGTGCCCGCCTCCTTAGCCCAAATCCTGTAGGCGCGCAGGTACGCCTCCTCGGCCTGCCCCTCGTCGCCCTTCGCGCGCCGTATGTCCGCGAGCATCCGAAGGTGCGGCGCGAGTTCGGGGTGCTCGGGGCCGTTCGCCTTCTCCACGACTTCGACCGCGCGCTCGCCCAGCCGCTCGGCCTCGCCCAAGTCCTTCTGCTTCGCCCTCGTGAGTGCGAGCGCGCCGAGCACCTGGGCGACGCTGTGCGGCGGGGCGCCCTCAGCCTTCTCGTAGAGCGCCAGCGAACGCCGGAGCGCGATCTCGGCCTCGTCGAACCGCCCCTGCCCGATGCGTACCATGCCGAGGTTTATGAGCGCCGGGGCGAGGAGCGGGTGCGCGGGGCCGAGCGACTTTTCGCGGAGCCCGACGACCCGCTCGGCCAGCGGCGCGGCCTCGTCGTACTTGCCCTCTTTGTAGAGAGTTGCCACCCTCTCACTCAGCTTCGCGGCCTCGTCGAGTTCGGCCGACTGCCGCGCGCCCGTGGCGACGCCCGCGCGGCTTCGCGCCTTCGTCAGTCCGGCGCTTCGCCCCCCCGCCGCCGCCGAAGGGGCGAGGGCGCAGGCCAGTGCGGCGAGGGTCAGGAGTGTCGGTCTCAACATGCGCTCACGCTTCAGAGCAGGTCGGGGAGGAAGAGGAAGTACCCGTTGAGCATCAGAAGGGTGGCGGCCGCGCCGACGACGAGCGAGACGCGGAGGACCAGGCGCGAGACGGCGAGGATGGAGACCGAGGCGAGCACGATGGCGATCTGGAAGAGCGCCTCGGCGAAGTCGAAGTTCGGGTCCTGCCGCTGCGCGCGCTCGCGCTGCGCCTCGTAGTCCCGCGCGCGCGCCGTGAGCTGCTTGCGCCCCTCGCCCTTCAGGGGGTTGGCCGGGTCGGCCGGGTCGGGCTCGTCCTCGTAGCGCGCGGCCGTGGCGCGGTACTCTTCCATCTTCTTCTGCACGAACTCGCGCGCCTCGGGCGGCATGCTCGGGTTGGCGCGCAGGTCTGCTTCGAGCCCGTCGGCGGCGACGCGCATCGTGGTCTGGCGGATGCTCTTGGCCTGGTAGAAGGCCCAGGTGTCGCTGGCGTGGATGTTGTTGTTGGCCATGTCCTCGGCCGCGTTCCCGCCCCCGAGGCTCGTGATGGCGAGGAGCATCGCCATGAAGGCGATGCCGAGCGCGGCGCGGTTCTTGAAACTCTCGTCGCCCGTCTCGCGCGCTTCGGCTATCTGCTCTGCTGGTTCCATGAAGGTTTAAAGTCGGCTTTCTCTCCGTCTTCCGCCCGGCCTGTTCACTTCTTCGGCGGCATCGAGGGCCGAATCTCGACGCGGCTGGGCAGGCTTCGCGCGTCGTGTTGCAGCAGGCCCACGACGACGCGCGCGATGTCCTCGGGCTGAAGCTGCCAGGCGTTCTCTTCGCTCACGGTGCCGCCGCCGAACTCGGTGTTGACCGAGCCGGGCATGACGTAGCTGACCTTGATGCGCTCGTGCCGCACCTCCTGCATGAGCGCCTCGCTGAAGCCGTTGAGCGCGAACTTTGAGGCGTTGTAGGCCGACATCTTCGGGTGCGGGTTCGCGCCCGCGAGCGAGGAGATGTTGATGATGTAGCCGCCGCCCCGCCGCTTCATCTCGGGGATGGCGGCGCGGCAGCCGTGGAAGACGCCGAAGAGGTTCGTCTCGAGCACCGTGCGGAACTCCTCGGGCGAAGTCTCCTCGACCGGCTTGAAGAGCCCGACGCCGGCGTTGTTGACGAGCACTTCCACGCCGCCGAACTCCTCGACCGCGTGTGCGACGAGCGCCTCGACCTCCTCGTAGACCCTCACGTCGCACGCCGCGCCCGTCGCCGACGCGCCCGTGCCCTCGAGCTCGCGGACGGTCTGCTTCACCTCGTCGAGGCTGCGCGCGCCGACGCAGACGTTCATCCCCTCGCCCGCCAGGGCCCCCGCGATGGCGCGCCCGATGCCCTTCGTCCCGCCCGTGACTATTGCCGTCTTCCCCTCGTAGTCCACTCGTGCTTACTCCGCCTTCAGCTTCTCTTTCAAAAGTTCGTTGACGATCTTCGGGTTGGCCTTGCCCTTCGACGCCTTCAACACCTGCCCGACGAAGAAGCCGAAGAGCGCCTCCTTGCCCGAGCGGTAGGCGGCGAGCTGCTGCGGGTTCGAGGCCAAAACGTCCGTCACGATCTTCTCTATCTCGCCGGCGTCGGACACCTGCGCGAGCCCCTGCTCCCCGATGACCTGCTCGGCGCCCTTCTCCGACCGGAACATCTCAAGGAGCACGTCCTTGCCCTGCTTGCCGCTGATGCGACCCTCCTCGACCGCGCGGACGAGCGCGCCCAACTCCTCGGGCGAGACGGGCGAGGCGTCGGCCGGCCGCCCCGCGGCGTCGAGCTCGCGCAGCAGCTCGCCCTTGAGCCAGTTGGCCGCGCCGCGCGGGTTCGACGCGGCCGCCGCGCGCTCGTAGAAGTCGGCCAGCGCCTTGTCGCGCACGATGAGCGAGGCGTCGCTGAAGGAGAGCCCGTACTGTTCAATGAACCGCCCGCGGCGCGCGTCTGGCAGCTCGGGCATCAACGAGCGCACCTGCTCGACCCACTCGGCCGTCACGGTCAGCGGCTGCAAGTCGGGCTCGGGGAAGTAGCGGTAGTCGTGCGCCTCCTCTTTCGAGCGCATCACGCGCGTCTGGCCCGCGCGCTCGTCCCAGAGGCGCGTCTCCTGCGACACGCGCCCGCCCGACTCGATGAGCGCTATCTGCCGCTCTATCTCGAACTCGATGGCGCGCTGCATGAACCGCACCGAGTTGAGGTTCTTCAGCTCGACCTTCGTCCCGAACTTCTCTTCGCCGACCCTGCGCACCGAGACGTTCGCCTCGCAGCGCAGGTTGCCCTTCTCCATGTCGGCGTCGGACGCGCCCACCCACTGGAGCGCGCGGCGGACGTGGTTGACGTAGTCGTACGCCTCCCAGGAGGTGCGGAAGTCCGGCTCGGTGACTATCTCGGCGAGCGGGGTGCCGGCAGCCCCTCGTGGACGTTCTTGCCCGCGTCCTCTTCGAGGTGGAGGCGCGTGATGCGCACCGGCATCGGCCGCCACTCGCGCGCTTGCCCGCCCTCGTCGCGCTCGGCCGTCACTATCTCCAGCAGCCCCTTCTCCGAGAACGGGCGGTCGTACTGCGAAATCTGGTAGCCCTTCGGCAGGTCGGGGTAGAAGTAGTTCTTGCGCGCGAAGATCGAAACCTCGTTGACGTGCAGACCCAGCGCCAGCGCCGCCCGCGCGCCCAGCTCCACCGCCCGCCGGTTGAGCACGGGGAGCGCGCCCGGCAGACCCAGGCAGACCGGGCACGTGTTCGAGTTCGGCTCGTCGCCGAAGCGCGTCGAGCAGCCGCAGAAAATCTTCGACTCCGTGCTCAGCTGCGCGTGAATCTCAAGGCCGATGACGGCCTCCCATCCCTCTTTCATGGTAGTCAGTAGTGGGTGACGCCCCTTCTCTCTTCTCGCTTCGATGGCGCGGCGAGTATAACAAACGCGAAACGGCGGCCTCAACAGGCGCCCCTCGCGCCCGCGCGGCCGTGTATAAATCCGTACACCCGTTTCCCGCGTACTGTTGTACAATGCGGACACTCGTTCCCACGTCCACGCCGCGGCCCCCCGCCCGCGGCTCGTCGAAGAAGACTTTAGGGGGCCTGCTTGCCCCTCCACCTTTTCTTCCCAAGGAGGAACTACTGAGTCATGGCCAAGACCATTTGTAAAATCCTGGGGGTCGTGTTCATCCTGGTCGGGATTCTCGGCTTCCTGGCCCCCGGCATGCTGGGCTTCCACCTGAACCTGGCGCACAACCTTATACACCTCGTCTCCGGCGCGGTCGCGCTCTACTTCGGGTTCTCCGCTACACTGTCGGCGGCACGCCTCTTCTGCATCGTCTCCGGGGTCGTCTACGGGCTGCTCGGCCTGCTGGGCTTCCTCCTTGGCGGGGGCGCCGCGCACGGCGTGGGCGGCGTCCCGGCCGCCCACCACGGGGCCACGGATTCGAGCCTCTGGACGGTGCTCCCCGGCTCGCTCGAACTCGCGTCGGTGGATCACATCTTCCACCTCCTGCTCGCCGCCGTCTTCCTCATCGGCGGCTTCCTGACCAGGGCGGACATCGAACGCGCGGTGGACTAAACCGCGCGCGCGGCCGGGAACGAAACGTCGGCGGCGGCCACCCAGGCCCCGCCGACGTTTTTTCGCCCCGGCACGCCCGCCGGAAGCCCCGCGCGGTTGCCCGCGCCGGGACACTCCCTTAAGATGGCCTCTTTTATTTCGTAGAAC
>JAIVJI010000040.1 GCA_020200135.1 Acidobacteriota bacterium | reverse complement strand
CCCGAGCCCAAGCCCTTCTTCGGCAGCGAGGGCATCGGCCCGGGTAACTTCAAGGACGCGCGCAGCATCGCCCTGGACGCCGAGGGGCGCATCTACGTCGGCGAGTACTCGGGCGGGCGCGTACAGGTCTTCGACTCGTCTGGCAAGTTCATCACGCAGTGGACGACGGCCGAGCCGAAGTGGCCGCTGCGCGGGATGACCGCCGACCGGCGCGGTACCGTCTACGTCGTGCAGCGCGGGCGTATCAACCGGTACGAGGGGACGACGGGCAAGCTCCTCGGGCCGACGGGCGAGGCCGGCGGCCACTACGACGACGTGACCGCGACGCCCGACGGCGGGCTCGTCGCCTTCGCGCGTAAAGGCCACGACAACGTCGTCAGACTCGACCCCTCGGGGCAGGTCAGGCAGGTCATCGAGAAGGCCGTCAGCGCGCAGACCGACCGCAGCGAGCTGAGCATCCGCGTCGCCGCCGACGGCGCCGGCAACGTCTACGCGCTCGGCGAGTTCAACGACGCGGTCTTCAAGTTCTCGCCCGAGGGGCGCTTCATGACGCGCTTCGGCGGCGCCGGCGACGAGCCGGGGCTGTTCCGCGCGCCCGGCGCCGTCGCCGTCGACAACCAGGGGCGCGTCTACGTCGCGGACTTCAAGGGCGTGCAGGTCTTCGACCCGAACGGCCGCCACCTCGGCGTCATCGCCGTCAAGGGCGCCGCCTCCGGCCTCGCCTTCAACGACGCGGGCGAACTGTTCGTCGTCGCGCGCACGGCCGTCTGGAAGTTCCCCCCCTTCGACAAACGCTGAGGACGCGCCGAGCGCGCGGAGGCGAAGCCCATGCGAATGATTCCCCGCCCCCTGCCCGTCATCTTCGCGCTCGCCGCGCTGGCCTGCGCCGTCTCGTGCTCCGAGAAGAAGGAGAGCGTGCGGACGCGCCTGCTCGTGACGGGCGAGTCGGACTCGCGGGTGCCGCCCGACACGGCGGTCGTCGTCCTCTCGGTCGTCACGCAGAGCCGCGGCGCGCTCGACGCGCAGCGGCAGAACGCGCGCAAGAGCGAGGCTGTCATCAACGCGGTCAAGGCGGTCGCGGGCGCCAGCCCCGAAGTCGAGACGAGCGACTACGCCCTCGTGCCGCAGCGCGACTACGGGGGGCAGATGCCGCGCATCGTCGGCTACGAGGCGCGCAACAGCGTGAGCGTGACCACGTCCGCGCTCGACGCGGTCGGCGCCGTCATCGACGCCGCGACGGGCGCGGGCGCCAACAGCGTGGACGGCGTGAGCTTCATCCTCCGCGAGTCGAACGCGGCGCGCGGGCGCGCGCTCGGCGACGCGAGCCGGCAGGCGATGCAGAAGGCCGAGGCGATGGCCGAGGCGATGAACGGGCGCATCGTCCGCGTCGTCGAGCAGCGCGAGGGCGGCTTCCCCGAGCGCCCCGCCGAACTCGTCGACAACGACGCGGCGGGCACCGCCAACATGAACGCGGACGTGCGCGCCTACGCGAATAAGATGTCGCCGCGCACGCCCGTCGCCGCCGGCACGCTCAACGTCCGCTCGCAGGTCTTCCTCGTCGTCGAGGTCGAGGCGCGGCCGCGCTGAAGGCGCGCCGCGCCGTGTGTTAGATTCGGAGTATGCGCGTCATCGCCGGACAGTACCGCGGGCGTGTGCTGAAGAACCCGCAGGGGATGCAGACGCGCCCGACCGCCGACCGCCTGCGCGAGACGCTCTTCAACGTGCTCGCCCCGAGGCTCGGGGGCGCGCGCTTCCTCGACCTCTGCGCCGGCACCGGCGCCGTCGGCATCGAGGCGCTCTCGCGCGGCGCCTCGTTCGTCACCTTCGTCGACCGCGTCCACAAGATGTGCGCCCTCGTCGAGGAGAACCTGGACCTGCTCGGCGTCCCCGAGGAGATGACCGAGGTCGTCAAGAGTGACGCGGCCGAGTACCTCAAGCGCACGAGCCGCAACGAGGGGCAGGAGTGGCGCGCGGGGAGCGAGCCGTGGGACGTGGCCTACTTCGACCCGCCTTACGCGTCGGACTACCTCTCGGTGCTGCGCGAGTTCGGCGCGCACACCGCGGCGCTGCTTCGCGACGGCGGCGTCCTCGTCATCGAACACCACCACAAGAACCCGCTCCCCGAGACGGCCGGGCGACTGCGCCGCTGGCGCGTGCTCAAGCAGGGCGACTCGGCCCTGAGCTTCTACGAGGCCGCCTGATTGACGCGGGCGCGCGCCTTGCGCCAAACTCCTAAAGCGAGAAGCCCCTCAGCCTCAAACGCAATCCGGAGCATGCTTCCGCGCGGGCGAGCCCCCTTGCGCGCGCGGCCGGGGATTCGTTTCGTGATCGAGAAGTCAGGTAAGGAACGCCGACGCGAGCCGAGGTTCAACGCGGAGCTGCCGTGCGACGTCGCGCCCGACGACGCGGCCCTCCACTTCACCGGCGTGCGGCTCGAATGCCTCACGCGCGACCTGAGCGAGACGGGCGTCGGCGTCGTCGCCGGCACGATCTACGTCGGCTACACCTGCATCGTGGATGAGGGGCGCCCGCTCGTCCTCAGGCTCGCGCTCCCCTCGGGCGCCGTCGAGATGGAGGCGACCGCCGCGCACTACCTGCGCCTCGACAGGGGCGGGCAGGAGCCGAGCTACCTCATCGGGCTGCGCATCACCTCAATGACCGACGACGCGCGCGCCCACTACCGCAACTACCTCGACGAGCTGAGCAAGTCCGAACAGGGCTGAGCTGGTCGGGCCGGCAAACCCGCGCCCCGAGTTGCCCATAGTACCCGAAGGCCGGCTACTGGGTGGCCTACAGCCGCACGACGGGCGACGAGCCGCTGACCCGCCGGGCTGCGCCCGATGGCGAAGGCGAGGAAGTTGTAGAGCACCTGCCGGAGCTTGCCCTCGTCCGAGACGATGCCGCCCAGCTCGGGCGCGGTCGTGCAATCCAAACTCACGCCCTGCTTGTGCGCGAGCCGCGAGACGGCCGCGCACGACTCGCGCAGCGTCTCACGCAAGCTGAACTCGTGGAGGAAAAGCTCGGTGTGGCCGGCTTCGAGCCGCGAGAGGTCTACGAGCTGGTTGAGGCTCGCCTGGAGCTGGAAGCCCGACGACTGAATCTTCCCGCAGAAGCGCCGCTGCGTCTCGCTCAGGCGCTCCTGGTCGAGCAGAATCTCGGCGAAGCCGAGGATGGAGGTGAGCGGCGTCCGCAGCTCGTGCGACATGCGCGCGAGGAACAGCGAGCGGTAGCGCCCCACGCGTTGCAGCTCAAGGTTGGCGCTCTCCAGTTCGGCCGTGCGACTGCGCAGCTCCTCGACGAGCGACTCGATGCGGCGTCGCTGTTCGTTCATCGCGGCGCCGCGGCGCGCGTTGCCGAGCGCGATGACGACCGCCTGCCCGACGCAGCGCACCCCGCCGGCGGCCTCGCGCAAGCGCCCCGCGTCCTTCGACGCGACCACCAGCACGCCGGCCAGCACGCCGCTCGCGCGGATGGGCACGGCCACGCCCGCCTCAAGCCCCGCGTGCGCCAGAAGCTCGCCCGAGTCCGACCGCGCGCCTTCAACGTTCCCGACGCCTCCGCCAGCACCCGCGCCCGCCCCGAGGCCGACGCCGAACTCTTCGCCCGTGCGCAAGACCTCGGCGGCCATCGCCTCGGCCATCGAGCGCGCGGCCTCGCCGTCGAGGTGCGGGTGTACGTTGCTCGTGCAAAGCGCGAGCGCGCCGTCCTCACCGCGCAGGAAGGTCGAGACGCAGCAGAGGTCCCAATGTCGCAGCAGTATCTCGGTGAACGACTCGCAGACCTCTCGCTCGGTGCAGACCTCGCCCGGCGCGAACGCCTGCTCGTTGAGGAGGTTGACGACCTCCGTGCTCAAGCCCTGCGGCACCTCCGACGGGCCCGCGCAGTCGTGTGTGCCGGCCGCGGCGCGCGGCGACGAGCCTGCCCCCGACGGCGCTCGCGCGCCCGGAGCCGATTTCGACTTTTGTACCATGACACCCGGCGTGAAAATCCGCTCGAACCGTCGGCCACTGGCGGCCGCTGCTGCTGAGTGTACGCATGATGACAGAAACTTTTTCGTTTTTTATCTCAAAACTTGTCGGAGAAGCTGGCGGCTCAAGTATACATGTTTGCGTCTAGTCTCCGGCCTCTCACTAAGCTATGATGGCCCGGGGTCTTCGGAAGGGCCGGCCCCGCACGCCCCATGAACGGCCGACTGAGCGACCATCCCCTAGCCGAACTCGTACAAGAAATCTCTGACGCGCGTCTGTCGGGCGCGCTGCGCCTTGCGCGCGAGCAGGCGAAGGCCGCGGTCTATTTCGACGGCGGGGCGGTCGCGGCCGCGCTCTCCCGCGCGGCTCTACGCGCTGGTCGGCGACAGGGCTTCGGACGAGCAGGCCGGGGTCGTGCTGATGCGCGCGGGGGTGCTGGACGAGGCGGGGTTGAAGAAGCTCCGCGAGCGGCAGTCGAAGGAGGTGCTCTTCGAGCTTCTGCGCTGGCCCGACGGCGAGTGGAGCTTCGACCAGCGCGTGCGGCTCGCCGGGTCGCAGCACGGCGCGGAGTTCGACACGGCCCCGCTGCTGGTCGAGGCCGCGCGCTCGCTCCCGCCCGAGCTGGTCGCTTCCAGGACGCGCGACGACGAGCGCGTCTCGCTCGCCGAGGGGGTGAACGAGAAGATCGCCGCGGGGCTCCGGCTCCTGTCCTCCGAAGGGTTCGTCCTCTCGCGCGTCTACGCGCCGATGCGCCTGGGCGAGGTAGTCACCGTCGCGGGGCTCCCCGAGGAGGAGACGCGGCGCGCCGTCTACGTGCTCGGGCTCGCCGGCCTGCTCGAACGCCCCGACCGTCCGCGTGTCCTGCCGGCCGACTTGCTACAGCAGGCGGCCGCGCGGCAAAGCCGCCCCGACGCGGCGTCCGCCGCCGCGCAGGAGGCGGCGCGCCAGACGGGCGAGCGCGAGCGCCCCCCCGAGCCGGAGCCGGCGGCGCAGGGCACGACCGAGGAACTGTTCGCCCTGGCAGGCGGCGCGACACACTACGAGGTGCTGGGCGTCGCGCGCAGCGTCACCCCCGAGGAGGTCAAGCGCGTCTACTACACGCACGCGCGACGCCTCCACCCCGACCGCTTCCGCCGCGGCGCCGACGAGGAGCAGCGCCAGCGCATCGACGCCGCCTTCGCCAAGGTCACGCAAGCCTACGAGATTCTCAAGGACGCTTCCCTGCGCGCCGCCTACGACCTCAAGCTCTCGAAGCAGGGCAAGTAAACGGTAGCAGGTGACAGTAGTCAGTAGTCAGCAGGCTCCACTTAATCGATGTTGGTGATGACAGCACGGCCGCCCCGCTCAGAAAGTTTTTCTACTGACTACTGTCTACTGCCTACTTGCCCCCTCGGGGCTTTGAACCTTAAACTCTGACCTCTATGGGCATCGAGTTTGCAGAGAGCGAGCGCGCGGCTGGCGAGGCGTTCCTCCGCCTGTCGGCCGGTGTCGACGAGTTCGAGGGCTACGCGCACCCGCACGCCAGTCGCGTGGCGCGTCTGGCCGAGGCGCTCGCCGCGCGGTTCCGCCTCTCTCGCGCCGACCGCACCTCCATCGTCTTCGCCGCGCTGCTCCACGACATCGGCGAGATGACGATGGGCCGCGACTACGTCAAGCGCGACGGGCCGCTCAACGAGGCCGAGCGGCTCGACCTCGCGCGCCACCCCGTCATCGGCGAGCAGGAGGCCGCGCGCTCGGGCGCCGACCGCGCCGTCCAGCTCCTCGTGCGCTGGCACCACGAGTGGTTCGGCGGCGGCGGCTACCCGGACGCGCTGCGCCGCGAGCAGATACCTTTGGGCGCGCGCATCCTCCGCGTCGCCGACGCCTACGCCGCGCTCACGGACGCGCGCCCCTGGCGCCCCGCCGGCACCGAGTCGGAGGCGCGCAAACACCTCGGCCTCTGGGCCGGCATCGAGTTCGACCCGTGGGTCGTCCGCGCCTTCCTCTCGCTCGAAGGGCTGCCCGAGCTGCGCTCTTACGCGCGCGAGCGCGCCGCCGCCGAGCCGCCCGCCGCCGAGCCGTACGTTGAGTGCAGTACCCCTGGGACTCGCGCCCCTGACCGACTTCGACAAGTACCCCGTCCGACTCGTTCGGGGGCACCCCGCATAACTTCTCCGAGGCCGACGACTTTGCGCAACTTCTCCGACTCACTCCCCGAAGGCTGGCTCGCGTTCGAGCTGAGCGTGCTCCGGCGCCTTCAGTTCAAATCGGTCGCCGACCCGTTCGCGGGCGAGGCGACGACGGCCGCCTATCTCAAGCGCTGGGGGGCGCGCGTCGCCGCCAACGACCCCGCGCAGTGGGCCCTGACGCGCGCGCGCGCACGCGTCGAGAACAACTCGGAGGTCCTGAGCGAGTCGGAGGTGGACGAGGTGCTCGAAGAGGCGTACGTGCCGCGCCACCGGCTCTACAACTCAGCGCTCAGGCGCTGGTTCGGCGAGACCGACGCGTGGTGGTTCGACAACGTGAGGGCGCACGCCGAGAAGCTGGAGCCGGAGAAGCGCGCGCTCGCGCTCGACCTCGGCATGGCCGTCGGCGACTACGCGCTCTCGTTCGACGACGAGACGCGCGAGCTGCGCCAGCCCCTGTCGCGCGTCTTCAAGCGCCTGTGGGACGCCGCGCCCGCGCCCTTCAACAACCGCCGGCGCAACGCGGCCTCGAACCGCGACGCGCGCGACTTCGTCTCGCGCGAGCAGGCCGACCTGCTCTTCCTGCGCCTGCCGCGCCCCTCGCGCCGCGCCGCGAGGGATTCGGCCTGGGCCTGGCGCGAGGAGTGGGTGCGCGGCGACGGAGACTTCTGGGACGACTTCGAGCACTCGCGCGAGGGGCGCCTCGGCGCGCGCGCCGAGGCGCGGCGCCAGTACCTGCGTCACGTCGAAGACCTGCTCGACGCCGCCGCGCACCTCTCGAACTGGGCCGTCGCCTACGCCGACGACGGCTACCTCCCGACCGAAGAGCTGGTCGAAACCGTCGGCCGCCTCCGCCGCGTCGGCACCGTCTACACCAAAGACTTCACCGAGCTGACCGGCGCCCGCGCCGTCATCGTCACGGCGTAAAATTAAGTCCGGAGTCCGGAGTCCGGGGTCAGACGAGAGAAAAGCCCGGTCAACGAGTACCGGGCTTTTGTTTTGACTCCGGACGCCGGACTTCAGACTCCAGACTTCGCTTTGAGAATCACGAGCGTCTGGTCGTCGCCGCGCTCGGCGTCGCCCGACCAGCGGTCTATGTCGTCGAAGATGTCCCGGCGGATGTTCTCGACGGTCTCGTGGCGGCGCTCGGCGGCGAGCGCGGCGAGACGCCCTTCGCCGTACTCCTCGCCCCCGGCGTTCTGCGCCTCCGTGATGCCGTCGGAGTAGACGACGAGCAGGTCGCCGTCCGAGAGTTGTGCGCCCCCCTCCTCGAACGGCGCGAAGTCGAAGGCGCCGAGCACCGTCCCGCCCGCCCACAGCCGCTCGGCCGAGCCGTCCGCGCGCACGAGCAGCGGCGCGTTGTGCCCGGCGTTCGTGTAGCGGAGAGAGCGCGCGCGGTCGTCGTAGACGGCGAGGAAGAGCGTCGCGAAGCGGTTGGCGTCGGTCGCGCGGCAGAGCTGCCCGTTGATGCTCTCGACCATCTTCGAGACGACGCAGCCCTCGCCCGTCCCCGTCACGCCGCACGGCAGCTCGCCCGCCGCCGCGCCGTCCGCGCCGGCAACCACGGCCGCCGCCGGCCGCGCCGCCCCGCGACCCGACGCGCTCAGACGCTCGCTGATGATCGCCACCTGCGCGCGCAGCGCCGCCTGCAGGTTCGACATCACGAGCGACGCCGACAACCCCTTTCCCGACACGTCGCCGAGCGTGAAGGCGACGAGCCCGGGCACGACCTCGACGTAGTCGTAGTAGTCGCCCGCCACGCCCAGGGCCGCGCGGCACTCGCCCGTCATCGACGCCGATTCGAGCGCGGGCGTGCTGCGCGGGAAGAGCTGCGCCTGCACCTCGTGCGCGATCTCGACCTCGCGCTTCAGGCGCTCGTGCTCGACGCGCTCGGCCAGGAGCGTCTCGATGTTCGACGACATGTCGTTGAAGGCGAGCGCCAGCTCGCCCAACTGGTCGCGCGAGCGCGTGCGGATGCGGTGCGAGAAGTCGCCGCGCTTGACCGACTCCGTGGCGCGGTAAAGTTTGTGGACGGTGCCCGTCACGGCGCGCGTCATCCACGCGGCGGAGAAGAGCGCGAGCATTTCGAGGACGACGAAGGCGATGGTGACGACGTGGAGCATTCGCAGCAGCGACTCCCCCATCACGGCGTTGTTCCAGAACTGCTTGCCGGCCTCGCCCCACGACCAATCGACGACGAAAGCCCAGTGGTCGCCGCTCGCGCCCGTGTGCCAGTCGGTCGCGTTGAGGAAGACCGGGCACGGGAAGTTGAGCCCGCCGAGTGAGAACTCCGGCATCTGCTCGCCGAACTGGTCGCGCTTGAAGTTGACGTACCGCTTGCGCCCGTCCTTCCTGAGACTGACCGTCCCCTCCTCGCGCCCCCGCTCGGCCTCCTCGCCGGTGTCAATCCGAACGTCGGACTCGTCGCGCAAACCCTCGCCGAGCATCTCCACGAAGAAGGGGCGGACGGTGAGCCCCGTGTTCTCGCGGTAGCGGTTGACGAGCGCCCGGCTGACGGGGACGGTGACGAGCACCGCGGCCGAGCGCCCGTTCGCGGCGCGCCGCGCGAGCGCGCGCACCGAAGGCGTGCCGAAGGCGCTCTCGGTGTCGTCGGGCGCGGTCAGGAAGGCGAGGCCGCTCCACTCGTGCGCGCCCGCGAGCCACGCGGGCAGGGTCGCGCGGGCGCCGCCGTCGTCAAAGCCGGCGCCGAGCGACGCGCCGTCGGCGCTCGCGCTCGCCAGATGCGCCTCCTCCGCCTGCCCGAGCCACGCCGCGCGCGACCCCTCGACGCCGCGCCACACGTGAACGCGCGCGCCGGGCAGAGACGCGCGGAGCAACGCGGCGCGCTCGTCGAGCCACTCACGGGCGGCGCGCTCGCCGGTGCCGGGCGGGAGTGCGAGGAGCGCGTCCGCCAGCGTGCGCGCGCTCTCGGCCGCCTGCCGCTCGGTCTCGCCGACCTGGACGGTGACGACGCGCGCCATCGCCTGCGACGAGCCGCCCGCCGCCACCAGCGCGCCGAGCAGCAGCAGCAGGACGACGGGCGTCAGGCCGACGAACAGGTAGGTGATGATGAGCCGTCGGCGGACGCGCCACAGCAGCCGGCGCTTGAGACGCACGAGGAGCTTGAGGCCGTAGTAGCAGACCGTGACGGCGACGGCGAGGAACGCGAGCAGGCCGACGAGGCGGAGCGGCGTCGTGCGGTAGACGGACGTGCCCTGGATGAGCAGCCGCACGACGTAGAGCGCCAGCGCCGCCAGCGCCACGCGCGGCATCACGCGCCGCAGCCACTCGCGCGCCCGCGCGAACCGCTCGGCGAAAACGTCCCACGCACCCTGCCGTCTCGCGCCCATTAACGCTTCCCTTCCGACCCCGCCCGGACTGTCTTAGCGAAAATCCACCAGGCGTTAACTACGGAAACTCGGAGGCCATGCTTTAAGTCTGACGGCCGTGTCGGAGCCGTGTGACGCGCCGCTCATCCCTTTACGCACGGACGGCGGGGGGTGTTCCGGCCTACTCCTCGGCCAGCGCGCGCACGTGCGCGCCCACGGTCGCGCCGAGCGTCGAGAGGTTGTAGCCGCCTTCGAGGCAGGAGACGAGGCGGCCGCCGCACGCCTCGCGCGCCCACTCCTTCGCCGCGCGCGTCATCCTCACGAAGTCCTCGTCCGAAAGCGCGAGCTGGCCGAGCGGGTCGGCGGCGTGCGAGTCGAACCCGGCGGAGATGATGACGAGGTCGGGCTTGAACTTCGCGCCTATCTCTTCGAGCGCCGCCTCGAAGGCGCGGCGGTGCTCGGCCGCCGGCGTGCGCGCGCGCAGCGGCAGGTTCAGGGTGTAGCCGCGCCCGCGCCCCACGCCCGTCTCGGCGCGCGTCCCCGTCCCCGGGTACCAGGGGTACTGGTGCGCCGAGAAGAAGAAGACCGACGGGTCGTCGTAGAAGATGCCCTGCGTGCCGTTGCCGTGATGCACGTCCCAGTCGATGACGGCGACGCGCTCGACCTCCTTGTGATGTCTCTGCGCGTAGCGCGCCGCCACGGCCACGGTGTTGAAGAGGCAGAAGCCCATCGCGCGGTCGGAGGTGGCGTGGTGGCCGGGCGGGCGGACGGGCAGGAAGGCGTTCCCGACCTCGCCCGACACGACCATGTCCACGGCCCTGCACGCCGCGCCCGACGCGCGCAGCGCCGCGTCGAGCGAGCGCATTGAGACGACCGTGTCGGCGTCGAGGTATCCGATACCTTCGCTGACGGCGCGCTCGACGTGCTTGAAGTGCTGCGGCGTGTGCGCGGCCTGCACGTCGCCGCGCGGCGCGGGCGCGGCCTCCACCTCCAGCAGGCGCGGCCAAAGCTCGGCGTCGCCGCGCAGCGCCGCCATCACGGCCGCGTAGCGCTCGGGGCTCTCGGGGTGCCCCTCGCCCGTGTCGTGCTGCTCGAAAACGGGGTGATGAATGATGGCCGTCGTCATGCGGCCGATTATGCGAGAGCGCACTTGCGAGGTCAAACAACAGTCAGTTACGCTTGCCGCACTGTTCGCGGATAGTACGCGACGGCCCGGTTTATCGCGCGACCGCCGAGGCGTACCGAATCGGATTTCGACCGTTAAGGCCGCGGTTTCCCACGTCTTTCGCCGGAGACGCGCCGCCGGCCGGCCGGCGGAATGGGGTTTGCTGAAAGCAGCGGCGTATTTGTCTCTCCCGTTTTAATTCGAGATGATTCGGGTCAGCAGAAGGAGTGTGAAGATGCGGAAGATTATCGTCGGTTGTCTCTGCCTGATATTCTTAGCGACGACGCTCGCGCTCGACACGTCGGCGCAGGACAGGCGCAAGCGTTCGCGCTTCGGGCGTAAGGCGCGCACGGCCGCCATCATCGCGGGCGGCGCTGCGGTCGGCGGGCTCGTCGGCGGCAAGAAGGGCGCGGCCATCGGCGCGGGCGGCGCGGGCACCTACGCCTTCAACCGCCGGGCGGCGCGGCGCCACTTCAAGCCGCGCACGCGCACCATCGGCGCGACGGCGAGCGGCGCGGCCCTCGGCGCGGGCGTCGGCGCGGCGGCCGGCGGCAGGCGCGCGGCGGCGGCCGGCGCAGCCATAGGCGGCACGGGCGGCTATCTCTACCGGCGCTCGAAGAGGCGTCTGCCCCGCCGCTACTAAGACGGGCGGGACAAAACTTTTAGGGGGAGCGTCGGGTGGGCCGGCCCTCCGACGCTCCCCCTTTGTCGGGCGCTTGCCAGCGCACGGCCTCTTGCAACAAACTAACCTCGCGCAAGGACCTCGAAAAAAAATCAAGGAGCCGAAGCTTCATGTCATACGAGGAAGAGCAACGTAAGCGGAGCCGCGTCGTCGTCGAGACGCCGACGGCGCGGCGCGAGGTGGTCGAGCAGCAGACGGTTCGTTATCCACCGCCGCCCGAGCGGCGCGGCTACTCGACCGGGATGCTCGCCACGGTGGCGCTCGTGGCCATCGCGGCCACGGCGATCGTCTTCCTCTTCCTGACGAACTCGGGAGACGACTCGTCCACCGAGGCCAACATCAACATCCGCGCCGGGGCGGCGACGCAGCCGACGCCTTTCGCGCAGGCGCCCATCGTCGTCCAGACGCCGTTGACTCAGCCGACGCCCATCATCATCCAGCAGGCGCCGCAGACCGTGCCCGCGCCGGTCATCATCCAGGCGCCGCCCGCGACCGACACCACGGCGGCCGCGCCCCCGCCGACCACGGCCGCGCCCGCCGCGCCCCCGGCTTCCGACGACGTGACGCTGCAAATGAAGATTGACACGGCCTTCGCGGCCGACGCGGCCGTCGCCGCCTCCACCATCGACGCGACGGTCGTCAACGGCCGCGTCAGGCTCGCCGGCACCGTCAGCTCCGACGCCGTCAAGCAGCGCGCCGAGCGGCTCGCCTACGCCGTCAAAGGCGTCCTCGGCGTGGACAACAGGATCGTCGTCGCCCCGGCCACGCCGTGAGGAAGTAGACAGCAGCCAGTAGAAAAACGGGCGGCGCGTCTTAGCCTTCAGGCCGGGCGCGCCGCTTCGCATTTCTACTGGTTACTCTCTACTGACTACTGACTACTGCTTCCCTCAGTACCCTTCGGTGTGGCGGAGCACGACCGAGAAGGGCGCGCCCATCGCCGCCGCCAACAGCCCCGCCTCAAGCTCCCCGAGCTGCGGCCCGCCCATGAAGAAGATCATGTTCACCGAGGTCATGCGCCCACGCAGGCGGTCGGGCGTGATGAGCTGGCGGATGGTCTGGCGGATGACCGTGCTCACCGTGTCGGCCGCGCCCGCGAGAGCCAGCATCAGGAGCGAGAGCCGGTAGGAGCGCGAGAGCCCGAAGCCGACGGTCGCCGCGCCGTAGACCGCGACCGAGACGAGCACCGCCAGCCCCGGCCGCCGCCAGCGCGAGCCGCGTCGCGCGAGCAGCAGCCCCGTCACGACCGCGCCCGCGGCCGAAGCCGCCGCGAGCAACCCGTACCCCTGCTCGCCGACCATCAGCACGTCGCGCGCGAAGATGGGCAGCAGCGCCTGCCGCGCCGGGTTGTCGAAGGCGACCGCCGCCGACGACAGCGCCGTCAGCGCGTAGACGGGCCAGACCTGTTCGAGCCCCGAGGCGGTGAAGGCCGCGAGCGCCGCCGCGCTCAGCAGCATGACGGCCTGCGTGACGACGATGAGCCGCTTGCGGTCAGCGGCGTCGGCGACGACCCCGCCGACGAGCGAGCAGACGACGATGGGCAGCACCCTCACGAGTCCGACCAGCCCGAGCGCGGCGGCGGCCGCCGCCTCGCCGTGCGGGCGCGTCAGGATGTAGACGTGCCAGTTGATGGTGACGAGCTGCATCTGCGAGCCCGTCAGCGAGAAGAACTGGCCCAGCCACATCAGTCGGAAGTCTCGGTGGCGCAGCGCGGCGAACGACGAGCCGCGCCCCGCCGGGACAGTTTCGCCGGCGGCCGTGGCCTGGCTGTTTTCCGGTGTGCCCAAGCGGGAAATGCCCCTCGCGTCGAAGAAGATTTTGCGGCGAGCGCGGCGGAGCATACCGGCCGCCTGTCCCGAAAAAATCCCGGCGAGTTAACCTGTCTATCACCCCGGCGGCGGCCGCGCAAACCCGCGAGTTTGCGGGGGAAAAGCGAGGGTTCACGCCCGCGCGCGGGGCGCCGGGGTTACAACTTGGAAGGGGTCGGAGACATCTAAGTTCGTGATTAATCGAGTGAAAAATATAAGGGGTGAAATGAAGATGAAAGGCATTTTGAAAAGAGTCGCGGCCGTCCTCGCGGTGGCCGTTCTGGCGTCGTCGTTCGCGGTGGCCGCACCCGCCGAGCAGGCGGGCGGGCGCGCCGCCTTCGGGCAACTTGCGGAGAAGGTGCGCAAGGAGCTGGTGACGCTCCCGTGGTACGGCGTCTTCGACAACCTCGCCTACGAGATTGACGGCTCGACCGTCACGCTCTCGGGCCAGGTCGTCCGGCCCTCGACCCGCGAGGGCGCCGAGCGCCGCGTGAGCAAGCTCGCCGGCGTCGAGCGCGTCGTCAACAACATCGAGGTGCTGCCGCTCTCGTCGTTCGACGACCGTGTTCGCGTGAGCGCCTACCGCACGCTCTTCGGCCGGAACAGCCCGCTGTTCCGCTACGGCCGCGGCACCGACCCGTCGATTCACATCGTGGTCGCGCGCGGCCACCTGACGCTCGAAGGCGTCGTCGCCAACGAGGGCGACCGCCGGCTGGCGAACGCGCTGGTCAACTCTATCCCCGGCGTCTTCTCGGTGACGAACAACCTCCGCGCCGAGAGCGAGCGCGCCCGCTAAAGCGCGTAGGGGCGAACACGGAAAGGGCCGGGCAGTCATTTGAGACTGCCCGGCCCTTTTCATTTAAGGCGCTTTGAAGCGCCGACCTATTCGACGACGAAGCGGTCGCTCTGCCCGCGCCCGAAGGTCTCGGGGGCGTACATCTCCTCGGCCTTCGGCGGCGGGACGACGAAGGCGCCGGGCGTCGTCGCGCGCGCGACGTAGGTGTAGGTGTAGACCCCCTCCCACATGAGCGAGGTGAACGCCTCCGCCCGGTCGTCGCGCAGGTTCTGGTGCTCGAACCACGGGCGCCACCACCACCAGCCGTAGCTCGGCTGCTCCTCCCCCTTCTCCTCGGGGATGCTCCCCGTGACGGCGAGCGCCGGGTTCAGGGCTTCCATCCCCGCCGGCAGAGGGTCAACCAGCGCGACGTGATAGCGGCGCGACGGCGCGACCAGCGTCAGCTTCACGCGCACCTTCGCCCCGGCCTTGACGCGCCACGTCCCGTCGGCGTCGCGCCGCACGTCGGCGGGGTCGTCCACGGCCTCGTACACACGCTCGACCGCGAAGCCGTAGTCGGCCGCCGCGAGCTTCAGGTTGGTCGGCGCGTAGCTCATCCCGACGCGGTAGTAGAGCCGGCCCGCGCCCTCCTTCTGGATGACGAGGTTCTGCTCACGCCCCGCGCCCTTCTCGGCGAGGTAGCGCATCGGCACGTCGAACTGCTGGCGGTCGGTCGAGCGCCCCCGGAACTGCTGTTCGCCCGCGTAGGCGTCGCCGAGCCACGCGCGCGCGACGAAGTCGGGCGTCGTCTTCTCGTAGGTGCGGAAGTAGAGGTCGAGCGCGAGCAGCACGAAGGCGTTCTCCTGCGTGTTCCCCCAGTGCCCCTTCTTGCGGTGCGCGAGCAGCCCGCGCGCGACCTTCGGGATGAGGTCGTTCTCGGGCTGGTCGGCGATGAGCGCTTCGAGGATGACGCCGTCGGCGCGCCGGTCGGAGCGCAGCAGCAGGTAGTCGTCGTCCGCGTAAGAGGTCGTAAAGTGCGCCGTCCCGGCCGTCTCCTCGGCGCGGTTCGAGAGCAGCCGCCGGACGGCCGCGACCTCCGCCCCCGAAGCCCTGTCGCCCGACAGCACCGGCAGCAGCCACCCCGTCGCTTCGAGCTGGAGCTTCTCCAGCCCCTCGGTCGCGATGAGCCGGCGCGCGCGCTCGGCGTCGCGGTCGCCCATGCGCGCGCGCGTGTAGAGCGCGTAGGCGATGAGCGTGTTGCGCGCGTCGCGGCCGTAGCGGCGCGGGATGTGCGACTCTATCGCGCGCAGGTACGACTTCGAGCGGTCGAGCATGGACGGCGGCACGTCGTAGCCCTTCTCCTTCGCGCGCGTGAGCGCGTGCGCGACGTGGATGCTGACGTAGGGCCACGAGGGGTCGCCGCGCCGCCAGAAGGCGAAGCCGCCGTCCGGGTTCTGCAACCCTTCGAGCCGCTTGATGTCGCGCGCGACCGCCGCCTTCATCGCCTCGGGGCCGGGCAGGTCCTTCGCCTTGAAGGCCGTGAGCACGTCGCGCAGCGCGGCGACGGCGAGCACGCGCGACGCCAACTGCTCGGAGCACTCGTAAGGGTACGCGACGAGGTAGAGCACGGCGTCGGTGAGCGCCTGCAACTGCGTCGAGGAGGTCTGGACTTCGAGCCCGCCGAACTGCTTGAAGACGTCCGCCGGGGCCTTGACCGGCTGGACGACGGCGCCGCCCCGGTCAATCTCGCCGTAGGTGGCGAACGCCTCGGTCGTCGCGGGCGTGTAGACGGGAAGCTCGAGCTGCGCCGCGTCGGCGAAGCGGCCCGAGACGGCGCCGACCTGGAAGCGCGCCGTCCCGGCCGAGGAGGCCGACGTGGGGAAGCGCACCTCGACGCGGTCGTTCGCTGGCACGGTGACGCGGCGCCCCTGCCCGTCGGTGAACTCGGCGCCCGTGGCGCGCACGGCGACATCGACCACGGCCGCGCTGTCGGTCTGGTTCTGCACGACGACGGGCAGCTCGAAGCGGTCGCCGAAGTTGAGGAAGCGCGGCGCCGACGGGCGAGCCATCACGGGCTGCCGCGCCGTGACGGAAGACTCGCCGGAGCCGAACTGCCTGCCGCCCGCGACCGAGACGGCCATCACGCGGTAGCGCGTCAGGTTGTCGGGGACTTTTACCTTCACCTCGGCGCGGCCGCGCGCGTCGGTCGGCACCGCGGGGGCGAAGACGGCGAGCGCGTTAAAGTTCTCGCGCACCCGGATGGCCGGCTGCCCTGGGTCGAGCGATTGCAGGTTATCAACCTTGAAGTCGTTGACGACGCCCTTCATGCCGCGTGCGGCCCGCGCGGGCGAGGCCGACGGCGGTGGCGGCGGCGCCTCGTCCGACTGCGCGACGGTGACGGTCTCGGCCGACGCGCGCGCGCCGCCGCCCGCGCCGCCGACCGCGCCGCTCTGCAAGATGGTGAGCTGGCCGGGGTCGGCGAGCTGCACGTCCTTGCGTAGGTGGAAGTCCGTCACGTCCTCGCCGCGCATCGCGTAGAAGACCGCGAGCGGGTCTTCGAGCTTGTAGCCCGTGAGCGCCAGCACCGACTCGTCCACCACGACGACCGCGACTTCCCCGCCCTGGACGGGACGGCCGGCGGCGTCGCGCACCTCGACCGCGACGGTCGTCTCGCCGCCCGGCTCCAAAGCCTTGTCGCGCGGCGTCGCCGTGACCTGGAGCTGGCGCGCGAGCGGCGGCACCGTCAGGTTCAACTGCCCCGCCGCGTAGGCCGGGCGCTTCGGCAGCTTCGGGTCCTCCTCGCCCTTCTCGTTCGTGCGCGCCGACGCGCCGACGAGGTCGACCTGCACGTAGACGTTCGGCGTGAAGCCCTCCTCGACCTTGAAGCGGACGGTGTGCGACGGCTCGTTCATGCGGAAGCGCTCGGTGCGGACGAGCCCCGAGCGGCGCAGCGTCAGGAGCGCCTCGGCCGGGTAGAAGGGCGCCTGCACGAGTATCTCGGCCGTGTCGCCCGCGCGGTACTCCTTGCGGTCCGGTATCAGCTCGACCTTCTCCTGCGAGAGGTCGCGGCGCGGCGGCGTCTTCCCGCCCGCGACCCACAGCGTCAGCTCGCTCTCGTTGGGCCGCTCGCGGTCGTCGTAGACGCGCGCGGTCACGCGGTAGACCCCGCCCGCCTTCGGGCGGAACGTACACTTGACCGCGTCCGCCGCCGACCTGACGACGCACTCCTCGGCCTGCCCCTCGACCTGCGACCAGCGCCCGCGCGTCTGCTTCCATTCGAGCAGCGCCGCGCGCATCCGCACCTCGCGCCCGGCGGGACGAGGAGTGTCGTGTTGGAAGTCCACGTCTGCCGGTTCACGTCCGTCACCGAGGCCTGCGCGCTGACCGAGGTCGGCTGCGGCGGGTCGACCGAGTCGAAGTCGATGCGGAGCGTGTGCTTGCCCGCCGCGTCCGTGCGCCCCTTGAAGGCCTGCGCGTTCTCGCTGGCGCCGCCGGCCGAAGAAGTCTCCCACCACGCCGTCCAGCGGCCGAAGGTGTAGTCGCCGCGGTTGGGCGGGGTGAAGCTGGTCTGCGTGGCGCTCACGCGCCAGTTGACCTCGGAGTCGGGCAGGCCGCCGCCGGCGAAGTAGCTCGCGCTGACGGTCGCCTGCGCGTGGCCGCCGACGAAGTGCGGCCCCTCGCCCGCCTTCGCGCTGACCTCGAACTCGGGGCGGCGGAACTCCTGCACCTGTATCGCGTGCTGGTGCTGCCGGTTCCCCGCGAGCACCTGCGCGCCCTCCGCCTGAAACTGCAGGTGAGCGCCGCCGAGGTTCATCGTCGGCGGGAGCTTTAATTTCGTGTCGAAGCCGCCGAGCGCGTTGAGCGGCGCCGCGCCCTTCAGCACCTCGTTGCCGCGCGAGTCGCGCAGGGTGTACGTGACCGACGCCGCCCCGCCCGCGAGCGGCCCCACGTCGCCGCGCTTGCCACTGCCGACGCGGCGGAGCCAGCCCTTCAGGCTCACCTCCTCGCCCGGCCGGTACATCTTCCGGTCGTCGAAGACGTACCAGCGCAGCGCGTCCGACTCCTCGCGCCGCGCCCAGCTCGAAGAGCCGTACCACCAGTCGCTCAGCTCGGGCAGGAAGGCCGTCTCGTCGCCGCGCCGCGCCAGCAGCATCCCGGTCAGCGCGCCCGCCTTCGCGGGGAGCGCGAGCCGCGCCAGCCCGTCCGGCCCGCTCGCGGCGCGCTGCCCCGAAGGCAGCAGCGTCAGCTCGACGCCTTCGAGCGGGCGGCCGTCGGCGAGCGCGGTCGCCCAGCCGACCAGCTCCTCGCGGTCGACGAAGGCGTCGAGCCCGATGCCGGTCAACTGCACCCACGTCCGCAGCACCTCGCGCTCGGCCCCGCGCGTCTTCGTCGCGACCGGGCGCGCCGCCGGCTCGACGACGGCGAAGACGTTGCCGCGCCCGCCCTTGAGCGCGTCCGACAGGTCGAGCCGCGTCTCGGTCATCTCGTCGGCCTGACCCTTGACCGCGACCGTCTTCGACGAGACGAGCGTGCCCGGCGGGCCCGCGGGCGCCTGCCGCTTCTCGTCGTAGTAGCCGCTGATGGTGCGCATGTGCGCGACGTAAGCCTCGTAGTCCTTCGGCTCGACCGCGTAGAGGCTCACCTTGAGCGCCGAGTGGTTGACGCTGTAGACCGAGAGGTGCGGGCCGCCGGCCGGGTCGAGCACGACGAAGTTGCCGCCCGCCGACATCAGGCTCGGCGGCGCGGGGCCGACGCTGAAGCTGAACGTGGCGGGCGCGCCGAGCGTCTGCCCGAACTGGTCGCGCACCGACGCGTCGAGCGTCACCCTGTAGACGGTGCGGCCGCGCTTCGAGCCGTGGATGTAGATGGTCGTGCCGTAGGCGTTGACGCTGAGGCCCGGCACCGCCGGCTCGACCTTCACCTTCGACGAGTCGAAGGCTTCGAGGTCGATGGGGTTGCTGACCTGTATGATCCACTGGTCGAAGGGCGAGCAGCTTTTGCTCCAGCCGCAGGCGTGCGACGTCACGCGGAAAGGCCCGTAGGTGCGGAACGAGAAGCTCTGCGCGGCGGTCGTCCTGCGCGGCCCCTCGGCCGAGGGCGTGCCCGCTCCCACGGTGACCGTGACTGGCGAGTCGGCCGGCAGCGCCTCGCGCGTCGCGCCCGCGGCGCCCAGGGCGCGCACGGCGAGCCAGCGCCCGGCGGTCGCGGCCTTCACGAGCCGGCTCACGTTTACGTCGGCCGCGATCTCATCACCCGTCGCCAGCCTGACGCCGGGCGCCGACGCGCCGGCCGTCAACTTCAGAGTCCGCAGCACCGCGCCGGGGTCTATCTTCTGGTCGAACTCCATGAAGATGACCGCGTCGCGCCGCGTGTTGACGGCCTCCGGGTACTTCGCCACCAGCTTGGGCGCGGGCGTGGCGAACTTCCACGTCAGCGGCTTCGACGCGCCCGCGCCCGACGGGACGCTGACCTCGAACTCGGTCGCGATCGGCAGACGCCCCTCGGCCGGGTCGAAGATGAGCGTCTTCGTCCCCAGCCAGCGCCAGCGACCCGCCGGCTGCGGCGACAGACGCGCCGGGACGTTCCGCGCGGCCTCCTCCTGCGACGTGACCGCCACGACCGGCCGCGAGAAGGTCAGAGACACCTGCGGCGCTATCGGCACCTCGCCCGACGGGGAGTGGCGCACGACCTTCAGCTCGCCCGACGCGGCGGCGTCCGGCGCCCCGCGCGTCTCGGGCGCCGGGAATGGGCTGAGCACCGTCGCGCCCGCGCGCGGCGCGGGCAGGCTGCGCTCGCGCAGTGAGAACTCCTGCCGGTCGCCCTCCACGGCCTTCAACTCCGGCAGCCGCGCCAGCACGCGCGCCGTCTCGGCCTCCGACAGCTTCGTGGCCTGCGCCGCGGGCGCGCGCGGCCCCGCCGCTTCCGCCTGCTCCGCCCCCTCACTCAGGCGGAACCGCAAGCCCTTCTTCACAGTCGTGCCGCCATCCTCGGCGGTCTCGGCGGCGACGGTCTCGTTCATGGCGTTCGTGTTCGCCCGCGCGCCCGACGGCGCCAGCGGGGCGAGAATGAATTGGAGGGAGAGAATCAGTGCGGGGATATTTTTCAGACGCATCTTTTGAAGCCTCGCGGCCGCCCTTTCGGTCTTCGGTGCTGTGGGGGCCGGAGTCGCCCCGGTCAAAGGAACGCCGGCGTGTGACCTTACTTGCGACGCCGCCCTGGCTCTCGAAGCGGGATGGGTGTCTCCCGCCGGGCGTCGGATCTTCCTCGGGAACATAGCATTTGACACCGGCGGCGGCAAAAGGTTTGCCCCACAGTCCGACGCGCCGCCCGCCAGGGCAAAGCGAAGGCCCCGAGTCCTCGGAGGACTCGGGGCCTTCGCGCGGCGTCTCGCACGCCTCCCGGCGACTCTTCAGCGCCCGCGCGGTCAGCTCATTTGCACTTCCAGAGTAGGGAAAAGTCCAAAAAGTATACCATATACGCTTCGCCGTATTTGCTGTAATTAAACGGCTTATCACCTCCAATCCCGATTACGCCACTTATTGAAGCGTCCAAAAACAAAAAAGTGTCCAAAAACTCACCGTGGGTGTAATGTGTCGCGCCTGCTCTAATGTTACTTCCCATGTGGAAGTCTATTAGGATTTGTGTAGATGGATTTCCGTTACGTTCGGATGCAGCTAACTGCCTTCATCTGCTGGCGTAGATACATCCTCATCGCGAGCCCCCACCTGTGCTTCGGGTCATTCTCTGGTGAAAACATGGAGAGCGCGTCTCTATATAACCCGACGACGGACTTCTCCAACGCAAAATTGTCGTCGGCGGCGCTCAACATCGCCGCGGCGATCCCGAACAAAATCTTTCTCCACGTGTAGGCGTATGCCCCCCCCGCCGCCACGAAGCCGATCTCACCGTCGAACCCGACGAAGGTGCGCCCCCGCGTGTTACGTTCGTAGGCACCGCCGAGCCAGGCGCCGCTATTCGAGCAGAAGGCGAGCAGGAACTTGGGGCCGGCGGGGACGTGCCTGTAGTCGAAGAAAGGGGACAGGGCACCTCCGCCGCCGGACGCGCCCGGCACATCCAGCGAACCCGCGCGGCCGTGGCCGCAGAAGATGAGGCAGACCTCCGTCGCGGCGGGGTCGATGGAGAGTCGGGAGAGCTGCTCGTCGTAGGTAACTGGGTGCACGGGCCTGCACAGCACGTTGGGCGCGCCGAGGTCGGGAGGGTCCGCCAGCAGCTCGGCGGTGTACTCGGTCAGCGCGTCATGCACGGGCGCGACGAGCAGGATAACGCGGCGTTCGACGCCTGGCTCTTCAAGTCTATACTTCGTCGTCGCCATTTCCTGCTTTGCCATCCTGGCCCTTCCCCAGAAAGCTTTGGAATTCGTCGAGCAGCAATGCTACGTGCGCGAGGCCGACTTTTGTCTCGCGCCGCACCTCCTCCGCCAGCTCGTTCGCGCTGTAGACCTGTGTGCCGTACATGAAGATGGGCGCGTCTAGGTCTTCCCTCGCCTTCAGCCAGTCGATGACCACCCCTTTGAGCACGTCGGCGTATCTGGAAGCAACGGACGGCGCGGCCAGGGGCATGATCTCTATCGACAACAGGCCGCCGATCCGCTCCTCGACGCGGGGCGTCACCACCTCAGCGAGGATGGCCGCGATGTCGGTCGCCCGCCTCTGCTTCGCCTCTTCGGCTATCTCCTCCAGCTTACCGGCGGTCTCCGGAGATTTTTGCAGGAAATGAATCTCGGCCTCCTCCAGCCGCAGTCGCCTGTCTACCGTCAGATCGGACGTGCCCGAGATGACCGCCGTCAGGGCACCACGAAACAGCGAAAGGTTTTGCAGGAGGAACTGGTCGCCCTCAATCTGCGACAGGTCGCCGAAGTCAAGGTCGGTGATGACTAACTGATATGAGCGCGTCCCCGCCTCCTGTATTAACTGAAGGGCCTCCTCCGGCGTCCTCGCGGTGTCAACGTCGTAGCCGGACGCGGAGAAGTAGTCGCGGAGCCCTCTGAGGAAGGAAATGTCGTCGTCCACCAGTAGGATGCGGGGGTTGGGTAAACTAACTGTGATTGCTTCACTCGCCCGACCGCGCATACGTCTCCTTCCGAATCTCTTCTCCGGCGGGCCTCAGAGGGGCGTCGCCTCTGCCAGCGTCGTCCCATCCGCCCCGTCCTCCGAGCCGCCCGCCTCCGCCCCGTCGGCGCGCTCGGCCCCCTCGGCCCTCCGGAGCGCGTTCCACTCGGGCAGCATCAGGGTGACTTTAGTCCCCACGCCCACCTTGCTCTCGAAGGTCATAGTCCCGCCGTGGATCTTAATAATCTTCATCCCGATGAAAAGGCCGATGCCGCTGTTCACCTTCCTGTCGCTGCGGGTGGTGAACGGGGCGGACAGCTTGAGCTTCGCTAAGTTTTCCTCGGGGATTCCGCCGCCATTATCCTCTATCTCCACTTTCGCCCAGACCGCGTACTTGCCCGACGCCGGCCTAACCGGCCCCACGTAGACCCTCACCAGCCCCGTCTCCCGACCGCCCTCCTCAATGGCCTCCAGCCCGTTTTTGATAACATTCACGACCACCTGCTCGAACATCGGCCGGTAGGCGCGCACCATCACGGTCGCGCTACTCTTATCAATCACGATCCTCTTGCCCCCCGGCTGCTTCAGCGCCTCCACCTCGTTCTTTAAAGACCAGACGGCGCGGTGTACGATCTCAAGCATGTCCACCTTTGCCATGAACCCGTCCTGTTCGGAGAGAGCCTGCTTCCCACGGATGATGTCCACGGCGCTCACGATGGCGTTGATGCGCTCGACGGAATCTTCTAGGGTGTCCAGTTTTCGCTGGATGCCCCTCTCATGCTGATACCTCTCTCTCAAAGACCGGATGGCGACGCTGATCGTCGCCAGCGGCGTGGTGATGTCGTGTTTGATGCTCGACGCGAGCAGACCCAACTCGACCAGCTGACTCTTTGTCTCGAACTTCTCCCTCTCTGCCTCAAACTCCGCCTCCCTAATGCCCAACTCCAGCGCCGCCCCCCTGTTGGCGATGACGAACTGGAGGGCACCCTGCAAAGCAATGGCCTGAACCACTTTTATCAGTAGGGCGGCGACGACGACGGCGACTGTTACCGTTATGCCCAGGCTGTACCTGGAAAACGGGGTGAGTAATTGTAAGAATGCATAGTAGTAAAAGGTGAGGGGAAGCACCACGCCGTTCAACCCGGCTTTGTCGCCACCGAGGCGGCCGCGCAACACCCAACCGACGACAATAAGAAGGATGAAACTCACGGCGGACAGGGGCGCCGTCAACATTGCCTCATTTCTGCGGATGCTCGCGGGTAATAGGAGGAGCAACAAATATTCAGCGGCGGCGAATGCCAAGCCCACCAGAACGATTAGTATTATGCGCCGCTTCATCCGGACAAGCCCCGCCGCACCAGCGGCGAACAGCGAAAGCAGCAGGTAGATGTCTGAGGTGGAATACAGGAGGAGGATACCCCACCGGTACGATGGGGGTAACGGGTAGTCGGAGGCCGCCCTGTTCGCGTCCAGCAACGTGTAAATGATACTGGCGAACCAAGTGGCGGCGATGAAGAAGTAGAAATCGTCGTCTAAGAACTTATAGGCATAAAAATATATGCCGGCGAGAATCACGTTAACCGCGAGTGAGGCGAAAGCGATCGGTGAAAGCATCGGGGACAGAAAGTCGATGCGCCCCTGAAAATACAAGTAGAAGAACGCGGCGAGCACCACCGGCATGACTGGGGATAGGCCCTTGGCGTACGCCCAGATCTGCCTCTCCCGTCTCCCGATTTTCGCCTCCGCTAATTCCATAATCACCTGCCGCTGTCAAGCGCGGGCGGCATCTCTCACAATCTCTCGATTCAACTTATCCGGAGCAAGGATCTGAACTCCTTCACGCCGACCTCGGTGGATCTCGTGTGGCCCGTCCTGTAGCTGGTGTAGTGCAACTGGCCGTCGGCGAACGCTACGTAGAAAAAGATCTCCAACTGCGTGCAGACCGCGCAGCGCTCCAAGATGATGAATGGGTGCAGACTGTAGAACTGCCCGTCTTCGCGGTTAATCAGGTGCAGTTCGTCGGAGTTCATCAAAAAGTTGAAGGTCTTCCTCGAGAACAGCAACTGGGGGTTGGCCCCTGTGCACTCTTGGAGCCTGTAACTGTACTCGCCGCCGACCTTCTTGACGCTCGACACGTAGCAGAGCAGAAAGCCCGTGATGAACTGGTACTCTTGGAGCAGGGGGATCAGCAGCTTTTCACACTCCCGGGCAACCTCCTGATACTCGAACTCCGAGCGCTTGACGCCGTACCCCGGGAACCGGTCGAGCATCTCGACCAGTGTCCTGATGGTCCCCCTGTTCTCTTCGTTCAGGAAGGCCGCGAGCCTGTGCCTGAAGGGCGCTGCCTGCGGCTCGTCCTCACGCCCGGTAATCTCGCCGATGATGTTTAACCAGTCCGTGACGTCGGGCTCGAAGACACTATTATGGATGCGAGCGTCCAGCCGCGCGTCTCTCGGGCCGGCGCCGAAGTACTCGCACATCAGGGCCACGGCCGTGAAATTCAGCAGGAGTTTGAAAATGTCACTCTGCCGGTGGAGGACATCTATCGTGAGCATGTCGCTTTTGAGTTCTTGGTAGATGTATGTGAAGGGGGTCGGGTACTTATTCAGGATGACCTCGTCGAACCTGTCCTCCTGGTTCGCCCTGGCCAGCCTCTCCCGCTCGATGTCTTGGCGCGCCTGCTCGACCGCGAAGCGCAGCGACTGTACCATCTGCCCCATCGCCGATTTCGACAGGTACTGGAAGACCTTGTAGACCTTCGCCTCCGCCGCCGGGAGCAACACGTTGTAGGCGGTGAGGACGATCACCCGATACTCGGCGGCCCGCCCCATGATGTGCTCCAGAATCGCCGTGCCGTTCTCCCCCGGGAGTTGGAGATCGAGCAGTATTATTCGAACCTCGCGGTCTTCGTCGAGGACGCGCTTGGCCTCCTCCACCGAGTCGGCCTCGACGAAGGCGACGTCGGTGTCGCTGAAGATGTCAATCACCTCGCTGCGGAAAAGCGGATCATCGTCCAATATTAAAATCTTCGACGCGCCATGATGTTCCGTGACCCTCACTTTGTGGGTCGTCGGCACCCTCACGGCCGCAGGCGAGTCGGCGCCCGCCCTAGCGACGATATCGGCAACCTCTTCGGCGATTCTTGCCAACTCTTGGTCGACGTACGCGCCCTGCTGGCGCCACACGGGTTCGCCATACTTGGGGCGAACCTGCATCCCTTTAAGCCACTTGATCCTGCTCCAAGCGCAGTACTTGGCAATAACGGGGAAGACGACGAGCCCGTCTTTCTCGCGGCGGGTAAGGAGTCTTGGCACTTCCTCGCGAAGGATGAAGTCGGAGTTCAGGAAGTTGGCGGTAATGAGCAGCATGGCTACCTTCGCCTGCCCTATCGCCTCGGTGATTTGGTGCTCCCAGTCGTCGCCTGCGCCCAAGGCGTCGTCACTCCAGAGGTTGATCAGGCCCGGCTTGAGGACGCCGAGGTGTGCCAGCAGGTTCTCCTTCTCGGCATCATCCTTATGGCTGTAGCTGATAAACACAAGAGGTTTGTTCATCGCGTACGCCCCTATTCTGAATAGTCGTAATCTTTTACCACGAGGCACTTCCCCGTAAGTGGCCTGTACTATAATACTGAACAGGAAATATTTGTATGAAAATCTCCGCCTCTAACCCTATGATAGGCTCTCCGCTAGGCGTTCTCGACATTACGTTGAATGTTGATTCTCTTTGAGTAGACTGGTACAAGTTCGGCTCGAATAATATGAATCGTAATGAGAGAGACTAATGTCCAAGAACCGCACCCCAAGAGACCTGGCCCACGCTGTAAATGCTGAACTGAGGAGTAAAAGCGGAACATATCCTAAACTCAATATTCTCGTTAATTTGTTCGAGACGATGTACTATGCAAGTCTTCAGACAGAAGAGTCTCACCTCATATCATTCCACTTGGTCTACTTAGATCCAACAACTCCTGGTCCTGAACCACTGAGCCCAATTACTAAGGATCGCTGGATGGTAGTTCAGCTTGCGTATTCGATTCCTCTGACCATCGCAAATTTGATTAAATTGGCGAATGCCTCGGATCCTCGTACCTCATCTTTTGCGATTTATCATGATGAGCAAGGGCATCTGTTTGTATGGGGCTTTGTTGACCAAGGGGGTAGCTACAGTGAGTATGTGAATTACGAGGCTGACGAAGGCATCGCCCGGCCAGGCTCGTTTCAAGCAACAATCGCGGGCGCAGGTCATTTGATAGCCTTCATTGAAATGAAGAAAATCGCCGAGCTAAAGATCAATGCTTTGCTAATGAGCGTGTCCGATGTCCTAGGAGGAGGACCAATTCGTGAAGCTCTGCAACCGGGCATTAAAACTTACCTACAAGCCATTGAGGCACAAGTTCCGGCAAATAGGTATCATGACCGCTCCACATCGAAAGCGAATCTTGTGGCTACATGGTTACGGACTCTATCCCGCTTGTTGTTGAGAATGCAACGATATAGGCACGGGGGTGCCATCCTAATAACACCCACTAATTCTCTGCGCGGTCTAAATCTCAAATATGAACTACCCTACGATCGATTACGGTCCGCTCTGGAGGACAATGCCGTGTTGCGAATTGCTCAATCGTACTATTCGAAAAAGATTTGGTCAGATTATATTAACAGGGACGCTGAAACAGTCCCGGTCGCCCTCTATTTGGACGAATCCACTGTCCGAGATAACCTGAAAGCTAATCGTAGAGAACTCGAAGGAACAATATGGTTTCTTTCCCTTCTGACTCGCGTCGACGGTTTGTTATTACTCAACCCAAGCTTGGAGGTTCTAGGTTTTGGGGTTGAGATAACTATTCAAAAAGAACCCACAAGCGTTTACATGTCTGGAAATCGAAGTGCAACGCCCAACTCCCTAAAGCCAATTGACTACAACCACTATGGCACACGTCATCGATCTATGATGAGGTACTGTTCCCAGGTGCCAGGAAGCGTCGGATTTGTTGTCTCCCAAGATGGAGACGTGAGAGCTCTAACCCAAGTTCGAGGGCAATTGGTAATGTGGGAAAACATTAAGCTACAGCTTCCCGGTTTCGTGCAGCATCGGAAGACGACAATTTAGATGCGGTGCGACAATTCCCTAACCTGTTGTTTGGAGATATGAAATGGCTAAAATAGTCTCGTTAATTAACATGAAGGGTGGTGTCGGAAAATCCACGCTAACTGTAAACCTAGCATGGCATTTTGCGGCCTATCGAAATTGGCTAAAAAAAGTACTGGTGGTTGATCTTGATCCCCAGTTCAATGCTAGCCAATACCTACTTGGAGTGGAGGGATATAAACAAATCATTGATGAGGGCCGCCCGACCGTGTGGGATATATTTGAGGCGCATACAAAGATTCCGGGCGCAAAAGTACGCACTGTCGATCCAAAAGACACAGTCAAAAATGTGACCACCATTCAAGGGGGGGGGCGGTTGGATTTGATACCATCACGCTTAGAACTCGCGCTGACGCTAAAAACGTCTGGCACTAAGGAGCGACTTCTGGAGCCTGCTTTGAAAAAGCTTGATGGAAAGTATGATTTGATCTTAATAGATTGCGCGCCAACTGAATCGATCCTTAGTACCGCTGCTTATCTCTCGAGCGATTACATCTTGGTGCCGGTGAAGCCAGACTATCTATCAACAATAGGTCTTCCGCTCCTTATTAATTCCATCGAAGAGTTCAAACAGGAGTATCCGACGTATAAAGTAGACCTTGCTGGCATCATTTTTAACGCCACAACGGATTATTCTCCAGAAGAGTCGATATCGAAAAGGGAGGTAAAAGAGCTAGCCAAGAAATACAACTGGTATGTCTTCAAAACCGAGCTAGCGTATTCGAGGTCATATAACGTCACTGTTCCGTGCATTTGCCCAAGAATTCTCTGAGAGAATAGGTTTATGAACAACAACAAAGAATTTGATCTGTTGTCCGACATCGCCAAATTGATCAAGAAGTATGGGCCGGAGACTTTTGAAGCATTGGGTGAGCAGATCACGAATCCAAAGTTTACAATAATCTTGGCTGATCTTCTCAGTACGACCGCCAAGACGTACCGAGCAACACCCAAGGCAAAGAGCAGATCTCGATCCAAGCCACAAAAGGGTAACTTTCTTTCAAGGCTTGAGGAATCCGATCCTGAGAAGGCTGCCTTGTTAATAGAGCTTTATGACAGCTTGAAGAACCGGAGCATTCTTCCAACGCTAAGAGAGATGAGAGATTTTGCCACAGATAATGGGTTGCCCACCGTTAAATCAACGTCGCGCGAGAAAGCGTTGATACCGTTCGTTCGGACTTTCCTTAAAATGCCCGCCGAAGAATTGAGGGAATATCTGAGGCGAATTCAACCAACCAGATCATCAGGTGATCGAACATTAGAAGGTTGGAGTAAGATTATCTTTGGTAAGGACGTTAAAGATAGTGTGAATTAAGCGCCTCTTCAATTGAGTGCGTGCGACGATATCCAGTATTAGGTGGTTCTTGGGATAGAGTAATCCGTGTGGGTTGCTACTACCCAGTGTGAGCCGGGCAGAGCCGGGAGACACTTATAGAAAGGCCAGCCTTCATAATAACTAGAGACCCTCGTACCTTGTAATGGCATGATTTTGATCTAACCAATCAATTTGGTGTTGAGTTAAGCCAGAGCTTGATATGAAGAGAGCGCCGTCGACTTTGGGTGCCCTAATTTTACCAGTCTTACGTTCAGTCTCGATCAGCTTGTATTTCTGTATTTCATTCACAACTGCTTTAAGCTGACGCAAGATATATTCTTGTTTCTCTCGATCTGCTTTTATATTACTTCGAACATCCCTCTTTTTCTGCTCTGTTTTCAAACGCAGTTGCGTTACCGCTGCCGGCTCTTCGCCCAATTTTGACTGTTCGCTATTAATTTCTAAATCTTTGGCCTTCTTCATCTTTATATCAAATTCATTTTCAATCTCTCTAAGTTTTTTCTCATAATTCGCCTTCAAAATTTCGAACCCATTAGTCAATTCCTCTCTAAAGGAAGATACGTATAGCAGATATGTATCTTGATCATCCTCTATATCATAGTCCAGCACTTTGTTAACCAGA
Organism: Acidobacteriota bacterium; assembly: GCA_020200135.1. Taxonomy (GTDB): domain Bacteria; phylum Acidobacteriota; class Blastocatellia; order Pyrinomonadales; family Pyrinomonadaceae; genus QHXN01. The sequence goes on along the minus strand of JAIVJI010000040.1, from coordinate 8,587 downwards.
TATATGAGGCCTTGTCTCCTTTTCCCAGATCGTTGAACGTTTCTATTTCTTTGTTGTTTGCGGCTATCACGGCTTGCCTTCTGTATTCTGCCTATGTAGTCCCCCAAATATTTAATCGCCCTTATACGTGATTGCTCTTTATGAATTCTTCGTAGCGCATCTCTTCTCAATGCTTTCACCACATCGCTGGGTGTAAGTACGACATCTCTTAACATCGCTTCCCTGAAATCTGTCCCCCTTAAATCCGCAGAAGATAGGTCTGCACCTGTTAGTTCCGCCTTAATGAAAGTAGCTCCCGATAAAATCGCTTTACTGAATGAGCAGCCAACCAACTCACAGTTACTAAAATCTGATTCTGATAGATTCACCTTATCCAAGCATAGTGACTTACCTTTTATGCGCAAACAGTTAGTCCTTCTTATTTGAGCCCCGCTCAAGTTCGCACCATCCGGAAAGCTTACGTCAGACAAGTTGGCGTCGGATAGGAGTTCCTTACATTGAAGTAATAGATAAGCTGAAACGGCGCGAATTTTCTTGTTCAATTGATGGTCAATTGTCTCTGGAGCCGAAACCACTCTCATAATATCCCAGATGTATTTGAGATACAGATCCTTTTCATTATTGATAAGTCCGCTAAGGAAATAGAGTGTTTCGTGAGTTAAAGACTCACCGAGAAGCGATATATTCCCTTGCACAATTTGGTCAAGTAAGTATTTAGCTGCAAGAAACTCGGCAAAGGATAAATTCACAAATCGATAAAAGCCTTGCATATCATTTTTGAGGAAAGTACATGTGCGGACTTCGTGTGCATATTGGTCAAGCGTCCGTGGAGTTATTGCCCCTTCAAAATAAGTAGCTATACGCCCTTTTAACTCTTTATGATGAATACTCCCTACTTGATTTCTTAATAGTTCAAAGGCCAATACCTTTGATATGTCACCACGTTGCTCAGGGGTTAAGTTGCAACGCCAATCATCTCGCTTGATCCAAATGTTTGTGTATTCCTCGTAGAGTCGAACCTCATTGATAGCGGCAAAACTCTTAAAGTTTGATATTGTCTCAACGATCATGTGTAAGAGAATGGGCCGTTCAGCTAAAGTCCGTAACCTTGGCCGTTGATCCAATTCCCTGAAATAATCTACCCACTCATCTCCATATCGCCGTGAAAGATAGTGTTGAACTTGTTCTTCAGAAAACCCATTAAGGAATAGCACTTGATAACCTTTATGCTTATGTAAAAGACTATGCAGATCTGTACCGGTTTGTAGCCTTTCGATATCTGTACGATCTTTGAAGAAACTTGAACGACACGTTAGAATAACTTTCGCCTTATTCTTAGCGAGTGACAGGATCTCATCTAGATTTCTGAACACAATTGCGGGATCCGGATAAGTTGTCATCTCATCAAAACCATCAAAGATAATTACAAATTTGCCTTCCTTATTTAGCTTCTCAAAGAGAGAAAATGAGCGTATTTTTATCCCCTTATCATTCAGCATCAAATCAGTCAGAAATGTACGTAAATTAAAATTGTTATTAAATCCTTTTAGGTCGATTAGGATGGGAATCCTAGTGCTCTTGGTACGGAGGTACTGACTCGCTAATTTTTGAGCTATATGCCATGACGTTGTAGACTTTCCTGATCCATATTCCCCCAATATAGTTAAGAATTGACCTGGTTCATCTAGCCAATTTTCTAGGTAATCAACGATGCTTGATATAGGTTCCCCCTTTTCCGTTTGGGCGGCTAAGGGAATAAAGGTTCCGCGTGTTAGTAGTTCACGATACCCAAATGAAGCATTCTCTCCTACAGCAAGGTCACTAAGATAAGCGGAGAAATCCGCAATCTTTCGCTGTATGTCGAGAAGAGTGAAGCACTCTACCAAGTTAGCTTGGCAATGTGTTCTCGCGTCCTGAGTGAACCCACTATAAGCAACGATCACTCCTTTCTCGATCAGACCTGCTGCTCTTAAATTAATTATCCTGCTACAAGCCTCGACAACAATTGAAACTCCAATGGGTTCTTTATATGCTTTGCATTCAATAGCAGTACGAATAGTCGATCCATCCGGGGTATGTTGAATTACAAATACATCGATCTGTAAACCACCCACATTCTTATTGTGTTCCACCTGAGCACCCAGCTCTCCATAGACCTGTGCAACTGTCCGCTCAAACTCAGTTGGTTCCGGTGTCATATCAAGTCCTCATGCTGGCGTTTTCTTTTTCCATGGCAATATCATCACGGCTCTCGCTTTGCAACGCATTATAAACTTTGTTCAAGAGGTACTCGGAGGCCAGCTTGCGAAATTCGCCGTCGCTCATGAGTCTCGCGAAGATCTCCTCGTTTCCCTCCATCCGGTCAATGATGAGACCCTCGAAGGCTTTCTCGAAGACGTAGCGGAAATCTTCTTTGGAGTTTGCGGCTGCTGCCTTTTTGAGGGCTTCGTTTTCGACAGCCTCTTCCTGAATTTGATCGAAGAAAAGCTGGTCGGCTTGGGTAAAGTCGGTACCGAATCGCTCGTTTAGGATGTCAATGAGTTCCGAGAGACGGATCGTCTCATCATCCTGTCCTGTCCCAACATCGCTAGGCCCTTTGAGCGGATGCGTGTCGCCGCCAGAAAGGTCGATCCGACCTTCGCTTATCTTTTGCAATCGGTAGTATTGCAGTTCAATCTCTTCTTCCAAGTGGTAGTCCGGGCCTAATTCACGCTTGGGCAGCTTTGTAAGTAGGAAACGTAAGTAGGTGTAGAGCTGTTCGAGGTCGGAGTCCTGATAGGGGATGACTTGGGAGAGGAAGCCGTACATGTTCCGGAAGTTGACCAACAGCGTCTTCACTTCCTCGCGTTTTTCCTCGGTGAATTCTTTGAAGCGATCCACCGCTTGATCAAGGATGCCATTCATCCTGGCGTGATCGTGAACAGTTTCCTTGCGCTGCGGCTTGAAATATACGGCACAAAACACCTTCACCTCTTCTTCGAAGACGAGGCCGGTCTCGTCGATCTGGTGTTGTAGGCGGTAGAGATGCTGCGGGTCTGTCAGAGGCTCTGTCGGCGTGTCTTCGTAATAGGGCTTGAAGTATTTGAATATTTCTTCGGGCTTGTTGCGGAAATCCAGGATGAAGGTGTCTTCTTTCCCGGGGAAGGTTCGGTTCAGTCTTGAAAGCGTCTGTACCGCTTGTAACCCAGTCAGCTTCTTGTCGACATACATCGTGTGAAGGAGCGGCTGGTCATAGCCAGTCTGATACTTCTCAGCCACCAGAAGGATTTGGTACTCGTGGCTGTCGAACCTCTCGGGCAGCTCGCTCTCTTTGATGCCGACGTTCATAGAGACCTCGGTCCAGGTCTTACCGGGGAAATCGGGGTCTTCGACAACGCCTGAGAATGCTACCAGCGACTTGATATCGGTATATCCCTTCTCGGCGATGTATTTGTCGAAAGACTGCTTGTAGCGCACTGCATGCAGCCGGGAATCGGTGACGACCATGGCCTTGGCGCGTCCTCCGATTTTGTGTTTCACGTGGGTGCGAAAATGCTCCACTATCACCTCGGTCTTCGAGGCCAGGTTGTGCGGATGTAGAGTCAGGATGCGGGCCAATGCGCGTGCCGCCTTCTTGCGCTCGACATGCACGTCTTTCTCAGTCGCCTTCACGATGCGGAAATAGGCTTCGTAGGTAATGTAGTTTTTCAACACGTCGAGGATGAACTTCTCCTCAATGGCCTGCCGCATCGTGTAGAGATGGAACGGCGCCTCGCCGGTCGGCCCCGGCTCGTCAAAGACCTTCTTAGTCTTGTATTTCGGTGTGGCGGTGAAAGCGAAAAAGCTGAGGTTCGGTTGCTTTCCGCGTCTCATCATCTCTCGCACTACGCCTGCGAGATGGTCTGCGTCATCATCTTCATCCAGCCCTTGTTCAGCCGCGTAGCTGGCCGCTTCCGCTTGAATCCGGTCGGCATTGAGCACCCCTTTAAGTTCCATGGCGCTTTCGCCGGATTGGGAGCTGTGCGCCTCGTCAACGATGACAGCGAATTGCTTGTCCTTCGTGGAGATGGAGAGACCTGGATAATCCTCTTCGCGCAGCTTCTCCAATGTCTCGGCAATGAAGGGGAACTTTTGCAGGGTGGTGATGATGATCGGCGTGCCGTGGGCTAGAGACTGAACGAGCTGGCGCGTGTCCTCGTCTATCTTCTGCACTACGCCCTGTTTATGCTCAAACTGGTAGATGGTGTTCTGAAGCTGCTGGTCGAGCACCCGGCGATCTGTGACGACGACGACCGAATCAAAGATTTTCTTGTCAGCAGCGTCGTGCAGAACCGAGAGGCGGTGAGCCAGCCAGGCGATTGAGTTCGATTTACCTGAGCCGGCGGAATGCTGGATCAGGTAGTTTCTGCCGGGGCCGTTGGCTTTTGCGTGGCTAACCAGCTTACGGACGGAGGCAAGCTGGTGATAGCGAGGGAAGATCATCGTCTCTTTCGCGATCTTCTTGATTCCTTCGTCTGTCAGGATACGCTTCTCTTCCACTTGCAGGTGCATGAAGCGTCCCAGAATGTCGAGAAGGCTGTCTCGCTGCCATACTTCCCGCCACAGGTAGGCGGTGCGATAGCCGCCATCAACTGCCCGAGGATTTCCGGCATGGCCTTCTTCATCGCCGAGGTTGAAGGGGAGGAAGTGGGTCTTGTCGCCGCTCAGACGCGTGGCCGTGAAAACTTGATCCTGATCCACGGCGAAATGCACTAACGCGCGTTTCTTGAATTCAAAGATCAATTCCCGTTGGTCGCGGTCTTTCTTATACTGCCGCTTGGCGTCTTCCACGGTCTGCCCGGAGAGCGGATTCTTCAATTCGGCAGTGGCGACGGGCAAGCCGTTGAGGAAGAGCGCCAGATCGAGAGAGTTGGAGTTGGCCTCGCTGTAATAAAGCTGCCCGGTCACGCTCAGCACGTTCTTCTCATAGAGCGCCAGCGTATCCGGGTTCAAACGATTGTTGGGCGCGAACGTCGCCACGCGCAGTTTCTTACCGTAGCACTTGAAGCCCTGTCGCAGGACTTTAAGCATCCCCTTGGCATCAAGTTCCTTTCCCAGATGATCCAGCACTATCTTGCCCGTCTCTGCTCCGTGGATAGCTTCCAGACTCTTCCAAACCTTTTCCTGCGTGGACTGGATGAAATCGAGCACGAGCGTGGGATCGAGGGCGCGTTGTTTGTCGTACCGGCCTGCCGTTTTCCCCTTGTTGTAGTCAACGAAGACGTAGCCTCCGCGGGTGGTGAGGTCGTCAATGATGGCGTCTTCAAGGCGGGCTTCGGTGTGCTTTTTCATAGCGATTTTCAATTACCCTAACTTTATTCTCCGCACGTCAATCTTGCCGGTGGTCGCAGCGGTGATGAGGGCGGTGCGGTATTCCGTGAGGCGCTTGATTGCTTGATGGATTGTCGAAATGAGCCGGTCTATCCTATCTGTTTTGCGAATGACATCTCCGAGGATTTGTCGCTGTTCATCCTCTAACGGCGGATGGCAAAATACTATCTCTTTAATGTCATTTAAGTTGAGCTGAATCTTCGTTCCCCCATACCCCGCAGTGAGTAATTGGCTTTTGCCTGAGTGTGAAAACACTGAAAGAGCGATCCAATCAGGAATGACAGTATTCGCTTCGGGGCGAACGAGTGCTAAATGCTGACTTACGTAAGCAGGTTCAAGTGTCTTAGGAACGACCGCAACCGAGCCAAGATCAGCAGTAATTGATATCAGCAAGTCACCAGGCTGCGTGAGGGTGCGCGCTCCTTCTGCTCCATCAGGAGGGTCAACTCTTTCAACGTCCTCAAGTCGAAGTGAAATTGACTCTCTATTGAGGTTAGTAATTCTCAAGAACAGGCTGCCAGAATCCGAAAAGTATTTCGCCCAACCGCGGGACCCACTGGTTACCAATTCTGTGCAGTAACGCAACCGTTTTACCGCCCAATGTTTCGGCACTTGGCCAAGCCAATCGACGCCGGAGTCGCGCATAGGAGCAGTGGGGTCGAGTCCCTGGGTGACGGCTTGGGTAATGACCGCGATGCGCTGTTCCTTGAGCTTCTCAATCAACTCCCGCTTTTTGGCAATCAACGCATCAATCTTCGCTGTCTTATAGTCCAGAAAATCGGCAATCCGTTCTTGATCGGAGAGTGGAGGGAATCCAATACGCAAATTCTTGGTTCCCTGATATGTGAGCCCGAATCTGGTGACGCCATTCGCAGCCAGATAAAATTGATAAGCACTGAGCCTCGATGCAAGTGCGTAGAACAGGTATCTTCCAATGATGACTGATTCAAAGGGGCGAAGAATCGTCAAGTGATAACCGCAAACGAGATCGTCTATTTTCTCCGCGATTAACGCTGGCACACCAATATCGTCGGGACTCTCCGAGTCTTTTGTTATAACAACATCACCCGGTTCGAGTGAAAACCGCTCAATCTCTGCTTCGCTTGCAGTTGCCTGCATGAAGTCAATCTCTGCGGTAATCCTGTCGTTGTAGTAAACATCTGTGTAATTACAGAGCTGAACCGGATTCTCGTCTTCTTCCGACTTTTTGTTGACATTACTTGTTCGGAGAGACGCTACATTGTGGATACGCTCATGTCTCCACCGCTCGGGGAGATCGTGTAAGGGCTCAATATCCACGGTGAGAATCGCATTACTGCTCATCACACCACCTCCTTCAGCATCGCCATGATCTCCCTTTCCAGTCCCTCGATGTCTGCCTCAATGTCGTCCAGCGGACGCGGAGGCTCGTACTGGTAGAAGTGGCGGTTGAAGGGGATTTCATAGCCGACCTTCGTCTTTCCGTGATCTATCCATGCGTCCGGGCGATACGGCAGAACTTCAGCCTTGAGATAATCTTCGCAGTGCTCCCGCACTAGTTTGAGCAGCGCGCTGTTGTCTACTTTGCCCTTGTTTTTCTTACCCTCATAATCCAGCGGCAGCGGCAAACTAATGTCTTCCGGCAACGGTACGTTTTCCGTATCCCGCAATTCGGGGTCAGGCTCCGGGTTGCCTTTGGCGTCGGTGCAGATTTCCGCGGTCGGGTCTCTTTCGCCGAGACTTCCGGGAGCAAGCAAGGCAGTTCTGAGCGGGCTGTCTAGCGTGATCTCGGCATCCTTGAAGGCAGCAGTCAACTGCTTCTGAAAGACGCTGCGGTCTTTGATCAGCTCACCGTTGGCGAAGTCAGGCTTCAAACGGTCAAGCACTTCGAGGATAGCAGCCTGTGCTTGCTCGCCCACGAGGATTTCCTCAAGAATCTCCTTCTTATTCTTGCGCTTCCTTGAGATGGCGAGATTAACGAAGGCTCCGGTCTGCTTGAAGCGTTCGATGCGTTCGTCTGTCACGGCGAAGTTCAGGCGCAGCGGGCGCTCCACCGTGATCTTGAGGTAACCGAACTCGCGGTTGTCGAAAATCTTGCTGACGTAAACGCTCTTAGTTTGGTCACGCTTCGGGTCAACGTTGGTCTGAATTTCGGCGAGGGTCATTCGCACGTCATTCTTAAACCCGCCGTAGAGCTTCGTCAGCACCTCGATGTGATTGGGCGTGGCGTCAGTGCCGTCGCCGATGCGCTTACGCTTGTCGCCGAGACTCTTCTTCATTTTCCAAGCGAACTCGGTGCCGTTAATAAGCTGTACCTTGCCGGCGCGGTCGGAGCGTTTTCGATTCGTGACGATCCAGACGTAGGTAAAGATGCCTGTATTGTAGAAGAGCTGATCCGGCAGCCCGATGACTGCTTCGAGCATGTCGTTTTCGATGATCCACCGACGGATGTTGCTCTCGCCGCCTCCGGCGTCCCCGGTGAAGAGGGGCGAGCCGTTGAAGACGATGCCGATGCGGGAGCCCTCGCCGCCATCTTCGGGCGCAGGGCGCATCTTCGAGATCATGTGCAACAGAAAGAGCAACGCGCCGTCGTTGATGCGCGGCAGCCCGGGGCCGAATCGTCCCTTGAATCCGAACTCGTTGTGTTCCTTCGTGACGTGATCCTTCTCCGGCTTCCACTCAACCCCGAAGGGCGGATTGGCAAGCATGTAGTGAAACTGTTCGTCGGGGTGGCCGTCACCGTCAACAAAACCCTCCTTCGCCTTGCCCGTGCCGAGGGTGTTGCCATAGACGATATTGGTTGCGTCCTCACCTTTAATCATCAGGTCAGAGCCGCAGATGGCGTAGGATTCCGGGTTGTATTCCTGACCGTAGAGTTCGAGGTTAGCGTCGGGGTTGAGGCCGGTCTCAGGGTCTTTGATTAGCTTCTCCGACTCAGAGAGCATTCCGCCCGTCCCTGCGGTCGGATCATAGATTTTGATGACCTTGCCTTCCTTGTAAACAAGATCATCGTAGGTGAAGAGCATGTTGACGATGAGCTTGATTACTTCGCGCGGGGTGAAATGATCCCCGGCTTCCTCGTTGGCCTGCTCGTTGAAGCGGCGGACGAGGTCCTCGAAGATGTAACCCATCTCGATGTTAGGAATCCTTTTGGGATGAAGATCGACGGCCGCAACTTCCTTCATGACTTCAAAAAGGCGGTTGGCCTCGTCGAGCTTTTCGATCTCCTCCTCGAACTTGAATTTCTCAATAATCTTGC
>JAIVJI010000112.1 GCA_020200135.1 Acidobacteriota bacterium | reverse complement strand
GCTTCGAGCCGACGCCGCGGAGGCTGGAGCGCGGGCGCTACCTCGTCGAGAGCGTGTCGGCCTGCTTCGCCTGCCACACGACCTACGACTCGAAGGACCCGGTCAAGTCGTTCGCGGCGGCGACGAACAAGGGCGGCGGCGGCTCTCTCGCTGCCGAAGGCGCGCCGTGGCTCTACGCGCCCAACATCACGCCGGACGAGGAGACGGGCGCGGGGCGTTGGACGGACGACATGTTCGCGCGTGCCATACGCGAAGGCATCGGCCACGACGGCCGCGCGCTCTTCCCCATGATGCCCTACCAGAACTACCGCAACTACTCGGACGAGGATGTCGCCTCCATCGTCGTCTACCTGCGCTCGATCCCGGCGGTCAGGAACAAGCTACCGCAGTCGGAGATTCCTTTCCCGCTCTCGCGGCTCATCAACCTCGTGCCCGAGCCGCTGACCGTCTCGGTGGCGGAGCCCGACACCTCGACCCGCGTCAAGCACGGCGAGTACATGATCAAGGCCGCCGACTGCGCCGGGTGCCACACGCCGCGCGGCGACAAGGGCGCGGCGCTGCCGGGGATGGACTACGCGGGCGGCAACCCGTTCGACGACGGCCGGGGCGGCGCGGTGACGCCGATGAACCTGACGCCGGACGCCTCGGGTATCTCCTACTACGACGAGGCGCTCTTCCTGCGCACGCTCCGCACGGGACACGTCGGCGCGCGCCCGCTCAGCCCGCACATGCCCTGGTGGGTCTACAAGAACATGACCGACGAAGACCTCAAGTCGATCTTCGCCTACCTGCGCACGGTCAGGCCGGTCGAGCACCGCGTGGACAACGCCGAGAAGGCGACCTTCTGCAAGGTCTGCAAACAGAAGCACGGGCTCGGCGAGAGGAATTGAAAGGAAGTAGACAGTAGACAGTAGACAGTAGTCAGTAGCCAGTAGGAAGACAGGCGGCGCGCTCGGCTGATGACCGAAACGCGCCGCCTTCAGTTTTTCCTACTGACTACTGACTACTGACTACTGTCTACTGCTCCGGTGGCGGGGGGGGGATGCCGCGTCGGCGCTGCCCCTCGATTCGCTGGCGGCGCTGTTCGTCGAGGATGCGCTGGCGGAGGAGGCGCGCGCGCCTGCGGTCGCCGCCGGCGCGGCGGAGGATTTCGCGCAGCTCCTGTTCGGTGAGCGGGTTGGTGCCGAGGTCGCGCCCGCGCAGCGCCGGGTCTGCGGCGGGAGCACGACGCAGACGAGCCCCAAGACCGTGTAGAGCGCGCGACGCCCGCCGCCGCGCGCCGGCCCGCGCGCGACGCGCGTGACGACTGACTTGCCGTCGTCCCGCGCGACCGGTGCCGAGCCGGCGTCGCCGGTTGCGGATGTCCGTGCCGAAGCGACGGCGTGCGCCGCGGCGGGCGTCGCCGCGCCCTGCGTCGAAGTCGCCCGCGCGGAGGCCGTCGCCGGGTCCTCGGGGTGTGAGCCGTCGTCTCCGTTGAGGACGGTCGCGGCGTCCCGAGCGTCGCCTAGCCCCGTGGCCTGCGCGCCGGCCCCCTGCGGCGAGGTGCGCGCCGCGCCGCCCTCTTCGAGCAGGCGCGTCTGCTGCTCCGAATCGCTCTCGGTGGTCGCACTCGCCGCCGCGCCGTACGACTCGGCCCCCGCCGTCACGTCGCGCGCGGCCTCACACAAGGCGCCTCGCATCTCTTCGGCCGAGGCGAAGCGGCGCGCGGCGCTCAGCGCCATCGCGCGCGTGAGCGCTTCGGCGAGCGAGGCGGGGACGTGCGCGGCCGTCTCGCTCGCTGGCCTCAGGGGGTCCGTGTCGCCGTTGAGGACGGCCGTGGCGCGCGTCAGGGCGTCGGGCGGGGTGGCGCCCGTGAGCAGGTGGTAGACGGTCGCGCCGAGTGAGTAGAGGTCGCTGCGCGGGTCTGTGCCCGCGCCCTGCATCTGCTCGATGGGGGCGTAGTTGAAGGAGTAGCCGAAGAGACTCGCGGTGTTGGTGACGCGCGTCTGGAGCGGCGTCCCCTTCGCCAGCCCGAAGTCGAGCAGCACGACCTGGTCGCGGCCGGTGAGCTTCAGGTTCTGCGGCTTGATGTCGCGGTGGACGACCGCGGGCTCCTGCGTGTGGAGGTATTCGAGCGCGTCGAGGAGCTGGTCGGCCCACGCGAGCACGCGAGCCGGGGGGAAGCCCGTGCCGCTCGACTTCAACATCTGCGAGAGGTCTTCGCCCGGGATGTACTCCATGACGAGGAACTGCCCCTCGGCCTCTTCGAAGTGGTCGCTGACGCGCGGCAGCGCCGCGTGGCGCAGCCGGTTGAGGAGCCGCGCCTCGCGCTCGAAGGCGCGCCGCAAGGAAGGGTCGTCGAAGAACGTCTCCTTGAGCGCGACCGTCGAGCCGAAGCGGCGGTCGGTGGCGACGTAGACGGCGCCCATCCCGCCCTCGCCGATCTGGCGCTCGACGACGTAGCGGTTCTGCAAGACTGTCCCGGGGGCGATCATCTCTCCCGCACCTCCTCGGTCACTCCGCCAAGACGCGCAGCATCTCTTCGTGGACGAGGCCGTTGCTGGCGGCGATGTGTGTCCCGTAGATTTGGAAGGGCGAGCCGTCGTAGTGCGTGACGCGCCCGCCCGCCTCCTCGACGAGCAGCACGCCGGCCGCCACGTCCCAGGGGCGCAGACCCTCCTCGTAGAAACCCTCGAAGCGACCCGAGGCGACGTACGCGAGGTCGAGCGCCGCCGCGCCGTCGCGCCTGACCGACTGCGCGCGCATGATGAACTGCCGGAAGTGGCGCGCGAAGTCGCCGCGCTCGCGCACGTCGTAGGGGAAGCCGGTACAGACGAGCGCGCGGTTCAGCTCGACGGTGTCGGAGGCGCGGACGCGCCGGCCGTTGAGGGTCGCGCCCTCGCCGCGCTCGGCGGCGAACAGCTCGTCGCGCGTCGGGTCGTAGACGACGCCGAGGACGACGCGCCCCTCGTGTTCGAGCGCGACCGAGACGCAGAAGACCGGGTAGCCGTGCGCGTAGTTGGTCGTGCCGTCGAGCGGGTCGATGATCCACTTGTACTCGGCGTCGGCGCCGCCCGCCCCGGCCACGTCGCCCGACTCTTCGGTGAGGATGGCGTGACGCGGGTGGTAGCTGCGTATGCGCTCGACGATGAGGCGCTCGGCCGCGAGGTCGGCCTCGGTGACGAGGTCGATGTCGCCCTTGTTCGAGACCTGGAGCGCGCGGCCGAACTTGTCGGCGAGAATCTGCCCGGCGTCGCGGGCGGTCTGGATGGCGAAGTTGAGCATGAAAAATCAGTAAGCAGTAGGCAGTAGGCAGCCGCTCCGCGTTGCGAACGTCGAAAGGTTAATCTTAGGTTCTAGACGGCGGCTCTTTCAACTGCCTGCTGCCATCTGCCCACCGCCTACTTGCCTTTCAGTATCGCCACAATCTCGGTCTGGACGGGACGGCCCGTCACCTCGATGTCGCGCTCGCCGACGTAGACGTTGATCTCGGAGCGGACGCCGAAGCGGCCTTCGAGGTAGATGCCGGGCTCGATGGAGAAGACCGTGCGCGCGATGACGCGGCGCGAGTCCCTCGTCTCGAAGTTGTCGATGTTGGCGCCGTTGCCGTGCCCCTCCTCGCCGATGGAGTGACCCGTCCGGTGCGTGAACTGCTCGGCGTAGCCGGCGCGGCGGATACGGTCGCGCGCCACGTCGTCCACCTGCGCGGCGCGGATGACCTTCCCGTCGCGCACCGCCGCGCGGACGAACTCGGTCGCCGAGTCGCGCGCCTCGCGCACGATGTTGAAGACTTTGACGTACTCGTCGGGCACCGCCTCGCCGACGTAGCCGACCCAGGTCTGGTCGGCGACGATTGAGCCGGGCTTACCCGTCTTGACGGTGATGTCGAAGAGGACGAAGTCTCCGCGCCGGATGGGCGCGTGGCGCTCGGCGGTCGGGTGGTAGTGCGGGTTGGCGGAGTTCGCCCCGGCCGAGACGTTGCCGACGCCCCCCGTCATCCCCTCCTCGGCGAGGCGGCGGGCGATGAACTGCTGGATTTCGTACTCGGTCGGGGTCTCGCCCGCGCGCACGCGCCTGCCGATCTCGGCGAAGCCCTCCATGAGTGCGTTGTGGAGTTTGTCGGCGGCCTCACGGTGCGTGGCGAGCTGTTCGGGCGTGAGCACGGCCTCGAACTGCTGGACGAGGTCGGCGCTGGTGACGACCGAGACGCCGCGCGCCGAGCGCACCAGCTCGACGGTGCCGGCGTCCACGCGCGCGACGTAGGGGATGTCATTGTTGGGCGAGTACTGCATCGCGATTTTCTTGAGCAGGACGCGCTTGTTCTGGAGCCCGCCCGAGGCGAGCGCGTCGCGCACGGCGGCGTGCAGCTCCTCCCAGCTCCGGTAGATGATTTTGCGACCGGGGAGCGCGTCGAGCCGGTAGCGCTCGATGGAGTGGACGACGCGGACGGGCTCGCCGACCACCGGCACGTAGTAGAACCAGCGGCGCGTGGTGACGCCGGCGACGGGGAGTCGAAGTATCCGGTAGGCGAGCGGGTCGCTGCGGCGGAAGTCGTAGAAGAGCCAGCCGTCGAGGTTCGCCTCGCGGAGCGCCGTCTGAATCTCCGCGACCCGTTTGACCTGCTCGTCGCCGGGGCGCGCCTCCTGCGCGCCCGCCCGCACCGACGCGGAGAAGGCGAGGGCGAGCGCCAGCGCCGCCAGTGTGTAGTGTGTTCGTCTCATGTTGTTCTTACGGTCGGAAACGTGGCCGTCAGTTTACTCCTACTCGTAGAGCTTGCGAACGGTCGCGCGCCAGGAGGCGTGCGAGACGAGGTCCGTGCTGTCGCTGAAGAGGTCGATGCCGCCGACGGGGCGGCGCGCGGCGATGCGGCGGACGCGCTCGTCGGTGACGCGCGAGAGCAGCGCTTCGCTGAAGCCGTGCAGCGCGATGACGCGGAAGGGGCGGCCGAAGAAGTCGCGCGGCCCGGTCGGCACCGGGTCGGTCAGCCCCAGCGCGTTGTGCATCAATGCGACGCGCTCGTAAGTGTGGGCGAGGTGGCGCTCGCGCTCCCGCCAGGTGTCGGCGGCGAGCGCGGCGCGCAGCGAAGGCGAGAGGTCGGCGGCGCAGGCCAGACGCTTGAAGGCCGTGCCGAACCACTTCGGGTAGGGCGCGTAGGCGCGCTCCATCAGGAAGCAGAGGCGCATCAGGTCGCGCACGAGGCGCGCGCCGATGAGCGCCGAGCCGATTTCGTCCCCGACCGAGCCGGCGCGCCCCATCAAGTGCTCCTCCTGCCCGACGCGCGCCCACGCCGAGGCGAGCTGGTAGAGCCACACGTCGCGCGGGTAGTAGGAGAATTTTTGTCTCGACTCCTCCAGCCCGACTTCGTCGCGGAAGACCGCGCCCGACGCGACCGTGCGGAGCTTCTGCTCGGGGAAGGTGAGCCAGTCGGCCGGCTCTATCTCGTCGCGGATGTCGAAGGCGAGATAGTTGAGAAAGAAGCCGCGCGGCGTCATCAGCTCGACCTTGTGGTCGACCGGCCCCGCGTCACGCGCGGCCAGGTGCTGCGTGCCGTTGTCCGACGGGTCGGGCTCGGTGAAGCTGGTCGGGTAGCCGCGGAAGCGGTGCGGGAGTTTGCGGCGCAGCGTCTCGCGGACCGCGTCGCGAGCGGCGTCGAAGTCCTCTTCGGCGAGGAAGAGGTCTAAGCGCGGCCCCCAGCCGTGGTCTGCGCTCATCTCCGTGTCGAAGCCGAGCACTTCCGAGCCGGTGCCGAGGAGCGCCGCCGCGTAGCGCAGGCCGGGGAACTCCGACGAGAGGACGGGGCGCACCGCCTCCTCGAAGAAGAGTCCGCTCAGCTCAAGACCTTTGATGAATGCTGGCATCGGTTCAGTAGCGCGAGCCGGGGCGCCGCCCGCCGAGTATATGATAATTCCGCTCGTCGATGGCCGCCTGCACGGCGCGGCGGTCGACGTAGAGCGAGACGTGCGAGAAGTTGTAGGCGGCGAGACCCGCGTGGAAGACGACGCCGCAGGCGAGCACGGCGGCCGCGAGCCCGCGCCAGCGCCGGCGCGCGAGCAGCCTGTCCCAGCAGTAGAAGGCGTAGAGCACGGGGAGGGGGAGCGTCACGTAGAGGTGGTTCGACTGCGGCGGCTTGATGGAGAAGAGGAAGCTCGCGTAGAGCAGCACGACGTTGAAGAGCGCCAGGTACTTGACCGCGCGCCAGTCTGACTGCGTGTGCCGGCGCACGAACCACGACGCGAGGAGCGCGGCCACCTGCGCCACGCCGACCGCGACGAGGAAGAGCGCGAAGGGCGCGAGCCACGGCTGCTCGCGGATGACATCCAACCTCGCTTCCGTGTGCGCGCCCATGAAGCGCGGCACCTCGAAGCTCGCGAACGAGAGCGTGCGCGTCAGAATCCCCCAGAGCGCCGACAGGTTCTCGGGGTTGAAGCGGACGGACCCGGCCGTCGCCCCGGCCCCCGGCCCGTACTTCAGATAGGTCGGGACGAGCAGCGCCGCCGCGGGCGCCGCGCCCGCCGCGAACCACGCGAGCGCCGCGAGTCCGCGCCGCGCCCCCTCGCGGAACTGGAGCGCCAGCGCCGCCAGCGCGTAAGGCGCGAGCACGACCCACGACAAGTGCAACTGCATCGACCAGAAGAGCGCGAAGCCCATCGACGCGTTGGCGAGTCTCGGGGGGAGGAGCCTGCGCCGCGTTACGGGGAAGACCTCGAGCGCGCCGACGAAGAAGAGGATGCCGCCCGCCAGCATGTAAGAAGGGTTGTAGATGACGGTCGAGAGGTTGAGCGTCCACGGCGAGGTCAGCAGCCAGCCCCAGACGAACCAGCGCGGAAGACTCGGCAGCCGGCGTTGGCAGTACCACGCGAACAGGCACAGGCTCGCGAAAGAGACGAGGCCGAGCAGCACGTAGGGCGCCTCGGCCAGCGGGAGCGCGTACAGGGGCAGGCCGACGAGCAGCGCCTGCAAGGCGCCCGGTATCTGCATCTCGCCCCACACTACGTCCGGCCCGAAGTAGGGCCACGCGCCCGTCGCGTAGAACTTGAGCCCGAGCAGGTAGACCTGCTTCGTGTCCGCGTCCTGGAACTGCCCGCACAGCCCGTAACCCAGCCGGAAGAGAAACGCGGCGGCGAGCAGCGCGACGAACAGACGCCGCCGCGCCGGACGGGTCGAACCTTCCGCGTCTCGCCCCGCGTCGCCTGTCTGCTTCACCCGTCTTCTACCTCAAAGGTTCAGAGCCACCCGACACCGCGGACGTTTCCGACCCCGTCGCCCGCGCGGTCACCACACTTAACCGCAACACGCCCATCAGCCCATTTGCTCAATATGAGAAGCAGCGTGTCGCGGGTCGGGTGCCTGCCGTTGTTAGGTTCGCATCCTTGCTTCAATCATGGCAACCACTCTATCGAACTGCTCCGGGGACTGGAGATCAGCGTATAGCTTCCCGACCAAGAAGCCAGGAAGGGCGCAGTCATCAAGGCGAATTGGGAGCACCTTGACTCGCTTACGTGCAATCTCCTGGTTCATGGCAATATCGACTTCGCGTTTCACCCACTCAGAGTTGACTGAGTTCTTTGAAAGCAGGACGGCTACATAATCAACCGTATCAATCGCATCCCGAATCTTCTCGATTAGAGAATCGCCAAGCCTGATCTCAGCCTCGTCAAGCCATACGCCAATTCCTCGCTCCGATAATTTTGCGGCCAGAGCCCTCGCAGTTGGCTTATCTTCCCAATTGTGACTAAGGAATACCCTATGCGAAACATCTCCTTCCTGAAGGACCAACGCCACAAAATCGATGTCCCATCGCACATCCCTGTCGATTCTGACCTTGACGGATTGATGGCCGTCAGGGTGAAGCACATTCTTCTGAATTGGCCACGCATAAACCGTTTGGCAATCCCGGAAGCCTGAAACGCAGGGGACGTCCGGCATTGGCGGGCGATGAAAGTAATCGGTGTGGTTCGGAGGAATGATGCTCAGGGCAAAACCATCAATCTGTTGCTCGTTTAACCAAATATCTGCTCGGGCGCGTTTTCGATATGAATGAAGCCCGCCAAAATACCGCAAGCAAGCGATGACCAAGAATCCCCGCTGACAGCGATGAATAGCGCTAGGATCGACGAACATATCCCAGCGGGCGACTGTTTCACCGACGAGCTTGTCTTGCTTCTTCTTTGACGCGCCAAGAGTGATCGTTGTATCACCTGAAAACCAATAGGGAGGGGCGCTGTTTTCAGCTTCAGCCGTCACAGCCCTACCTCGCTCTACTTTTGCGTCGCTGCCCATGACGTCGAACGCCACCCAGTTCTCGTGATTCGTTTTCATGTGAGAGTCCATATGACAGGCTTGCAGACTTTGTGAACCTAACGCCGGACTTCAGCCGCCGCCCGCGAGCAGCCTTTAACCTGATTTGCAAAGACGAGTATGAGAAGCACGCTGTCGGGCGGTCGGCTGCAAGGACTTGTTGTGCCGCCCTGCGTAGCAAAGCGACAAACGGCAAAACTAAAAATACGCTCCGAAGTAACTCGCCGCGAACATTACGACGTGCGTTAGCGCATGAGCAATCATCGCTGACTCAAGCCCTTTCTTCCAGTAAAGATACCCCCCAATCAAGCCGAAGGCTGAATTGCCGACGATAGCGAACACAATCAAAGCAAACGTCGGTTCGGGAAACAACATAAAAGCGAGAGGCAGATGACCGGTGGCGAACAGTAGCGATGAACCCAGAATCGCACCGACAAAATAAGAGGGCTTCGGCTGTCCGCGTCCCTTTTCAAAAAGCCGCCACGCCGCCCACACCAGCAACGTCATCAATCCCCAGCGCAACAGCAATTCTTCGATAATGCCGCCGTAGAGCAGGCGCGTCGGAAGCGGAAGAACTTTGCCGAACTCGCCGAGTCGTGCCAAAACTTCAGGCGACAAAAACGGTTTCAGAACGGTAGCGATTAGGATAAGGGAAACACCGCCCGCCAAACCGCCGACGATGCCCGGAACGATTTGCGGCTTTAAGGCTGAAATCGAATCGCCGCCGCTCGCCGCCGCTTCCGCCACTGGCGACGACAACCCGACTTTTGAAGCAAGAACAACTCCGACCAGAACTGCAACCGCCAAAAGAACCGCCGGTTGAACCGGTGTCAAAAGTTTCAACGCCGGAGTAATTGGCGGAATCTCTGTTCCCGGCGGAATAGGCAGGATTTTTATCAGCGCATCCAAGTCAATCAATAACACCGAGAGAGCTCCCACGAAGCCAGCTAACCACAAAATTACGAACAATCGAGTTTTGAAATTCATTGCAAAAGACTATCTCACAAACGCAGCATTTGAGGCGGCACAACGCCGCGCATCACGCGCCCGCCGGCCCCGTTGAGTGTACATGACATGACTCGTGTCGCGGGTCGCGTGCATGCGCTTGTTAGATTTCGGATTTGGATTCATAACGCTATGCTTCATCAGAGACTTCACTATCAGTGAGAAGCTTTCGCAACTCACCAATAATAAACTGCGCCCCGCTTATAGGAAGCTCAAGAATAATTTCTTCGCCCGTGTTACCTCGAATGCCGATTATTACGGTTTCGCCATTCTCGCCCAGAACGGGAAAGGCGATTTGAGTAGCGAAAATATGCTTCGGTGTAATTCCCAAAGCTCCTAGCTGGGTAACTATTTGCTGCTTGAAGGTCTCGGTAGTAATAGGCTCTCCACTCGCAATGATGGCCGGGAGGTCTATAAGAAGATGGATGCTCTTAGGGCCGGAAAGAAGATCAGCGTTTTCAGGGCCGGAGTCGATTGCAAGTTTTATAGGTACTTGGTCTCTTAAGTCTGGAATAGTAATTTCATCCTCAAGCTTCAAATAGGTAAGATTATATTCCTGCAAGACCTGATGGACGGCCTCGTTTAGCTGATTCGTAAATGACATTGTCTCCTCCTCTGATATGTAGAAATCTAACTACTATTTTGCCGAATGGTTCGGCTTAACTACGTAATAGTGCATGAAAAGCCGAATCGTTCGGTCAAACTACGTAATGGGGCTGCGAAAGCCGAGCCGTTCGGTCAAACTACGTAAGAGGGCCTGAAAGGCCGAGCGGTTCGGCGTTGATGGTAAGGCCGCGGCGGGGGCGGGGCAAGTTGAAGGCGGGCGCCCCCGCTGGGGCGCCCGCCTTTGGTGTTGGTGTGCGTGTGGTGTGTGTGGGTTACGGGGCGACCTTGACCACCTGGTTGCTCCAGGGGCTCTGGCCGTTGAAGGTGACGGCGGCGACGCGGAAGTGGTAGCGCTTCCCGCTGTCGAGCCCCTCGATGATGAGCGAGGAGCGCGGCGAGACGCCGGCCTGCGTCCAGGAGCCGGCCGTCTGCGGGTCCGTGGTGCGCTCGACGACGTAGGAGCGCGCGCCGCGGACGGTGTCCCACGAGAGTTCTATCTCGCCCTCGTGGTTCCCCGTTGTAGCCGTCAGGGTCTCGGGCGCCGCGGGGGCCGAGCCGTCGGGCGCGTTGCTGGCGCGCACGTCGAGCCCCGCGCTGAGGATGAGCCCTTCGTCGCCTCCCGCGACCGATTCGACGTAAGCGGCCACCTGCGTCATGATGCGGTCGAGCTCCTCCTCCTTGACGGCCTGCGCGGCCGTGCGCCGCCGCGCCTCAAGCCGTGCGGCGCGAGCGGCGTTGGCGGCCGCGTCGAGTCCGTCGATGGCCGCGGTCACTTCCGCGAGCGAAGGGTGCGGCGCGGTGAAGTTGGCGTTGCCCGTCAAGGCCGCGACGATCTGTTGAGCGCGCGTGAGCTTTTCGGGGATGGGTAGGCTTCTCAGATTGAGCTTGATTTTAGGCATTCTGAGGTCTCCTGTCTGAGGGTCAGAAGTTGCGGTCGTGTGAGGTTCGGGGCACCCTGCTGGTGAATGCGGGGGAGGATAACGCCAAAAGCCGTGTCGAATCAACGATTTTTTTATCGGCGCGGCCTCCCCCGCGCACGTGGCCGTAAACCCCGGCCATAGTTAAGCTTATGCGCGCCGGACGGGCTGCCGTGTGCGTCTCGACTCTTCCAAAGCAGACTCGAATCGCGGCGATTCAAGTCTGCTTTGTAGCGATTCAAGTGTGAACGACGACGATTCGAGTCTGCACCGTCACGATTCACGCTTGAATCGCGGCGACGCACACTCGAATAATCATTATTCGAGTGTGAACCATCACCATTCAAACGTGAATCATGGCAATCCCACCTTGAATTTAGACGACGCACGTCTAAATCGCGGTTGGTTTCATCCTGCGCGGGGCTGCGTCCAGGGCTACAGCGGCGTAGCGGTCAGGGCCACCCGTGGTAGCGGGTGGCCCTGACCTTATTGTCCTGCCGCCTTCGCGTCGGCCGGGGCGGCGAGCCTCTCGGCGGCGAGGCGGAGAACCTCACGCACCTGCCTGTCCCAGTAGGGCCAGGTGTGGCCGCCGGGGAGCTGTCGGAACTCGTGCGGCACCTTCTTCTCGACGAGCAGCGCCGCGAAGTCGCGGTTGCCGCCGAGGAGGAAGTCTTCCGTCCCGCAGTCGAGGTAGAGGAAGGGGAGCGCGCGCGTCCGCTCGGGCGTCAGCTCGCGCACGAGGCGGAAGATGTCGTTGGCCCTGCGCGTCCCGTTGTCGGGCTCGGAGGCCGGGCCGTAGGCGCGCGCGATGGAGGGGCGGACGAACGGGAGTATCCGCTCGTCCGGGAGCCAGGAGGCCGCGCCCAGCGCGCCGCTCATCGAGCCGGCGAAGGCGAACAGCGCCGGGTGCTTGAGCCCGAACTTGAGCGCGCCGTAGCCGCCCATCGAGAGCCCCGCCACCGCGCGCCCCTCGCGCGAGGCGACGGTGCGGAAGCGCCGGCACGGTCTCGTGGCGGCGCGGCGCTTCGTCCTTCTTCTCGTCCTTCTTCTCGGCGGGGGCGGCGGGGCGCGCCTGCGCGGGCGTCGCGGGTGTTTGCGCGCGGGCGGCGGCCGCCTGGATGAGCAGCGCCGTCAGCAGGAGCAGTGTGCGTGTCGTTCTATTCATCTTCGACCTTTTTAAAGTTGGCGCGCGCCGCTCACTCGGGCGCGGCGAGCGCGTCGGAGGCGACGCGGAGGATTTCCCGACCCTGCGCGTCCCAGTAGGGCCAGACGTGGCCGCCCGGCCGCTGCCTGTACTCGTGCGCGATGCCGCGCGCGGTGAGCGTCGCGGCGAAGTCGCGGTTGACCGCCAGCCAGTCGTCGCCGAGCCCGCAGTCGAGGTAAAGAAAGGGCAGCGCGCCGCGCCGCGCTTCGGGGAACTCGCGCGCGAGACGCGGGAGGTCGTTCTCGAAGCGCGCCGGACTGTTCGCCCCGCCGAAGGCGCGCGCGAGCGACTCGTCGTCGGCGCGCGAGGCGGCGTCGAGCGCCCCGCTCGTCGAGCCCGCGAAGGCGAAAAGCTCGGGGTGCCTGAAGCCCAGCTTGAGCGCGCCGTAGCCGCCCATCGAGTAGCCCGCGACCCCGCGCCCGCGCCGGTTGGCGTTGGTGCGGAAACGCGCGTCCACGTCCGGCACGATCTCGCGCAGCAGGTGCGACTCGTAAGGCTCGCCGCCGGGCGCGTCCGTGTACCAGCCCTTCCCGCCCTCGGGCGTGACGACGATGAGCTGGTGTTCGGCGGCGTAGCTCACGAGCGAGCTGCGCGACAGCCACGAGTCGTAGTTGCCGCCCCAGCCGTGCAGGAGGTAGAGCACGGGGTAGCGCCGCGCGCGCGCGGTCACGAGGCCGTAGCCGGGCGGGAGCACGACCCTGTAGGCGACCTCGCGCCCGAGCAGCGCGCTCGGCATCCGCACGGTCTCGACGCGGACGCGCCCGGCGAACTCGTAGTAGAGCGCGCCGAGCGCCGCCGCGAGGACGAGGAGGAGGGCCGCCAGCCGCAGTCGTTTCATCCGGACTCTTCCCGCGAGGCGCGCGCCTCCTCCTCGGCGCGCTTGCGCCTGAGACCTTCGCGCCCGTCGTACCTGATGAGCTGCGGGAGCAGGAGCGAGAGCAGCGCCGTCCCCGCCACGCAGAGCACGCCGCCCGAGACGATGGAAGCGCGGACGCCGAAGAGCCCCGCGACCACGCCGGCCTCGGCGTTGCCGAGCAGCGGCCCGGTAGTGTAGCTCACCACCTCGACGCCCGCGAGGCGGCCGCGCAGGTGGTCGGGTATCGTCTGGTTCCAGATGGTCATGCGGAAGAGCCCCGAGAC